>DAAP01000046.1 GCA_001701165.1 Bacteroidales bacterium H4 | reverse complement strand
ACGATTTTTTAATTTCAAAAAGGCAGGCGCGACCGCGCCATGTAGAGCAGACGCGGTCGCTTTTGCTTTATTTCGTTTCAGAAGCCGACACCGCTTCAAGACGCAGACCGAGCGCCTTGCAGATTTTGGCGACCGTGTCGATGGTCACATTCATGCGTCCGTTTTCGATACGGCAGAGATGGCCGGCATCAAGACCGCAGCGGTCGGCGAGGTCGCGAACCGAAAGCCCTGCGGCGTTGCGAGCTTGAGCAATGGCCAGGCCTACGGCCTTGCGAGTAGTGCGCCCGATGGCAGTCGTCCATTCCGAGCGGTCAGACTTGCGCGTATAGGTCTCAGACTTGATGACCTTGCCTGCGGCATCGGTCAGCGTCATAGACGCGCCTTTGCCCTCCTTGATTTCGGCATTAGAGTTGTAGACCTCATCAGAACATACAGTATCGTAATAACGACCTTCGTAATTGATAATGCAATTTCGCATAAAAAATCGTCTGCAGAGCTGTATAGAGTAATTCCCCGTACCGCATACAAAATTGCTGCTTTTCGGGGATATAGCATCCGTTTTACCGCTTTTTTTCTTTAAATATTGTATTCGCATTTGACAAAAAATCGCTAACTTTGTCAGCCGAAAAGCCTTAGGCTTTCATGAGGAGATGACACCTGTGTCAACCTGCCGTTTTTGAGATTGTATCATCTTTATTTGCCACAATGGCACAAAGCAGCGGCAATGCGCTGCCGATATGCAGGACACGCGCCACCATATTTTTATCGGCGCAGTCCGGCCTCGAGGCCTGAGTGAAGTAACATATTCTTAAACAACTACATATTACCCGCTATGAACAAACCTGATTTGGGATTCTGGAAGCTATGGAATCTTAGTTTCGGATTTTTCGGCGTCCAAATTGCCTATGCACTACAAAGTGCACAAGTGAGCCGAATTTTTTCGACCATAGGTGCCGATCCGCATGACCTTAGTTATTTTTGGATTTTGCCGCCGCTGATGGGGCTTATAGTGCAACCTATCGTCGGCAGCACCAGCGACCGCACTTGGAATCGATTTGGTCGTCGCCTACCCTACCTGCTCATCGGCGCCGCTGCCGCCATCATCGTCATGTGCTTCTTGCCCAACGCCGGGTCGCTGGGTCTGTCGGTGAGCTCGGCTATAATCTTCGGCTTGGTTATGCTCATGTTCTTGGACACGTCCATAAACATGGCAATGCAGCCTTTCAAGATGCTCGTGGGTGATTTTGTAAACGAAAAACAAAAAGGTCTGGCATATTCGATACAATCTTTCTTGTGCAATGCCGGCAGCGTTGTAGGTTATGTATGCCCCATAATACTGGCAATGTTTATGTCCAATACCGCTGCCGACGGCGAGGTACCGGCTACGGTTACTTGGTCGTTCTACATCGGGGCTGCCGTTCTGCTACTGTGTGTGGTATACACATTTGCCAAAGTTAAGGAGATGCCGCCGGCTCAGTACGCGGCTTACCATGGCATAGACCCTGCAAAGGCTCAAACCAACAAGAAAAAAGGCCCCGGAATGTTCCGCCTGCTTGCTCGTGCACCCAAGGTATTCTGGACCGTAGGCCTTGTGCAGTTCTTCTGCTGGGCTGCCTTCTTATTTATGTGGTCATACTCGACTGACGCTATTGCCAACCACGTGTTCCACGCCCCTTCGGTCATCAAAGTTGACGGCATATCAATCAATGGCAAGGCTTATACCGAAAAATATGTCCTCGCCCAAGACAAACCCGTGGTAGCCGATGGCAAGCTATCGCTTGGCGGTATCATAATAGACGGAAACAAGATGTCGCCTACAACCGTCATCAATGCCTCCGGTGACACTGTCGTGGCAAAGAGCGAAGTAGTCTATGTTACAGGCGTTGCAAAGGTCGCGCCTCAGGACGGATGCATCGCCGATGCCGGCGATAATATCGTGGTGGATGGTAAGAATGTATGTGTCAATCAGGCGGCAACCACATTCTCGGCATTGTCGCAAGTCAAAGCCGGCGAACACCTGCAACTGGCGCACATATATAGTTTTGACAAAACTACAAACAAGTACGTGGCCGAACAGACCGAAGACATCCCCTACGATGGTTCTACCATCACCACCATAGAATCCACTGTGCTTAACGCCGCCTCCAAGGAGTACCAAGACGCCGGCGACTGGAACGGCGTACTTCTGGCAATACAGGCCATAGCAGCGCTGCTATGGGCCGCAGTGCTATCCCAGTTCCGCAACCGCCGCCTGGGCTACTCACTTAGCCTTCTGATAGGCGCCATAGGCTTTATGTCGGTATTCTTCGTTACCGACCAGTATATATTGGGCATATGCTATGCCCTGATGGGCTGCGCTTGGGCTGCAATGCTGGCTATGCCTTTCACAATACTGACCAATGCCCTCGGAGGAGATCACATCGGTACATATCTCGGATTGTTCAACTGCACGATATGCATTCCTCAAATTGTTGCAGCCATATTCGGCGGAATGTTGCTCGGCTGCTTCGCTCCAACCGAAACCGGTACGCCCAATACCGTATTAATGCTTGTCAGCTCGGGCATACTACTGCTATTGGGTTCGCTCGCCGTCTGGAATGTCAAGGAGACATACGGCAGCAAGAATGCAGCCAAGGATTTAGCCAACACAAATACGGAGCTGTAAGTATTATAATAAACAAGACTTACTTCCAATAAAAAAGATTGCGCATGTCCCTCGTGCCGGGAGATACGCAATCTTTTTTTGAAAATATTTGGTTGTTTGGATGAAAGTGATTAATTTTGCATTGATTTAATATTTGGAATAAATCTAAAAATAGAACATATGCAACTCCCTACCGCGCAACTTATCGAAATCCTGACCGAAGCGGGGATTCGTCCATCGGCACAGCGGCTTTCCGTTCTGGAATACCTTACCGGAACAACATGCCACCCTTCGGCGGACCGCATATACGAAGACGTACACGCCATGCAACCCACGCTGTCACGCTCGACCGTATATAACACGGTCAAACTTTTTCTGGACAAAGGTGTTATAGAGACAGTGGCAGGAGACAGCAGCGAGTGCCGCTACGATTATTTTCACAAGCCGCACGCGCATTTTCAGTGCCGACAATGCCGAAAAGTGTACGATATCCCATTCGACATGGACACCATCAGCCATCCCGGTGGCTTCGACATTGAACACACGGTATTGGTGTTCACCGGGCTATGCCCCGATTGCCGCGCCGGCCGCTCGGAAGAAAGCGAAACCACATACGACGCATAGCATCATAACATACTCTATATACACACCATATACATCTTATAATTATGAAAGACCTTAAAGGGACAAAGACAGAGAAGAACCTTATGGAAGCCTTCGCCGGCGAATCCAAGGCACACACCAAGTACTCATACTACGCGTCTAAAGCTCGCAAGGACGGTTACGAGCAAATTGCCGCGATATTTGAGGAAACTTCCCACAACGAGAAAGAACATGCCAAGCTGTGGTTCAAACTGCTGCATGGCGGAGATATGCCGGATACCATGGCCAACCTGCGCGATGCTGCCGACGGCGAGAATTACGAATGGACTGACATGTACGAGCGTATGGCCGTGGATGCCGAGGAGGAAGGTTTCTCTGCCATAGCCAAGCGCTTCCGCGCCGTGGCTGATATCGAACGTCTCCATGAAGAGCGCTACCGCCGTCTTCTGCAAAACATCGAGGAAGGCATTGTGTTTTCGCGTGATGGCGATCGCGTATGGGTGTGCCGCAACTGCGGACACATCGTCATCGGGCCCAAAGCACCTGCCGCATGTCCGGTATGCGCCCATCCGCAAAGCTTCTTCGAGCTACGCGCCGACAACTATTAAACATCGATAGACATCTTTTCCAAAAGACCTTTTATCTTAATCAATACCTATACACACCCGGGGGCTTCAACTGAAGTCCCCGGTCTGTTCCTTACATATAGAAGAACACCGGAGGGCACAAACTTTTACCGCAAATCCATAGACTGCTCCATCCCGATGCCAAAGAGAGCAAAGTCGTATGCCACAGGGTCGTCCGGACGCCAGCAACGCAGTTCTGCAGTCAAATCGAGTACGGCCCGTCGATCATTGGAACGCCGTTGAAGCAATCCGAGAGCACGCGACACATCGGCAACGTGGACATCCAGCGGAATATATAGTTGCGAAGGCTTAAGTACTTTCCACAGCCCGATGTCTACAATGCCGTCATCACGTACAAGCCACCGCAGGGCCATATTGAGACGCTTAAGGGGAGTAGCAACACTTACGGATATGCAGCGCGTATCCCTAAGTCCATCATTAGCCTCGGCCAATAATGATGCCAAGGATTCAGCCAAGGACCATGCAGGAGTCTCGGAACAATCGGCCTTGGAGGCGGTTACAAATGCTTCAAGGCTGCCATAGCGCGTATAAAGAGCTTGCAACCCGCGCAAGTAGTACTTGAGATTACGCCCGAAGAATGTCCTATGAATATTGATGGCATCGTCCAAGTCTTCGTAGGACTTCGACCGCACGTAGTCATAAGGAGCGTTATCCATAATCTCAAGCATACGTTGACAATTGCGTACAATCATCTTGCGGTTGCCCCATGCTATGGTTGAACATAATAGCGCCGAAATCTCCACATCGCGGCTATCGGTAAAGGAGCGTGGAAATTGTATGGGATCTGCGTCAGCGAAGGATGGCACATTGATGCGCTCCAAAGCTTGATCGAGTCTTGCACGCAGGTGACACCGGTCTGTAGTCAATGGCGTTGCTGAATCGTAAGTCATAATTATTATGAAGACAAAGAGGCTGAGATGTGAAACTAAGCGTGAGTAAACGTGGATAAAAAGACTAAACAAGCTTACGACACATATCTCTCCATAAGTTTCAATCTCGGATGACAATATGCAGATGCCGTAACTGCTTAATAGCACAAGACGCCGGCAGAAGTCTACCGGCGTCTTGTTTGGGGTGAACAGTGGGGGTCGAACCCACGACCTTCGGAACCACAATCCGACGCTCTAACCAACTGAGCTATGCTCACCATGTCTTGCAAAAGCACTGCAAAGGTACACACTTTTTTTTAGCCACACAAACCTTCGACAATCTTTTTTGGAATATTTTTTTTCATACGCACATAAAGCTTTGCTTTATAAACTTTTGTCTCCCGACTTAAAAAGAACATGGAATTATCCTCGGAACTTTTTTAATCGGTCAATCAAATGCTTGTATGCCACCAAGAGCGATACAGTATATATGTAAGTTGATACTATCAAAAAAACACGAGCCCCGGATCATCTCGACCCGAGGCTCGATATTAATCTTAAAGCCAGTCTATTACATTACTATCGCATTCAATTGCTGTATATAGTATCTATGTTGTCAGGATGTTTTTGAAGTCTTTGTCTATATGACGATGACAACTGTAGATAGTTTAATAAGCAACCTTGATTTAACAATATTTAATATGCAGTAGACTTCTGTGTATTATAGCGCTTTAGTTTCTTCCGCGATTTTTTTGAATTCGTCGAAGGAGACTATCTTTTTTTCGATGGTTACGTTGTTACGCAAGGTGCTGAAGAGCTTCATCTCACTGGTGGCCTCCACGATGCGCGAACGAGTGTTATTGTCATTAAGCAGGCGTTTGGCGTATTCCGTAATGGTTGCATCGTCCATATTGGTGATGCCATACTGAATAAACTGACGGTTTGCCACAGCCTTGGCGTATTCCATAACATCGTCTTCTTTGATTTCGATATTAAGAACATTAGCGATACGTTCTTCGATAAGCTGCCATTTTAACGAGGGAAGCATATGCTCGTATTCTTTGTCGATGTTTTCGGCTGTGAGTTCTTCATTGCGTACAACGAGCCATTTCTTGAGGAATTCGGTGGGGAGCTCCATATCACCATACTTCTCGACAAAGTAGTTGCGTGCTGTCACATCGAAGAGCTCTTCTGAATTACGCGCCAGTTGTACAGCCAGTCCTTCTTTGACAGCAGCCTCATATGCAGCTTCGTCTTGAACCTTGTCCTTGCCGAATACCGAATCGTAGAATGGTTGATCGTGTTCAGCGTCTTTCATTACTATGATTTCGCTGATAGCGAGCACAAAGTCACTATGAACATCGCCGGCTATGGTCTTTTCTATGTTGAGCATGGAAGACAACTCGGCGGCGTTGCCGTTGCAGCTGTCATAAGGATTGAATACAACCTTATCATTTACATGCTTGTCTACGAAGAGGGCCTTCTGTTTGTCATCTTTGAAAGTGAACGGCGCAATTATGGCATTAGTCACCTGAATGGCGCCTTCGTTTTCGTTGACAGAACCATCGGCGTTGAGCTGTTGCAACGAACCTTTGATTAGGCTGCGGTCATCTGTAACCTCACCGGGTTCCTGCTTCGCGAAGCGCTTGCGCAGGGCTTCATCTTCGTCTTTGTACATCTGCTCGGACACTTCTATGTCGTACCGAGGCAACTTAACGCTTTTATCAACAGTTATGTCAATTTCAGGGGCAAAGCCAATTTCATATTGGAAGTCATAGTCTTTGTCGCTGAGATTTATTTCTTTTTTTTCCAAAGGCAGGGGCTCACCGAGCACGTGCAACTTGTTGTCGCGGATATGGGTGATGACAGCATCATATACCACATCATTGAGCACTTCGCTCTTGACTTGCTTTCCGAACATTCGGACAAGAGTAGGCATGGGCGCATGACCCTGACGAAATCCGGGGATGACACGTTTGGCTCCGATGGTACGCAGTTCTTTCTTGACCTTATCTGCGTAATCGGCTTCTACAACGTTTACGTTGATGATACCGTAAACCGCCGAGTTTTTTTCTATCGTTACGTTCATTTGGCGTTGTTATTGGTAGTGTTATATCTTTATATCTTATGTTGTCTGTACTTATGCTTTTGCAGAGGATATAGTTCCCCCACAAAAATGCACGCAAAATTAGCCAATAATATCCACACGCACAAATTTATTTTGACTTTATACGCCGAAGAACACTCGGCTTTGCAAAAAAAATCGTAAATTTGCAGGCATTTTCGGGGGCTCAACTCAATATGTCGCGCATATTGCGAACATCGGATAGAGGGTTTCCCGAAGAGTTCTGTAAGCAAGACTATACAACACGAAACAACTAAGCATAATACGACATGGCAACAACAGCTGATTTTAAGAATGGTATGTGCCTCGAAATCGATGGCAATTACTTCTTCATCGTTGAATTTCTGCACGTAAAGCCCGGCAAAGGCCCGGCTTTTGTCCGCACCAAACTGAGAAACGTCAAGACCGGCCGCATCATCGACAAGACTTGGAACTCGGGCGTCAAGGTGGACGAAGTTCGCATCGAACGCCGCCCCTACCAGTACCTGTACAAGGACGACATGGGCTACAACTTTATGCACACCGAGACTTTTGAGCAAGTAGCAATCCCGGGCGAAAGCATCGAGGGTGTGCAGTTTCTCAAAGAAGGCGACATCTGCGAGGCCATGGTACACGCCGCTTCGGACACCATCCTCACCTGCGAGATGCCCCAGTCTGTAGTCCTTGAAATTACCTACACTGAGCCCGGCATCAAGGGCGATACCGCCACCAACACCTTGAAACCTGCCACCGTGGAAACCGGCGCCGAGATACGTGTGCCCCTGTTCTGCAACGTTGGAGACAAGGTGCGCATCAACACCAGCGACGGCAGCTACGTGGAGCGCGTCAAATAATCACGTCCTCCTCTCGCTCAAAGCACAATACAGGCCGCGACATCCGCTTAGGGTGACGCGGCCTGCTCGCTCTCGCCAAAGTAAGAAAGAAAGACATTCAATCCCCTTCAACCCGAGTGCGAAGGTTACTTCATCCCGGTTCAAACCTCCGTATACTACTCTTCGAGGGTCTCTCTATATTTGGCCATTCGGCTCAAATGGCGTATATTTGCCACATGATGAATAGCATTTCAAAAGATTCTAAAGCCACTGAAACCGAGTCTCGGATGCCGAACAAAGACGACAACGATCTCTTTGCGCCCGGAGCGGCGGCGTATGTACGTCGTGCCTATCCCGTATGGCTCGGACGTCACTGGTGGCTGCTAACAATACCGGGCGGCCTGGCCATAGCGGCCGCATGGTGGCCTGTATGCATTTTCGTGGCTCTGATGGTGGCCTTACTGCTATACCCCTCGATATTGCTAATGGTATACCTAAGCTATGCCACATCACAACGTGCAGTACAATGGGCCTATCCGCGGCGTGTAATCATGGACGATGATGGTCTGTGGATACGCTATGCCGTCGAGAACACCGGCCATATTCCCGAGGATTGCCGTATCCAATGGTGCAAAGTGAGGCGTGTGTATTTTTATGGAGCCTCGGCGGCGGCCTACCTGTCCTCCGGCCATTACGACATTATCCCTTTGGGTGAATCATTGGACCGAGAACGTGTCGAATGGCTCAAGAAGCACCTTACTGCGCTTGGCATAGAGTTTGCATAAGTAATGTCGGCGCTTGTGTCAAACAGATACCGTGTTTTTACATTATTATAATGGCTACGCGGCACATGCACAAGACACACTCGGCAATATGCATATCAAAACATAGACGCTGAAAAGTTTTTTTCGCCATACGAGCATAACCCGAAATTAAAAAAACAAAACCATAAGACCTCTTTCAATGAGCAGAAACGAAACAATAAAAAGCCTGCGCAATATCAACGAAGACATATCTGCCGGACGTTTGAAAAACGCTCTGGAGCAGATGCATGCCTTGGCCGAGCAAAAGATGCAATGGGAGGTGGGCGCGGACATCAAGACCGCAATCGCCAATTATGGTTATATGCTCTCCTATTTTGCCGAGGGAGTTGTCGACCCCGACCTCGACAAGGTCTTCGGACGTATGCAATTGGAGGCTTGGGCTCTTTTTGACCGACTGCGCCGAGCCATAGACATCCCGGGGCACAGCTCGCTGTACTTTGATAATGTGCGGCTGCGAAAGCTTAGAAGCGAAAGTCTTGAAGTTCTTATTGCCGCTTATTACGCAGCCATAGACGCCGATGCGGATATCGTCTCAGCATTGGCTTCTGCCGGTCCCGAGGATACGGCTTATCGCGGTCAGAAGCCCAAGGAGGAAGCGATCAAGGCTTTGTTCGAATATGTCTGGACATCTCACCCGCTCAAGGATGAACAATTGGAGCATCTGATGCAAGGAATCGACACCGTGACTGCTAAAGGCGAGGAACTCGATGTCGAGACATATGCCATAAGTATGATTGCGGCCTTGATGCTCGGCGATTTGCAATACGCCGACACGGGTCGACAAATTGCGATGGCTCGCCTGTACATGACCTATGCCGACAGCCGTCCGCACATAGCGACCACAGCATTGTGCGCTTTGACAATAATGCTTTTCCGCCACCGCCGACGCCCCATTAGCCCACAATTGAAGGACATACTGGCTTCTATAGCCGAAATGGCTACATGGAACCGCGACTTCAAGACGATAACATTAGAGATGGTGCGTATACGCAACACCGAGAACGTAGACCGCGCCATGCGCGATGTAATCATTCCGGAAGTCAGCAAGATTCGCGACAGCATAATGGACCAAATTAAGGATGGCAACCTTCCGAAAGAGGGCATCAAAATTGAGGACCTCGAGAAGCTGGAAGCTAACCCCGAATGGGGAAAAATGCTCGAACACAGCGGCATTGCCGACGGGCTGCGACGTATGGGCGAGTTGCAGCAGGATGGTGCAGACATCTTTATGAGCACCTTTTCACATATGAAGAATTACGCATTCTTCAACGATGTAGTCAACTGGTTTATACCATACAACCCCGAGCACTCGCAGGTGGTCTACACCGAGGGAGGGCAAGACGGTATGGCACAAGTGGTGGATCGATTGGCCTACCTGTGCGATAATGATAAATATTCTATGGTGCTGTCCGCGTATATGGTTCCTAAGGCGCAGAGAGATTTCATTATCAACCAACTGAATCAAAACACCGAGCAAATTGCCGAAGCTGTTGATCCCAATGAGGCCAATATGTCGGAACGCGATGTGGCAGTACATCGCGCTACTCGTTCTTTCCTGCAAAACTACTACCGCTTTGTCAAACTATACCGTCGCAAGGGCGAATTTGCCGACCCTTATCGCGAAGGGCTTAACTTGCTCACCGTCCCGGCACTGGCGCCCTATATACACGATGAAACTATGGTGTCGCTTCTTGGCGAATACTATTTCAAATACGAATACTGGGAAGACGCGCTGACCGCTTTCCGTAGCCTCGAGGATGCAGATGACGCACCCGAGGCTACCTTATACCAGAAGATAGGTTATTGCCACGAACAATTGGGCGACATGTCCGCCGCATTGTCCGCCTACGAACATGCCGAACTGTTGGACGATAACAGCCGTTGGCTGCTGCGGCGATTGGCGTATACCAACCGACGCATAGGGCGCGACGGACAAGCCTTGACATACTACAAACGTCTGTCCGAAGCCGCGCCCGATGACACAAGCGCGACATTGGCTTTGGCCTACGCATATATTCGCCTCACGCGCTGGGCCAAGGCTCTCAACCTCTTGCGTAAGGTCGAATTTGCCGACCCGGAAGATACTCGGCTATGGCGGCTCATGGCTTGGGTACTCTTTGCTCAAGGTGATTACGAGTCGGCTCGCAAGTATTGGCAGCGCATAAACGCCGAAAGTCTCACAACGGAGGATCATCTGAATATAGGACATCTTGAAGCGGCCACAGGCAATATCCGCGAAGCTCTCACCCAATACCGTCTTGCACAACAGGATGGAGACACGGAAGCACTGATACGTCGATTGGAGGCCGATGGCGATATCTTGCGCCGCGCAGGCATCACACCGGTAAAAATGACCCTCATCGAGGAAGCCCTGCGCAATGGTCGCTGACCCCCACCCGACCAACATCGCCTCGCATACACAAGTCATCAAAGAACATACACCGCCGCAAACACGCACTAACGCGAATGGCCGGCCTAATTGAATAAAAACAAAACATACATACAAACACATAAAAGACAACAGACATGGTAATCCAACGTTGGCAGTCCGTACTACTGCTCATCTCCGCAATCTTCGTAGCCCTCGCGGGCATCCTACCTTACGCCGTTACGGCCAATGGCGTCGATGTGTGCGCCGTGCAGACTCCAGTACTGCTGTGCGTAGACATTCTCGTAGCCTTACTGCTGCTTATAGACATCTTCCTATACCGCAATCTGCGCTACCAAATGAAGGTTACCCGCCTTGCGCTGGGCCTTATCGTAGTATTGGAGGCCGCCATTGCGGCATACACCTGCGCCGGACTCGAAGGTGCTACAATATCCATCATCGGCGGCATCGTTATGCCGATGCTGGCGCTCATATCCTCCTTTGTCGCGTTACGCCTGATGCATCGCGACTATCGCCTGCTCCGCAGCGCCGATCGTCTACGCTGACACACACCGCACTACTCTCCGCATAATACGTCCGAGACTTTTGAGGTATGCGCTCAAAAATCTCGGACTTTTTTTCGCAGCAATTGCCAGCATATTAAATTTTTTCGCTACTTTTGCATCGTGACACGCAGAGGCGTGTCGTAGGCCTTAATAGGCCGAGACATATCAATAAACACAAGGTGTTATTCGGCACATTCTTCGTAGTTCAAACTTGGCGGTTCGAATCTTATAAAGAAGATGGAGCTACAATGACACCTACATCGTTTGCATAAGACATCCGACGTGTATTGCGCCGGAGTGTATATGCATAATCGGTGTGGGGTTATTGTTCCATTGTTTATAAGGGGTACGCCAAGACCTGAACTACCAATGGAACAAATAGATCCTCACACCTTTTCTTTATCCCTTAACAGCGGCCGCGGGGGTCAGGACGCACATCTTTCAGACAAATGAAACGATACCTTACACTCTTCGCTCTCTTGTGGAGCACAATCATCCTCATGGCCGAGACGTGGACCAACGTCGGTACCGGAACATGGCAAGACTACATCGTCAATGTGTGGCGCATCAGCGATAGCTACTTGGTAGGCTATAAGTCATGGAACGTCCAAATCGAACAATCCGACGAACGCCCCAACGTCTTCCGTGTCCAACCCTACGCCCGAGCTTCCGAGACTCTGGGAAATGCTGATAGCTCCTACTACGGCCGCCCCCGCACTTACAATGACGACAATGTCTATGTGTACATACATGTCGTTGGTAAAAACCGCGTTTATATCGAGGGTTTCCGATATATGTACTATGGGAATAATAGTTACACCAGCAATAAATACTATCTCATAGTCAAACAACGTTGCCCTGAAAATGGTTTTGATTGCGCACATTATGGGGAAGTTAGCTATGGTAAAACAAATGACAAAATTTATTTCTATCCCCGTTCTTTTGAAGTGACAAGGCAAATTAACACCGGCACAAAGGAAACACGATATAGCGGTAATTTAGTATTAAATATTCCAAAAGGAATCCTTAATGAAAACATCTACGACAAAGATCCGACAGAGTATTCCGATATATGGGTTGGTAGGGGCAGAAATATCAGTTGGTATGACGTAATCACAAAAACCAACCTTGTCAGCACGGCCTATCCCGTGAAAGACAAAGTTATTTATATAGAACCATTTGAGCAATCAAGCACAAAGCCCAATGTATTCCGCTTCCAGCCTTATACTGAGGCTTCCGAGTCGCTGGGAACAGCAAATTCTCGTGGCAACACTTACAATGACGACAACGTCTATGTGTATCTGCACGCCAAAGCAAAAGACAAAATCTACTTAGAACCATACACATGGTTTTACTTTGGTGGTAATGACTATACAAGCACCAAATATAATCTCACAGTCAAGCAACGATGCCCTGAGAACGGCTACTCGAGCAAATACTACGGCAAGTTGAGCGATGACGGCAGAACTATTGTCTTTCCCATTGGCGCATTCGAAACAAGCGGAGGATATTCCGGTAAGACCACATATACAACCGAGGAATTCAAACTCGTTTTCCCTGTCGGCATCCTTAACGATGATGTTTTCAACTTTGTAGAACCTGACCCGGAGGACGACAGCGGCATCTATATGGGTGTAACTTCATTCAACACCACGCTGAAGACGCTGCCAATCCAACGTCTGTCTGACACCACTAAAAATACATTCTTCGACTTTATCAACGGCTTGCAGATGGATAATGCAACGCTGCTGTACTATGCTGTCGAAAAGAGCATCGATGCACTTGGCAACCCCACTTATCCCGACAACCTCAGCAACGCCATCCTCATCACTTTCACAGACGGACTTGACCAGGGTTCACTGGCTATGAACCCCGCGCCCAAGAACTGGCGCAACTATGCCGCCCAGCTCCATACTAAGATTGGCAACACAAAGATTCAAGAACTCCCGTTGAAAGCCTATACCATCGGCCTGAAGAGCGCAGACGTACTTGATGACGAACAATTTATGTTCAACCTCACCCAACTTGCCTCGGACGACAGCAATGCGCACTCGGTAGCAAATATTGCCGAAGTCGAAAACGAACTCACCAAGATTTATAAAGAACTTAACAGCCGAACCACTAAGCGCACCATATCCATAACCGTACCGATGATGTCGGATGGCGATAAATACAGACTGACACTTGACGGTACCAATGCCTCGTCTTCGGCCAAAGAATCCAAACGCTGGATTCAAGGCACATTCAGCATCGACGATTATTCGCTCAACGGCATCGAATACTACGGCATCAGCAGCACATCCGGCACTAAGGTTAAGGGCTCTCTCAACGGATTGTACCTCACTTTCACCTTTGACGACTGCCGAGACGAAACCGGCAACGTTCTGGACATCAAAGACGAATACATCGATGAATGGATATACATTCCGTCGCGCGACGACTGGCAGCACAACGTCGAGATGATGCGCGAAGGCGTCATCAAAGTCGAAGACATCAAGACCTCGGCGGCAATAATGTTTGCCCTTGACGCCTCCAAGTCTCTCGGCGACCAGTTCCCGGCACTCAAGACGACAGCCACCAACTTTATTCAGCGACTGTTAAGTCAATACTCAGCCGTTGAAGACATCCGCGTGGAGGTCGTTGAGGAACCGCAAGACTGGAGCGATGCCGAAGTCTATAACTTGCAAGGCATTCGCGTGACCAATCCCACAAGCGGATTCTACATTCTCCGAAAAGGCAATTACACCAAGATAATTCTCCTCCGATAAGGTCCTATATCCTTATCGCTAACAACCTATGTCCTTATTATGTCCGCAGGGCTTTCGGGAATGGCCGAAGGCTCTGCGGAGTTTTTTTATCGTGCTCATTTTCGTGCGCAACGGAATTTTTCGTGCATATTTAGGGCGTGAGTGGTGTCTATGCAACCGAAAATCGTTAACTTTGCATCTTGATAGGTACGCATGCTGCGGTTGCAGCGTATGATACCGCAAACAGCTATTGCATCGTTATGATACTGAAACGTCTACATTCGTTTATGTTGCAACGGTTTGTCCCGCTGCTGGCCATGACGTTCTTCATCAGTTTGTTTATCCTGATGATGCAATTTCTGTGGAAGTACATCGAAGATCTTGTAGGCAAAGGTCTGGATTTTTCGGTGATATGCGAGTTGTTTTTCTATGCAGCGCTGACTATGGTACCCATGGCGCTACCTCTTGCGGTACTACTGGCTTCGCTGATGACTTTCGGCAACCTTGGCGAGAAACTCGAGCTCACGGCCATGAAGGCGGCCGGCATATCGCTGTTCCGCATTATGCGCCCGCTGATAGTGCTGATGATATTTATCTCCATAGGCGCTTTCTTCTTTCAGAACAACGTGCTGCCGGTGGCGCAGACCAAGATGTGGACGCTGCTATTTTCGATGCGGCAAAAAAGCCCGGAGCTGGAAATACCGGAGAAATCTTTTTACAGCGACATCCCTGATATGAACATCTATGTCGAACGCAAGGACCGCAACACCGGTATGCTGCACGACATGATTATTTACGATGTAAGCCGTGGCATAGACAATTCGCGCATCATTCTTGCCGATAGCGCCAAGATGATGTTCACGCAAGACAAGACACAGTTGTTCCTGCACCTGTACCACGGCGAACTTTTCGAGAATTTCACCGACAATTCGCTGGGTAACAACAGCCGGGGATTTATGCCCTTCCGTCGCGAGAGTTTTGACGACAAGAAAGTATACTTCCCTTTTGACGCGAACTTCAACCGACTCAACGAACAAGGCATACGCTCACAATACGTGGGCATGAATATCTCAGAGCTGTCGCATGCCATTGATTCAATACAATCCAAGGTGGACAGCATCGGCCGGGTCTTCGGCACCGAAATCAAGGAGACACCATATCTGGGACTACCCTATTATACTCAGCAGTATGTCAACCATAAGTTGGAACGAATTGCACGACCGCCCGTACATCCACGCCGACCTATAAACGTGGATAGTGTTTTTGCCCGCCCCAATGCATCTATGGCACGATCTTACTTGACACAGGCTCTGGCCAAGGTACAGCGCGTGCGCAGCGAGTACGAATTCAAGAGTACGGTGCTGTTGGATCAGGAGAAGTCCATGCGCAAACACGACATAGAGATGCAGAAGAAGTTTACGCTGTCCATAGCTTGCATCATATTCTTCTTCATCGGAGCACCGTTAGGAGCCATAGTCAAAAAAGGTGGCATAGGCACTCCGCTGGTGCTGAGCGTATTGCTATTTATCGTATACTTCATCTTTGACAATTCCGGATATAAGATGGCGCGCGATGGCAAGACCGCCGTATGGTTCGGCATCTGGTTGAGCACCATGGTTATGACTCCACTTGGAATATTCTTCACCTACAAAGCCGTAGGCGATACATCGATGCTTGACTTTGACTGGCTGCGCAAACTCAATGAAAAGATTAAGCGTCCTTCGCAACTCATGCGCTTGTTTGCACGCGAGAGCCGCAATCTTGAGACCAAGGAATTCACCTTTGAAGAAGTTGTTCCGACCGAAATAACACCTCGATTGCATGCGCTCATCGCGGCCTACCGCGAGACTTCGGCACAGACAGTGCCCTGGTACTCGCGCTATACTTTACGAAGTGCGACAGCACCTCTCGCGCCCGAATTAGAGTCCGTAATCGAGTACTTACATAATTCCAAGGATATATACGTTATACATCTCCTCAACGAAATTCCGATGCGGGTACGTCGCCGCGACATCCCATCCGTGATTATGACACTCGAAAATCTTATCACACGAATAAACGGCGAAGTTACCGAGAACGATGCAGCCTCCGAGGACACAGAGAGCATAGAGGACCATGAGTGCTCCGTGTATTCTGAGAACTCCAACGCCCCAACACTACAATAGCCTATCACCAAACAATATGAGCGAGCAAGATAACATACGACTGAGTACCATAGAGGATGCCATCGCCGCCTTCGGACGTGGCGAGATGATTATCGTGGTGGACGACGAAGACCGCGAAAACGAAGGCGACATCATCGTTGCCGCAGAGAAAATCACGCCGGAGCAGGTCAATTTTATGCTTCACAATGCACGAGGCGTGCTGTGCGCTCCGATGTCGCTTTCGCGTTGCCGCCAATTGGAGCTTGACCGCCAGGTCGAAGACAACACCTCGATGTTGGGCACTCCATTCACCGTCACCGTAGACCTACTGAAAGGATGCACCACCGGCGTAAGCGCGCACGACCGCTGCGCAACGCTCAATGCGCTGGCCAATCCGGAAGCCAAGCCCGACGACTTCGGCCGTCCGGGCCACATCAATCCGTTATATGCCCAAGAGCAAGGCGTGCTCAGACGTGCGGGACACACCGAGGCGGCCGTAGACTTGGCTCGCTTGGCAGGGTTACAGCCCGTGGGCGTACTCATGGAGGTAATGAACGAAGATGGATCTATGGCTCGCTTGCCGCAACTATATGCCATGGCACAAAAATGGGGCATGCCGTTAGTGTCGATACGCGATTTGATACACTATCGTTTGGAACACGAACGCCTTGTCGAGATGGGCCCGGAAGTGGACATGCCCACTGTCTACGGGCACTTCCGCCTCATACCCTTCCGCCAAAAAGACAACGGCTTGGAGCACATAGCCATCATCAAGGGCGACATCGCCTCCGACCCGGAGACCCCGGTACTGGTGCGTGTACACTCGTCCTGCGCCACCGGCGACATCTTCGGATCTAAGCGCTGCGACTGCGGTGAGCAACTACACCAAGCCCTGCGTGCCATCGAAAAGGAAGGACGCGGCGCCGTCATTTACCTGAGCCAGGAAGGACGCGGCATCGGACTCATGGACAAAATACGCGCCTACAAACTCCAGGAACAAGGCATGGACACCGTGGAAGCAAACATACACTTAGGACACCGAGCCGACGAACGTGACTACGGCGTGGGTGCACAGATACTCAACATGATAGGCGTGCGCAAGATGCGACTGCTCACCAACAATCCGGTCAAGCGCATAGGACTTCAAGGCTACGGCCTCGAAATTGTGGAAAACGTGCCCATAGAAATCGAGCCTAACAACTACAACCGCTTCTACATGCACACCAAGAAGCAGCTTATGGGACACGATTTACACAAAGTGGACTGAATCTTAGATTTATCAGAAATATGCAAACGCTGACGCAAGCATAAATATATACATACAAGCACATACACAAAAACAACAAACATATACATCATGGCAGATAATACCGAGACCAACGACACCAACGAGAAAAAAGGAATGAACTTTGTCGAACAGATAGTATATGACGACTTGCAAGCCGGCAAAAACGACGGACGCCTGAACACGCGCTTCCCCCCCGAACCCAACGGCTACCTGCACATAGGCCATGCCAAGGCTATATGCATGGACTTCGGCATAGCCGAAAAATTCGGCGGCACCTGCAACCTGCGCTTTGACGACACCAACCCCGTCAAGGAAGATGTCGAGTACGTAGATTCGATACGCGAAGACATTCATTGGCTTGGCTTCGACTGGGGCGACCGTGAGTATTATGCTTCGGACTACTTTCCGCAGCTGTATGCCTTGGCAGAGCGCCTTATACGTGAGGGCAAAGCATATGTCGATGACCAAAGCAGCGAGGAAATAGCCGCACAAAAAGGCTCGCCTACAGTTCCGGGTATCAACAGCCCCTACCGCGACCGTACCCCCGAGGAGAACCTCGACCTGTTCCACCGCATGAACGCCGGCGAATTCGAGGAAGGCTCACGCGTACTGCGAGCCAAGATAGATATGGCATCCGACAATATGCATTTCCGTGACCCGATAATGTACCGCATTATCAAGACTCCCCACCACCGCACAGGCACTCAGTGGAAGGTGTACCCGATGTACGACTTCGCCCATGGGCAAAGCGATTTCTTCGAAGGCGTCACCCACTCGATATGTACACTCGAATTTGTCCCCCATCGTCCGCTGTACGAGTATTTCGTCAAAGAATTGGCCAAGGACGGCAACTACTGTCCGCGACAAATCGAGTTCAACCGTCTCAATCTTACATATACTGTCATGAGCAAGCGCAAACTGCGCCAGCTGGTAATGGAAGGGCTCGTAGCCGGATGGGATGACCCGCGTATGCCAACAATCTCGGGCATGCGTCGCCGCGGTTTTACCCCTACATCCATACGCAATTTTATTGATACCATAGGATATACCAAATACGAGGCTCTCAACAGCGTCAGCCTACTCGAATTTGCCGTGCGCGAGGACCTCAACCGCATAGCCACGCGCGTCATGGCTGTGCTAAATCCTGTCAAGGTAATCATCACCAACTACCCGGAAGGCAAGGTAGAAATGGTACAGATGGACAACAACCCCGAACAGGAAGGCGCCGGGACACACTCCATGCCTTTCTGCCGTGAAATACTTATCGAGCGCGAAGACTTCATGGAAAACCCGCCCAAGAAGTACTTCCGCATGTGCCCTGGCGGCGAAGTTCGTCTCAAAGGCGCGTACATCGTGCAATGCCAAGACGTAGTCAAGGATGCCGAAGGCAACATCGTGGAGATACACTGTACCTACGACCCGGATACCCACAGCGGCGCACCGGGCGCGGCACGTAAAGTCAAAGGCACTCTCCACTGGGTGTCGGCACAGCATGCCGTGGACGCCGAGGTACGCCTATACGACCGACTGTTCAATGTCGAGAATCCTGCGGCAGAGACCGAACGCGATTTCCGCGAGATGCTCAACCCGGACTCGCTCAAAGTTATCGAGCACGCCAAGGTGGAACCATTCGTAGCCGAAAACGCCAAACGCGGCGTCAAGCTGCAATTCCAGCGCGTGGGATACTTCACGCCCGACTATGACAGCACACCCGGGCATCCGGTATTCAACCGCACTATCGCCCTCAAGGATAGCTGGGAAAAAGTCTCCAAGAAATAATCCGGTTTAGGCTACGGCCGCACATAGCCACACATGACATGTGCGGCCATACATTTTCCAAGTATCCACACTACAAGTCAGACGCTTACAATATAAACCAAACTCCAACGCCCACAAAATACAACCGCACAGCATTATGGATGAAGGAACAGATTACGAACGCGACGAACTCATCGCCAGATTTCGCCAATACCTTCATGACTCCGAGCATAAGGACTTCTTTGGCCACGATGACATCGTAGAAATCTTTGACTATGCAGGAGATATGAGTGATGAATACGTACGTATAGAGGCCCTTATGTACGCAGCACGCTATTTCCCCGAAAGCAAGGATATGGAACAAAGGCGGTTGATATTTTATAGCGGCATGTATCCTCAAGCCGCAAGCGACTTTTTACGTGACCATGGCGGCGATGCCCCCGACCGTCCATTGCTTCAACGCCTTATCGCTATCCAAGAAGGCTTTATCAATGATAGTGATAGTGATAGCGACAACGCCATCGCTGCATTGGAGCGTATACTCGCCGGCAATCCAAAAATGGACGACGAGGAAACCATACACTTTGTAGACACGGCTCACCATTGCGATTGTCTTGACTGGCTTGAGCAAAACCTGGAGCGCGTGGCCGATTGTTCGAACAATCGTGCATGCCTGCTCTACGAATTGGCTATGTCTCTGCTCGAACAGTATGAATACGCTCGCGCAGTACCTATAATCGAAAAACTGGTAAGTGAAAAACCTTTCATACTCTCTTACTGGGAATTGCTGCTGGATGCCCAGATCAACAGCCACGCCGAAGATGCCGATACCGACGACACAATAGAGACCATACTGGCTATGGATCCGGAAAACAGACAAGCCTTAAAGCATAAGTTTCTGAAAATATACCACAACGATGGCAATCCTGACGAGTTGTCCGAAATAATCCGAGCCATACCGGACGATGGCGAAATCTCGCGTCTGTATATCCGTTCGCTCGTTGCGCATGGTCGCAAGGACGAGGCTGCCGCTTACATCAACGGACGCCTCCAAGCCAACCCCTTAGACTATGAGGCCCTCGTCTCAAATTACTTCGTGGTAGGCCATAAACCTTGTCTCAAGGCAATAAAACAAGCGTTCATGTCGCCGGAAGCCAAGGAAAAAGTTTCACCCTCCGATTGGTACGAAGCTATCAAGACGTTGGACACGATCAAAGCCGCCATAGCCGGATACGCAATAATGCTTTGGATTTTGGAGGAATACAGCCATAACGAAATACCGGAATGGTGGACATCCACCCTGATTGTCAACGCCTTCAACGCATGCAAGTACAACTACGTAGTCAACGCCATATATGCCGACGAAACCTTCTTGCATCGATGCGATATGGTACAGTATACATTGGTCGTCTGCGCCTTTGCCAAAGCCGGTGAATACGATATAGCTCGTGATATGTGTTGTAACGGGATTATCTACAACGGAAGATTGTGGCCCAAGACCAAAGACAACAGTCCGCATTGGACATTACTATTCTATCGTTGCTTAGAAATCCTTTCGAATATCGTAGAAGCTATTGATGATGCTCGTGAAGCAAAAAAAACACCGATATTCAGTGAAAACCCATTTGACGTACATACACCACGAGACGAATAATGGCGGCATTACCATCTGCCGACTATATTGAGATGCCCCATATGGGTGTTCTCCCGGTAGATTTAGTAATTCTTTAACGGCTTACAAGCCTATGCCGCCGGCGAGTATTCAGATGTGCATTACTTCACGTCATAAACAACACTAACGCACATATATGCAACAGAATACATCTATACCGGTCGAACATCACCCGTGGGGACCTTACGTCCCGGAGGGCGCACACGTATTGCTGCTCGGCACTTTTCCGCCGGGATCACACCGTTGGAGTATGGACTTTTATTATCCCAACGCCACCAATGACTTTTGGCGGATTATGGGTATAATATTCGAAGACGATGCAACGGCTCTATACGACAAAACAACGCGCACATTCAAGCTCAATCGAATAAAATCGCTACTTGACACATATGGTATAGCGCTAAGCGACACCGTATTAGACGCACGACGCACACACGGCACTGCCTCAGACAAGGATCTTGAAGTATTGCGTATGCGCGACATACCGGCATTGGCTGCACAAATACACGATCTGCGTGCCATAGCAACCACAGGACAAAAAGCCGCCGAGATTGTAGCCGCACAGACCGGTACATCCGTACCGTCTATGGGTATGCACGCCGCCTTCGATAGCCTGGAAATCTGGCGTCTGCCATCAACTTCACGCGCCTACCCTATGGCCCTCGAAGCCAAAGCCGTATACTACCGACGTTTCTTCGCCGCTACCGGCATTCTCAAGCCATAATACACATCATATTTCTCCACCGCCATGTACCAATGCCGCAAGTAAAAGTTGCCTAAACGGCGCGAATACTGTCCAATGGCACATAACGACAGAGAAAACGCTTGGCTCATTCGCCAAAAAACCGTATTTTTGTACAATATTTGGCCGAGCGTAGGCACGTGCTGCACACCACACTACTTTCGCGACTCGACATGAGGTCACTATAAACCGCAGTCCAAGGCCGAACGACACAACGATGAAACAAGACAACACTACAATATGCTTTTAGCCAATTCATTAGCCACCTTTGGACGTTACTGCATCTTTATGCAACGCGTATTCTCCCTGCCTGAGAAGTGGAAGGTGTTTTTCAAGCGCACCGTCGCCGAAATCATGAAATTGGGCATCGATTCGATACCGTTGGTAATGATTATCTCGGTGTTCATCGGTGCAGTCATTGCCATACAAATGCAGCTGAACATAGCCTCGCCGCTAATTCCAAGCTACACCGTAGGCCTTGCAACGCGCGACATCGTGCTTCTTGAGTTTTCCAACTCGATACTATGTCTGATACTTGCGGGCAAAGTCGGGTCCAACATCGCCTCGGAAATAGGCACTATGCGTGTGACCGAGCAAATTGACGCCCTCGAAATTATGGGCGTCAATTCGGCCAGCTATCTCGTATTGCCAAAGGTATTAGGATTCCTGCTGTTTATGCCGGTCCTGGTGATATTCTCCATAGGCACCGCATTCGTTGGCGGCTACTTGGTAGCCGTGTTCACGGACATCATTACCGTATCGCGCTATGTCTACGGACTGCAGGCTCTCTTCATCGAATGGTACGTATGGTATGGCCTGATCAAATGCTTGGTATTCTCCTTCATCATAACCTCGGTATCGTCCTTTTACGGCTACAATGTCAAGGGCGGCGCCCTCGAAGTCGGCAAAGCCAGCACCAATGGCGTAGTGTCCAGTAGCATCCTGATATTAATGTTCGACGTGCTGTTGACCAAACTCTTACTACAATGATAGAGGTAAAAGATATAACCAAATCCTTTGACGGGCGCACCGTGCTACACGAAGTCAGTGCCACCTTCGCTACAGGCAAAACCAACCTAATCATCGGACAAAGCGGCTCGGGCAAAACCGTGCTCATGAAGTCGTTGGTGGGACTGCTCACCCCCGAAAGCGGCGAAATACTCTTTGACGGGCGTGATGTCATATCCATGGATCAGCAGCAACGCAAGGACCTGCGTCAGGAAATAGGCATGCTCTTCCAAGGCTCGGCGCTCTTCGACAGCGAGACAGTGCTGGGCAACGTCATGTTTCCCTTGGTGATGTTTACATCCAAAAGCCAGGCCGAGATACGCGAGCGCGCCATGTTCTGCCTCGAGCGCGTCAATCTACTTGGTGCCGAGAACAAGTATCCCAGCGAGATATCGGGCGGCATGCAAAAACGTGTCGCCATAGCACGTGCCATTGCCCTGAATCCTCGCTATCTGTTTTGCGATGAACCCAACAGCGGCCTCGACCCGAAAACATCTATACTAATAGACGAACTGCTCAGCGACATCACGCACGAATACAACATCACCACCGTCATAAACACACATGACATGAACTCGGTGCTCGGCATCGGCGAAAACATCGTATTTATCAGCAAGGGTTACTGCGAATGGACCGGCAATAAAGACCTTATCTTCTCATCCGACAATCAGGCACTCAACGACTTTGTCTTTGCCACAGACCTTTTCCAAGAAGTCAAGGAATATATTGTCAAATATGGCCTCAATGCTGTAGGTGCCGCCAGACGCCATTCTATTGAAGCCCAAAAGAACTGAAGACCATGAAATTTGCCGATATTCCGGGACATAGTGACATCAAGCGCGATCTTGCACAGATGGTGGACAGCGGACGACTGCCGCATGCGTTACTGCTCGAAGGTCCCGAAGGCTGCGGCAAATTTGCCTTAGCTCGCGCATTGGCTCAGTACATCCAATGCGACAATAGGCACGATGGCGATAGCTGCGGCACCTGCCCGGCATGCCGCCAGCACCAAGCGCACCAATTCATAGATACGCTATACTCCTTCCCCGTTGCCAAGAAAAACAGTAAGCCAACCATCAGCGATGATTTCCGTCAGGAATTCAACACATTTATGGACCAAAATCCATTTATGGACTTCGACCGATGGCCGGCAATGCTTGATAACACCAACGCCCAACCCAAATTCTATGTCGAGGAAGGCAATGAACTTATACGTCGTCTATCCTACACCGCACACTCGGCACGCTACAAGAGCGTGCTTATGTGGCTGCCGGAGCGTATGAACGAGGATACAGCCAACAAGATGTTGAAAATAGTCGAGGAACCATACCCCGACACGTTATTCATCATGACCTCGGACAATCCGCGCGAAATACTGCCCACAATATACTCGCGCGTGCAACGCATCAAGGTCCACCGCTATAGCGATGCCGAAGTAGCTGCATACATCTCCAATGTCACCTCATTGGATCCGGCAGCAGCCATGCGCGTGGCCGTGCTGGCTCAAGGCAGTATCAATCGTGCTCTTGCCCTAAGCGCAATGCACGATGACACCGACAAATACCTTGAATGGTTCAAAAGCCTGATGCGCAACGCATATAAACGTGACGTGCGTGCGCTCAAGGCCTGGTCCGTCGAAGTCGCAGCCGAAAAACGCGAAGGCATACTGCGCTTCCTTGCCTATTGCAGTCGTATGATACGTGAAAATTTCATCAACAATCTACATGACCCACGGCTCAATGTTATGACCGATCGTGAAAACGAATTCAGCATACGTTTTTCGCCGTTCATCAACGAAAAAAATGCCACAGATCTCTTCCAAACCATCAACGATGCAGCCACGGACATCGCCGCCAACGCCAACGCCAAAATTGTCCTCTTCGACATAACCATCACTGTAATCCTATTGCTTATCAAGAAATAGCACTGCTACAACAAGAAGCTGCAGGGCTATCCAAAACGGGCTGAAAAAAGATAGACAGTAGAATATCAGACACTCCAAACACTTCATCACTGACATCCCATCCAAACAGACATGACAAAAGACAACAGGTTTCTACGACGCGTGGCTCGCTATATCGCCACAACCGGTGAGACAAACGGCGGCATACGCGATATGAGCCGCACTTGGATGATATTTCCAAACAAGCGTAGCATCATATTTGCCCGTACATACCTAAAAGATGCCCTGACATACCCGACAGTCATGCCTAAAATGATGACCCTTACTGCATTTATGGAAAAAACTTCCGGACTTACCGAAGTTATGTCCATAGAGGCATTATTCAAACTTTACGACTCGTACCGATACGTCTTCCGTCAAGCCGGTGGCAACCCGGACAAAATGCTCGGCTTTGACGCTTTTACTCATCCGGGTAAAATGATACTCAACGATTTCAGCGATGTAGACGCATATCTCATAGACCCGGAACAACTCTTTATCAACCTAAAGCGATACAAGGAAATCAAGAGCAACTTTCTCACACCCGAGCAAAAACGGGCGGTACAAAGCATCCTGGGCTGCTGTCCCGAAAGTGATGACGACCACTTTTGGAGACATATAACCTACGGAGAAAATGACACTGACGGAGAGAATGATGAAAACGGCGAAAAAGTCGAGAGCATACAATTCCGCTTTATCCGGCTATGGTCTATTATGCTTGAGTTGTACCGTCATTACACCACCCGTCTCGCCGATGAAGGCTGCGGCCTCAAGGGACAGATACAACGCATAGCTGCGGACAAGATACGTGCCCAAGGTCTTGAAAGCACCCCTTACGACCAAATATGTTTTGTCGGTATCGATGGCTCCACGGCCGCCATACAAGCAATCTTCAAGACTTTACGCGACCGCCACAGGGCTCTATTCTTCTGGGATACTGTAGAATGCCTGCCTCCGCAAGCACGTGATGCAGACAATGCCACACTGCGACGCCTGCGCACCCTCGTGTCCGAATATCCCATGCCCAAAGGCTTCGAGCGCATCGAAAATTGGCAAACGCCCGAAATCAATATTCTCGGTGTGCCCTCCAAGACCATGCAGGCCAAATACGTGGGCAATGTATTGGACGATTTGGCCGGACAACACAACGGGCGCCGCCGCGTGCTCAATCGCCGCGCCGACAATACAGCCGTGGTTATGCCTGACAGCGCCCTGCTCACCCCGTTGATGTACTCCATCAGCCCCGATATACGCCCTCTCAATGTCACCATGGGTCTTCCGTGCCGACAGACGCCCTTCGCCTCGCTGATACGCCGCATCGTATCCATGCACCTCAACGCGCGTCTGCGCAACAACACCTGGACCTTCTACCGCGGCGACATCGAAGCCTTGGCTTACAACTACTATGCTCAAATTATTTCGGCCAATGACTGTATTGCCCTGCGCAATATGCTCAACGACCGCCAGTTCACCTATACAACTGAAAAGCTTAAGAATACAGCGCCGCAACTTGCGCCCATATTCGAAGAAGTAAACGATGATCGCGACATGTCGCAGGTCGAAAGATACTTCACCAATGTCCTCGACACCCTCACATTACAACTTGCACGTACACGCGCGGCACAAGTCGCCGCAGAAGCCGCCGAATCGAACGATACCGCCACCCCAACGCCGAACGGAATCGCCGCACACGTCATCACAGACATGGAAGACGCAGAGGATGAACAGCAAGACAGCATAGGCGTGTCTTCGTACGAATTGCGTATACTTCAGGCCTACCGCAACGCCATGCACTCCGTATTCGAGATGGCTCGCCGATACAACATCGAACCGGGCGAAAGAAGTTACTTTATTATGGTTGAACGCATTTTCAGTGTGCTCAATCTCAATTTCAGCGGAACCCCGCTGAGCGGCATACAAATCATGGGCGTACTCGAGACGCGCGACCTCGACTTCGACAACATCATTGTTATGTCTGCCAACGAGCGCGTATTTCCACGTCGCCACCTGCTGCGCTCCATCATCCCTCCCAATCTCCGCGCCGGATATGGGTTGCCAACGGCTGCTGACATCGAAAGTCAATACGGATATTTTCTCTTTCGATTACTCAACTGCGCCCGACGCGCCTACTTTGTTTACGACTCGCGTGTAGGTCAAGCCGGCTCGGGTGAGATTACAAGATACCTACTACAACTATGCCACGTCCTACCAAAGGATAAAGTACACCATCGGCAACTGCGCCCAAAGCTGCAAATGGCACAACCACGTAAGGTCGAGATGCCCAAGGATGACTTTGTGTGTTCGCGCCTGAAAGTGTTCAACAGCGACCCTGCAAACGGCGGTGGATATCTATCTCCCTCGGCCCTCAAGCAGTATCTGGCTTGTCCGCTAATGTTCTTCCTGGGCAGCATCTGCGGTTTTAAGGACGATGATGAGGTGACGCCTTATATCTCGGCTTCGACTTACGGCACAATAGTACACGCAGTGATGCAAGACATTTTCGAAGCTCACAAAGATATCGTCATCACTAAGGACGTTATCGACGATATACTTAAAGAGAAAACCAATAACGACATCAAGTTGCTTGTATCCAACAAAATTAATCAGATATACTATAACAATCGCTACGAAAAAGGCGGATACAACGCTATGCCAGGCGAAGGACAACTTATGTCCGATTTTATCACTATGCTTATAAAACGGCAACTCGAAAAAGACCGGACCAAGACGCCCTTCGTGTTCAAGGCCGCCGAGTTCCAATTTCAATACAAATGGAATATCAGTGATGATACCACATTTAATTTCAAGGGTATTATCGACCGCATAGACCTAATCAACGAACCGGACGACGAGCGTCCGGATGACTGCAAGGAACGCTATAACAAACTCCGCTTCATCGACTACAAAACCGGAAATGATAGACGCAATGCGACAAGCGTTTCACATCTCTTCGAAAGCGACCGCGACAAACGCAACGATGCCATATTTCAGCTACTGACATACGCTCACGCCTTCGAGTGCATGGTCCGAGATAACCCCGGCGATGCATTGATAAATAAAACCGAACACTTTGCAGACAACGCCGAATTCGATTGGATACGCCAAGCAGAGCCGTCAACGCGCGGCATCAAGCCCGAAATATACCTTATACGAAAATCTTTCACCGATGACCTTGACCCAAATGTGGACCAGATTAAGGTTGGCAAGACAAAAGCAAAACCTCTACAATCGCATCTACAAGACGAAGTAGCCGAATTTATGGAAAAATTCGAGAATATAATCAGTTGCATTTTCGATGACCATACACCATTTTCCCAATCAGAGAATCAGAGCAATTGTACCTACTGCGCATTTCTGAAACTATGCGATCGTAAGGTCAAATCCATTTGGTGATGGCCGGAATATACGTGCACATACCATTTTGCCACAGCAAATGTGCCTACTGCGATTTCTATTCGATGCCGTACGCACGCGCTGTCGAGGAATACGTGCAGGCACTGACCATCGAATGGCGGCTGCGCCGCCACGAAGTACCAGGGCCTTTTGAAACTATATATATCGGCGGTGGAACACCTTCGATACTTGCGCCCAAACTGTTACGACATATCATTGAGGCGCTTCCGACACAAAGATTACACGAATTTACCCTCGAAACCAACCCCGAAGATGTTACCCCTGATAACGTTAAAGCATGGCGGGATATGGGAATCAACCGAATCAGCATGGGCGTGCAAAGCCTTGATGATGAATGTCTCAAACGTATCGGACGTCGACACGATGGGGCCACTGCACTGCACGCGGTGGAGACCCTGCAAGATGCCGGTATTTCCGAAATTAGTCTCGATGTAATATACGGGCTTCCCGGACAGGATCTCGATTCGTGGCATTCGACGCTGGACAAGCTCATCGAACGACGCCCACAACACTTGTCTGCTTATGCTTTGTCTCTCGAGCCCGGTACACGCTTATACGCAGCTGCGTCCGCCGGCAAGTGGAAGCCGGCCGATGACAATTTATACGTCCTAATGTATGACATGTTATGCAAATACACTGCACAAGCCGGATACTTACATTACGAGATTTCCAATTTCGCACTTCAGGGGCATACCGCTGTACACAACTCGCACTACTGGGATATGACGCCCTATATCGGACTTGGCCCCGGAGCGCATAGTTGGGACGGACATACGAGGCGAGCCAATGCGCCCAACCTTACACAATATCTCAAAGACATCGCTGCAGGACACACCGCATACAGCATCGAGGACGAAAGCGATGCTGACCGCGTCAACGATATGATATTCACCGCACTACGCACCAACAAAGGATTAGACACACAACGGCTACCCGATCGATTTCGTCACAAATTCGAAAACTTGGCAGCACATTGCAGCGCCTTGGTACGCGAAGGCACGACAGTGCGCATACCTCAAGACAAATGGCTGATAAGCGATGCCATCATCCGCGACCTACTCGTCGAACAATAGCCGCCAATACTCATTTAGCAAATTTCATCAGCTGCCACTCATCGATTATTGACACGACGTTGTATATCATACAATATCAAGTGACACACCATTATACGCCGCTGACAATCGTTTTATTGACTGCGTTCAGTCGTGGTGGTAGGGCAGTCCTTTGATGATGGTGACGGCGCGGTACAACTGTTCGGCAAAAAACATACGCGCCATCTCGTGGGTCATCGTCATTCGCGACAGCGCCAAGCGCCCATTGGCACGTGCATATACTGCCGGCGAAAAACCATATGGGCCTCCGACAATAAACACCAGGTTACGCTGCAACGTCAACATCTTGCGCTGAACATCGTCCGCAAACTCACGCGAAGTGAGCATCTTGCCGTGTTCATCTAATAGCATCACGCAGTCGCCGGGACCTATGGACGCGAGTATACGCTGTCCCTCAGCTTCTTTTTGTCGCTCTTCGGTCATCGAGCGCGTGGCCTTGACATCTGCCAACTCGCGGTACTCGAAAGGCATGAAATGCTCTATGCGTTCCACCATCTTCTCGGTCACTGCACGTAGCGATGTATCTGCCATGGTGCCAACCGCCATCAGTATTGTTTTCATTCTCTGTATGTCTTATTTGTAACTACGCGTAATCACACGACAGATGTTCCCATTACCCTGCGGCTCGTCGCGGACACAAACAGCGCACGCATCTTTGCTGCAACTGTAACCGGAAAATGTCGAATCCCTACCCTCTCTCGTCCAAGACTAATCAATCGGCCGGGAATACCGGAAAACCATGGCGACGCATCTGCTCAAAATCCGGACTACGCAAGCCCGAACAATTCATCATTATTGACTCATTATAATCGTTGAGATAGCGCGCCTGTGGCGAGCGGTACACCCCGGACATCACTGACAGCGACGGGTCGTACTGAGGGCTGTCTATACCAGCCATGTCAAGAATGGTATGGAAAAGACTGCGTGTGGACGATACGTAACAATGGGCATTGCGGCGCATGGCCTTGATTTTTTCAGGGAACAAGGCGGCATACTCACCCGAAGTCCATAGCAGCATGGGTACATGCAACTGGTAATATGTAGGAGTGGGAGAAGCGTGCAAAAAACGGCCGCGAGCATCATCAAAGATGTCCTCGCCATGATCCGAGGTGTAGACCATCACGGCAGGCACGTCCAAGGAGTCAAGAGCCAAAACGACCTCGTCTAACAACTTGTCCGTATACACAATGGTATTATCGTAAGCATTGACCAAGTCGGGACGATTCTGCGCCGAAGCACCGGAAGCGCGGTCGTCAAGGAATACTGCCTCCTCGCGCGGATAGCGCTTGTTATACTCGAAATGCGAGCCGTATGTATGTAGCACGATGAAGACCTTATTAGATGGCGAAGTCTCGATTATGCGCCGCATTGGCGCCAGCAGATTTCCATCCAGTTGCGGGCCTCCATCATCGGATATGTAATGCACCGTACGCGCCTCAGCTCCGTAATACTCTATATATGAGTGATTGCGCCGCTGATTTGACAAAAACGCCGTATGGTAGCCCAAGTCGTTGAAAGCAGCCAAAACGCTACGAGTATGCGCCACCGAGTCTCCGAAGGTTTCGGGCGTGAGATAACTCAGGAGCATGGGCACACTCTTGTGTGTAGTGTTGATTTCGCTGAGCACGTGGTCAAAAGCATAGATGTCAGCACGATGACTCAGTCGCGGATTAGTGGGACGTCCATAGCCCATAATCTGCCAATTGTCAGCACGCGAAGTCTCGCCCAACACCAACACATACACCTCGCGCAAGTCCTTGGAACGCGTTGACGTGGGCCGATAACTGAATGTATTGGATGTCGTATAATACTTGAGAGACTCGTGGGTGCGACGTACTGCCGTCACCATGTTTTCGCAGACGTTATACGGAAAGACCTGGCGACGAGGACGATATCCGTTATCCGCCAGCCACGTCACCATGAGCGAAAGCACTCCCACAACCACAAGACTGATACCGACACGGCGACAACGTATCAAAACATGCACAGGGGCATAGCGACGCTTTACAATCAAGTAAATGCCGGCCAAAATACATGGCAAATATATAATGCACACGGTGAAAATGGCCATCTTCAAATTTGACAGAAGCTCTGTGGCCTCACTCACGTTAGTGGTCACCAGGTTAAGGAACATGTCCACGGCAATGATACTCTCGCCGTAAAGGTACAGCAGCACCACTTGGAAGGCTCCAAGTATCATAAACAGCAGCATCAGCAAAATCGTGCGACCTATGCGTATTGATAAACTGGTCAATACATAATACACACCCAAAGGCAGCAAGATATTGGTAATCTTAGATCCAAGACTGTCGCTCTCGGTGATTACAAGTCCGATATTTGGCACTATTAACACTATAGGAAGTGCAATCGCCCAAAAACCGGGCGAAGTGACCAGCTGCCAGAGCGAACAACTCTTATCTTTGAAATATTTTGTGACTTTCGGAATCATTGCCATTATATGTTATACTTGCAGTTGCAGTTGTGCTTACATTCTGTTTTTTGATGTGTATGAATGCTATTCACGTCTTCGCGGCTTGGTCGACTTTACGACTTGGTACACAATACTTGCACACGTTGTCAGTGTATTACACTCTTTGCAGCGCGGCCATTCCGACATCTGAACACTCAGAAGGCCTCGTTGATACTGAAATTTACACCTTTTTCGCCACGGCCAAAGCCCACGTCAAGACGTACGTTCACCCTCTTCTTGAATTCCCAGCGGTATCCGATGCCACCGTTTGGCAGAACCCTATCAAGGCGTAGAGCAGCAAAATTAGGAAATATCGTGCCGGCGCCCAACCATACAACGATGCCGTTGCGGCCCCACACATGCTGACGTAACTCGACAGTCGCATCCATGGCACACTTGTCGCGATAGCGGCCTTCATAATAACCGCGCATATAGTGCGACCCGCCGAAAGTGGACATCATACTCCACGGCGTATCTCCGTAGGTGAAACGCGCATGCACCATAGGCGCTATCACCGCGCCGCGCCACGCCCGGCAATAGACTGCCGCTATGGCCTCGGTATACGAAAAGGCGTACTTGTTGCCCATGAACAATGGGTTGAAAACCTGGTCGACCTTGACATACACCCCTCTATAAGCATTGGGCGCAAAGTCACGCGAATCCAGCAAAAGCGTCAGGCCCAAGCCGGTGGTGTAAATTTTGTCTTTCTGACCACACAACAGTTCGGGATTATCCACACGTCGCGCATTGGCATACGTAAACATACCCGAAGGTCCTAAAAACATATTGGGACCCAAACGCACGACATAATCTAACTTTACACGTGCTTCCAAACGTTTGAACACGCTCTCGTTGGCATCATCACTTCCCATGTCGTATCCGATACCCCACATCTTGTCCTTGAACGAATAGAAATATGTGTCATATATCAGGCGCATACGGTCCTTGGAAAATATATGTATGCCCTCGGCGCCGCCTTTATAGTACTGGTGTGTAGCCACCTCAAATTTCAGCGAAACATTGGATTTGGGCGTCACCGTGTCCGTACGCCACTGTTTGCCTGCCGTGTACAATCCCGAGCCGATGATGCCCACGCCGAAACCGGTTTCCGAAGAGTATTCCGGTCCACCGATAAAGCTGATGTCAAAAGCCTTGTCGGGATGTTCCTTGTTTGCATCGGTAAAATAGTCGATTACGCGCTGAATCAGCCCCGGCTTTTTGACCGTAATAGAGTCCGCGACCATAGTCATCGACACGGCCGTATCACTCGGTACGTCGATTTCTGCATCGGGCATCGCTGCTGCATACGCATTAGACGCCAACAGCACAACAGCAATTACTCGCCTTTTATATATTTCTATTATATCCAAAACAGCGACAAAAGTACTAAATATCGCGCAATTGGCCAAATAATCGGTCCGTGTCTATTTCGTGCGAGGGGCTGCACTACTACGGCGAAGGGGAGAACGGCTTGGCCGCACTGATGGCGTTGGCCGCTGCCGCAACGCCCGTGACGGTGAAATGCTTCGAGCGTACCAATGACACCAAGCCCTATCTGTCGGGTAGCTTCGTCATCACCAAGTGCGACCACACCATGCCCGCCAATGATGATGTGACCTACAGCCTCGACCTTGAGAACACCGGCGCGGTGACCTTTGACGGCACAGGCTTGACAACTAACGCGGCGGGGTAAGCAATGGAGACAATCATTAAGATAGACGGGGTCGAGTACCCCGTGCGTCAGACC
>DAAP01000022.1 GCA_001701165.1 Bacteroidales bacterium H4 | reverse complement strand
GCCAATTACGACACACCCCCTTGGCTATATCGTTTATTTTGCGTATTTTTGCGGTCGCATTCATATGAATCATACACGACTTGACACATGCAATTTACAGCAGAAATGTTAGCAGCCCTTATCGGCGGTACCGTTGACGGCGACCCCAAAGCCGCAGTCAGCACCTTTGCCAAAATCGAAGAAGGGCATCCCGGCGCACTGTCTTTTCTTGCCAATCCCAAATACACACACTACATCTACGACACTCAATCGTCGATAGTGCTCGTGGCCGATACATTCGTGCCCGAGCGTCCCGTACAAGCCACCATGATACGCGTGGCCGACCCCTACGGCGCAGTCACCAAGCTCATGGAAATGGCCGCCGCAGCCATGACACAGCACCCCGTCGGCATCGAGCAGCCCAGCTACATAGCCGAAGACGTCGCCATAGACAAGGAGACATACGTCGGCGCATTTGCATACATCGGCAAAGGCGCCGTCATAGGACGCGGCGCCAAGATCTATCCCCAAGTGTACGTAGGCAACGGCGCCGTCATAGGCGAAGACACCGTGCTCTACCCCGGAAGCCGCGTATATCCCGGATGCCATATCGGGGCACGCTGCATCATCCATGCCGGCGTGGTCATAGGAGCCGACGGCTTCGGCTTTGCACCCGACAGCGAAGGCGTCTACCATAAAATACCCCAAATGGGCATCGTCGAGATAGGCGATGACGTCGAAATAGGAGCCAATACCACCGTGGACCGCGCCACCATGGGCGCCACCCGCGTAGGCCGCGGCACCAAGCTGGACAACTTGATACAGGTGGCACACAACGTCACCGTAGGCGAGCACACGGTGGTGGCCGCACAAGCCGGCATAGCAGGCAGTGCACACGTAGGCAGCCACTGTATGGTGGGCGGACAAGTGGGCATCGCCGGGCACATCGCCGTGGGCGACCGCACACAAATAGGCGCCCAATCGGGCGTACCCAACAACGTCGCCCCCGGCAGCCGCATCATGGGATACCCCGCAGTGCCCGCCGGCGAATTTGCCCGTCAAGCCGCATACATACGCCGCTTGGGCCAGCTCTTTGACCGCGTCGGCGCCCTCGAAAAATCCGCCAAGCAACAGTAAAGTACGAAACAATATATAACACCATATACGCCACAATGAAACAGCTCACGCTCGCCAAGCCCTTTACGCTCCAAGGCAAAGGGCTGCATACAGGCCTCAATATCACGGCAACCTTCAACCCCGCAGCCGAAGGCACAGGATACAAAATCCAACGCGTCGACCTCGAAGATCGGCCAATAATACCCGCTGTGGCCGAAAACGTCGTAGCCACCAGCCGCGGCACCGTCATCGGCATCGCTCCTGACATCACCGTCAGCACCATAGAGCACGCCATGGCCGCGCTCTATGCCTCCGGAATAGACAACGTACTCATCAGTGTGGACGGCCCCGAGATGCCCATACTGGACGGCAGCGCCGCAATATACACCCACGCCATAGCCCAAGCCGGACTCCAAGAACAAGATGCCGACAAAGAATTCTTTGTCGTCCGCCACAAGATAGAGGTCTCCGACCCCGAAACAGGCTCCAAAATCATAGTACTACCCGACGAAGAATTCACCGCCGATGTGATGATCAACTTCGACTCACCCGTACTGCACAACCAGTACGCAAGCCTCGAACACCTGAGCGACTTCGCCGACGAAATTGCAGCCAGTCGTACCTTCGTGTTCGTGCGCGAGATAGAGCAACTGCTGGCCGCCAACCTCATCAAGGGCGGCGACCTCGACAACGCCATAGTCATCTACGACTCGCCCCTGAGCCAAGACAAGCTGGACCATATCGCCGACATCATGGGCGTACAGCACAAATGCGTCACCGAGTACGGATACATCAACGAGACACCCCTGACGCACGAAAACGAACCCGCACGCCACAAACTGCTCGACATCATAGGCGACATCGCCCTGATAGGCGCCCCGCTACGCGGCCGTATTATCGCTACCCGCCCCGGGCACACCATCAACACCCAACTATCCAAGAAACTGCGCCGCGATGTGCGCCGTATGGACGCCATAGCGCCCGTGTACGACCCCAACGCCACCCCCATACTGGACAACAACCAGATACGCGCCCTACTGCCCCACCGCTACCCCTTCCTGCTGGTGGACAAAATCATCGAACGCAGCGAAAGCTATATCGTGGGCGTGAAAAATATCACCGCCAACGAACCATTCTTCCAAGGGCACTTCCCACAGGAACCGGTAATGCCCGGCGTACTCATGATTGAAGCCATGGCCCAGACCGGCGGACTGCTCGTGCTCGGCACCGTGCCCGACCCGGAACGCTACTCGACATACTTCATGAAAATAGACAATGTGAAATTCCGCCAAAAAGTCGTCCCCGGAGACACACTCCTATTCCACGTGTCCTTCATGACCGAGCTACGTCGCGGATGCGCCGTCATGAAAGGCCGCGCCTTCGTAGGCGATAAACTCGTGGCCGAATGCGAATTTATGGCACAAATCATCAAGAACAAATGAAACAGCCCTTAGCATACGTACATCCCGCAGCCAAGATACACCCCAGCGTCGTCATCGACCCCTTTGTCACCATTGACCAAAACGTCGAAATCGGCGAAGGCACACGCATAGGCTCCAACGTCACCATCCTCGAAGGCGCACGCATAGGCCGCAACTGTACCATATTCCCCGGTGCCGTCATAGGCGCAATACCCCAAGACCTCAAATTCAGAGGCGAAGAAACCTACGCCGTCATCGGCGACAACACCACCCTGCGCGAATACGTCACCGTCAACCGCGGCACAGCCTCCAAAGGCCGCACCGTCGTGGGCAACAACTGTCTGATTATGGCCTACTCGCACATAGCACACGACTGCTGCGTAGGCAACAACATCATCATCTCCAACGCCACACAATTGGCAGGCGAAGTCATCGTAGACGACTACGCCATCATCGGCGGCGGAACACTGGTACACCAATTCTGCCACCTGGGTTCGCACATCATGATACAAGGCGGCGCACTCATCAATAAAGACGTGCCCCCATATGTCAAAGCCGCACGCGAACCCATATCCTACGCCGGCATCAACAGCATCGGCCTGCGCCGACGCAACTTCTCCAGCGACACCATACGCGAGATACAGGACATATACCGCTACCTCTATCTCTCGGGACTGAACGTCTCAGACGCCGTCGCCCGCATCGAAGCCGAGCTGCCGGCCACCCCCGAACGCGACGAAATCATCATGTTTGTCCGCAACAGCAAACGCGGCATCATTAAAGGATACGTCTAAACAGACGCCAAACATATAGACGAAGAGAAAACGACGACGGGCAGAGGCGCGTCGCTCGTCCGGCAGACCGACCGCGAGGCCGACCTGCGCAGACGGGAGGAAAGTCCGGGCAACACAGAGCACCATACTTGCTAACGGCAAGCTGTCGGAAACGGCAGAGTAGTGTGACAGAAAATAACAGCCGACGATGTCGGCAAAGGTGAAAAGGTGGGGTAAGAGCCCACCGGGAGACATGGTGACATGACTCGCCGCACACCTTATGGGTTGCAAGGTCAAATATACCGGCATTTAAGGGCTGCTCGTCCATTGCCGGGGGGTAGACTGCTAAAGCGGCCGTGGCAACACGGCGCTCAGATAAATGACGTGCATGGCCCCGTCCGGTCCCCACGCGGGATACCGAGGGCTTACAGAACCCGGCTTACATCCGCCCGCCGTCCTTTTCGCTTCTTCTATTTCTCGGCTCTCGAAATCAGAGCCCTCAGACAATAGGATCTAAAGTCCTTAAAGTCCCTAAGGTCTCAATTCCTCAATTCCTCAATTCCTCATTCCACACTCGAAACTACCCCGCCCTATATTATGAAAGGAGAATACTGGACATGCCCCACCATCAGCGACGAAGGATATGATATCCTGGTCACCGGACGTGCCGACATCGAAAAATTCCGTACCAACCCTCGCTTCAGCATCCGCGTAACCATCACATGGAAATACGGAGGTCACGACATGCCCGGCATCGAAGACTCCAAACTCATGGAACAAGCCACCGATGCTATGGCCGACACCTTCGACAAAGACCCCGTAGCCGTGCTCACCGGCATATATACCGGTGACGGAAGCCGCCAATGGGTATTCTACACCACCAGCACCAATATCTTCGGACGCAAACTCAACGAAGCCCTGGCGCAGCTGCCGCTGATGCCACTGGAAATCACATGCGAGAACGACCCCGACTGGGAAGAATACGACGAAATGGCCACCGCCAGCCGCATCGACGTCTGACAGCTGCCACAACAGACTCTTACACGCAGTATGACTGCTGAATAGCCATAATGGCCATAACAACTATTATGGCTATAATAGAAGATATTACTTGCGTGAGACGGCAGCACGCTCCTCAAAACTCAAGCTTATCATCCCGGTCGAGCTTATAATATCCGGCAAGCATCGCCAAAAGCTTGGAAATCTGAGCCACAGCATCAGCCGTGCCTTTGGAAATCTCCCGGCCGCGCAGCCTTAGCATCAGCACCCCGTACAGCGCATTGAAACACGTCTCCAACTCGCCGACCGGAGCCTTCCCACCCTTGGCACGCAACTCGACTATAAACGGCAACGTCTTGTACAACTGAGCACTATACTCGGCATACTTGTCACTCGACAACAGACGCCGATGCAAGTCCACAAGCTGTCCCAACGTATTGCGATTGATTTGCAAATGACCCGAACGCTCCACACCCTCGCGCCTCATCATATCAATGAGTGACACGTACCACTCACGCAAAGCATGCGCCCGCTCTTCATCAAGCCCCATGGGACGGATTACGGACTCTTCTATATGGTCAATATCAAGGTTGTAGGCACGGATAATATCCTCTATCTGCCACATATACAACAAGTATTCGGCGATATTCTCTTTGTGCTTTCGGGATGCGATATACATTGTACGATAGCTGCTGAAGTGTACGATCACGGCGGGACATCCGCCGCACCTCAAACAAGCCAGCAATTATCGCGCCAAACACCGCAGAAACATCCCTCCGGGCCGTACCCAGGCCTGCATCGAGACCCCCCGACACCACAGACAAGCCCCACCCGCATTACAGGCAAGCCCCAAGAAATTATTTTTGGCCATTCAGGCAAAAAAAGGTGGAAATATTTGGTAGATAACGAAAAAAGTCGTTACTTTGCATCCTGTTTTACGGCGGCTCCGAAAAAGCCGGTGGGAAAGATGCGCCCACAGGTGATATGAGACGGAACGCACGTCGCTAAGACATTCAAAGACAACAATAAACAGACACCGAACACGATAAACCATTAACAGCCATGTCAAAGATTTGTCAAATCACCGGCAAGAAAGCTATCACGGGCAACAACGTATCGCACTCGAAACGTCGCACCAAACGCCGTTTTAACGTCAACCTGTTCACCAAGAAATTCTACTGGGTAGAACAAGGCATGTGGATTAGCCTGACAATCTCCGCTGCCGGGCTGCGCACCATCAACAAATTAGGCCTCAACGCCGCTATGATTCAGGCCGCCGAGAAAGGCTACCTGACCGAGAACGACATCAAAATCATTGGATTCTAAAAACATAAGAGAAGATGGCAAAGAAAGCAAAAGGTAATCGCGTGCAGGTCATCCTCGAATGCACCGAACACAAAGCCAGCGGAATGCCCGGCACATCCCGTTACATCACCACAAAGAACCGCAAGAACACTACAGAGCGCCTCGAACTCAAGAAATACAACCCGATTCTGAAGCGCGTGACCGTTCATAAAGAGATTAAATAACACCCTCACCTATACGCACCCAAACCACCTAAGATATGGCAAAGAAAACAGTGGCCTCCCTGCAAAAAGGTGAAGGCCGTACATACAGCAAGGTCATCAAAATGGTTAAGTCCCCCAAGACCGGCGCCTATGTCTTCAAAGAAGAAATGGTTCCGAACGACGCAGTTAAGGACGCACTCAAATAATCCATTTTCCGAAAGACAACAACGCAGCGGATGGTGCTCGGCATCACCCGCTGCGTTGTTTTTGCATGCCTATACGTTCAATCCAACCTGAGCCGCGACGAGAGTACGCCATTGCAACATTGACATAAAACAATAGAGCCGCCTCCACTTGCGTGGAAGCAGCTCTATTGAAAGGTCACCGTCTATTAGAGACAGCGCCTAAGTGATGAGTGGCTTACATCATGCCGCCCATACCACCCATACCGGCGGCGGGCATAGCAGGTGCAGCATTTTCTTCTTTCTTGTCGGCGATGACGCATTCTGTCGTCAGGAACATTCCGGCGATAGATGCGGCATTCTCCAAAGCTACGCGCGTAACCTTGGCCGGGTCAATAACTCCGGCAGCGTGAAGGTTCTCGTATGTGTCCGTGCGAGCGTTATAGCCATAATCGCCGGTACCTTCGCTGACCTTTTGAACCACCACAGCACCTTCGACACCGGCGTTAGCCGAAATCTGGCGCAGAGGCTCTTCGATGGCTCGAAGCACAATCTCTATACCTGTCTGCTCGTCATCATTGGCACCCTTGAGGGCACGCAGGGCGGGAATACAGCGGATGTAAGCCACACCGCCACCGGGGACTATACCTTCGGCTATGGCAGCCCGTGTAGCGCTCAGAGCATCGTCCACGCGGTCTTTCTTTTCCTTCATCTCGACTTCGCTGGGTGCGCCGATGTGCAGCACTGCAACACCGCCGGCAAGTTTGGCCAAGCGCTCCTGCAACTTCTCGCGGTCATAGTCGCTCTTGGTCTGTTCGATTTGGGCATGTATCTGGGCTACACGCGCGGCTATATTATCCTTGCTGCCGGCGCCGTTGACGATAGTGGTATTCTCTTTGTTCACCGTAACCTTTTCGGCTGTACCGAGGATATCGATGGTAGCGGCCGAAAGCTGCATACCTTTTTCTTCGCTCACTACAGTGGCACCGGTAAGGATGGCAATATCTTCGAGCATCTCCTTGCGGCGGTCACCGAAGCCGGGAGCCTTGACGGCGCAAATCTTCAGCGATCCACGCAGACGGTTGACTACGAGTGTGGCGAGGGCTTCCTGATCGACGTCTTCGGCGATTATCAGAAGGCCGCGACCGCTCTGGGCTGTGCTTTCGAGGATGGGAAGCATATCCTTGAGGTTGGAAATCTTCTTGTCATAGAGCAGGATGTAAGGACGTTCCATGACACATTCCATTTTCTCGGCATCAGTGATGAAGTAAGGCGAGATAAAGCCGCGGTCAAACTGCATACCTTCAACGATGTCAATGGTAGTTTCGGTACCCTTGGCTTCGTCTACGGTGATAACGCCTTCTTTCTTGACTTTCTTCATAGCCTCAGCCACGAGCTGGCCAATGGTTTCGTCGTTGTTGGCCGATACGCGAGCCACGTCCTCAATTTTCTTGAAGTCATCGCCTACGGGCTGAGCCATATTCTTGATACCTTCGACCACGGCGGCAACGGCCTTGTCGATACCGCGTTTGAGGTCCATAGGATTAGCACCGGCAGTGACGTTCTTCAGACCTACATTAACGATAGCCTGAGCCAACACGGTGGCGGTAGTAGTGCCGTCGCCGGCATCGTCACCGGTCTTGGAAGCGACTTCCTTGACCAACTGGGCGCCCATATTCTGCATAGGCTCCTCCAATTCGACTTCGCGTGCCACAGTGACACCGTCCTTGGTGATGTGCGGTGCGCCGAATTTCTTGTCAATAATGACGTTGCGACCTTTCGGGCCGAGGGTTACCTTAACGGCGTTGGCCAATACGTCCACGCCTTTCTTGAGCTCTTCGCGAGCTTCTGTATTGAATTTGATTTCTTTTGCCATGATTGTAGATATTTTAGCGTGTTTTGATGATTGTACGACCTGCTTATCCGAGGATAGCGAGGACTTCGCTCTGGCGCATAATCAGCACCTTGTCACCTTCGATTTCGAGCTCGGTGCCGGCGTATTTGCCATACAGCACGGTGTCTCCGTCTTTCAGCTCCATAACTTCGTCCTTGGTACCGGGACCTACGGCGATGACAGTGCCTTTCAGCGGTTTTTCTTTAGCAGAATCGGGGATGATAATACCGGCAGCCGTAACTTCTTCGGCCTGTGCGGGGCGGATAATTACGCGGTCAGCAAGAGGTTTAACGTTCATAGTTCTAACTTTTATGTGAGTTATTTAATTGATTTTCTTTTTTCGTAAAATTCATATTAGCATATTCTGTGCCAAAGTCACAATCCTGCGTCTTTGGTCACCATTATATCGCTCTATATATCTATAATCTAAGGCTGTACGCAGATTCGGCAACGCATCTCACATTATATCGATGTACTAATGATGCACTACGTGCGTTGTCAGACATTGTCACACCGGAGACACAGCCATTGCCATTCAAAACAGATCTAAAAAGTTGAGCGAGTTTCCGTTTGGAAACTCGCTCAACAGGGGGAATTTTAACATGAATTCTTTTGGTCGGGGTGACTAGACTCGAACTAGCGACCTCACGCCCCCCAGACGCGTACTCTAACCAACTGAGCTACACCCCGAGGTTGCTTTCAAAAGCACTGCAAAGGTACGCACTTTTCCGGAACTGACAAATTTTTTCTCAACATTTTTTCGGCTAAATTTCGCACCTAACCGCCACCACACTATACATCAGCACCTTAACCGAGCAAAAAAAACCACATCACAATATTCCACCGAGCAAGGGCATATACGCAGAACTTCAATACTTACACATCCAAAGCCCGGAGAGGCCCTGTCCGGCAACCACCGCGATAACGCCAATCGCCATATTCAATCGCCATGTTCAATCGCCATCACACTTTTGCCGACGAGCACGTCACAAGATATTTGAGCCATTAAATTTCATAAACAAAGTTGCACCTTATCAAAATATAGTCTATATTTGCAAGGTAAAATCTTCTTAAAGATTAAAACAAGCTGCCCTACGGCAGTCCTTGCATCAACAGAAAAACAAACAAAACATTTAACAGACAACCGATATGAGCAACAACAACATTCCGGACCTTGAATGGTCAAAACTTCCTTTTGGCTATATTCCCACAGATTACAACGTACGTTGCACCTACCGTGATGGCAAATGGGGCGAAATCGAAGTGTCACAATCGCCGACAATAGACATGCACATCGCCGCCACAGCACTGCACTACGGCCAGGAAATATTTGAAGGTCTCAAGGCCTTCCGCGGTGCCGACGGGAAAATACGCATCTTCCGCCTCGAAGAAAACGCCAAGCGCCTGCGCAGCTCGGCCGAGGCGCTGATGATGGCACCCGTGCCGCTTGAAATTTTCCGCGAAATGACCATAAAGGCTGTACAGCTGAACGAGCGCTTTATCCCGCCTTATGGCAGCGGCGCCTCACTATATATCCGCCCCCTCGAGATAGGTATCAGCGCCCGCGTGGGTGTCAACCCGGCCACCGAATACACCTTTATCATCTTTGTATCGCCCGTAGGCCCATACTTCAAGACAGGATTCGGCGTCACTGACATATGCATCACCCGCGAATACGATCGCGTAGCGCCCAAGGGCACGGGTCGTTTCAAGACCGGCGGCAACTATGCTGCATCTCTCAAGGCCGGATGCATGGCGCACGACAAAGGTTATTCGGCAGTACTATATCTCGACCCCAAAGAAAAGAAATATCTCGACGAATGCGGTCCGGCCAACTTCTTTGCCATCAAAGGCAATAAGTACATTACCCCGGCCAGCGAATCTATACTTCCGTCCATCACCAACATGAGCCTACAGCAACTGGTACGCGATATGGGCATGGAAGTCGAAGCACGCCACATTCCCGTCGAGGAATTGGCCGAAGTACAAGAGGCTGCCGCTTGCGGCACAGCCGCCGTATGCTCGCCCATACACCGCATAGACGACCTTGACACCGGACATCAATACGTAATCGCCAAAGACGGCAAGCCCGGTCCCGTCACCACCAAGCTGTACAACACCCTCCGCGCCATCCAGTATGGCGAAATCGAGGATGTACACGGCTGGAACACCGTGCTTTAATGCCGACCACCACAGACACACAACAATATACGCCATATGGTCTACCGCCATCAGCGGTAAACTATATGGCGTATATTGACAATGCCTACAGCGCCGACGACAGCGAGACGCAAAAGCTCAAAGAATTATTGGTGACGCACAGCCTGCAAGTGGCACGGAAAGCGCTTGAGATTGCACACACCCATGCCCTACCCCTCGCCGACGGCGATATCGTAGCTGCAGCCATGCTCCACGACATAGGCATCATCGCCACCAATGCCCCCGGCATCCATTGCCACGGAACGGAGCACTACCTGCGTCACGGCGTCCTCGGAGCGGCCATGCTACGTAAGGCCGGCGCCCCCGAATGGCTTGCCCGAGTGGCCGAAAGGCACACCGGTACCGGTATCACAGCCAAAGACATTGCCGAATATCACCTTCCCATGCCTCCGGGCGACTATATGCCGGAGACATTGCTCGAACGCCTCGTATGCTATGCCGACAAGTTTTACAGCAAAAGCCATCCGCAAGTCGAAAAGACTCCGGCACAGGCGCGAGCTTCCGTCGCTCGTTTCGGAGCGGATAATGCCACGAGATTTGACGACCTCGCAGCCATATTCGGATAATCTCACAATAGCCATAAAGCAATTATAGCCCACCTGCTTTCACAGTCATACAGACAGCGACAGCCGCGCACGATACGCGGCTGTCGCTGTCTGTATACTAATTCGAGCGATGCTTATTTCGTCCGCCACTTATTCGTTCGACATACCTTCATAAAGGATTTTCTCCAACTCAGCCGTGGACAACTTGACACGCAAGGCTCCGCGATGGGCCACGGAAATATAACCGGTTTCCTCGCTGACAACCACGGCTATGGCATCGGTCTCTTGCGCTATACCCAGCGCCGAGCGGTGGCGCAAACCCAGCGAACGGGGCACACCGCTGTCATGGCTCACCGGCAGTATGCAGCCGGCAGCTACAATGCGGTGATTAGCGATAATCATTGCGCCGTCATGCAACGGCGAGTTCTTGAAAAAAATATTCTCGATAAGGCGCGTATTGATGGCGGCGTCTATTATGTCTCCACTCTTGGCTATAGACTCCAAGGGCATGTTTTGCTGGATAACTATCAGTGCCCCGGTTTTGGTCTTTGACATGGCCATGCACGCATATACGATAGGCATGATTTCGGCGCGAAGGCTGACAGCATCATCGTCATCGCGGTGATTGAAGAGCCTGTGCAAAAAACGCCAGCGTCGATGACTGCCCAATTCGATAAGAAAACGTTTTATCTGGTCTTGGAATATTATGACCAACACCAACAGGCCTATGGAGACAAATTGGTCAAGTATCGACCCGGTAAGGCGCAATTCAAATACCTCTCCGGCCACCGCCCACACGGCAATGAAAGCCATTACACCGTAAAAAATGTTTATGGTGCCGGACTCTTTCATCTGCCGGAAAATATAGTACAGCAGCACGGCAACGATTAGGATGTCGATAGCGTCTTTAATTCCAAATTCCGGCATAAGCAGTCAAAAAAAACAGAGGTGAGTACTATGTATTTCAAGGTCGCCCGTGGACGGCCTCATATATGGCTACAGCTTGTTTGGCTGCACGAACATCGTGCACACGCAGTATTGCAGCGCCACGTTCCAGCGCCATGGTGTTGAGAGCCGTTGTGGCGCATAAAGCGTCATCGACGGATATATCCAAAAGGCGTGTAAGCATGCTTTTGCGCGAGATTCCTACAAAGATTGGTCGGCCGAATACGGCAAAGGCGTCCAACCGACGCATAAGCTCGTAGTTTTGTTCCATCGTCTTGGCAAATCCAAATCCCGGATCAATGATTATGTCGCCTACTCCGGCACACACAAGTCGCTCGTAGCTGTGAGACATCTCGGTAAGTACCGAAGCAACCACATCTGCACCATATTCGGTGTGTTGTTGCATGTCCGCAGGAGTGCCGCGCATGTGCATCAGCACATAGGGAACGCCGAGTTCGGCCACCGTTCGAGCCATGGCCGGATCCCTCGCGCCCGAGATGTCATTAATAATGTCCACACCGAGGTCCTCAACACAATGGCGAGCTATATCGGCGCGGAAAGTATCTACGCTTACCGGCACACTCGCGTCTATCGACCGCAGCACACGCATTCCCATATCCAGCCGGCGGCGTTCCTCTTCGGCCACGATACATTCGCATCCAGGGCGCGTAGAGCATGCTCCCACATCTATGACATCGACGCCCTCGTCTAACAGCGTGCGCACACGTGTCGCAACCGCCTCCTCATCAAAGGCACGCGACCCGCCGTAAAACGAGTCATTCGTGACATTGAGTATGCCCATCACCCAAGGATGGTCAATAATCTCAATTCTGCCTCGCAGTTTTATGGTGTATGGTTGCATGCGTCTGTTCGAATTTTTATGTTCAGTTTTGCAGGACTGTCGACTATCGGTTGGCGCGTTTGCGTTCGGTTTCGTCAAGAATGATTTTGCGCAGGCGCAGATGGTGCGGCGTCACTTCGACGTATTCGTCTTCCTTAATATACTCGAGCGCTTCCTCAAGGCTGAAGACCACAGGCGGTATAATACGGGCCTTGTCATCGGCGCCCGAGGCACGCATATTGGTAAGTTTCTTGCTTTTGGTGACATTGACGACAATGTCGTTTTCCTTGGCATTTTCGCCCACGACCTGCCCGGCGTAGACTTCTTCCTGCGGGAATATAAAGAAGCGTCCGCGGTTCTGCAATTTATCTATGGCGTAAGCGTACGCCGTGCCGGCTTCCATGGCGATAAGCGAACCGTTGGTGCGGCGCTCGATATCGCCCTTCCACGGCTGGTACTCGAAGAAGCGATGTGCCATAATGGCCTCGCCGGCACTGGCCGTAAGTACGTTGTTGCGCAGGCCTATTATTCCGCGTGATGGTATTTGGAATTCCAGATTTGTACGTCCGCCGTTGGAAGTCATACCGGTCAACTCGCCCTTGCGACGGGTCACCATGTCTATTATTTTAGAGGCATATTCATCTGTAACGTTGATAGTGAGCAACTCCACAGGCTCGCACTTGCGTCCGTCTATTTCCTTGACAATCACCTGCGGCTGGCCCACCTGCAGTTCGTAGCCTTCGCGGCGCATAGTCTCGATGAGCACCGACAAATGCAGCACGCCACGGCCATAGACGGTCCAGACATCCTCGTGCGGAGCCTTGCTCACGCGCAAAGCGAGGTTGCGGTCAAGCTCGCGCGTAAGGCGGTCGCCTAAGTGTCGCGAAGTGACATACTTGCCGTCGCGCCCGAAGAAGGGACTGTCGTTGATGGTGAAGGTCATAGACATCGTAGGCTCGTCTATGGCTATGCGCGGCAGAGCCTCGGGATTGTTGATATCGGCCACCGTATCGCCGATTTCGAAGCCTTCTATACCCACCAATGCGCAAATATCGCCGCTGCCGACTTCGCTGACACGTTTGCGTCCCATACCTTCAAAGGTGTGTAATTCCTTGATACGCTGGCGCGAAATGCTGCCATCCTTGCGCATCAGGGCTATATCCATACCCTCGCGCAAAGTACCACGGTGTACACGGCCCACCGCTATACGGCCTACATAATTGCTGAAGTCAAGCGAAGTAATCAGCATCTGGGCGTCACCCTCTAACGTCTGCGGCGCCGGGATGTACTTAACGATGGCATCCAGCAGCGGCAGGATGTTGTCAGTGGGCTTGCGCCAGTCCGTACTCATCCAGCCTTGCTTGGCCGAGCCGAAAAGTGTCGGAAAATTGAGTTGGTCTTCAGTGGCATCAAGATTGAACATCAAGTCGAAAACCATCTCTTGTACCTCGTCCGGGCGGCAGTTGGGTTTGTCCACTTTGTTTATGACTACGATGGGCTTAAGACCTATCTGAAGAGCCTTCTGAAGGACGAAGCGTGTCTGGGGCATCGGCCCTTCGAATGCATCGACCAACAGCAGGCAACCGTCGGCCATATTGAGCACACGTTCCACTTCGCCGCCGAAGTCGGCGTGTCCCGGAGTGTCTATGATGTTGATTTTTGTCCCTTTGTAATTGATGGACACGTTTTTGGAGAGTATTGTTATGCCGCGTTCGCGCTCGAGGTCGTTGTTGTCGAGAATCAATTCGCCGGCATTCTGGTTGTCTCTGAAAAGGTGTCCGGCCATCAGCATCTTGTCCACGACGGTAGTCTTACCATGGTCCACGTGGGCGATGATGGCAATATTGCGTATATTCTGCATATAAAGATGTGTATATTCCTTATTTCTTTGCTCTTTTCAACCTGCAAAGTTAAGCATTTTAGCGGACATATCCATTGGCAAAACAGTCGGCACAAGGTTTTTCTCATAAAATATGCGTATCTTTGCGGTGCATCACGCCAAAGGCATAGCCGCTATCAGCAGTACCTGTACGGCAAAACGCTGTCGCCGCATGCCGTTTTTGTCCTTTTACCGCACGATATATCCGGCGGCCTTAAGCCTTAGTCTTCCTTAATCCAAAGCACTGCACGCAATGATTAATACAGACAACTATATATGCAGGGCGCTCATAGACCTGCTGTCCCAATGGGGCATCACCGACATCGTAGCGTGTCCGGGCACACGCAATGCGCCCCTGGTTCAGGCGGCGGCAACATCCGCCCTGACCTTGCATCATATCATAGACGAACGAGTGGCTGCCTTTGTCGCACTTGGCATGGCTGCCGAGCAAGGTCGTCCGGTAGCCGTGGTCTGCACTTCGGGCAGCGCCGTGCTCAACATGGCGCCGGCGTGTGCCGAGGCTTTTTACAGACAAGTGCCACTTATCGTGATTTCGGCCGACAGACCGCGTCAATGGATAGGACAGGCCGACGGGCAGACCATCCGCCAAGCCGGTGCCCTGGAAGCCGTTGTGCGTGCATCCGGAGACATCCCGGTACCGCACAACGCCCAAGAGACCCGCGCAGCCTTACGCGTCATCAACGAAATTGTCTGCATCGCCAAAGGCGATGAAATACGCGGACAAGGGCCCGTGCACCTCAACATCCAAATAGACTCGCCGCTCGGCGGAACGATCGAAATAGCAGACGAAGATCATGCACCGGCCATACACACCTTGGGAGAATGCACCAATTTCTCGTTTGCTGCACACGAGTTGGAGCTGCTGCGCAAGGCACGCCTACTATTCCTGGCCGGGCCAATGCCGCCATGTAAAACAGTTAGCCATGCGCTGTCACGACTGGCAACGCTGCCCAACGTGGCGGTAGCCACCGACATCTTAAGTAATGTGCAGGGCTGTGGGCACAATATAGACACCGTGCTCAACGCCCTGACACCCGAACAGCGACGCACCCTGCTGCCGGATATAGTGGTCACCATTGGCGGCGGCATCACCTCGGCACTCGCCAAGGACTGGCTGCGCGATGGCGCCGCGCGCAAAATCACACAGCACCTGCATATAGGCACCGACGGGCCGGCCGTGGACACTTTCCTCTGCCAAACATACTCAATACAGGCGACGCCGCGATTGGCACTGCCGGGACTGGTCGAAGCTATCAGCGCCAACGCCGCTGACAACGGCTATGCCGCACAATGGCAAGAAGCCGTGACCAAAACCGAAGAAGCCAACAAAATCTTCTGCAACGCCCTGCCATGGTGCGAACTGACGGTCATACGCCAAATTATCGAGGCCATGCCTGATAACTGGGGACTGCACCTTTCCAACGGGACTACGGTGCGATACGCGCAGACTGCGGACTGCGCTCGCCTGCGGCGCGTTGACGCCAACCGCGGCGTCAACGGCATCGATGGCAGCACCTCCACGGCAATAGGTGCGGCCATAGCCTCGCGCCACGCCACCCTGCTACTTACGGGCGACATGAGCGCGCAATACGACTTCGGAGCATTGCTGGTTGAGGATATCCCGGCGACCTTCAAGATGGTGGTAATCAACAACTGCGGCGGCGGCATTTTCCGCGCCATAGCCAACACTCACCACCTGCCGGTGATGCCGCGCTATCTTGCCGGCGGAGTAATTCTACCGCTCGAAGCGGTATGCCTCAGCCGCAGCTTCGGGTACTACAGCTCCGACAACCTTGAAACCTTGAAGTCCGAATTCGAAGCCATGATTGCACGCACCGACGCCCCATGCATACTCGAAGCCGTGGTACCACCCGAGACAGGAGCCGAAGTCTTCAAAAAACTGTACACTCTCTACAAAAGGCACTAACGACATTCGACCGCGACATGTCTACAGTAGCACACATTCGCATCCAACAGCATATAACACCCTATCACACACTCATAAACAAACTCGACATGACACGCCAATGGACTCCCGTAAAAGAATACAGTGACATCCTTTTTGACACATACAACGGCATAGCCCGTATCACCATCAACCGTCCCGAAGTATATAACGCCTTCCGGCCGCAGACCAACCACCAGATACTCGAAGCACTCGGCATCTGCCGCGACCGCTCCGACATTCGCGTAGTAGTACTCACCGGCGCAGGAGACAAGGCTTTTTGCAGCGGCGGCGACCAGCACTACAAGAGCCGAGGCGGATATCGCGATGCCGACGGCACCCCGCGTCTCAACGTCCTTGACGTACACAAGGCCATCCGTTCGCTCACCAAACCCGTCATCGCCATGGTCAACGGATACGCCATAGGCGGCGGCAACGTTCTTCAAGTGGTCTGCGACTTGACTATCGCCTCCGAAAATGCCCGTTTCGGCCAAACCGGGCCCAAAGTCGGCAGCTTTGACGGCGGATTCGGCTCGTCGTATCTGGCACGTTGCGTGGGACAGAAAAAGGCGCGCGAGATATGGTTTCTGTGCCGCCAATACACAGCACAAGAAGCTCTTGAAATGGGCATGATTAATAAAGTAGTGCCATTGGAATGCCTCGAAGACGAGGTGGTCGAATGGTGCGAAACAATCATGAAGCGCAGCCCATTTGCCATACGTATGGTCAAACGCAGTCTCAATGCCGAGCTGGACGGACAGCACGGATTGATGGAACTGGCCGGAGATGCCACACTGATGTATTACCTGATGGACGAAGCTCAGGAGGGCAAAAACGCCTTCTTGGAGAAACGCGACCCGGATTTCGACCAATACCCCCAATTCCCGGGCTGACGCTATGCTGCACGCCGATTGGAGCCGTTACAGGCTGCTTTTCAACTTCGTAGCCATAACCTCGCGGGCACGCATGGCCTTCAAGGATACATACTTTATACGCATATATGATGACTGCGACCCGGAACGTATTGTCATAACCGAAAGTCCGCTTTTTGCCGGGCTGAGTGCCGAGGACGCCCCCGATTACGAGGCACGCCTCGACCGCGTATGTCGAGACGTGGGAACATGGAACTATACGGAAGACGAGACATGTACATTGGCTTCGGCCGAAAGTTCGATACGTTTCGCGCTCGAATGCGGAGCAGCCGCGCTGCGGCTCGGACAAGGCAGTCGTGACGGCGTTCCTGCACTGCCGACACAAAGCCCGTGGACACGCGGTCAAAGACCCGTGACAATCAACGGCTTGGTATGGATGGGCGACATAGCCACTATGAGCCGACGCATGCGCGGCAAGGTCGAAGACGGCTTCTCTGTCATCAAGGTGAAAATCGGAGCCCTGGACTTTGATGCGGAACTAAAAATGCTCAGGACATTGCGCGACATTGCCGGCGGAGACACAATCATACGACTTGACGCCAACGGCGCTTTTACGCCACAAGAAGCCATGGAACGCCTCCAACGTCTGGCTCCGCTGAACATACATTCAATCGAACAGCCGTTGCGACCGCAATATGCAGCCGAGCTGTCCGATCTGTGCCGCCATACTCCGATACCGATAGCGCTGGACGAGAGCCTGATAACGCGTCCTGCCGACATCGAACGCACCATAGACGACGTACTGCGCATACGGCCGCAATACCTTGTGCTGAAGCCGTCGCTATGCGGCGGATTGGGCTGCGCAGACATGCTGATACGCGTAGCCGAGTCCGAAGGCATGGGATGGTGGGCCACATCGGCACTGGAAAGCAATGTCGGCCTCGCCGCCTTAGGCGCATGGGTGGACGCTTATAAGCCAACCATACCGCAAGGCTTGGGCACAGGAGCGCTATACACCAACAACATCGAGGTGCCGCAATTGCGACTTGAAGGCCAATATTTATGGTACCGTCCATGACATACGACGAATTTATGTCTCTGTGGCTTGACGACAGCGACACCGTATTATGCCATACATCCGGCTCGACGGGCATACCCAAGCCCATTGCGCTGTCCAAGGATGATATGCGCGCATCGGCACACGTCACCAACGCGTTTTTCGGTATCACTACCCGGTCTACGATATCGGTGCCGCTGCCCTTCGACTACATAGCGGCACGGATGATGGCAGTACGAGCCTACGAGGCCGGATGTAGTATAGTGACACCCGAGCCCTCAAACACACCGGATTTCTTCGGCGAGGCCGGATACTTAGATTTATTGGCAATAGTGCCGTCGCAAGTCGAGGCTCTGGTCGCAGTACCGGATGCCGGACAGCGCGTGCGAAATGTCATCGTGGGCGGTGCACCGTTGTCCGATGCTCGAAGGCAAATGCTGACACACGCCGGAGTACACGGATACATCACCTACGGGATGACCGAGACTTGTAGTCATATAGCTTTGGCCGACATCGCAGACGACAGCGGCACTTTCCACGCTATTGCCCGGAATACGCGTTTCGCCACAAATGCTCGCGGCTGCCTGACGGCCGAGATTCCGCATCTGAGCATCCGACGAGTAGTCACCAATGACATCGTGTCCATTGTCTCGCCCACCGAATTCCGATGGCAGGGGCGGGCAGATAATATCATCAATTCGGCAGGGCTGAAAATATGCCCCGAAGAATTGGAACATGCATTGGCGTCGTTGTTGCCCGATGGTCTGACATTTTACATCGTAGGCGTGCCCGACACGCAATGGGGGTCAGCAGTCGCCATCGTTTTCGAAGGCACTGCCGACCTTATACCGACGGTCCGCAATGCCATAGCCCATATAAACGACCGTCGGCAACGGCCGCGATACATCTACGCCGAGGCGCGGCTCAGACGTACCGCCTCAGGCAAGATTATACGCAATATCCCGCCGCACCATGGTCTGCGACATTCATTTCCTTAATTGTGCGGCCTGAGATACCGCTAAGCAAAGTACTCGGAGTGCACGGAGCGCTCGAAACTCTCCAAACAAATGGGGGACGGCATCATGAAAGGTGCCGTCCCCCGTTGCAGGTTATGTTAAGGTAGGATTAATATACAAGCCGGAAATCGTCAATCCACATAGTCGAGACTCCGCCGGTGAAGAAGTCGCCGTAACGGCTGGCCGAGCATACAATCATGATATTCGAAACCTTGACATCCGATTTGAAGTAAGTCAGGGGTATTTCGAATTCCACCATTCCGTTGCCGGCTGTGGCTTCGGCGAAAACCTTTTCGCCGTAAGCGATGACATTCGAGGCGTTCTTGTCAAAGAGCTGGCGTTCGCTCTTCTTGGTCTTGACGATTACGGGATATGTGCCCGAACCATTATTAGACGAGTATGTCTCAGTGTGATTGGTCAGCAGGGCAATATAAATGATGCCGGTATCGGGATCACCCTTGGCTATAGACGATGGAGCGCCGTCGCCTATGTACTGAATGGTGCCGGGAGCATACTTGATGTAGCCCTTGAGAGCCTTAGGACGCGAGCCGAAGCTGCGACCCCATCCGAGGACGCCGTCCGTGCCTTCGGTGGCGATATACTTTCCTACGAAAGCGTTGCCGGCGGCAAATTTGCCTATAGCGCCTACGCCTACAAATTGTGAAGCCAGTTTTGCGCTATAATTGCCCTCGACCTTTACATCGCCGTCGGGGGTGGTGATATTCTTGCTCATGGTAGCCGATCCGTGGTTACCGCTATCCCACCACATTTCCTGGCCTTCGGCATACATCAAATACGGAGCCTTGGCCGTGGTCCATCCCTCGAAACCGCCGTTGACCAACTGCTGGGCGGCTTCGGTGGTGAAGGTCATAATTGCCGATGTGTATTCGCCGCTCTGAGCCGCGTACTCGTAAGTGGTGCCGGGAGTCAAGCCCGAAAGAGCGGCCGAAAGCTTGGTGCCGGTTGTTGTGGTAGTGGCGGTAGTCCATGCAGCAGCACCCTTGGCGCGGTATACGAGAGTGGGCGCTGTTGCACCTTCCTTGAGTATATTGCCATAGATAGTGGCTGTTGTGGGCCATATCTCGGTGGCTATGGTAGCCGCAGCCGCTACAGGAGCGCTTGTAATATTGAATTTGAGAGTGCCGTTGCTTGTCTCGCCGTTGGCATCGGTAGCAGAGACGTTGACTGCGTATTCGCCCTCCTTGAGGGTGTTGAGCAGCGAAGTCTCAAAATTGATTTTGATCCATGAGACGTCTTCGTCCGCATCATAGTTGTAGGTATAGTTGATACCTCCGGCATTGAGTACCTGCTTGACGGCATCGCTCATCTTGAACAGGTCGACATCGTTGCCGCCTACTCCGCTTATGCCGCCGATAATTGGCGAAGACAGTTGGAGTCCGGTGAGAGCGCCGGCAGCGGTGATGTACAACGAAGTACGTTTCACGTTGCCCGGTTCGCCGGCCACGGGTTGGGAGATGTCAAAGTCGTAGCCTTCTATTTCCGGAGCAAGGGTTATGACTACCACGTCATTGACTTCGACTGCATGTTCGTCAACTTCGATGACAAAATATCCGCCGCCTATGGGGTCGTCATGACCGGTGTATTTGACATTGAGAATATACTGCGTAGCAGGCTTTGCATTCTTTATGGTGCCTTCGCGGGTATAGGTGTCGCCGTTGGCCAATTTGCCGGAGAAAGTCCATTTGAGGTCTTTGTCTTTGGAGGGCATCATAAAGTATCCGGCACGTTTTTCATCGGCAGCGAAGTCGAGAGTGCCTTTACTGTGGCCTATGGTCATTTTGTAGTCTGTAAGGATTTCGCCGACTTCGGCAGCGTAATTGACCGAAGCGAGGACGTTGGCTATGGAGCATGCAAGGTCCACCTTGGTGGTGGTGCCGTTGGTGACTTCAAACTCCGTACGGCCTTTGAACCATTTGTGTTCAAAAGACGCCGAGACGCTGTCACCGGCCCAGCCTTCGGCTATATAGTGGTCGCTGACCAACTGGATGCCGTTGGCCGGCACTTCGCTTATGCCTTTGAAACGACGTACAAGACCCTTGTTATTAGATATATATATCAGACAGTTGTCTGCATAATCAGAGACGTCGCCACGGGACTGCACCTTGACGTCCGAGTTTATTTTGGCGGTCAGATAGACGGTTCCTTGACCTTCAAGGTTGCCTAATTCATCATGGCATGCCGTGAATGTTGTCGCAAGTACGAGCACGGCGCCAAGCATTGTAATGTTCTTTTTCATGACGGTGTGTATTTGGGACTATTGTTATTTGGCAATGAATTTCAGAGAGACAATCTTGTTGACAGATTTGTTGTCGGTAAGATTGAGCGTAAAGGTGTGGTTGCCCGGGAATGCCGACAGCAGCGGTATGAACTGGCTGATGTCAAAAGTAAGATTGGTGGCATTGATAACCTTGTCTCCCGTTGGGAAGCCCAGTGACTCGAAAGCCTCGGCGTTGTCGCCGGGATATGCAAGGTCAAATTCGATGGGCATTAAGTCCTTGACCGAATTGACGAAGTTTTCGTTGTCGGAGGCTATCTTGACTATAAAGTGTTGTATGCCGTTCTTGGCTTCGATGAGGACGATGCCGGTTGTCGTAGTGGCTACGTCGTTGACCTTATCAAAGTTCAGGGTTTCGCTGGAGACCTTAATGGCATCCGTATCCTCGCCGGGTGTGGGAGGTGTCGGGGGATTGGGGTCTTCTCCGCCGTCTTCGCCACCGGGACGGTCATCGTCCGGAATATTGTCTTCTCCTATGGTGATATTCCCGGTAAGATTTTCGTCTACGACTTCCACATCGAGATATATACCGCTGCCAATGACGATTTGTCCGTCTTCATCGGGCTTATCAGGCTTGCCGGTCTTTACAGTGAAGGTGATGATACGGTGCTGGCCTGCCTCGACGTCGGTAATGACGTGACGCATAGTCTTGTACTTGCCGTTAACGGTGCCGGCAAATTCGGCAACGAGCGTGCTGCTTCCTTTCAGAGCCTCGAAGTATCCCGAACGGGTTTCCTTGGGCGTGAATACCAATGAGCCTTCGTCATTGGCAATGACGGTAACTTTGGCATCGTCGGTCAGATACTTGAGCAGCGACGAGTCAAATTTGATGGTTACCTTGATGTTGGAAAGCTTGCAGGTGACAATACCTATTTCGGTGATATTACCGTTGGTGATAGTGAAATCCTTAGAGCCGGTAAAGTATGGATGCTCCCATTCGGCCTTCTGTACTTCGTGGCTGTAGATATCTACGCGGTACGAGCCTACGGGCAACGAGAACAGCTCGGGCATCTCGGCGTATTTCCAGGCGTTCACTAAGGCGTTTTTGCTGTCGTAAATCTTTATTATAAAGTCGGAGAGGTCCACCGTTGCTCGGGCACTGGTGTTGATGACCTTCTCGGCGTTGTCGATGTCTACGCCCATAGAGCGCATGCTGACCTGGCCTTTTTGGTCGGAGGGCGTAGGCTTGGCTTCGTCGTGACACGCGGTCATACCCAGGCCAAATACTGCTATCGTCAGCAGGGACAATATTTTGCTTTTCATTGTTGTCTTGCGTTTGAATGTGTTAGAGGGCTATTTTAGTACGCCAGTGAGAGGTTGTCTACGCAGAGTGTCGCGCCATGCATTGCGCTCTCGTAGCGCGAATTGAAGGTGGAGACTTTGATGGCGGCTGTCTCGGCGGCCTGATTGTCCGACGCATGTGTGCTCGAGGTTATCATCACGCGGATGGACGTAGCCTTGCCCACATTGGCCTGGTAGGTCACCGGGACATTAAAAGCGGTGTATTTGGCCACGGCGCCGAGTGTCACGCTGCCGCTACCGATAACCGTCTCGCCGGAAAGTACCTGTACCGTAACCTTGCCTTTTTCGGCTGTATCACCGGGGTCGTTGGTGTAAGTGTAATACCCTTTGAGGGATGTAGGACGCGAAGCAAAGGCCACTCCTTGATTGTAGGTCTCGGAGCCGTTGTTATAGGTGTATGTGCCAAGGAAGAGCTTGCCTGCGCTGCGCTGCGACACTTCGGGAACATTGTGTCCGTAGTACTCGTCAGTGCCTGCAAATTCCTTTTTCCATTTATCGGGACGCTTGCCCTCCGGATCCCAGGCTACGTTGCGCAGCACCATAGCGTTTTTGCCATGCTGTGCCGTGAAGCCTTTGTACGAGTCGGGAGTCTCGGTGCCGCCGCCTGTACCCAAGACCTTGATATTGGGCACGGTGGAGAGCCATGTCAGTGTGCTATTGAAAGTGGAGGGCACTACGAAGAAACTGTTCTGTGTCTTGTGGCTTGTGCTTGCTGTCTTGGCATTGACCGTGGCCCAGCCGTTTGGTTCACTGATGGTATAGCTCAACTTGTTGTCGTAATATACGCCTGCCGAGATTGACCATTGTCCGCCTTGGAGCATGTCTTTAGCTGTTACATTGGCGGTAAGCATCTCAAAATCGCCGTTAGGCAATGCCGTTGCGTTCTCGGTGGTGAATTCGATGTCCTGGGATGCCTTGTCCGGGTCGGCCACAGCGCTCAAACGAAGCTTGTAGGCCGTCCCGGCTTTGAGACCCTTGACGAGAAGTATGTCGTCCTTGGATACCGAGGCCGTCGCGGCGGTGTATGTCGAGCCGTCCATACTGACATATGCCGTGATAAGCGGTGCGAGAGACGAGGCGTTAACGTCTTTGCTGACTACTTTGACGTATGCCTTGGTGGCCCAGACGTCCTTGTCGGCGGTGGAAGCCTCCACGGCCGGCACCTCGCGTTTCACAGTGAGTTCGGAGCTGACTTTGGTACCGCTCACTGCACGCAGCCTGAGGTCGTCGCTGTCTGCGGAAACCTTCAATGTCACCGCGTAGTTCTTCTCGGAAGAGCGTGCGCGAGTCTTGGCCGCGATGGAGACCACTGTAAGGTCGCTCCAGGTGCCACGGTCGTTGAAATACTGGAATTTGACATTCTCTTGGGGATTGGCACCGTTATATGTCAGCGTCAGGTCGAGTTTGTCCTGTCCTATATACAATGTCGAGGGTTCGGAGATGGTGACCACCTGCGGTTCGAGGTTTATTGTCCAAGTGTACACCTCGCTGGCCTTGCCGTACTTGTCGACAACCTTGACAGCGAAGGTGGTGGTATTGTCCGTAGATGCCTCTTTAATATGAGGAATGACGTTGGTAAGGTCTATAATAGCCATCTTGTCGGGATTGCGAAACAAGCCCACGCTTTGGAAACCAAGGGCTTTCATACGCTGTTGCATGGCTTCGTCTGCCGCGGCGAGGTTAATCTCGGCGGGCCAGCCCTGGTTTGCCACAAGCGATTTGCTCTGTGTCGTAAGAGTAACGCTGCTAAGGCCTGCGCGTGCCACAATATTGAGCTTCAGCGGCGTATTCCATGGTGCGCCTTCGACGTGGTTCATGGCTGTCCCTCCGGCGGGCACTGACGCGTCGGCAGCAGTGACCGTGGGCGCGGGGGCATTGAGCAATTCATCGCTCAGTTCGATATCCACGGTTTCTTCAGAGACGGTATCGTCAAAGGTGATATTGAGCACGGCTTCGCCCACCCCTCCGTTATTGACGTCTATGGTGGCGTGATAGTGGTGGCGTGCTTGTGCCTTGAAGCTGAGCACTTGCAGTTTGACCTTGTCAGTTTTTCCGGGCTTGACAAATTCGACAGAAAGTGTCGCATCCCCCGTGCGGATATACAAGGGGCGCGTCTCCTCGGAACCGATGTAGAGGTATCCGCCACCATCGGCATGTACTTCCGCGCCCCACGAGGTCATGTATTTTTTGAAGGCATCAGTGTATTCCACCGAGACCATCGCGTTGGCCAGTGTGGCGGTCAGCGACACGGGAGTGGACTCATTTTCCACCACAGTGACGGAAGCCGAGCCAAAATATGCGGGTTTTTCGAAGCCTTCTTCAGTCGGTTCGCCGTAAGCGGCGCTGACCGTGTATGCCCCGATGGGGAAAAGTTCGCTGCCGTCATAATCGGCTACGGACGCCCAAGTCTTGGAATATGAGCCGTCTGCACTTTTAATCGTTAGCGAGAGATCGTTGATGGTGAGATCACCATCGCCTCGAGCCGAGGCCTTGGAGCCTACCACTTCGGTGTTAAGCTCTACGCCGGGGACAAGCTGTCCCTTGCCGATGGTTCCGCCGCCGGGAATATCTTCATTGTGACATCCCGTCAGCGCCATCAACGTAATCGCACATGCGATTGCGGCACTCTTGGAGTTCTTGGCCATAGAGTTCAATTAAGGTGAATATATTATTTTCTGATTTTCAATAATCTCTAATGCGTTCAAGGACTATCCTTGCGAGCAAAAATTCGAGCAAAGTTAAGCAATTTTGCTGAAAAACAGAACATCCACAGTGTTAAAAGTGACTCTTTTCGTCAAAAAAGAGCATTCGGCGTCCTTAGGCAATGTATGTACGATATGTATATGCTGAAAATATGCGCCATTGATTTTTTCCGTCTTTTGGCATTTACTTTCAGCATCAATCGGGTATATCAATACAGAAACAACATAATCAAATAATCAAACATTATCATGCAACAAGGACCTGCAATCATCGTTTTACTAATTCAAATCGCACTTATCATTGCCGCTTGCGTTAAGATTTCGCGAAAGAACCGCGGCGCAGGATATTACGTTTTGGCAATACTGTTTCCGCTCATCGGCTTTATCGTAGCCTGCTGTCTCAACTACCATATAGAGCCGGATAAGACCGACACCCCGCAACCGCCAACATATCGCGGTATCGACTCCAGGGCAACCGCATCAAATTA
>DAAP01000042.1 GCA_001701165.1 Bacteroidales bacterium H4 | reverse complement strand
GGGAATGATGGGGGCGCCGGGATGGGAGTGTTGGGGGTGATGTGGTGCCGGGAGTGAACTTGATTATGCATGTAATGTCTCGCTTGCAACCGTCAATTTCGTTAGGATTCGCATGGAAATATGTCCAGGTCTTTTGTGCTGAGTTGTTTTTTTATAGATATTAGGTGTGTCGTATAGCTTAGGTGTTTTGCTGCGGGCGATATTGTATTGTTGTTGGTGCTTAGGTTATATTTTCCATTTTCAATGTTTTAGAGCTTGTTCTGAGCTATCGGTGAGTGCCTTGATGTCTACGGAATGTTTGAAGGAAATTTTTTTGATAAAAAAAGCGCCAAATGTTTTGTTATGTCGGAAAAGGTTCGTAACTTTGCATCCGCAAACGGGACGGAAGCCGCCGGTCAAGGCTTCAAAAACGTATGCATGGCGAAAATTGACATTGCCTCTTTAGCTCAGTTGGCCAGAGCACGTGATTTGTAATCTCGGGGTCGTTGGTTCGAATCCGACAAGAGGCTCAGAAAACGAAAGCAACCAAGCTAAGGACATAAGGGCGAATACCAGAGTGGCCAAATGGGGCAGACTGTAAATCTGCTGGTTTATACCTTCGGTGGTTCGAATCCATCTTCGCCCACAAACTTCACTCATAAAAGAGAAAGGAGACTGTTTGCGGAAGTAGCTCAGTTGATAGAGCATCAGCCTTCCAAGCTGAGGGTCGCGAGTTTGAGCCTCGTCTTCCGCTCCAACTGGAACTAAAGGACAAACATATAAATTGCCTATGTAGCTCAGGGGTAGAGCACTTCCTTGGTAAGGAAGAGGTCGCGGGTTCAAATCCCGCCATCGGCTCTAAGGTTGGTATAAAGCCATCTGACAGCCTCGGTAATGCCCTGCATTATCGTGGCCTATTGTTGAGAACAAAACATTTATTACAAATACAAAACACCAAGTTATGGCAAAAGAGAAATTCGAAAGAACCAAACCGCATGTTAACATCGGTACCATTGGTCACGTGGACCACGGCAAAACTACCTTGACCGCCGCCATCACCACCGTGTTGGCAAAAGCAGGTCTTTCCGAGGTTAAGTCCTTCGATCAGATTGACAATGCACCCGAGGAAAAAGAGCGTGGTATTACTATCAACACCGCACACGTAGAATACGAAACCAAGAATCGTCACTATGCACACGTAGACTGCCCCGGACACGCTGACTACGTAAAGAACATGGTAACTGGTGCTGCCCAGATGGACGGCGCTATCATCGTGGTTGCTGCTACCGACGGTCCCATGCCCCAGACACGTGAGCACATTCTTCTGGCTCGCCAGGTGAACGTTCCCCGCATCGTAGTGTTCCTGAACAAGTGCGATATGGTAGACGACGAGGAAATGCTCGAGCTCGTAGAAATGGACATGCGCGAACTTCTCGACCAGTATGACTACGATGGAGATAACACCCCCATCATCCGTGGCTCCGCCCTGGGCGCACTCAACGGCGAACCCCAGTGGGAAGAGAAAATCATGGAACTCATGGACGCAGTCGACACTTGGATTCCGCTGCCTCCTCGCGACGTGGACAAACCCTTCCTGATGCCTGTAGAAGACGTCTTCTCGATTACCGGTCGTGGTACAGTTGCTACCGGCCGTATCGAAACCGGCGTTGTGAAAGTAGGTGACGAAGTACAAATCATGGGTCTTGGCGCCAACCTCAAATCCACCGTTACCGGTGTTGAGATGTTCCGCAAGATTCTTGATGAAGGCGAAGCCGGTGATAACGTAGGTCTGCTTCTCCGTGGTATTGACAAGAAGGAAATCAAGCGTGGTATGGTAATCTGCCACCCGGGTGTCATCAAACCCCACGACGAGTTCAAGGCTTCCGTCTATATCCTCAAGAAAGAGGAAGGTGGTCGTCACACTCCGTTCCACAACCACTATCGTCCTCAGTTCTACATCCGCACTCTTGACGTTACCGGCGAAATCACCCTTCCCGAAGGTGTTGATATGGTAATGCCCGGTGACCACGTAGAAATCACCGTGAAGCTGATTACTCCGGTAGCATGCGACCAAGGTCTGCGTTTCGCTATCCGTGAGGGCGGCCGCACCGTAGGTTCGGGTCAAATCACCCAGATCATTGAGTAATATCTGATGCAAGGAAGATGAGAGGCGTAAGCCCTCAATCATAAGCATCGCTAAATCAAAAGTCCGGCCGGAGGGTCGCAAGCAATCCGGCCGGACATATTTACGGGACTAGCTCAGTTGGTAGAGCACCGGTCTCCAAAACCGGGTGTCGGGAGTTCGAGCCTCTCGTCCCGTGCTAAAAAACGCAACACAAATGAAGAAATTAAAACTACTTACGAATATCGAGGAGTCTTATGACGAGCTTCGTTACAAGACTTCTTGGCCTACTAAGAAGCAGCTTGTCAAATCGGCCGTGATCGTCATGATAGCTTCCGTGATAATCGCTTTGATTATCTTTTTGATGGATCAGGTTGTGGACAGGCTTATGCACCTTATTTACAGCTTTGGTCAATAAACCGGTAATCACCTTTTCGTAAGACGAGAGCAATGGCAGGAACAGCAAAAAAGACAGTTTCGAAAACGGAGGAGATATCCGTGAAGCGCCCGAAGGTGCAGCGCGGATGGTATGTTCTTCGTGCCATTTCCGGCAAGGAAGCCAAGGTTAAGGAGATTCTTGATGCACAAATCAAGAATACGGATCTTGGCAAGCACCTTTTTCAGGTGTTGATTCCGACAGAGAAGGTTTTGACGGTACGTAGCGGCAAGAAGGTTGTGAAAGAACGCAATCTTTACAGTGGCTATGTTTTTGTCGAGGCAGAACTGACAGGTGAAACAATGGCAACTCTTACAAACACGAGCAACGTCATCGATTTTCTTCGCGGACGAGATCGTTCGTCGGCACCCGAATGTCTTCGTGAGGCCGAGGTTCGTCGTATGCTTGGTGTGATAGACGATTTCAGCGGCAACCCGGACGAGGGCGTCAACGATTATATCGTCGGCGAAACCGTCAAGGTTATCGATGGGCCGTTTAACGGGTTCTCTGCTATCATCGAGTCGGTAAATTCCGAGAAGAAGAAGATAACCGTTGCTGTGAAGATTTTTGGGCGCAAGACGCAGCTGACGTTAGACAATTCGCAGGTAGAGCGCGAGTGAATCACAGGCTTGGGATAGCCTGCCGGAACTGAGAGGAGACGATTGGTTACGCATTCGTCGAGACTAAGTACGGTAGATATTTCAAGCGGCCTTGGAGGCTTTGAACCGGGAAGGCGAAAGCATACCGGTAAAAGGCGGAAGGGGTGTGATGCACGTGCTGTTTATGTTTATAAATAAAATAAGTAAGAACAATGGCTAAAGAAATTGCTGGACAGATCAAACTGCAAATCAAGGGCGGTGCAGCAAACCCCTCTCCTCCCGTAGGACCCGCGCTGGGTTCCAAGGGTATCAATATCATGGAGTTTTGCAAGCAATTCAATGCCCGCACCCAGGACAAGGCCGGTAAGGTGCTTCCCGTTGTTATCACATACTACACGGACAAGAGCTTTGACTTTATAGTCAAGACACCGCCGGTAGCAGTGCAACTTAAGGAAGCCACTAAACTGAAGAGTGGTTCGGCACAGCCTAACCGCACTAAGGTAGGTCAAATCAGCTGGGAACAGGTAAAGACAATTGCCGCCGACAAGATGCCGGATTTGAACTGTTTTACTATTGAATCGGCAATGCGAATGGTTGCCGGTACAGCCAGAAGTATGGGTATCACCGTTACCGGAGAATTCCCCGCCAACAACTAATAAAATTCAATCGCAATGAGTAAACTTACAAAAAACCAAAAGTTAGCTTTATCGAAGATTGAAGCCGGGAAGACCTACACGTTAGCGGAAGCCGCCGAAAAGGTTAAGGAAGTTACCTTTACCAAGTTTGACGCATCGTTGGACATCGATGTACGTCTGGGCGTAGATCCCCGTAAGGCTAACCAGATGGTGCGTGGCGTAGTAACGCTTCCGCACGGTACTGGCAAACAAGTGAGAGTATTGGTGCTTTGCACCCCTGATGCCGAAGCGGCCGCTAAGGCAGCCGGCGCCGACTACGTTGGTCTTGACGAGTATATCGAAAAGATCAAGGGAGGTTGGACAGACGTGGACGTCATCATCACCCAGCCCGCCATCATGGGTAAGATAGGAGCCCTTGGCCGAGTACTCGGACCTCGAGGTCTTATGCCTAACCCCAAGAGCGGAACAGTGACTATGGACGTAGCTAAGGCAGTGGAAGAGGTCAAGAAAGGTAAGATTGATTTCAAGGTAGACAAGAACGGTATCGTACACTCGTCGATAGGCAAGGTGTCTTTCACACCGGCGCAGATTGCAGAGAACGCCCGTGAGTTTATCAACACTCTTATCAAACTGAAACCCGCCACAGCCAAGGGCACGTATCTGAAGAGCATATTCCTTTCGAGCACTATGAGCCCGGGTGTCAAGATTGATCCCAAGTCAATGGAGGCATAATCTTTCTAAAACAGCACACACTATGAAAAAAGAAGATAAGGCTATAGTAATCGAGAAGATAGCTAAAACGATCAAGGAATACAGCTGCTTCTATCTCGTGGAGACAGCCGGCTTGAATGCCGAGAAGACCAGCGCGTTGCGTCGTGCATGCTTCGGCAAGGAAGTCAAGCTGTTGGTTGTCAAGAACACGCTTCTTCACAAGGCACTTGAGTCGCTTGAGGGTGACTACAGCGAGCTTTACGGTGCGCTCAAGGGTAGCACTTCGCTGATGTGTTGCAACACCGGCAACGTTCCCGCCAAGTTGCTTAAAGACTTTGTCAAGAAGGGAGATACGCTTCCTGCCCTGAAGGCAGCCTACGTTGAGGAGACTGTGTATATGGGTGCCGACCAACTTGAAGCACTATGCGCCATCAAGAGCAAGAACGAACTTATTGCCGACGTTGTGGCTCTGCTGCAATCGCCCGCCAAGAATGTTGTATCAGCCTTGCAGTCCGGTGGCAATAAGCTCCATGGCATCTTAGAGACGCTTTCCAACAAAGAATAAATCAAAATAGAAATACAAAACAACTAAATACACAAATACAATGGCAGATTTAAAAGCTTTTGCTGAACAACTTGTTAACCTTACCGTTAAGGAAGTAAACGAACTCGCTCAGATCCTCAAAGAGGAATACGGTATCGAACCCGCAGCTGCAGCTGTAGCCGTAGCCGCCGCTCCCGGTGCCGGCGCAGAAGCCGCAGAAGAGAAGACCAACTTCGATGTAGTTCTCAAAGCCGCAGGTGCAGCCAAGCTGCAGGTGGTTAAGCTCGTGAAAGAGCTCACCGGCCTGGGCCTGAAGGAAGCTAAGGAACTCGTTGACAACGCTCCTTCCACCGTTAAGGAAGGTCTTGCCAAGGCAGATGCCGAGGGCATGAAGAAGCAGCTCGAAGAGGCCGGCGCCGAAGTTGAACTGAAATAATACACCTGACTATCAGGTGAATAGGTTAAGAATCTCCTTTAAAGGTCGGTTCTTAACCTTTTGTGTCTAATTTATTTAGAGACTGGCCACAGAATGCCGGAAACCGTGCAAACGGGGACAGCAGTGGCAGTCCTTGCGTACCGCCTCCCGGGGGTTTAGTCCCCCGGGGGTACGCGCAGGGGCCTGTCTGAAGAAGCGATAGTCGAGTGGAAAAAGCCTCGGCGATAGTAAGACAGACAGGATGTCACTGACGTATGACCCGCAGCGCAAAGCCGGCACGATTATAAACAGAAGCTCAACTCGCCACGTCGAATCGACAAGATGATTCAAAAGACCCGGTCAGTGCCAATAGCAACTACGATAAAGCGGACCATATATAACGCGGCAGTATTATGTCCCGAGGCTGATGCATCAGGGCATGATATGGTGTGCTTGTATGTATCCGATGACGGTAGAGGGCCGCAAAAGGTCTAAGCCTCGGTGAAGGTATAGAAACAGTCACTACACAGCGGCGAGTTACATATAATTTGAGTTCCTCCTAATTATCACCAACCATAGATGTCAGTACCAACAAACAAACCCCGTGTTAATTTTGCGTCGGTAAAGAATCCTCTTCCTTATCCCGACTTTTTGGAGGTACAGCTGAAGTCCTTCCAAGACTTTTTGCAGCTGGATACCCCTCCTGAAAAACGAAATAACGAAGGCCTGTACAAGGTGTTTTCCGAGAACTTTCCCATCGTGGACACGCGCAATAGCTTTGTGCTCGAGTTCTTGGACTACTACATAGACCCGCCGCGGTACTCCATAGACGAGTGCCTTGAGCGTGGTCTGACTTACAGTGTGCCTTTGAAAGCCAAGCTAAAACTTTACTGTACCGACCCCGACCACGAGGATTTTGACACCGTGATACAGGATGTGTATCTCGGTCCCATTCCTTATATGACCGAGAAGGGCACTTTTGTCATCAATGGTGCCGAGCGCGTTGTTGTGTCGCAGCTGCACCGTTCGCCCGGCGTGTTCTTCGGACAGAGCACTCACGCCAACGGTACCAAGCTTTATAGTGCGCGTATCATCCCGTTCCGCGGTTCGTGGATAGAGTTCGCCACTGACATCAATAATGTGATGTATGCCTATATCGACCGCAAGAAGAAGTTGCCTGTAACGACACTTTTGCGTGCCATAGGCTTTGAAAACGAAAAAGACATTATCGAAATCTTTGCTCCGGCAGAGGAGGTGAAGGTCAACAAGACCAACCTGAAGAAGGCCGTGGCCGAGCATCGTCGTCTTGCTGCCGTGGTTCTGAAGAAATGGACCGAGGACATGGTCGACCCGGACACCGGCGAGTTGACATCGCTGGAACGTACCGATCCGGTGATTGATCGTGAGACAGAGTTGACCGAGGAACACATAGACATGATTCTGGATGCAGGCGTGTCCACTATTATGTTGCAACGTGCCGATGTATCGCCCAGCGACTATGCCATCATCTTCAATACGTTGCACAAAGACCCCACTAATACGGAGGCTGAGGCTATACGCCATATCTATCGACAGTTGCGCAATGCTGAGGCCCCGGATGACGCCACCGCACGAGAGGTGATTACCAATCTCTTTTTCAGCGAAAAGCGTTATGACCTTGGTGATGTAGGCCGTTATCGCATCAATAAGAAGCTCAACTTGAGTATACCCATCGATGTCAAGGTACTGACCAAGGAAGACATCGTAGCCATCATAAAATATCTGATCGAGCTGATTAACAGCAAGACAGACGTCGATGATATCGACCACTTGAGCAACCGCCGTGTCCGCACTGTCGGCGAGCAGCTCTACAACCAATTCGGTGTTGGTTTGGCGCGTATGGCTCGAACCATCCGCGAGCGCATGAATGTCCGTGACAACGAGACATTCACGCCCATCGACTTGATCAATGCCAAGACAATTTCGTCTGTCATCAATACATTCTTCGGCACCAACGCCTTGTCGCAATTCATGGATCAGACTAACCCTCTGGCCGAGATTACGCATAAGCGTCGTATGTCCGCGTTAGGCCCCGGTGGTTTGTCGCGTGAGCGTGCCGGCTTCGAGGTCCGTGACGTACACTACACCCACTATGGACGTCTGTGTCCTATCGAGACTCCGGAAGGACCCAACATCGGTCTTATCAGCTCGTTGTGCGTGTATGCCAAAATCAACGACCTCGGCTTTATCGAGACTCCGTATCGCAAGGTCGAGAACGGTAAAGTCAACCTGAAGAACGATGAGGTAGTCTATATGACGGCTGAAATCGAGGAGGGTAAGATTATCGCACAGGGTAATGCTCCCGTCAATGAAGATGGAACATTTAAGAACGACAGAGTCAAGGCTCGTTTGGATGCCGACTTCCCTGTGGTATCGCCCGATCAAGTCAACCTCATGGACGTGTCGCCTACACAGATAGCTTCCATAGCAGCATCTCTTATTCCGTTCCTGGAGCATGATGATGCCAACCGCGCACTTATGGGATCGAACATGATGCGCCAGGCAGTGCCTTTGATGCGTAGCGAGTCGCCTATCGTGGGCACCGGCATAGAGGGTCAGTTGGTTCGCGACAGCCGCACGCAGATAACGGCCGAAGGTTCCGGCGTTGTAGAATTTGTAGACGCCACCACCATCCGCATCCGCTACGAGCGCACGCCTGACGAGGAGTTTGTATCCTTTGACGATGCTGTCAAGGAATATCACCTTCCCAAGTTCCGCAAGACAAACCAAAGCACCACCATCGACTTGCGTCCCATTTGCGTCAAGGGCCAGCGCGTCGAGAAAGGCGACATACTCACCGAAGGCTATTCCAGCGAAAACGGGGAATTGGCACTCGGTCGCAACCTCAAGGTTGCATTTATGCCCTGGAAGGGTTACAACTACGAGGATGCCATTGTGCTCAATGAGCGTGTAGTACGCGAGGATATCCTCACAAGTGTACACGTAGACGAATACTCGCTGGAAGTGCGTGAGACCAAGCGCGGTCTCGAAGAACTGACCAACGATATACCCAATGTCAGCGAGGATGCCACCAAGGATCTCGACGAACGCGGCATCATCCGAGTGGGTGCGCATGTCATACCCGGTGATATTATGATAGGCAAGATTACGCCCAAGGGCGAATCCGACCCCACTCCCGAAGAGAAGCTGCTTCGTGCTATCTTCGGCGACAAGGCCGGCGACGTCAAGGATGCCTCGCTCAAGGCTACTCCCTCGCTCAAGGGTGTCGTAATCAATACCAATCTCTTTAGCAAAGCCAGCAAAAAGCAAGCACGAGCCGCAGCGGCGCTCATGCCCAAGCTTGACGAAGAATACAACGCTAAGGCCGAAGAGCTGAAGACAGTGCTTATCAATAAGCTTACATCTCTTATAGGTAATCGCACCAGCCAGGGTGTCAAGGATTTCCTTGGAGTGGATATCATTCCCAAGGGCGAGAAATTCACCGCTGCGGTACTTCGCGAAATCAACTTCGATACCGTCAACCTGAGCAAGTGGACCACTGATGCACACAAGAATGACCTAATTCGTCGCACCATCGTCAACTACCTGCGCAAGGCCAAGGAATTGGATACCCAGCTGCGCCGTCGTAAATTTGACCTCACTATAGGTGATGACCTGCCCTCCGGCATCATGCAGATAGCCAAGGTATACATTGCCAAGAAGCGCAAAATCAGCGTGGGAGACAAGATGGCCGGCCGTCACGGCAACAAGGGTATCGTGTCTCGCATCGTGCGCCAGGAGGACATGCCGTTCCTCGAAGACGGCACTCCGGTGGATATCTGCCTCAACCCCCTGGGTGTGCCTTCGCGTATGAACTTAGGCCAGATTTTTGAGACTGTCTTAGGTTGGGCCGGTCGAGTGCTTGACGAGAAATTTGCGACGCCCATCTTTGACGGCGCCTCCCTCGACGACCTTAACGAATGGACCGACAAGGCAGGGCTTCCGCGTTACGGCAAGACCTACCTTTATGATGGCGGTACCGGCGAACGTTTTGACCAGCCCGCCACCGTTGGCGTCATCTACATGCTCAAACTCGGTCATATGGTCGAAGACAAGATGCATGCCCGTTCCATAGGCCCATACTCGCTGATAACCCAGCAGCCTCTGGGTGGTAAGGCGCAGTTTGGCGGCCAGCGTTTCGGCGAGATGGAAGTTTGGGCGCTCGAAGCCTTCGGCGCCTCCCACATCTTGCAAGAAATCCTGACCATCAAGTCCGATGATGTCAACGGCCGCTCCAAGGCCTACGAAGCCATCGTCAAGGGCGAGCCTATGCCCACACCCGGCATTCCCGAGTCGCTCAACGTGCTTCTGCACGAGCTTCGCGGCTTAGGCTTGAGTGTCAACCTCGAACCGTAACACGTCCTCTGACACACGTCATATAAGTTGCCGGGCCGGAAGCCCGGTCCGGCAACAAAATTCGCTCCTCAGCACAATATCCATACACCGAAAACAAGATACAACCATATATGGCTTTCAGAAAAGACAAACCCATCAAACAAGGGTTCTCGAAGATTACTATAGGCCTGGCTTCCCCCGAGGAAATTCTGGAGAAGTCCTCCGGCGAGGTGCTCAAGCCCGAAACAATTAACTACCGCACCTACAAGCCCGAACGCGACGGTCTGTTCTGCGAGCGCATCTTCGGACCTGTCAAGGACTACGAATGCCACTGCGGCAAGTACAAGCGCATCCGTTACAAGGGTATCGTTTGCGACCGCTGCGGTGTCGAAGTCACCGAGAAGAAAGTGCGCCGCGAACGCATGGGCCACATCAAGCTTGTGGTGCCCGTGGCACATATTTGGTACTTCCGCTCACTGCCCAATAAGATAGGCTACCTCCTGGGACTACCTTCCAAGAAGTTGGACCAGGTAATATATTACGAGAAGTACATCGTCATCAATCCGGGTCATGAGATAGTCGTACCCGGCGAGGACGTGCGCGATCGCAACGGAGACCCCGTATACGTACAACGCCTTGACCTGCTGACCGAAGACGAGTATTTTGCCATCATAGACAATCTGCCTGCCGGCAACCAAAATCTCGAAGACGACGATCCCAACAAGTTCGTTGCGAAGATGGGAGCCGAGGCTATCTATGACTTGCTCAAGGATATAGATCTTGATGACCTGGCTGCACAACTGCGCCACCAGGCTGATACAGACGGCAGCCAGCAGCGTAAGGCTGAGGCCTTGAAGCGCCTCCAGGTTGTCGAATCCTTCCGTCAGTCGCGTGGACGCAACAAGCCTGAATGGATGATATTACAGGCAGTGCCCGTAATTCCACCCGAATTGCGTCCTCTGGTGCCTCTGGACGGAGGTCGTTTTGCCACCAGTGATCTTAACGACCTCTATCGTCGTGTAATCATCCGCAACAATCGACTGAAACGACTCATCGAAATCAAGGCTCCCGACGTAATCTTGCGCAACGAGAAACGTATGCTTCAGGAAGCTGTTGACTCGCTGCTTGACAACTCTCGTCGTTCCTCGGCCGTCAAGTCCGATGCCAACCGCCCGTTGAAGTCTCTCAGCGATGCCCTCAAAGGCAAGCAAGGTCGTTTCCGTCAAAACCTCCTCGGCAAGCGTGTCGACTACTCCGCTCGTTCGGTCATCGTGGTCGGCCCCGAGCTGAAGATGCACGAATGCGGTCTTCCCAAATACATGGCAGCCGAGTTGTACAAGCCATTCATCATCCGCAAACTCATAGAGCGCGGCATTGTCAAGACCGTCAAGTCCGCCAAGAAGATTGTCGATCGTAAGGAGCCTGTTGTATGGGACATCCTTGAATATGTGATGAAAGGACACCCCGTACTGCTCAACCGTGCCCCGACACTCCACCGCCTCGGCATCCAGGCATTCCAGCCCAAACTGATTGAAGGCAAGGCCATCCAGCTTCACCCGCTGGCATGTACCGCGTTCAATGCCGACTTCGACGGTGACCAGATGGCTGTGCACTTGCCCTTAGGCAATGAAGCCGTTTTGGAAGCGCAGATACTGATGCTGGGCGCGCACAATATTCTCAATCCCGCCAACGGTGCACCTATCACCGTTCCTTCGCAGGATATGGTCCTCGGCCTGTATTACATCTCCAAGCTACGTCCCGGCGATAAGGGCGAAGGCACCATATTCTATGGACCCGAAGAAGCACGAATAGCATACAACGAAGGCAAAGTCACCCTGCATGCCCCCGTCACCATTATGGTAGACGACATTGATGCCGATGGCAACCCCATTCAGCATCTTATGGAGAATACCTCCGTGGGCCGAGTGCTTGTCAACGAATATGTGCCCAAAGAAATAGGATATGTCAACGAGTTGATTTCCAAAAAATCGCTGCGTAACATCATCTCGCGCGTCATCAAACGTTGCGGTATTCCTCGCTCGGCTCAGTTCCTGGACGATATCAAGAACCTCGGATACTATATGGCCTTCAAGGGCGGTCTTTCTTTCAACTTGGGCGACGTTATCATCCCCGAAGAGAAGAAAGATATTGTGGCCGAAGGTTATGCCCACGTCGAAGAAGTGATGAACAACTACTCGATGGGCTTTATTACCAACACCGAACGCTACAATCAGATTATTGATATTTGGACACACGTCAACACCCGCCTTACCGACGTCCTCATGAAGCAGATGACCGAGGCCAACCAAGGCTTCAACTCCGTATTCATGATGCTCGACTCCGGTGCTCGTGGTTCCAAGGACCAGATTCGCCAGCTGGCCGGTATGCGCGGCCTTATGGCTAAGCCGCAGAAAGCCGGTGCCGAAGGTGGCCAGATTATCGAGAACCCCATCTTGGCAAACTTCAAGGAAGGCCTCTCCGTGCTTGAGTACTTCATCTCCACGCACGGTGCCCGTAAAGGTTTGGCCGATACCGCGCTCAAGACTGCCGATGCCGGTTACCTCACTCGCCGTCTTGTCGATGTGGCACACGATGTCATCATCACCGAAGAAGACTGCGGCACACTGCGCGGACTTGTCTGCCGTGAAATCAAGAACAACGATGAAGTTGTCGCCTCGCTTGGCGAGCGCATTCTTGGTCGCGTGTCCGTACACGATATCGTGGATCCCACTACGGGCGAAATCATTGTACATGCCGGCGAAGAAATCAACGATGCCGCTGCCGATCGCATCGATGCTTCGCCCATCGAAAGCGTCGAGATACGTTCCGTCCTCACCTGCGAAAGCAAGAAGGGCGTCTGTGCCAAGTGCTATGGCCGCAACCTGTCCAACAACCGTCTCGTACAAAAGGGTGAAGCAGTCGGCGTGATTGCCGCCCAATCCATCGGCGAGCCCGGTACTCAGCTGACACTGCGTACATTCCACGTCGGCGGTGTGGCATCCAACATTGCCGCCATCTCCAACGTGACATCTCGCTATGACGGCAAACTCGAGATAGAGGAATTGCGCACCGTTACCACTGACGAAAAAGACGCCCAAGGCCGTCCGGTCGAGGTAGTTGTAGGCCGTTTGGCCGAGATGCGCATCATGGATCCCAATACAGGTATGATGCTTACCAGTGCCAATATTCCCTACGGTTCGAAACTCTTCTTCTCCAACGGAGATGCGGTACATAAGGGCGATGTCATCTGCGAATGGGATCCCTTTAACGCCGTTATCGTCAGCGAAGTCGGTGGTACCATCAAGTACGCCAACTTGGAAGAAAATGTCACCTTCCGTGTGGATGTCGACGAACAGTCCGGCATGGAAGACCGCATCATCATCGAGCCTAAGGATCGTAATAAAGTACCAGAGGCAAACATCGTTGATGCTTCCGGCGAAATCATCAAGACTTACGCATTGCCCGTGGGTGCCCACCTCATCTTCGAGGACGGCAAGGAAATTAAGCCCGGCGACATCTTTGTCAAACTGCCTCGAGCCACCGGCGGCGCCGGCGATATCACCGGCGGTCTGCCCCGTGTTACCGAGCTCTTCGAAGCCCGCAACCCGTCCAACCCCGCTATCGTCAGCGAAATCGACGGTGAAGTTCATTTGGGCAAGACTCGTCGCGGTAACCGCGAAATCTCCGTCACCAGCAAACTTGGCGAAGTCAAGAAATATCTTGTGCCTCTGTCCAAGCAGATCCTTGTACAGGATAACGACTATGTTCGTGCCGGTACGCCTCTGTCCGACGGCGCTATCACGCCTTCAGATATCCTCAATATCATGGGCCCGACGGCAGTGCAAGAATACATCGTCAACGAGGTACAGGACGTATACCGTATGCAGGGCGTGAAGATCAACGACAAGCACTTCGAAGTTATCGTGCGCCAGATGATGCGTAAGGTCAACATCCTCGATCCCGGCGATACCATCTTCCTGGAACAGCAGGTTGTGGACAAGCGCGACTTTATGGACGAGAATGATCGTATCTGGGGTAAGAAAGTTGTCATCGATGCCGGCGACAGCGAGAACGTTAAGCCCGGTATGATTATCACAGCTCGCAAGCTGCGTGACGAAAACTCCGCGCTCAAGCGTCGCGACCTGCGCACCGTTACCGTGCGTGACGCCGTGCCCGCCACCTCCGAGCAAATTCTTCAGGGTATTACCCGTGCCGCACTGCAAACCTCGAGCTTCATCTCTGCCGCCTCCTTCCAGGAGACCACCAAGGTGCTTAACGAGGCTGCTATTAACGGCAAGACCGACACTCTTGAAGGTATGAAAGAAAACGTCATCTGCGGACATCTTATCCCTGCCGGCACCGGTCTTCGCGAATACGGAACCCTGATAGTCAACTCGCTTGACGACACTCCTGAAGAGCAGGAAATAATCAAGGCTGAAATCGAAGGCACCGAGAGTGGGGAAGTAGTTCCCGTAACTTCGGACGTAGTGAAAGGCTGATACCGTGATTTGCCCCTTGCGGGCATAATCCTACCGCCATAACTTGTGAGGGCGACATCCGTCAATGGGTGCCGCCCTCATGCTTTTTTACAGGGCCGGAAATGGGTTTGGGTTAAGGGACTTTAGGGACTTTAAGGACTTTAGGGTCTTTAAGGACTTTAGGAATCTTGTGATTTTGTGGTGGTTATATGGGTGATGTTCGACGGATATGGGTGTTGCTCGACGGATAGTGCGATGGGGCGAGGTAGACGCCATCGGCAGTATCGGGAGGTGCTTAGGGTGTTAACTTTGCAGTGACAATAGAGGCGGAATTTTGTCGCCCCGTTATTAATCACAAAAACACATAATACCATGGGAAACACAACACGAGGTGCCGTACACGACACCATGCCGGAAGTCGGACAGGGAACATCCTTGTCTGAGAATGCTGAAATACAGAGTAATAATAGGCAGGAGGGAGGGCGCGAAGGCGAAGCGTCCGCCGTGCAGCCAATGAGGCGAATTACGCACATTATAGTACACTGCTCCGCGACACCCGAAGGGCGCGATGTCAGCGCAGCCGATATCGACCGCTACCATCGCAGCCGTGGTTTTGCCTGCATAGGCTACCATTGGGTGGTACGTCCGGACGGCCGAATAGAAAGCGGACGCAGCGAATCACTCGTTGGCGCCCATTGCCGCGGCCTCAACCGGTGTTCCATAGGCGTATGCTATGTCGGCGGTGTCGATGCCGCCGGCCATTCCAAAGATACACGCACGCCGGCACAACGCTGGGCTTTACTGCACTTGTTGAGCGAACTGCGCCGTCGCTACCCTAAAGCTCGCATATACGGCCACCGTGACTTTGCGCCCAAGGCGTGTCCCTGTTTTGACGCCACCAAAGAATATGCCGGACTATGAGACGCCACATAATACATATAGCCATTGCCGCATTGATGCTTGCCAATGTCGCATGTAGGACCAAACGCGAAACTGCGACAGAACAGGAAGCCTATCACACCGAGAAAGCCGAACATATAGCTGTACGTGACAGTGTGCGTGATACACTTTCTATCGACCTTGAACTGCGTCTTAGAGATGTCAATCTTCGGGTCGGGACGGCAACGCTCACGGCTTCGGCGGCCAAAGTCAAGGCACGCATAGAGCGTCACCGTCGACAGCTACGACAAATCGAGAAGACCGATACCACGTCCGTGACTCATACTGCCCTCCGGACTAAGAAAATAGTAACACAACCTCGGCGACGTCCATGGTGGCTGCTTGCGATAGCCTTCGGCGTTGCCGTTGCAGTCGTAACGTTGAGATATGTAAGGAAGGCAAAGACCGGCGCTGCAAGCAAATGATGACGTATATCTAAGGAGAGCATAATTCAATCGAAATCCAATATCAATCAACGAAACGTAATACAAAATATCGAAACACCATGAAAGACACAACACTATTGATAATGAGTGCTCTGGCCTCGTGGCTTGCGCCTATCGCCCCGGTACTGGGCGTCTTTGCCATCCTGGTATGCGCCGATGTCGTCACGGCATATATGCTGAATCGGCGCGTGCGCGGCACACAAGCACGCTTGTCGTCGCAACGCCTCGGCAAGGCCGTACGCACCTTCGGGTATGCAGCCATGGTGGTAGTGCTTTGTCATGCCATAGACACGTGGGTGACACCCGGAAATATTGCAGGTATTGCCGCCTCATACATGTGCTTCCAGCAGATGGTGAGCATTCTGGAGAACATATCCTCCTGTAACGATGCTCCGTGGGCTCGAATGTTGCAACGCTTTCTTGCCGACAAGACGCAACGCCACTGACGGCTGTTTCGAGCAGATGCTTTTTCGGGACAAACGCAAGAAATTAGTTGTTCCAAATCTTGCTTATTCGGCAAAAAGTGCGTACCTTTGCAGCCACCAATGGGAAGGAAGGTATGACCATAGGGCAAGCCTGATTTCCAAGTGTACACGCTCGGGGTGTAGCACAGTTGGCAGCGCGCCACGTTCGGGACGTGGAGGTCGGAAGTTCGAGTCTTCTCACCCCGACAATAGTTGCTTGCAAGTCATTGCAGGCAACTATTTTTTTGCTATAGGGGCGTGCTTCCGATGGCTGCAGATTATAACAGCGAAAAAAGATTAGCGGCGAAACCTTCCGGGCTTCGCCGCTGTGTATATATGGATAATATGTTATAAAGGGCAAAATAAGATGTCTAAACTCAGACTGTTTTAAGTATCCGTAGGGCGGACTAATTGACGGCTAATTTGGTGGTCTTGCCGGCTACGCGTACGATGTAGATGCCGCGTGTGGGTGCGTCTATGGCCGTTTCTTCGCCTGTGTAGACGTGCTTGCCATCGATGGAATATACTTCTACCATAGTGCCGGCCTTGGCGCCTACGACAATGATTTGACCATTGGCGGCATATACCTTAGCCTCGTTGTCGGTGACGTCTTCAACGTCTTCATAGCGGTATTTCCCTACGATGTTCTTGAACCTTCCCCAATTCTTATGGTTCTTGTATGCGGATACAGAGCCGATGGGAACATATAGCGTGGATCTGTTGTATGTGGCGGTAGTCACGAAGCCGCTGTCTTCGACATCCGGGGGTGTTGTTGCCCAACATTCGATAAAGTCCCATGTTTTCTCACTGCTAAGAAGCGCCTGCCCATTTAACGTCTTCATTGTCGAGGGGAGGGTGATGGACTTGACCTCGGGGATGTTAAAGAGCGCATGCGACGAGCGGATTATGGTTGCACCTTCGGGAATGTCGATATGTGTGACGGGGTGGTTTTTGTCACCTATATAGATTTTAGAGTAGTAGCAAGTGGGAGACGAGGTGGGCCAGTAGCCGGCAACGTCGGATGTCCTAAATTCGGCTTGGACGAATGTCGCCATATCGCGGATGACTATGTCTCGTTGGCTGAAATAAGCCGTATTCCAGAATGCACCCTCGCCGAATTTTGCGACAGACTTGCCGATAGTAATGTCGGCGAGGTCGTAGCATGCACGGAATCCGTGGACATCTATTTCTTTGCAGGCATCATTGATTACGACCTTTTTGAGGCTGGAGCAGAGTTCGAAGGCACTAAGCCCGATGCTTGTGCATGTTTCGGGAACAACAAACTCCGGACCGAAGCTCGAACACTCTTTGAAGAACCGCTGGGGTATATAAGGGATGCCCGGATAGAGATTAACCGTTTTCAGATTAATACATTGTTCGAACATTCCCGTGCTAATTCCATCGGTTTTTTCCGGAAATGTGAAACTCTCCAGCGATTCACATCTATAGAAAACGTCATAGCTGAATTTTATAGGGCTGTCTTTGTCCTCGAAGACCACTTCCTTCACCTTTGTGCAACCACGAAATGCCGAGGAGCCAATTCTCCTTACGCCTTTCTTGATTACAATTTTGACAATGTCCTTGCTCCAAGGTCCGTATGGTTCGCGGAGGAAGTTTCGCATATACCCTTCGAAGTTTTTTGAGTCTTCGGTCCATTGGCCGGATAGAGTCAATACTCCATCGGCATCGACACTCCATGATACTGTGTTTTCGCTACCGCCACCTTCGCCGCAATATCCCGAAGCCGGGGTTACGGCGTAAGCCGGTACGGACGATAGTATTGCCGCAAAAACGGAGGCTGCGAGTAGTGTTCTTAGTTTCATACGCGTGTAGTGTGCTTATTTTGTTTGTGAGTAATTGCGTAATCGTTGGGCGGGCTTTTTTGTGGAGCAGAAAGCACCCGGCAAATATCGGGACAAAGATAGCAAGAGCCGGGTTTTGTCTCCAAATTTTGGGAGGTATGTTTTTTGCCCGACAAAAAACATACCTGTTTTTTCCGTTAAGGTGGACTCGCGAACTGCCGCTTAACGGAAAAAAAACAAGGCCGACGCATCGGAGCATCGGCCTTGTGTCATATCGGAATGTGCTCGGAGGATTAGTCCGGCATCATTGTCAGTTGTAGTCGGTTTGCAGTCGGAATTACGCTCTTGGCCCACTCGGCAAGGCTTTGCGGAGTCATAGCCTTGACTGTGGCCGGGAAATCGGCGTTGAGGTCTTGGCCGTAGAAGTCGATGCCGCGAAGTACGCTCATCCAATATCCGTTGTCGCGTTGGGCTTCGTCCCAGTTTTTGAGCATATAGCTGCGAGCCTGGTCTACGGCATCCTGCGAGATGTTGGCCGGATTGCAGAGGCTTTTGACGATGCTGTCAACGATATTCATAGTCTCCTTAGCGTTTTCGGGCGCCACACGGACATATACCGGCATGATGAAATACTCGCGTCCGTCGCCGTTGATGTGCGAAGGAATGCCTATGTGCGTCTTTACTCCGTAAGTCCAGCCACGAGCTTCGCGCAGCTCCTTGCGCAACATGTCGCCGGCCACCGAGCCGAGTGCGCGACCGGCCACCATAGAGTTGATGTCCCAATGCGAGTCGTTGTTATAGAACGTGTAGCAGATGGCCTGCTTGACTTCGGCCGGGTGGTGCAGCACTTTGGTTACTTTCCCCCGGACGTATCCCAGTCCTACATCGCCTTCTTTTTCAGGGTGTTTGGCGCGTGCGCCCGAGGGCAGCGATGCCAGGTATCGGCATACCAGCGGGCGTATGCTGTCAATGTCAAACTTGCCCACGATATAGAATGTGAAGTCGCCCATATCGTCAAAGCGTTCGTGGTATAGCTGCATGATTTTGTCGTAATCCACGTCCTTGAGGTCGGTGGCGCGGAGCTTGCGTTCGAGGGGATGGTCGCGGAACACGTTGGAGTGTATCGAGTCGGCCATGGCGTAGGTGATATTGTTTCGATTGCCTTCGAGCTTTACACGTTGGTTTTCGATTGCGGCGGTGAAGGCTGTGCTGTCTTTGCAAGCACCGGTGGCCTTGAGGTAGAGGACCTGAAAGGCAGTTTCGAGCGAAGCCGGGGTGGTGCCTACACCGAGGGTTTCCTCGTTTTTGTCGATGGCGATGACGCTCTTTATATTGGTTCCGGCAAGGCGTTTGCGCAGAGCTGTAGCGTTGAACTTGCCGAAAGCGCCGGCGCCGATGATTTCGTTAGCCATCTTGTAGTTGGCGAACATTGCCGTGTCATATTTGGCGGCGAAACCGCCGGTGCTGTAGCCCTGTATGGTTACGCGGTCGGGGTTGTAGTCCGTGGGCATGAGTACAACGTTAATGCCGTTGGACAGTTTCCATCGGCGGCTGTTGTACGGGCCGGCGGTGTCCTTGACGATTTTGCCGGCTTTGGGCTGCTTGGCCAGTAGGGGAGCATCCACAACCTTGTCTACCCAGGGTGTAAGGGAGGCTGTGTCCACTCCGGTCCAAGCGTCCACGAGGCTTTGCTCGATGGAGGTGTTGGCTGTGCTGTCCGTTCCGGGGATATAAGCCAGCATCGTGACATTAGCATCGTCATCGCGAATGATGCTGCGTAGGTATGCCGTCACTTCGTCCGTGGTGATGGATGCGAGGACGCCGCGCAGCATCTTGTGTCGTGCTATGGCATCGGGCAATGCGCCTCCGTCAAGGAAGTTGCGCACATATCGGCGTGCATATTCCGTATTGGAGACCTTGTCACGTGTGGCAAATCGTGAGTCCTCGTCGGCGCGGAAGTCTGTCTTGGCGCGTTCCAATTCGGATTGAGCGAAGCCCAGACGAGCGGCACGTTTCAGTTCGGTGGCCCATTGACTCATAGCCTCGGCTTGACGTCCGGGACGAGCCACGGCGCGCATCAGCAGTGCCGGTGTGCTGCGTACCAGCATCATCGTATTGTCGCCGATGCCGAGGTTGGTGAACGGGGCGTCTGCACGGCTTTCGATTTCATCGAGGCGGTCGGCGAGCATCGAGGTCAGCAGTGATGACACCACTTCGCGGCGCAGACCGGCTATGGTGAGGGCGCTGTCGGCCGACAGGTCGCCATGCTTGACATATAGCATCAGCATCGGCGTTGGCTGCTCGCCGTCATTGACGGCTACTGCTATTGGTTCGGGGTTAGACGGCAGTGGTGTAGGTTTGAAGCGAGCGTCTTCGCGCAGAGGAACATCGGCCCACAGGCGTTCGATTTCGTCAATGACGTGCCGGGGATTTATGTCGCCCACAACGATGACACACTGGTTGACAGGGTGGTACCATCGGTCGTAGAATGTGCGCAGGGTGTCTGTCGGGAAATTTTCGACGACAGACATCAGTCCTATGGGCAGACGGTTGCCGTATTTGCTTCCGGCGAGTATGCGCGGAGCGGCACGCTCAATAAGTCTGTTTGAAGCCTGGGAGTGGCGTTGGCGCCATTCGCCGACAATGACACCGCGTTCCTCGTCAATGTCCTTGTCGTCAAGTGTAACATCGCGGCTCCAGTCGCGCAGTATCAGCAGGCACGAATCCAGTGCCGTTGGGCGCTGAGATGGCACGGCGCAGATGTTGTATACCGTCTCGTCCGTTGATGTGTAGGCGTTGAGGTTGGCGCCGAACTTGACGCCGAGGCCTTGTAGATATTCAATGAGCGAATTGCCCGGAAAGTGCCGTGTGCCGTTGAAGCACATGTGCTCCAAAAAGTGAGCAAGTCCGCGTTGCGATTCGGCCTCGTTGACCGAGCCTACGCGTTGGGCTATGTAGAAATCGACTTGTCCGGCAGGTTCGTTGTTTGCACGAACATAGTATGTCAGGCCGTTGGGCAGAGTGCCGCGGTGTATCGCAGTGTCCAAGGGCAGCGGGCGCAGAGTGGCCCATGCGGACGCCGAGGCTATGAGTACGGCTGTGGCCGACATCAGGATTCTTTTCGAAAAGATGTTCATAATTACCTGTGTATGAGATTTGTGCTTATGTATATTGTCTTTTGGAGCAAGGTGTCGCATCGTGTTCAGCTCGTCAGAAAGCGATGGTTACTGCGGCTTCGAGCGCATCGCTATCGGCACGTATTCCGTTGTAATGTCCGTGTGTATATCGTAGCTGCGGGCGCAGTGCTATTTGTCCCACGGGTATTGTTACGGCAACTGCCGCATCGAAGGCCGAGGTGCCGGCGGCGAGGACATCATATTGCGACATCATGAGCATGTGCAGGCTGTGGGGGGCATTGGCGGCCGTATACTCAAGGTTGGACGACAATACCGGAGCTACGCAAGCTCCGATATTGAGATGCCCGAGTATGCGGCCTTTCAGCGGTAAGGTGACGCCCAGGTCTGCCGAAGTAAGCCAGCGCTCGGCTTCAATCTTTTGTCGCGGGCTGATGTACAGTTGCATGGAACGTTGGTATTGAGAAGACAGACGTGCGCTGAACACCGTTATATGGTCGCGTTGCATCACCCAAAGCATTTCGGCGCCTGCATTGCATAGGCGGTGACGGTACATTGACAGGGAGCCTATTTGTGGATATATGCCCGAGGCCGGGTCGCCGAAGATATTCTCAGTGCCTTTGCGCAGACTTGTCGAAGCAAAGGCCATAACGCTCCAGGAATTCAAGTTGCACCGCCATGTGTATCCGGCGCGAGCGTCCAAGGCATAACTTGTGATTTTGGCCATGGGTAGCTTGTTGAGGTCGATGAGCAGGATGTTCATGTTCATGCCGTCGTAGGAGAACGAAGCCGAAGGGCCGGTGCCACCGATGCTGTCGGGTCGCAGGTCGATGCTGACGCCCCAAAGGTCGGCGTTGTAATGCGTGGACAATCCCGAGCCGGCAAAGCGTTGATACTGTGTGCCAAGACCGGTGAGGTGGTACACTTTGTCCTGACCCATTTCGCTCTCAAACTTGATGGACGAGGTCTGCTTGTATCGCGTGTAACGTGCGGCAAATCCTGCTATAGCCTTGGGCGACAGAGCCCAAGCGATGCCGGCGCGAGTGCGCAGGTTGGCGGTTACGTTTCGTGGTCGCGGGTCACGACTGCGCCAATGCAGTCCGGCAGTGTAATCCAGCGAGACGCCCCATAGTAGCCGTCCGCGACGGTCGCTGTACGACCCTCCGAAGTCGTAAATCTCGTTTTGAATGTCTCCGCCAACGCTGTCCGCCGCCATATATGGGTAGGTCATAAAGATGTCCGCCGTTTCGTTCCATACAACATCTCGTGTGGTGCCGCGATGGTACGAGGCGTGTCCTTCGAGTACCATATCGGAGCCGACGCGCGTATACGTGGAAGCCCCCACGCCATATCGGTCGAAGCCGCGTCCCAGTTGCGGCGCGATGATGCTGTCGCGGCGCATGGTGCCGTAGTCGATGCCGAGTATTGTCAGTCCGTAGGGATGAGCAAAACTCCGCAAGGCCGGGTTGTCGCCACTGGTAGCATACAGCGCCGGGACGCTGTCGCCTACCCAAGCGGCCACGGCATCGGGCTTGGCATCGATGGAAGTCGCCGATACGGACAATGCCGCCAGCGTTGCCAGTGCAAAGGTGGTTGTTCGCTTCATTTTATGGGCGTTACTCCGTCATAAGTGCGAGTGTCGGCCGTTTTACCGCTGACGTCCACGGCAGTGCCTTGGTTTTCGATTTCGCTGGGTGTGACATGTCCGTTGAAGTCGAGGCTGCTGTTGTTGGTGTCCTGGAATATGGCACGGCCGTTCTCGGTGATGTGCAACAGCTTGCGTCGTACGGCGTGGAAGTAGCGGGTCTTGTCCTTGTCGATGGTGCCGCAGTATGTCCATCCGCTGTCCAGAACGGGTGTGGTTACGGTCCATTTGTAGTCCGATTCGATGCTGAGGTTGACTACATCTACCACCCATTCGTTAGGCAGTCGATAAGCAGACTGACTCATAGGGAAGGTGCCGGCGGAGGTCACTAGGTCGTAGTTGTAGGTGTAATAGTAATCTTTGAGGTAAGTTTCCTTGTCTACGGGTATTCGAGCGATACCGTAAGCCTTAAAGCCGCGGTTGTGTAGGATGAAGTAGCTTTTGGTGTAACAGTACCATTTGTCAAGGTTGGGAGTGGGAGTGTCGATGTCCATGTTGGAGGGACTTGAAGAGATGTCATACCACTCGAAGTCGGCGTGCGAGAGGTTGAAACTCAGCGAGTTGCCGTTGCGGTGGTCCATGCCTGCATCGGCGAGGATGAAGTATTCGCCCGGCTGTACGGGATGGTCTTTGCCGCTACCCGGGATGGTGTACAGGGCGTCCACGGTAATGGCTTCGGCCATGATGTCCGGCTCGAAGTTGAGCTTTTGGGTAGTCAGGAATTTACTTTCGAAAAAAGTGAGACCATCGGCATATATTACGTGGTCGGTATTGTTGTACAGCTTGACGTATTGGTCTCCGTTGTATTGCTTACCGGTGGAAGTGACTGTACCGGTGTAGAATATCTCGGAAATTATTAGGTCGTCTGTTTCGATATTGGAGTACGCGGACAGGGTTATGGACGTCTGTCCGGTGGTGATATTGACGCTTTGGGCGTTGGCGCGCAGGGTTGCTTTATTACCGTTTGTCAGGGTGTAATGAGCTTCAAATGCCACGTCATATAGTCCGGGTAGGACGCTAAGCGGCTCGTCCTTGCCGAATGTGTAGTCCGTGCCGGTTGAAACGTTGTGAAAGGTATAGGTAGCGTCTGTCAGGGCGGATGCGTCCACGTCTGAAGGAAGGGTGAGTATCACGGACACCCCGATGTTTTGTGCCCCGGGGTCATCATCACAGGATGTAAGTGTCGGTGTGGCAATGGCGAGCCACAGCAGTGTGAAGATTCTTAATGGTTTCATATCTTTGGTTGCGTGTTTGTTGCGGTTTATGTATCTGTTTGTCGGCGTTTTGCATGTGGCGTTTCGCCGATTTGGGCTTTCTGCCGTTTAGAATGTCAGGTTGGCCTCCATCCCGAAGTATGCCGATGAGTAGCGGCGCAGCAATATGCCGTTGCTGTGGTATGAGGGCAGGTAGTCAATTATGCGGTTTACGAAGGCCGAAATCTTCATCCAATTGCCTATCTTCTTTGTAGCCTTTAGGTTGACATATATTGCCGGTGCCACTGTCTGAGTACGGAAGCTTTCATCGTTGTAGCTGATGATGAGTGTGCGCAGTACAGGGTCTTGAGCATCGGCTTTGGTGTACGTGTGGTACAAGCCGTCGTAGGCGCTGAGATATTGTGATGGGACGCCGTTTTGGCGCAAGCGGCGTGTTTTGAGCCACCATTGGCATTGGACTGTAGTGGTAAATATAAGGCCCCAGCGCCGTATTTGGGTGTCGAACATGAAATTGGTGCTGAATTGCTCGTTGATGCGTCCATCATCGGTGGGGTATACGCCAATGAACTTGTCGCTTACGGCGGTGTTGCCTATGGTGGCGGACACGGGTGTCATCATGTCTTGCGAATTGCTGTACCGTGTGCGAAACCATGCACCGGTGATTATCAGTGATGTTTCGAGGGCCTTCCATCGTACGGTATTGAGTTGGAATTCGAGGCCTCGTTTGTCAATGCGGCTGCCGTTGGTGACGCGCGAGTACCCGCCGAGAATGCTCGTGTCGGTATAAGGCAGGTCCTCAAGGGCCGGCGGCGCCGTGAGCGTGGATGGATCTATGGCTGTGGCGTCATATTGGCGGTAGGCGTAGGCGCTGTAGCGGGGTGAGTAACGGAACCCCGAAGACATGTGCTCGTCAAAATAGGTGACGGAGAATTCGTTGCCGCGCCAGTTGAATCCGGCGCGTACTTCCCATTTGCGGTTTCGTGCGGCACGCAGGTCGTTATTGACGGGCGACTCTATATATGTGCGCAGGTTGATGCGGCTCAGCCTTGACGGGTCGGAGGGACTATAATAGTTTAGTTGCATGAAGTCCAGGTAGACGTTCTGCGGGTATAACTGGTCGGCTGTAGGCATACGCGTTGTCAGCCCCCATCCGCCGGCAATCCAGGGCTTGAAGCCATCGGCGGTGGCCGCGAAGCGCCATACGGCATTGACGCGCGGATCCAGGTATATGCGTCCGCTGAGGTATCGCTCGCCGGGGAGTCCGGCCAATTGGATGGTGCGTACTCCGCCTTGCAGCTCCAAGGTGTTGCGTCCGATTATGGCGGTGAAATTGTCTTCCAAGAACATTGAGACGACGTGTAGCGCCGGGATGTCCTTGAATGCGCGCGGGCGTGTCTGCCATGAGGCCGAGAGCGGGCGTTCGAGGTCGTAGACCTGTCCGTCGCCGATATTTTTCGAGAGGGTGTACTCTACGCCGAATTTCCAGGCATGACGTGCCGCGTCCGAGCCCAGAGCTCCGCCGGCGCGAGCCTTCAGGTATAGGCTTAGCGGCTGTCCGTCGTTGGCGTAATCGGCGATGTATTCGCCCAGCAACAGCTTGCCATCATGCACTCCCGAATCGTAAGACGTAGGGGCCACGGCGGCGCGGCGCGGCGATACCAGCAGCGTGCGTTCCAGACGGTCGTGCTGGTAAGAGAAGGCTGTGGAGATGTGCACTGCGCTCAACCACAGTGTTTTCTTGAAATTGAAGTTGAGGTTCGATGTCAAGGCTATGCGATTGTAGCGTGTTCGGTATTCGTCTACGCGGTTATAGTTGATATCGGGGTCGACTTTGGCATTGTCGAAACTGCCGGTGTAGTCGGCACCGATATTCCATAGCGTAGTGACGGATGGGGCATCCCAGTGCAGGCGCGAGCGCAGTGAAGCGTTGGCACGCTTGTAGTTTTCGAGATTGTCGCGCGGGTCGGTCTTGCTATCCAGCCATCCGGCATCGATATTGAGCACGTGCTTGCCCAAGGCCAGGCCTTTGCCAAAGGAGAATAGTTTGGAGTATTCGTCTACTTTCAGACGTGCTGTGAACGGCGTGGCACGCGCTATGCGCTTGATGTTTACAACGCCGGAGGTGAGATTGCCGTATTCGGCCGAGGGGATACCGCGGACAATCTCTACGCTTTCGATGTTGTCTGTGGATATGGTGCGCATATCGACGCCGCGGTTGGTGATATCGCGCCGGCTCTCCGGGTCTGATGTTGTGGACGCGGGTATGCTCTGGATGTTTGCATCGGTGTTGATGGGCGCTCCGTCTACCACAAAGGCTGTGCCCATGGATGTGGTGGCGTACTGCGAAGACAGAGAACTGCGCTCGCCGGTGGCGCTGACGGCGCCTGTCTCACGCAACGTGATAGTGTTGACCGATCCCATGTCGGGATTTTTGGATATTCCGCCGGGCAGCAGTTCGAGTATGTCGGTGAAACTTGTGGGTTGCAGGTGCTCCATGGCTGAGCGGTCGATACGCGACGAGGTGGTTATGCCGCGGTTTTCGCGTGCAGTAATGGTCACTTGTCCCAGGACAGTGGCGGATGTTTCCAGCCGGATGTCCAATGCGATGGCATCGGTGAGCGTGACGACCCGGCTCTTGGTGGCGTAGCCGACGTAGGATGCCGTGACGGTGTACTTGCCGCCGGGGATGTCCATATTCCAACGTCCGTCGGCATCTGTGGCCATGACATGCTTGCCCGGATTGACTTCGATGGAGGCAAAAGCCAGCGGCTCGCCGTCGGCTTTATCGACAACGCGTCCGCTAAGTCGCACAGCTAATGCTGTGTGTATGGCGGCTGTCAGGACAACCGATGTCGCAAATATGCGTCTGATTGTGGAGGTGTTCATGTGTATGCTCTGTGGCGTTGCGCCGTTAGGCTCATTAAAAGGGTGGCATAATGAGGCAAAAGGCTCTCTATTATCGGCCGCAAAGTTAAGCGCACTCCGTCGAACAGACAATCCTCAAAAGTAGGTATTTTTTGCACGGCGTGCCGCGCTTTTTTAGGGGGAGATAGTACTTATGCTTTATGAGTAAGCGTATCTATAGGTATGGATGCCTTCCGGTCAGCATCGCCGGGCAAACAATATGGCTTGTAGTATGCCTCGGCATAGTAGGTAGATGTTAAAGGCCAGCCATAAGGTGTCATTGGTGTCAAATGCGTGGTTCCCAACGCTCGGTACGGGTAGCCAGACACCTATGGCAAAAAATACCAGCATAGCTGTGGCCATAGATGCCAGCATCTGCCGGGTCAGGGTCAGACCTACGAACACCCCGTCCCATACAAAGGCCATAAATCCGCAGATGGGAACGGCGGCGGCCCATGGGAGGTATTTGGCTGCGGTGGCTCTGACCATCGCGTCGTCTGTCAGTAGTCCGAGGATGACGTTGCCGCCCACGGCATATAGCAGAGATACAGCCGCCGCCAGCGCAATGCCCCAAAGCAGCAGCACGCGCACACAGCGTTGTAGCGAACTCTCGTCCCCGGCACCGTAGAGGTGCCCGGCCAATGCTTCACCGGCAAAAGCAAAGCCGTCCATAAAGAACGAGAACAGCATGAACAGCTGCATAAGTAAGGCGTTGGCTGCCAGAACATCGGCACCTATGCGTGCCCCCTGACGCGTAAACCATAGGGTGACGCACACCAAGCACAGTGTGCGCAGAAAGATGTCGCCGTTGACGCGAAAAAAGCGCCCGAGCGATACCCCGGCGTGTCGTATGGCCTTACGCATGGACGGCATGTCGGTGCGGCGTCGCAGCCTTGCACTGACAGCCAGCCCGGTGCCGGCGCCTATCCACTGTGATATGGCGGTACCCAAAGCGACGCCTTCGATGTCCATGTCGAGGGCGTACACCAGCGCGAGCGATATTATGACATTGAGCACGTTTTGTACCACGGCCATCAGCAGAATGGGACGTGTGTCTTGCATCCCGGTGAACCATCCGGACAGTGAATAGGTGGCCAGTACTGCGGGGGCGCCCCAAATTGCTGTGCCGAAGTATCGTCGTGCCTGCTCGACAGTGGCGCCGCCTTCGGGCGCCATAAAGGCTTGCATACCGTCGGCAATGAGTCCCGAGAAAGCAATCATGGGCAGTGACAGGGCCAGCGCCACGGTCAGTGCACGGGCCAGCGTGCCGGCCATAGCGGCTTTGTCGCCGCTGCCGTGGGCTTGTGCCGTGAAGCCCGAGGTGCCCATGCGCAGGAAGTTGGTGAGCCAATATAGCATGTTGAATATCGCGCCGCCTATGGCCACGGCTCCGATGGAAGCCATGCCGCCAAGGTGTCCCACAATGGCCAAATCAACCATAGCCATCAACGGCGTGGTGACGTTGGTGGCTATGGATGGCCATGCCAGCGCTATGATGCGCCGGGACATGGGGCCTGTTTTATGCTGTGTGTGATGGTTCGTCAGTTACTTAGCCTTGCGTGAAGATATGTACAAGTAGCCTATGATGCAGGCATATGCTACGATGCCGAGTATCTGAGGCAGAAATTCGCCGCCGTTGGATGGCGCTTCGTGTCCGCAAAGTACGGTGATGGCCGAGAATACGCCGAATAAGGCACCGCCGGCGATAAGGCCGGAGGATATCAGTGTGCCACGGTCACTGCGGCGACGGCAGACTTCTTTATCTTTGGACGAGCGTTTTACAAACCAGGATATCAAGCCGCCGACAAGCATCGGGGTGTTGAGGTGTAACGGCAGGAACATGCCAAGGCAGAAAGCCAGAGCCGGAACGCCCAGCCAGTTGAGAAGTATGGCGAGTATGGCGCCGACGATATACAAAATCCAGGGTGTCGATCCGCCCATCATCATAGGCTCGATGACACTGGCCATGGCACTTGCCTGAGGAGCTGCCAGACCGTTTTCGCCAAAGCCGTATACCTTGCTAAGCATCAGAATGACGCCGCCTACGGTAGCTGCGCTCACCAGAGTCCCCAGGAATTTCCAGCTTTCCTGCTTGCGCGGTGTCGAGCCAAGCCAGTAACCGATTTTGAGATCGGTGACGAAGCCGCCGGCCATGGACAGCGCGGTGCAGACCACGCCGCCGAGTACCATGGCGGCCACAATTCCATTGGTGCCGTTGAGCCCTATGGCGACAAACACGGCGGAGGCGATGATGAGTGTCATCAGGGTCATACCGCTTACGGGGTTACTGCCCACGATGGCTATAGCATTGGCAGCCACGGTGGTGAACAGGAAGGCAATGACCGTGACTACCAGCCATGCGATGGCTGCCTGCCAGAAAGTGTGGATGACGCCGAGCCAGAAGAACAGCAGCACTGCCACAAGGGCCAAAGCGATGAAATAGGTGATGTGCTTCATCGAGATGTCCAGTTGCCAGCGTACGGGCTTCTGAGCGCTTGTTTTGCCCTTGAATTCTTTGGAGGCGAGACCCACGGCTTCGCGTATGACGCCCCAGGACTTGATGATGCCGATGATGCCGGCCATGGCTATACCGCCGATGCCGATGCCGCGTACTTGCTTGAATATTTCGTCAGGCATCATCCCGGCAAATTGGGGAGAGCCGAAGTCGCTGCCCATCAGCGGGATGATGAACCACCATACGAAGATACTGCCGGCAAAGATAACGAAGGCATATTTTAGCCCCACGATGTATCCCAAGCCAAGGACGGCAGCGCCGGTGTTGCACGAAAATACAAATTTGAATTTTTCGGCGATGGCGTGTCCCCAGCTGTAGGCGGTGGTGGTGATGGTTTCGGACCATACACCGAATGTGGCGACGATGTAGTCATACAGGCCGCCGATGAGGGCTGCAATAATCAGCACACGCGATTGAGATTGAGCGCCGGAGGCGTTGCCGCTGATGAGCACCTGTGTCGTGGCTGTCGCTTCGGGAAATGGATACTTGCCATGCATGTCCTTGACGAAGTAGCGTCGGAAGGGTATGAAGAATAGTATACCCAGAACGCCGCCGAAGAGCGAGCTGAGGAATATCTGTATGAAGTTGACCGAAATCTCGGGGAACTTGGCTTGCAGGATGTAGAGCGCCGGCAGGGTAAAGATGGCGCCGGCAACGATGACGCCCGAGCATGCGCCTATGGATTGGATGATGACGTTTTGGCCCAGTGGGTTTTGGACTTTGCGCCAGTTGCTGAAGCCTACGGCTATGATAGCGATGGGTATGGCGGCCTCGAATACTTGGCCGACTTTGAGCCCGAGGTATGCGGCAGCGGCGCTGAATACCACTGCCAAAATCAGGCCCATGATGACGGAGTAGGGCGTGACTTCGGCGTATTGGCGCGCGGGGTGCATCACGGGACGATAGTTCTCGTCTTTGCCGAGTTCGCGGAAGGCGTTTTCGGGCAGGTCGATGGGGTCGGCGTCCGCCGGAGGACAGGACTCCGCCGGGGTATAAGGCGCTTGGGCCTTTTGCTCGAAGATGGCATCGGAATCGGATGCCGGGACTTTTGTACTCATAATATTATATGGAACTAAGGTGCGTATATGCAGTTAGAATGTGGTTGTTGATTAGCGGCGGCGACGGCGGCTTTTCTTCTTGGATGAGCTCTTTTTGCCTGACTTGACGTCCTTGGAGGGTATGGTAAGTGTCTGCCCGGCTTGGATGTTGTCTCCGGAGATGTTGTTGGCGCTACGCAGTTGATCTACGGTGATGCCATAGCGCTTGGCTATCTTGGTGAGGTTTTCGCCCGAGGAGACTTTGTGCTTGACGGGTTTGCTCTCGTTCTTTTTGCGCGAGTTTTTGCGGCCGTTGTCATTTTTCTTGTCGTTGTTTTTGGCGTTGGACATTGCATCGGTCACCTGACGTGTCTGCGGTGTGGGTTCGGCCGTTTCGTTGGTCTTGGTGTCTGGTACGGTGTCGGCTGCAGCCACTTGCGGCTTGGTGTCGGGCGTGGCTGTGCTGTCCTGCTGTGCGGGCGCGGGCACATAGCGGCGCTGTATGGTGTTGATGCGCAGTGTTTGACCTCGGCGTACGCGGCGGCCTATGCCGTTGGTACGGCGTATGGACTGCTGACTGACGCCATAGCGGCGCGCAATGGATGCAAGGTTTTCGCCGCGGCGCACCTTGTGGTATTTGACGATGACTTCTTCGACATATTGGCCGCCGTCTCCGGCGGTGACGGTGGTGCCGGTGGATGGCTCGACGACATCGCGTCGGGCATACAGCTCGGCGTTATGGTTGACTATGGAGTCTTCGTTGGCTATATAGCAGTAGGCTTGAATGTTGGGGAGGATGAGAGCGTATGGGTGGATATCTCCCGGGATGACGTCGGTGCGGTATTGGGGATTGAGCACGCGCAATTCGTCCATAGATATGCCCATGACGTCCGAAATCTGTTGGAAATGGACGCGCTTGTTGACGTGTACGGTGTCTGTGACGATGGGACGCGATGCCAGTGCCGGCGAGATGTTATGGTGGTTGTAATAGGTCATGGCATAGTTGGCGGCTATGAATGCCGGGATGTAGTCGCGTGTCTCACGGGGTAGGAAGGGGTATATTTCCCAGAAATCTTTTTTGCCTCCTCCGGCACGGCGCAGGGCCTTGTTGACGTTGCCGGGGCCGCAGTTGTAGGCGGCGATGGCCAGTGACCAGTCGCCGTAGCTGTTGTATAGCTGTTTGAGGTAGCGTGCTGCGGCGTCCGAGGAAAGGTAGGGGTCGCGGCGCTGGTCTACCAGCGAATTGATTTCGAGCCCCAATCCTTTGGCCGTGTCAAGCATGAATTGCCATAGTCCGGTGGCGCCGGCGCGTGATACGGCCGTGGGGTTGAGCGCCGATTCGATAATGGGCAGGTACTTGAGCTCCATGGGCATGCCGTACTTGTCCAGCGCTTGTTCGAAGATGGGCATGTAGTAGAGGCTCATGCCAAGCATCGATTCGACCAACGACTTCTTGCGCTCAACGTACATGTCGATGAATGCACGTACAATCTTGTTGTAGGGCATTTCGATGACGGCGGGCATGCGTTGCAGGCGGTCGATGTATTCCTGATCGGTGGTGGGGACGTTGGCACGGCGGTCGGCGTTGCGGTCGAGCACGGCGTAGTTGGTTAGATACCAGCTCTGCATCATTGCATGCGTATCGATTTCGAAGCTTTCGGGGACAACGATGTTGTCGGCGTTGATGGTATCGGCGGCTATGGAGCGCACGGTCAGTGCGGCGGAGGATGTCCAGGTGCCAAGGATGGTGGCAACTGTGGCGGCTATGAGGCGTGTCTTTATTTTGTTCATTGGCGGGGATTGGTTTTGCGTTAATGGTTGGCGGGATGTATGGAAATGCAGGCTTGCGGTTGTGTGTCAAAAACTTATGGCCCAACATAGCCCGAATCCCGGAAGCCGTGATCGTGCATCGGGTATTACGGCCGGGTGTACGTCCATGGATAGGTCGGGTGTGATGTCAAAATGCGACAGCGAAGCATCGACGTAGGCGTCAAGCATCGCCAGCAGGTACACTCCGACCATGGATATGATGCAGAGGTCGCGGTTGCGGCGGTAGAAGTTTTTGCGGCTTTTGAGTAGATTGGTGAGCCATTGCTTGTCCAGCGAGTCCTCGGTGGTGGTGGGCGGAAAGAAATTCATGTACGACCGCGTGGCCGGGTCGTTGTCCATGATATCGCGATAGGCTTGCTGGTAGTCCTTGAGCATCTTGTTGTTCCAAGATACGCCGTAGCCCAGGCCCATAAATCCGCCGGCCACGAGTGGCAGTTTCCACCAGCGGCGGTTGTATATCTGGCCCAGTCCGGGAAATAGTGCCGACATCCATACGGCGCGTGTGGGCGAAGGGTTGAAGGCGACTTCGCGCTCTTCCCATAGGTCGTAGTCACCGAAGGGATCAAATTCGCCGACTACGCTGAGGGTGTCCATGCCTAAAATGCTGCTGTCGCCGACGGCCACGGGTGTCTCGACGGTCATCGGGGTCTCCATGGCTGCGATATGCAGCGTGTCGCTTTCGGACGGTGTCTGACTACCGGCCTTTACGGGGACGGCGGTACAGAATGCCACGGCGGCCGTGGCAATCAGGCGTAATAATATATTTGCCCGTCGGCTCAATTTGCTGCGGGTTTTAGCGAGTCGAACATTGTGATGAGGCGTTCCAATTCGTCATCGTTGGCAAAAGGGAAGGATATTTGGCCCTTGCCCGAGCGGTTGCAGCTGAATTTGACCTTTGTGTTAAATGTTGAGGACAGCTGTTTGCCTAAAACGTCAAAGTCGCCGGCCGAGTAGCGTGAAGTGCTTTTATGGGCATCATCGCCGGGCTTGGAGGCGGAATCGCGTTCCCGGTATTGGCGTGCGAGTTCTTCGACGCGGCGCACGGACAGTCCTTTGCGCAGTATTTCGTTGTACAACTTGAGTTGGAGCGCCGGCTTGTCTATGGTGAGCAGGGCGCGTGCGTGTCCCATATCTACTCGCTTGTCGCGCAGCCCCAGTTGTACTTCGGCTGGCAGGCGCAGCAGACGCAGGAAGTTGGCTATGGTGGCGCGTTTTTTGCCTATACGCTCGCTCAACCTTTCTTGTGTCAGGTTGTATTGGTCTAACAATTTCTTGAAAGTCAGGGCTATCTCGATGGCGTTGAGGTCTTCGCGTTGGATGTTCTCAATCAGTGCCATTTCGGTGAGCTCGGCCTCGTTGGCAGTGCGTATGTATGCCGGAACATGGGTGAGCCCGGCACGCGTAGCGGCGCGGAAGCGACGTTCGCCGGCAATAATCTGATAGCTGTCGGGGCCGGTTTTGCGCAGTGATAGCGGCTGGATGATACCCAGTTCGCGTATGCTGGCGGCCAGCTCATCTAATGCTTCTTCGTCGAAGGTTCTGCGTGGTTGCTCGGGGTTGGGCTGTATTTGGGATAGTGGAATGTCGTTGATGGCCGAAGAACCGCGTGCGGGCACATCGTCCATGGTTATGAGCGAGCCTAATCCGCGGCCTAATGCGCTGTGCTTCTGTGTCATGATGGTGTCTTTGGAGATATGTGCGGGGTTAGGACTGCTTGGCATCGTGCTTGGCAATGATTTCCTTGGCCAGGGCTACGTGTGAAGTGGCGCCGCGGCTCTCAGGATCGTACATCAGTACGGGAAGTCCGTGGCTGGGTGCTTCGCTGAGTTTGATGTTGCGCGGTATTACCGTGTCAAAGATCATGTCTGCAAAGTAGGTCTTCAGTTCTTCGTAGATTTGATTGGCCAGACGCAGGCGCGAGTCGTACATGGTCAGCAGGAAGCCTTCGATTTCCAAATCGGGGTTGAGGCGTTTCTTGATGATACGTATCGTGTTGAGCAGCTTGGAGATGCCTTCGAGGGCAAAGTATTCGGCCTGTACGGGGATGATGACGCTGTCGGCTGCGGTAAGCGCGTTGACCGTAATCAGTCCCAGTGAGGGCGAGCAGTCTATGAGGATGTAATCGTATTTGGCACGTATCGGTTCGAGAAGTTTGGAGAGTACGCGTTCGCGCTCGGGCTGATTGATGAGCTCCAATTCGGCACCGGCCAGGTCGATGCGGCTGCCTACCAGCTCGAGGCCTTCGACGCAGGTTTTCACCTGCGAGCCGTCAAGCGGATAGCCGTCTACCAGGCATTCGTATATGGACGATGTCATAGATGCAGGGTCGATGCCGTAGCCGCTGGTGGCGTTGGCCTGTGGGTCGGCATCGATGATGAGCACCTTTTTGCCCTCGGCGGCGAGGCTGGCGGCGAGGTTGATGGTTGTAGTGGTCTTGCCCACTCCGCCTTTCTGGTTTGCTATTGCAATGATTTTACCCATATATATACTATAGTGATATGTCCGGAAATATGTTCACGCTTCGGGGATGCCGCTTGGACATGCCTCGAATGCTTTATGCATGGCTGCCGCGTCAACATCGTGCACGCCTATGCATCGGTGCGCTCGGACTGCGAAACGGTCTCTGCGATAGGAGCGCGGCTAAGCCGGCCTTGTGGCGTGGAACGCGATGTTCCACGTTTTGGCACCGCAAATGTAGTTAAAAATCGGACAAGTACAAACGTTTGGTTCTCCTAATGTTGATAAATTGCCGTGGGTGTAGATAACTTTTTTGCGCTTTTCAAGTTCTTTCAAACTAAGAAAGCATTTTTCACGCTCCCGAGATGGTTGTTTTGCGCTTGTTGTGGGGAGTTGTGCCAAAACGTGGACACCCCCTACAAAAACCGCCATTATGCCCCTGCCGTATTGAGCGAGGATATACGTCCGCTTTGCTCAGAATGAGTAGCGGAGCATGGCGCTCAAACGATTGGCATGGCCGGTGTGTATGCCGTCGTCTGTGGCGAAATTGGCGCGTGTGCCGTGAATGTATTCGATGCCGAGGCGGAAGTTGTCGTCCACTTCGTAGTAGGCGTTGGCGTAAATATACCGGCCGTACCGGTAAGCGGCCGGGGCGGAGGCTGTCCCGGTGTCGGCAGTGGCTGCGGTGTGGTTTACCTGTGCGCGGCTGTATCCGGTAGTTATGTATGCCTGAGGGCTGAAATAGAAGTAGGTGCCTATGGTCCAGGCATATGCTTCGGGTGCTTTGAGTCGTCCGGGATTGTCGGCGTCGGGAACGAGGTCGAGGTTGCGCCCATCGAGATCGTTGATATACGATGAGATTCCGTGTCCGTAGGCTATGTGCCCGAAGGGCTTGAATATGCCTAAGGGTACGACTGTTCCCAGATGTACGCCCCATCCGGCGTGGCGGCGATTGGCCTGTGCAACGAGGTCACGGTAGGCAAGGTCGCGATATATTGCGCTAAGGCGGATGCGCCATCCGCTACGGCCGCTGTACTGGACGTAGAACGGGATGTCGGGGATGCGTGTGGTGGCGCTTGAAGCGTGCGTGCCGGTGCTGTAGGATGTGCGCGGCACCTCGATGGAGAGTGCGGCACGCAGACCGCGGTATACCGGCGTGGTGTAGCGGAACAGAACGTTCTTGGCGCACACTTGGCCGGCGGGGCCTTGCGGGTCGATGGTTGGCGCTTGTGTGCCGGCATCGACGAAGGTGCTGTTGTCGAGACCTATGGTGAAGCCTTTGAGGCGTATGTAGGCCTGCTTGAGACGGAAGCCGTAGCCGTCTTCGCCTCCGCCGGTAAAGTTGGAGCGGAAGTACACGGTATACAGACCGAGACGGGCCGAGCGGCCGACGAGACGTACGTACAGGCTTGAGTTGGAGATGTCTGCTCCGAAGCGCCGGGCGGCGGCATCGGTGTTGGGTACGGCGATGTCGGCTGAGGTAAAGTCGCGGCTGTCTATGGCGCCCGAGAAGTCGGTGGATGCTGTGGCGTAGAGTGTCCCGCCGATGCCGAAGGCTATGCGGCCTTTGCGGTCAAGCAGCAGGAAGCGCGGCGCCTCGGCCTCGTTGAAGGATAATCCTTCGCGAGAAAAGTATATCTGTACGACTTGGTTGTCGGCGCTGCGTATGTCGCCGTACAGTACAACGGCGCGGCGGGGCAGCAGCGAGGCGCTGTCTGCTTTTATGGCGGTCATTGCGGAGGTGTTGATTACGGCGGTGTCTGTGTCTGCGGTTTGTGCTGCTGCGGTTTGTGCTGCTGCGGCGCAATATAGCGTTGCGGCAAGTGAGGCTATGACTGCAAGGCGTGAAGGTCGTGGCATGTCTATGGCTTTTAGGATGCGGCGTCGTCTGCCGCCGGGTGTCTGTTGTCTGTCGGTATAAGGCTACAGCAGGCATCGCCGGGCTCTGTGTGCCCGTGTGTGCCTGCTGTAGTATCATGTGTGCCGGACGGCTTGGCGTCCGGAGGTCTTTTGACTGTGGTGGCGTCAGTCTGTGTCAGTTGCCGTAGTTTGGCAGTTCGTAGAAGGGGATGTCTACCAAACGGAGGTTGAAGCGCAGTGCCGAGTAGGGTTTGATGACGCCGAGGCTCTGTGTGCCGTATGCTTGGGCGTATGGTATGAGCACTTCTACGCTGTCGCCTGCGTGCATGTTTTGCACGGCAAGTTTCCATCCGGCAATCAGGCCATCGTCGTTGAGTCGCGAACGGAAGATGCCATCTCCATAGGTCTTGATATTGGTGGACGAGTCCACGGGTGTGCCGTCATATAGGTGGAGGTGGTAGCGGACATCGGTGGTGGATGTGGACAGGGGCACGAGATTATCTGTGTGCGGTCCGTCGATGGTGTGCATCAAGACGTATGCGGAGACGTCCCATGGAGCCACCACTTTGGTGTAGTAGGGTGTTCCGTCGGCGTTGGTGCGCTTGGCCTGGGCTTCTATCCACGAGATATTGGCGTTGCGCCACTCGGCATATTGATCCCAAAGCTGCTCGTTGTTGTTGTCGCTGCATGCCGATTGGAATAGGGCGGCTCCGGCAGCGAGCGCTATGAGAATGGTTGAGTGTATGCGTTTCATTGACAGTGTCTTGCGTGTGCTTTGCGTGTGTCGCGACATTGCTGCCGCTTGTTTAGTCATCGAAGCTGACTGTTACGGCTTTTTGGGCGCCCGCCTCGGCTTGGAAGCCTTGCATCGTATTAAACCCGAAGAGTCCGGCGAAAATGTTGGCCGGGAAGCGGCGTATGGCGACATTGTATGCCATTACGGCCTCGTTGTATTTTATGCGTGCGGTGCTGATGCGGTTTTCGGTGCCTTCGAGTTGTACTTGCAGGTCCTTGAAGTTTTCGTTGGCTTTGAGGTCGGGGTATGCCTCATGGACGGCGTTGACGTATATGCCGAGTGCGCGGTTTGCGGCTTCAAGCTTGGACATGTCGGGGCCTTGGCTGTGCGGTCCGCCAAAGGCCTGTACAGCGTCTTGTGCAGCCATCAGAGAGTCCTGTGCCTGCTGTACGGAGGGAGCCAGAGTGCCGGTGCGCATTCCGGTGACGTTGGCCAGGGTGCCGCTTTCGTGTTTGGCGTAACCCTTGACGGTGTTCACCAAGTTGGGGATGAGGTCGAAACGACGTTGGTATGAGGTTTGGACGTCATTCCATGCTCGGTCTACGGCTTCTTGCTTGGAGACCATGGAGTTGTAGGTGCATCCGCCGCCAAGTACGAGGACGAGGAGGACGAATATGACTATGCCCCAAATGACGTTGGATTTCTTGACGGGGGCGCCGGACGAGGGGGAGGTGAAACTAAATGCCATTGTAGGTATTTATTAGTTGTTAATAATGTGTATCGGTGTCGTTGGTTGTGTTATGATAGGCATCGGAAGCTGTTTATCCGAGGCGACGCAGCAGTCCGTTGAGGCTTACGCGGTCGTGGATAAGGCTGTGCAGGTCGGCGATGTTGACGCGTGTCTGAGCCATGGAGTCGCGCTCGCGCAAGGTGACGGTATTGTCTTCGAGCGTCTGATGGTCGACGGTGATGCAGAAGGGTGTGCCTATGGCGTCCTGGCGACGGTAGCGCTTGCCTATGGAGTCTTTTTCGTCGTAATGTGTGGCGAAGTCGAATTTGAGGTCGTTGACGATTTCGCGTGCTTTTTCGGGCAGTCCGTCTTTGCGGACCAGAGGCATTACGGCGCATTTGACGGGTGCCAGCGGCTCGGGCAGGTGGAGCACTACGCGGGTCTCGCCGTTTTCGAGGGCTTGTTCTTCGTAGGACGAACATAGCACGCTCAGGAACATTCGGTCGACGCCTATGGATGTCTCGATGACGTATGGTGTGTAGCTTTCGTTGAGCTCGGGATCGAAGTATTGTATTTTCTTGCCGGAGTATTTCTCGTGCTGCGACAGGTCGAAGTTGGTGCGCGAGTGTATGCCTTCGACTTCCTTGAATCCGAAGGGCATGCGGAATTCGATATCGGTGGCGGCGTTGGCGTAGTGTGCCAGTTTGTCGTGGTCGTGGAAGCGATATTTCTCATCGCCCATGCCGAGGGCTTTGTGCCAGGCCAGACGCCATTTTTTCCATTGCTCGAACCACTTGATTTCCTCGCCGGGACGTACAAAGAATTGCATCTCCATCTGCTCGAATTCGCGCATACGGAAGATGAATTGGCGAGCGACAATCTCGTTGCGGAAGGCCTTGCCTATCTGCGCGATGCCGAAGGGTATGCGCATACGGCCGGTCTTTTGGACGTTGAGGTAGTTGACAAAGATGCCCTGAGCTGTCTCGGGACGCAGGTACACGGTCATGGCGCCGTCGGAGGTGCTGCCCATTTCGGTGCGGAACATCAGGTTGAACTGACGCACGTCGGTCCAGTTCTTGGTGCCGGATATGGGGCAGACGATTTCTTCGTCAATGATGATTTGGCGCAATTCGGCCAAATCGTTGTCGTTCATAGCTTTGGAGTAGCGCTCGTGTAGTGCGTCGCGCTTGGCTTGATGCTCGAGTACGCGGGCGTTGGTTTGACGGAACATTGCTTCGTCAAAGCTGTCGCCAAAGCGTTTGGCGGCTTTCTTGACTTCTTTGTCAATCTTGTCGTCGTATTTGGCTATCTGGTCTTCGATGAGCACATCGGCGCGATAGCGTTTCTTGGAGTCGCGGTTGTCTATCAGGGGATCGTTGAAGGCGTCCACGTGTCCGGAAGCCTTCCAGATGGTCGGGTGCATGAAAATGGCCGAATCCAGGCCCACGATGTTCTCGTGGAGCAGGGTCATCGCTTCCCACCAATAGCGTTTTATATTATTCTTAAGTTCGACGCCGTTTTGGCCGTAGTCGTACACTGCGGCGAGGCCGTCGTAAATTTCGCTGGAGGGGAATACGAAGCCGTACTCTTTGGCGTGCGAAACTATCTTCTTGAAGACATCTTCTTGTTGTGCCATATTTATATTTAATTAGCTGTATTATTTTCAATTGATGTGCGTCGCCATACCGACGGCGCAAAATATCGTGCAAATATACGAAAAATTCCGCCATCCCCGCATCCGTCCCAGCCGTTTTAGCCTAATTTAATAATGTAATGGTGGGTAAAGACTTGTCAATTACAGTGGCGTTTTGTAGGGATGCAATGCATTGCACCCCTACCGGGCCTATATCCGCGCCCTCTCTGTTGAGCGTAATAAATTCCAAAGTTCTCTATTGATCTTTTTTAGTGGACACTAAAGATATAAATCCGTAAATTTACATAATTGTGTAGTTGTTTCATTGTAAAAGTTTGGTAGATCAATATATTATATGTACTTTTGCACAAAATATCTCTATTGATATAATATGCAATATGAAATATAATATTGATAAAGTAGTTGATTTTCTTGCCGAACTGACAGGTAGTGAAGTAAGGATGTTCGCTCATGAAAAAAAGAATGATAGTAAACTTGCTATAGCAATTGCTTGCTGCTATACTTTTTATGATGTTGAGCTTATGGAGACGATAGTTACCATAGCGGTGCCCACCGAGTTTGATAGCATTTCTCCGATGCAGCTATCCAAACATCAGACAAAGATGATGGAAGTATTCCACCATCCGGTTGTGTTTGCTCTTGAATCAGTCGCATCATATAATCTATCGAGGCTAACCCATGCCAAGGTAAATTTCATTGTTCCGGGCAAACTTGTTTTCATTCCAAGTCTTCTCATCGTGCTGCGCAAAATGAGGAACAAGTCTAAGGTGATGCCAAATAAAATGCCTCCTGTTGCTCAGATGCTTGTAATCTATCATATAGTGAAGAGTCCGATTGATGGTTTTAATACTTCGGAAATAGCAGAGCTGGTTGGTTTAGCGTACCCAACAATCAATGTCGCTCTAAGGTGGCTTGAAGCCAATAATATAATTACACTTGTCGGAGGCAAACAGAAATCTGTTCAAATAGTATTGAATAAGATGGACTTATGGAATAAATCCCTTCCACTGATGTCGTCTCCTATAGAACGCACTCTTTTCGCTGACATAAAACCTACGGGAAGTTTGATGTCCGGTGAAACAGCAATGGGACATTATACCATGCTTGCAGAGCCAACAACCACTGTCGTTGCAATTGACAAAACGACAGCCAAAGAGAATGCTGCAATAATGAACAAACGATACGGGGACATAAAGGTCGAAGTATGGAAATACTCTCCGACGTTTTTGTCAGAAATCGGAATAGTAGACAAACTTTCGCTTTATCTGTGCATGAAAGATAGCGAAGATGAAAGAGTACAATTAGAATGTGATACTTTAATTGAAGAAATGAAATGGTAACGGGAATTGAACGCTGGAAGGAATACTTCAATGAATATAAAGACAAGTACGTGCTAATAGGTGGGGCTGCGTGCAATCTGCTTGAAGAAGAACTTGATATGAATCCTCGTGCAACGAAGGATCTTGACCTTGTACTTGTTGTTGAAGCCCTTACACCTGATTTCGGATTACGTTTGTGGGATTTTATCAAAGCTGCCGATTATGGTCACCGAAACAAAGGAGAAAACGAATTCAAACACGAATATTATCGTTTTACCAATCCTCAAGACAAGACCTATCCGAAGCAAATAGAGCTTTTTGCAAGAACTACAGGCATTCTAATCCTTCCGCCGGATGTACATATAGAACCGATTAGCGTTGGAGAGGGTCTCTCCGGTCTGTCTGCAATTCTAATGGATGACGACTACTATGCATTCACGATTGAGCATAGCAGATATATTGACGACATCCATGTCGCAAATCCGGAGGCTCTAATTTGTTTGAAAGCTAAAGCATATACGGAGATGCTGGATAGAAAAGCAGAAGGCGAACAGGTAGATAGTCGAGATATCGAGAAGCATAAGAAGGATGTGTTTAGGCTGATTGCTATGCTGCCGCAGGATTCTCACTTTACACTTCCTGAAAAGTTGAAAAACGACATAAAAGACTTATATCAAAGAATAGGAGAACTACCAAATACCGATTTCTTCAAAAATGCAAAGCTTAGAGGCTTGAATGCCGAGCGACTTCTTGAGCTTCTCAATACGGCTTTTATAAGATAAATACTGATACATATCCCAGTACTTAATGATTTTACAAAGTGCCGTAATATTGTCATTATTAGCCGATTGGGGATGTTTTTGTGCATGTCTGAAATTGTGGGCCTTTGCGTTTGGGCTTTTACGGTTTTGAACATCCATCGTAACCCCGGATTTGCTTGACGCGGCTTCTTCCGGACTATGGCAATGCGAATTAGCACACAAAGCGAGCGCGGATATCGGTGGCAATCGCCGCCTATATCCGCGCCCTTTATATGGGTATTATAAAATTAGTGAGTCATTTCAAATTTGGATTTTCTTGCGACCTTGCGGCGACACAAGGATGTAGACGCCGTGGGGCAGGGCATCGGCGGTGACTTCCGCTTCGCGCATACCGCTGCCCACGCGTACGCCTTGCAGGTTGTACACCTCGTAGACCGCGTTCTGCGAATCCACGCTCACGTCATCCACGCCGTCATACCCTAATATATTCAAGAATTCCTTCCATTGGTCGGCTGTCTTGTACTTATTGATAGATTCTTCCGGGACAAGCAACTGACAAGTCGTTTTATCAACTTTTTCAAATGCACCTCTGCCACATATGGGCGGTTCAACGGCCAGAGAGACCAGCTTTGTCAGCCCGGAGCAGCCGCGGAAGGCATCGTAGCCGATTGAAGTGACGGAGTTGCCGATGGTCACTGAAGTCAGCCCGGAGCAGTCGGTGAAGGCGTAGTCGCCGATGGAAGTGACGGAATTGCCGATGGTCACGGAAGTGAGGCCCCAGCAGCCGGCGAAAGCGTATTTGCCGATAGAAGTGACGGAATTGCCTATGGTCACGGAAGTGAGCCCGGAGCAGCCTTCGAAGGCCCGGTCGCCGATTGAAGTGACGGAATTGGGAATGGTAGTATTCTTGCAACCAACGATTAATTTGTTCGTTGATGTTTCTATAATTGCATTGCAATTGTCGCGAGAATCATATGTGCCATTATTTTTGTCAACTGTCACGGAAGTGAGGCCGGAGCAGCCGCCGAAGGCGCCATAGCCGATTGAAGTGACGGAATTGGGGATGGTCACTGAAGTGAGCCCGGAGCAGTTGTAGAAGGCGTATTTGCCGATTGAAGTAACGGAGTTGGGAATGGTCACGGAAGTGAGCCCGGAGCAGACCAAGAAAGCGTTATCGCCGATTGAAGTGACGGAATTAGGGATGATAGTATTATTACAACCAACGATTAATTTGTTCGTGGATGTATGTATAATTGCATTACAATTGTCGCGAGAATCATATGTGCCATTATTTTTGTCAACTGTCACTGAAGTGAGCCCGGAACAGCCGCCGAAGGCAAATTCGCTGATGGAAGTAATGGAGTTGGGGATGGTCACGGAAGTCAGCCCGGAGCAGTTGGCGAAGGCGCCATAGCCGATTGAAGTGACGGAATTAGGGATGGTCACGGAAGTCAGCCCGGAGCAGTTGTAGAAGGCGTAGTTGCCGATGGAAGTGACGGAGTTGGGGATGGTCACGGAAGTGATCTTGGAGCAGCCGTAGAAGGCAAATTCGCCGATTGTAGTGACGGAATTGCCTATGGTCACGGAAGTGAGCCCGGAGCAGCCTTCGAAGGCCCGGTCGCCGATTGAGGTGATGGAGTTTGGGATGGTCACGGAAGTGAGTCCGGAGCAGTAGTAGAAGGTGTTGTAACCGATTGAAGTGACGGAGTTGGGGATGGAGACGAAGGTGAGACCGGTACAGTCACAGAAGGCGCCGTCACCGATTGAAGTGACCGAGTTGGGGATGGTCACGGAAGTGAGCCCGGAGCAGCGGAAGAAGGCGTATTCGCTGATGGCAGTGACGGAGTTAGGGATGATAGTATTATTACAACCAACGATTAATTTGTTCGTGGATGTATGTATAATTGCATTACAATTGTCGCGAGAATCATATGTGCCATTATTTTTGTCAACTGTCACTGAAGTCAGCCCGGAGCAGCTCTGGAAGGCATATTTGCCGATGAAAGTAACGGAGTTGGGGATGATTACGGAAGTCAGCCTGGAGCAGTCGGCGAAGGCATTATAGCCGATTGAAGTGACGGAATTGGGGATGGTCACAGACGTGAGCCCGGAGCAGTTGTAGAAGGCGTATTCGCCGATGGAAGTAACGGAATTGGGGATGGTCACGGAAGTCAGCCCGGAGCAGCCGTGGAAGGCGCGGTTGCCGATTGAAGTGACTGAATATGTTGTTCCGTTGTAAGTTGTAGATTTAGGGATGATAATGTTACCTACATATGCATCCTTGTTGTTTGAGGAATAGAAACCTATATATGTAACACTTGCTGTTTTGTCGTCATTGTTGAGATTATAGTATATTCCGTCAACTTTGCAGTCGTAGGCGATGGAAGGGATCGATGAGGACAACAACGCGAAAAATGCTGTTAGAATAAAAAATGTTCGTTTCATGTTTAGTGTCATGTTTGCGGTTGGGAATGAATAGGTGAATGCTCTATGGCCATACCGAATGCCGTGGCGGCCTATATGCGGCATCATCGCCCGGCTTTTCGGTATGGTCTTCTATGAGCATCCTTTTGTCGCTTAGATTATGTCTTTCAGATTTGGATTTTTTTGCGACCTTGCGGCGACACAAGGATGTAGACGCCGTGGGGCAGGGCATCGGCGGTGACTTCCGCTTCGCGCATACCGCTGCCGACACGTACGCCTTGCAGGTTATACACCTCATATAGCGCGTCCGGCGTGTCCACGTTGACATCGTCCACGCCGTCATACCCTAATATATTCAAGAATTCCTTCCATTGGTCGGCTGTCTTGTACTTATTGATAGATTCTTCCGGGACAAGCAACTGACAAGTCGTTTTATCAACTTTTTCAAATGCACCTTCGCCACATATGGGCGGTTCAACGGCCAGAGAGACCAGCTTTGTCAGCCCGGAGCAGTCTTTGAAGGCGCTATCGCCGATGGAAGTGACGGAGTTGCCGATGGTCACGGAAGAGAGCCCGGAGCAGCCATTGAAGGCGCTATCGCCGATTGAAGTAACGGAGTTGGGGATGGTCACTGAAGTGAGCTTGGAGCAGTGGGGGAAGGCGAAGTTGGGAATTATAGTGACTTTATCGCCAATAGTCAATGAAGTGAGATTTGTACAGTCACTAAAAGCAGAAATCATCTTGGTGCACTTTTCTGCATTAAATATCACGGAAGTGAGCCCGGAGCAGTAGGCGAAGGCAAATTCGCCGATTGTAGTGACGGAGTTGGGGATGGTCACGGAAGTGAGGCCTGAGCAGTTGAAGAAGGCGTAGTTGCCGATTGAAGTGACGGAATTGGGGATGGTCACTGAAGTGAGCCCGGAATGGTTGGCGAAGGCGCCATCGCCGATAGAAGTAACGGAATACGTTGTACCGTCGAATGCTATAGTTTCGGGTATAATCACGCCACCGCTATAACTGACTCTTGTCACACTCGCCGTCCTATTGGCGGGTGTAATGTCATAATATATGCCGTCAACTTTGCAGCCGTAGGCGAGGGCGAGGGCGGAGAAAGAGGAGAAGAGCAACAAGATGAGTAGGAGTGCCGGTCGGATGATTGTGTGAATAAGATGGCCGGGGATGATAGACGTGTGGTCGGGTTGGGATGCGGGATATTGCGTCGCCGAGGTCTCGGCATGTGCCGATTTTTCATTGTTGAGGTGTTTGAGTAGTGCCATAATGTCACTTTGGGGTTTTTGGCCCGGACGACGACCTGCCCGGATGTAGATATGCAGAAAAGCGTGGACGTCTGTATCTGTTGCCGCCCGGCGAACGGAGGAGAGAGTTTCTGTTCGTCAAGAATCAGTGCGGATAAACGCTTTCAAAAAAAATGTCTGCCGACCCACCCACATTGCCCGTGACCGGGCTTCTGCGGAGCGGTCTGCATGGCAAAGTTACACATTTATTTGCATTTAGCAAATAGTTTCTTCGAGACACGTTGTCAGCGTTTTAGGGCGATGCTGTGAAGGAGTGTCGGTTCCGGAGGACGTTGGTAATGCCATAGGCAACATCCTCGAAGGCTTGTCCTTATAATATTGCGAGCGCACGGCGACATCGGCTGTTGCGCTCGCAGGCTTTTTTAACATCCGCAAGCAGCACTATTTAGGCTCGCAACGGGCGAATTTGACGGATTTTGCGTAACTTTGCGGCTTGAAGACCGGACGCATCGCACGCATGGTCGTCCGATACTTGACAGCATCCATATCATTACTATGATTTCCAATAACAATTTGACAGGAAACAACGCGCAGGGACAGCCTGCGCCGGAAGCCGGTGACGCTGCGCGTCGCCGCAAGCGCATATTGTTGTATTGTGCCGCAGGCGTATTGGTGGTAGCCATCGCCGTGGTCGCATGGTTGGTGTTCTCGCACATGGCCGAACAAAAAGCCAAAGAGCAGGCCGAGATAGAAGCCGAGGCACGCAACCTCGACTTGCAGCAGCAATTGGCCGACAGCGAATTCGAGAACCTCGAAAATGATTTCCGGCAGCTGGAAACGCAGCGTGTCAATATCACCAATGATACGCTAAAAATCCGCCTTACCGAGAAGTACGAGGCTGCGCGTCTGCAAATCGAAGACTTACAGAAAAAGCTCCAAGACCAGCGCCGTCGCTCGTCCAAGGAAATACAGGATCTGCGCGGCCAAATAGACTCGCTGCGCAAATTGCTCAAGCATTATCTCGAAGAAATTGACCGGTTGAACCGTGAAAACGAGGAGTTGCGTTCCGAGAATGCCGGACTCAAGGACCGCAACGAGAAGCTGGCCACGCAGGTGTCCGAAACATCGCGTGCCAATCAGGTACTCTCCGAGCGCATGACCCTTGCCGAGAAGCTCAACGTCACGGGCGTCAATCTCAGGGCTCTGAACAAAAAAGGTAAAAACGAGAAAAAAGTCGCCAAAGCCAAGCAACTTGTGGTGACCTTCACATTGCCGCCCAACAACTCGACGCCTGTCGGCGAAAAGACTATATTTGTACGCATCATTTCGCCCGAAGGCAACCTGTTGGGCAATGGCGGGTCGTTTGGCTTTGAAGGTGCCAACGTGCCCTGTACGGCGCGCAAGGTTATCGAATACACGGGCGAGGAGATTGCCGGAATACCCGTCTATTGGGATGTGACTTCGGCGCTGAGTGCCGGACGCTATACCGTCGAGTTGTTTGCGGACAATTACCGCTTGGCTTCACGTTCGTTCGAGCTTAAGTGACAACGCGGTATGCGGGTGCGGACACGTCCGCTATTATCAGCCCGTCTCGTCATAGACACCGCGATGGCATAAGTTATAATTCCGGGCACAATCCGGGGCTCGCTTAGGCTGCTTATCGGTCTTTCTTTGGCACAAGTGATGTCGCAAATCCCATAAAGTCTCAAGTATACAAACGACGATGAACATCGAGAGTCTCATCTCCGACTTGGCATTTATACTGCTCTTGGGAGCGGTAGTCACGGTGGTGTTCAAGTGGATACGCCAGCCGGTAGTGCTGGGGTATATCGTGGCCGGCTTCTTGGCCAGTCCGAATTTCACCTATCTGCCGTCGGTGGCTAATGAGGCTAATATAGATTTTTGGGCACAGATAGGCATCGTAGTGCTGCTGTTTACGCTCGGGCTGGAATTCAGCTTCAAAAAACTGGTGACAGCCGGAGGGTCGGCCGTAGTCACAGCACTCATCATTGTCTGCGGAATGATGGGTGTGGGCTACTGCATAGGCTATGCCATGGGATTCAGCACCATCAACTGCCTGTTCCTGGGCGGAATGTTGTCTATGTCTTCCACCACAATCATAATCAAGGCCTTCAATGACTTGGGCATCAGACAAAAGAAATTTGCCTCTTTGGTTTTGGCAGTCCTCATTGTCGAAGATCTTTTTGCGGTAGTGATGATGGTGATACTATCGTCGATAGCTGTCAATAATGCAGTCGAAGGCGAGGCGTTGCTGATGTCTGTCGCCAAGCTGGTGTTCTTCCTGGTTATATGGTTTCTGGTGGGCGTATTTGTGCTGCCCTCGGCCTTGGGCCGTATGCGGCGCTTCCTCAACAGCGAAACGCTATTGGTCGTCTCCATGGGGTTGTGCCTGGGTATGGCTGTGTTCTCCGTGTACTGCGGGTTCTCGCTGGCCTTGGGCGCTTTTGTCATGGGATCGATACTTGCCGGAACCAGTTATGCCGAACGCATCGAGTCTGTGGTCACGCCGGTCAAGGACCTCTTCGGCGCCGTATTCTTTATCTCGGTGGGTATGATGGTTGACCCGCAAGTCATAGCTTTGTATTGGAAGCCGATACTGTTGTTGTCGGCAGCCGTCATTGTCGGAATGATTATATTCGGCTCGTTCGGCATGCTCGTTACGGGACAATCGCTGCGCGTGGCCATCGAATCGGGCTTTTCGCTGACGCAAATCGGCGAATTTGCCTTCATTATCGCCACATTGGGCATGTCCCTGGGAGTGCTCGAGCCGACACTTTATCCTATAGTAGTGGCCGTCTCGGTGCTCACCACTTTCACTACTCCGATGTTTATCAAGATGGCTGACCCGGTGTACGGCTTTGTCGAGAAGCATTTGCCGAGCCGGCTGTCATTCCTCATAGACAGATACCAAAAAAGCGCTACCGACCAGCAGGCCGTAGGTGCCGCCTGGGCCGTGCGTCTGCGCCGTCAGGTTATGCGCACGCTCATTTACGCGATATTGCTCGTTGCCATTACACTATTGTCCAGACAGTTCTTGCTCGAATATCTGGAGCAGATTGCCGGAGAATGGAGTCATGCGCTGGCTTTGCTGGCTACCATAGCGGTTATGTCGCCGTTCCTGTTGGCGCTGCTGATGCCCTTGGCGCGCGTGTTTGCATCCATCCGCAAGCCTAATGTGCCTACGCCGGCCATTGGAGACATCATTGTCGCCGTTTTCAATCTCTTCCTTGCCATAGTCTTTGTAGTTCAGGATATAAGCTGGTTGTTCTCGATGACCATAGGCGTTTCGGTGGCTTTGGCTGCACTGTTGCTGACTACATTGATATTTTCGAGGCGCGTGCGTCGGCATATGTCTGATATCGAGACCCGGTTTATGGACAACCTCAACGAGCGCGAATTAAGCCGCAAGGGTACGAATAACGCCTTGGTGCATGACTTGCATTTGGCATATATGACCGTCGGTTTCGGATGTCCTTTCGTTGGCGAGAAACTGCGCAATTCCGATTTGCGCGGTCGCTATGGTGTCAATATAGTGTCTATACAGCGCGATGGTGTCACGCAAGCCATCCCGGGTGCCGAAGCCAGACTTTTTCCCGGCGACATCATAGGCGTCGTGGGCAATGATGACCAGCTGGCCGCAGTGCTGGCTGCCGTGGAGGCTCAGCAGACTGCGCCTTCGACAGCAAGCGATTTCCAACTTTTCAACGTCATGCTCACCCAAGACTCTCCGCTGATAGGCAAGAGCCCGCGTACGGCGAACATGCGCAACGGCTACGGGGCGTTGGTGCTTGCCGTGCAACGCGGCGACGAGTATATAGACCAAACCCCGGATATAGCTTTTGCGCCCGGCGACATTCTATGGATTGCCGGCGACCGCGAACGCTTGCGCCCCATCATTCGCAAGCAGCGCCACACCCGGACCGCTGCGTCGTCACAGGGCGTTTAGGCTTTCGGCATACATGATACGGCATAATACATGTCTTAATAAATATACAATATGATCATACTGTTACGCATCTACCAAATATGTATCATGATACCGCTGATGGTGGCATTGACAATACTGACATCGCTGATTGTCGGTGGAGGCTCGATATGTTTCGGAGGTCGTTGGTGGGGTTATTACCCGGCAGTGATTTGGGCTCGCCTGATGGCATGGCTGTCGCTGGTGCGCGTCAGCGTGCGCGGCCGCGAAAACATTCGCCGCGGAACCTCCTATGTCTTCGTGGCCAATCACCAAGGCGCTTATGATATTTTTGCCATATACGGATGGCTGGGACACAACTTCAAGTGGATGATGAAAAAATCCCTGCGCAAGATTCCCATGGTGGGGTATGCATGCTACAAGGCCGGGCATATCTATGTAGATCGCGGTAGTACTGTCGGAATACGCGAAACGATGAAAACCGCCGAGGCACAACTGTCACATGGAATGTCCGTAGTCGTGTTCCCCGAAGGTTCACGCAGCGCCGATGGCGAAGTACATGCATTCAGACGCGGCGCATATATGCTCGCCACCGAATTTAACCTCCCGGTCGTACCGGTGACCATCGACGGTGCATTCAAAGTGATGCCGCGCCAAAAACGTCTGCCGCGTCCCGGACACATTACCATCACAATACATCAGCCGATAACTGCTCCGGATGGCGGTCATGACTTGTCCGCTCTGATGCAACAATCGCGCGATGCTATCATTTCCGGACTTCACAACAATACAGTTGCAAAATAATATTTTCCACAACAAAAATCCTAAAGACGACCTATGAAAACGTTCCTGAGTATAGCACTTGCAATCATTCTGTTGGCAAGCGTTCAATCATGTTCCGACAACGGACTCGCCGGTTCGTGGTTGGGAGCGCCGACCCGTATCAACATAGGCGGCACCGCCGACACACAAGTCACTCCGAAACTGACTTTTGTCCCGAACGAAGAAAATGACACAGAAGGCGATGTAACAATCGCCTCGGAAATCGCCGTACTCGATGTACTGCCGTCAAACGATTCATTAGTCGCTCCATACGAGATTTCGCTATACGGAACATCCGAAATCAAAGGCACATACCGTATGGTAGATGACGATGAAATCATTATATCCTTAGACAACAGTACCCTGAACGTCAACATATCTTCCAAAGACATACGCTTCAACGAAAGTCAATTTACACAACGTCTTATCCCCGATGAAATCCAAGACCAAGCACCGCAAATAGCACGTCGCTACGCATCACGCATACAACATACACTCGGCATCGAAATATTGCAATACAGTCGTCTCGATGATGTCAAAATCGACAAAGACCTGCTGATGTGCGAAATCAACGACCGCGATGTAACTTTCCGCTCACTCACCCCTCGGAAATAAAACCACCCGCCATCGCTCCTCAAAAACACAACAAATCATCGTATAACTACAACAAAAAAGCAGTAGCAAAAGTGCTGCAATCAGGCGTGCCGCTCCGATGTCGCCTTTTGCCATCGGAGCGGCTGTGCATATTGCCGTAATGTACATGATGAAAATTTTTTGCAATTAGTAAATATTAACTAAAAATGTTTGCATGATATTAATTGACGCGATTATCTTTGCATTAAGATGACATCGGATTGCGTCGGATGTCCTTCGAATAACAACCACTCATATTTTTTACAAACCGAACGAATACTAACACAACCAAATAAAAGACTATGAAAACTTATAAGTATCTTATGATGTGCATCATGGCGGCAAGTGTCGCTATGTATGGATGCTCGTCGGACGATGAGCCAAATAAAGAAGAACAAAAGCGAGAAAATAATGAAAATGTAACACCGGCAAAAGCGCGTATGCAACTGACCGATGAACAGGACGCAATATCGTTGGCAGAAACAAAAGTTGCGTTCAAGTTCTTCGAAAGTGTGTATGACAAACACAGAGCCGATGAGAACGTACTGACATCGCCGTTGAGCAAAGACATTCTTTTCGGAATGGTGACCAACGCATTGTATGATGCGGATCGTGCGGATATACTCGAAGTATATGGAGCATCAACAATGGAGTCCGTTAATGACTTCAACAGTAAACGCTTGGAGTATTTCGCATACGACACGGAGACAGCGAAAGTGTTTTTTGCCAATTCGATATGGGCTAATTCGCTACTGATGACCGACCAACCGGCGTTTATGGCAATGGCGGACAATCAGAAAAAGAACTACAAAGCCGAGACAACCATCCTCGATTTCGGTAAAGAAGATGTCCGCGCGCTGATAAATAAATGGTGTTCGACACACACACAAGGACTTATTCCTGAATTCTTAAAAAAAGAAGTGGAAAAAGTAACACAGGGTATCTTTGTCAATACTATTTATTTCAAATGTCCATGGAAATCGGAATTTGATAAAAAAGACACTAAATCGGAAGGTTTCTATGACTATGCAGGCACTACACAAATCAAAAAAGTTCAGATGATGAAAGGCTGGCGCAGTGTGGCTGCCATCACCAATAATCGGATGTCCGCATTCGCATTTCCATATAGTGGCTGCAACTACTCGGCAGTATTCGTATTGCCGGCAGAGGGATTGACCATCAAGGATATACTCGGCGATGTAGAAGACATGCTCATTTCAAGAGCATTAGACAATGTCAAAGAAACACCATATCATATTGGTGTGCCGCGATTCCAAACCGATAGCAATGAAGATATTACGTCTGCAGTCGAAGCAACGGGTGTCAGTTTCGACAACAAGGGTCTGATCGGATATGGCAGAATTAATAGCTCGAGGACTTTACAGGCAGTCAATTTGATTGTTGACGAATCCGGTACACGAGCCGCGGCGGCATCCGCCACACTTCTTGTGATATCAAATGGAAGCGGAGACAAGAACCCGTATGAAATAATGCTTAATCGGCCATTCCTGATGATTGTCAAGGATGACAATCACGGCTCAATACTGCTGATGGCAGCCATTCAGATGCCGAAAGAATAGTCATTTGCATAATATTAATTAACATAATTAACTTTGCGGCGGAGTGACGCCGGATTGCATCGGATGTCCTTCGAACAACAACCATATCTGTCAAATACAGGTCAAACAATCATCAATATAGTTTAAATCTAAAAACGTATGAAAAATCTCGTTTTTTTACTTATGGTTGCAGTGATAATCAGCTCCTGTACTAACGAGCCGAGGATGGAGAGTCCCGGAGACGACCCCTCTGCAAAAACTCTTACAACGAAAGCCGAGCAGCTTATAACCAAAGCACAACAAGCTCGCGCACTTTTCTATCCCTCACAGTCTCGCTCTATAAGCGCAGATGCCACTATCGAATATGTGGTATCACGCAACAGCCGCTCCGAGGCTGACACACTCCTCTCTATCGTCAATTTCGCTGACAATCAAGGATTTGTCATCATGACGGATAAAGCAGAAGTCCCCGAGTTCCTTGCTGTAAGTGATATTGGCAATGTAAAGTCGGAGAATAACGATAATCCCGGCTTGCAGAATTATCTTAACAACGCGATTGCAGCCCTATCTAACATAGGAACTCGTCGAGCCGGTGGTTCGACGCCATTAGATCCGACCCGACCGTTCCTCTACGAAATAGAGGATGTATACGATACGATTGTCCATGTAGACCCGATGATAGATGTTAGATGGGGACAATCTCCGGCTCCATATAACGCCTATTGTCCTCTTGTAGGTGCTACCCATACTTTAGCCGGCTGTACGCCCATCGCTGTCGCTCAAACAAAGACACATTTTGAGCATCCAAAGTCTCTATATTGGAATCTTGATGGTACAACGACTACGATTCCTCTTAATTGGGCTGAAATCAAGAAACATAAAGGCAATATGTTATTAAATATCGCAGCGGAATGTAGCGATAATCAAGCCTCGCATGAAGCGATAGGTAAACTTGTTAGAAAACTCGGACATATAATGAATTCTCAGTATGGAGTAAATGGCACAAGTACATACTTTGATCAAGTCCGACCCGCCTTACAATCCTTTGGATATACAGTGTCCGAAATTCAGACATTTCCTTCTTCCAAGAAGTTTGACGGAAGTGGTATATGGCTAATCAGTGGCGGCTCTGAAAATCAAGGCAGACATACGTTTATTGTGGACGGAAGGACATATCTTAAACATTATCATCGTGAATATTATTTAGATCCGATGACATTACCCCCGACTATAATAGATGTATTTAATGAATACACCAAGTATTATGACTTTTTACATATTAATTGGGGGTGGGACGGATTATCCAATGGCTACTTCTATTATGGGACATTTAATACGTCAAAAGCATACAATCTTGACTACCCATCATCTGCTGGAACCGATTACGATTTCAATGTAAATATTCGGTTCGCAGAGGTTTCCTTATAATCGTAATAAAAAATAAATGGCTATGAGAATCTATAAGTATCTTCTGATGTGCATTATGGCGACAAGTGTCGCTATGTATGGATGCTCGTCGAATGATGAGCCACAAAACGAACAAGCACATTCGCGTATGAACATGACACAAGAACAGAGTTTAATTTCGACTGCTGAAACAGATCTGGCTTTCGGGTTGTTTGAGTGTATGTACGCTGACGCAGAAAGTAACGAGAATGTATTATTTTCACCGTTAAGCAAGGACCTGTGCTATGCGTTAGTTACAAATGCGATATACGAAAAAGACCGCACATCAATCTTGAACGCGTATAATGCATCTTCTGTAGATGTGCTTAACGACTTCAATAATGCTCGTTTGGACTATTTTTCGTACAATAGTTTAAATTCAAAAGTACTGTTTGCCAATTCATTGTGGGCAAATTCGCTTACAATGACAAATCGTGACGAATTTGCATCAATGTGCGAAATGCAAAAACGCTATTATGATGCCGAAACACGCATTATGCATTTTGGTAAAGATAATGTTCGCAGTGCTATAAACGATTGGTGTTCATCTAAAACACATGGCCTTATTTCGGAGTATCTGAAAGACGACCCAACAGAAAATTCTCAGTGTATATTTTTGAACGCAATGTATTTCAAATGTGCATGGAAGCACACGTTCAAGAAAAGTAAGACAGCGATGAAAACATTCTATTCAGCTGATGGAAAGCAAGTAATTACGAAAACTCCCATGATGACGGACAATCGGGAAGTTGCCGTTACAGAAAGCAGCAACATATCTGCATTCATGATGCCATATTCATCGTGTAATTACTCTGCAGTGTTTATATTACCACATGAGGGAAAAACAATCAAAGATATTCTTCCGGAGGCAAAACGTATGTTAGCGACACGACTGTTAGATGAAACAAACACAGTCATGTGTACCATTGGAATACCTCGTTTCAGTAGCGAAAATTCCAAAGATATTACAACATATGTAGAATCGACCGGCATCAATATTTCAGGAAAAGAAATGTTTGGATTCGGACGAATTGCCAACACGCGCACCAAACAAGCTGTTGCCTTAAGTGTTGATGAAAACGGCACGGAAGCAGCGGCAATAACATCCACCGATATGGATACGAGCGTTGGTAAGCAAATCGAAATTATGCTTAATCGGCCGTTCCTGATGATTGTCAAGGACGACAATCACGGCTCAATACTGCTGATGGCAGCCATTCAGATGCCGAAAGAATAGTCATTAATATAATATAACAAATGCCGCTCCGATGTCGCCTTTTGCCATCGGAGCGGCTGTGCATATTGCCGGAATGTACATGATAAAATTTTTTGCAATTAGTAAATATTAACTAAAAATGTTTGCATGATATTAATTGACGCGATTATCTTTGCATCAAAATGACATCGGATTGCGTCTGATGTCCTTCGAATAACAACCACCCATATTTTTTACAAACCGAACGAATACTAACACAACCAAATAAAAGACTATGAAAACTTATAAGTATCTTATGATGTGCATCATGGTAGCAAGTGTTGCTATGTATGGATGCTCGTCGGACGATGAGCCGCGTGACGAACAAGCGCATCAGCGGATGGAACTCACGCAAGAACAGGAAACAATATCCGAGAACGAAATAAACGTTGCATTCTCCTTTATGGAGCAACTTTGTGAGGCACAAAATGGTGATAACGTATTGTTCTCACCTATAAGCAAAGATTTGTGCGCCGGACTGATGATAAACATTGTGGCAGAGCAGGATCGTGCATCTATCCTTGGTGTTTATGGTGCGACAGCGGCAGATGCTATAAACACGTTGAACAACACACGTATGAATTATTTTTCGTATAATAATTCTAAGTCAAAGGTTTTCTTTGCAAATTCGGTGTGGGCAAATTCGCCAAAGATAACCAACCAAGGCGAATTCAATGCGATGACTGCCGTACAAAAGAAGTACTATGACGCAGATATTCGGATAATGGATTTCGGCAAAGATAATATACTCAACGCCGTCAACAATTGGTGCTCAGATAAGACAAGAAAATTGATTCCGAAATTTCTGAAAGAAGCGCCTGATGCATTTCAACAATTTTTGGCAATCAATACGATGTATTTCGATTGCGCATGGCAAGATGAATTTAAAGAAGCGGGAACGAAGGTATTACCTTTTTATGACGCGCAAGGAGAAAACGTCTTGACAGAAATTCCAATGATGAGTACGTATAGCCATCTTGACGGATATGTGTCAGATCGTATTTCGGCGGTTGCATTGAAATATGCGTCAAGTAATTATTCGGCTGTATTCGTTTTGCCGGCAAAGGGACTAACCGTAAAAGATATTCTTCCGGATGTAAAAGAGATGTTGCAATCAAACTCTATGTATGTCGAAAACGAAGATTCTCCGTTTTACTATGACGTCAAGATTCCGCGTTTTACTTGCGAAACGGCGACAGATATAACGGCGCTTATGGAAGCAAACGGAATTAACTATCAAGGGAAGCAAGCTCTTGGCTTTGGGGCAATGAGCTCCATCGGAACAATTCAAGCATCATACCTGAAAGTTAATGAAAAAGGGACAAAGATGTCATCAACCACGTCTAGTGGATACCCAATTGCCCCCGGAGGACCGACTGTTAACATCGAATTAAATCGGCCTTTCCTGATGATTGTCAAGGATGACAATCACGGCTCAATACTGCTGATGGCAGCCATTCAGATGCCGAAAGAATAAGACAGTATAATAAATAAAAGCCCTATCATAAGA
>DAAP01000041.1 GCA_001701165.1 Bacteroidales bacterium H4 | reverse complement strand
TTTGAGTGATAAAGTCAGGACCCCACTTGTACATTATTGTCAAATATCCTTTTTCAGCGTATTGAAATCGTCGCTACAGCGTCACGCGCCGCGAGCGCACCTGCGTACCCATGAATGTGGAGGCTATCGCATCAAAGCGCTCGGGCAAATCCGTGGTCATATACGTGATACGACAAGCCATATCCTGACTACCGGGACTCAGCCGCATATCCATCTCGGGATGTCGGCGCAAATAGTCTATGAGCGAAGGAGCCACTATGCTTCCCTGCGTAAGAATCCGTACATACTCGGGGAGATGGCGGCGTATGACCGGCACCAATAGCGGATAATGCGTACAGCCAAGTATCAGCGTGTCTATCTCCTCGTCCTCTCGCATCACAGCGTCAAGGTCCTTGCGCACAAAATAGTCCGTTCCCGGGTTGTCCAGCTGCCCGTTTTCGACCAACGGCACCCACATAGGGCATGCATGCGAAGTCAAGCGGTAGCCGGGACACATCTTTGCTATTTCGATATCGTAGCTGTGCGACGCAATGGTTCCGGGCGTTGCCACAATACCTATATGCCCATTGGTGTCTATTTCAGCCAAGTGCTCGACCGTGGGGCGTATCACTCCCAAGACGCGTCGTGTAGGGTCATCACTGCTCGGCAAATAGCGCTGTTGTATGGTGCGTAAGGCCTTGGCACTTGCCGTATTGCAAGCAAGCACCACCAACGGGCACCCATAATCCCACAGATAGCGAGTGGCTTGCAGCGTAAAATCATACACCAAATCAAACGACCTCGTTCCATAAGGAGCGCGTGCGTTGTCTCCCAAATACGTAAAACGATATTGCGGCATGGCTTCCGCCAAGTCGCGCAGAACGCTCAAGCCGCCATAGCCTGAATCAAAGACTCCTATCGAGGGCTGTACCATTGCATCGTCAGTGTTTCATCGGCCGGCCACACAGCTCGGGTCGTAAGCGGCGCGTGGCGCACGTTACCCCGAGCTTGAGACCATCAGCCAAGCCGTTTGCGGATGGCGGCGGATTGTTCTTCGTAGCCGGGCTTGTCGAGCAACGCAAACATATTGCGTTTGTAGTCCTCGACACCGGGCTGATTGAACGGATTGACTCCGAGAATGTATCCCGAGATACCGCACGCCTTCTCAAAAAAGTAAAGCAGCTGGCCGATGTAGTACTCGTTGACGGCGGGAATGGTTATGCGAATATTGGGCACACCACCATCTATATGGGCAAGTCGCGTGCCGGCCTCGGCCATCTTATTGACTTGGTCGATATGCAGGTCTGCTATGTAATTAAGCCCGTCAAGGTCAGCCTGCTCGCGCGGTATGGTGAGGCTACGCTGCACCTTCTCGACAGATATGACCGTCTCGAAAATAGTGCGCTCGCCGTCCTGTATCCACTGCCCCATCGAATGGAGGTCGGTGGTATTGTCAACCGATGCGGGGAATATGCCGCGGTGTTGCTTGCCCTCGCTCTCGCCGTACAGTTGCTTCCACCATTCGGCCAGATAGTGCAAACGCGGGTCGTAGTTGACCAATATCTCAATTTTTTTGCCGGCGCGGTATAGAGCGTTGCGTGTAGCCGCATACGTTCCGGCAATATTCGTGGCATTGATATTTATGGTGCTCTTTTGCATCTTGCGAGCACCTTCAACAAGGTTGCGGATGTCGTGTCCGGCCACAGCTATAGGCAGCAGGCCCACAGGTGTGAGTACCGAGAAACGGCCGCCGACACTATCCTCGATAACGTATGTCTTGTAGCCTTCCCGGGTGGCGAGTTGGCGCAAAGCACCTCGCTTGACATCGGTGATAGCCACAATACGACGGGCAGCTTCTTCATGTCCCACAGCCTTTTCCAATTGTTCGCGAAGTAGGCGGAATGCTATGGCCGGCTCGGTGGTAGTGCCGCTCTTGGATATGACAATGATACCAAAACGGCGGTCATGCAAATACTGCTGTAATTCATACAGATAATCCTCGGATATATTGTGTCCGGCAAAAACCACCTCGGTGGACTTTTCGCCCGGCTGGGGGAAGGCCGGCGAAAGCGCGTGGATGACGGCTTTGGCGCCCAAATAGCTTCCGCCGATGCCTATACATACCACTGTGTCGCAACGTTCGCGCATATCCTGTGCAGTTGCCATGATGTCGTCTATAAGTTCTTCGGGGGTGCGTGTAGGCAGGTCTACCCATCCGATAAAGTCGTTGCCGGCACCGGTGCCGTTGTGCAAGTGTGACAATGCCGTAGCCACTTCGGGCTGCAATGCTGCCACTTCGGCAGCGCTGATAGCCATGCCGACATTTGTAGTGTCTATCTGAATTTCCTTCATAGTATATCTCGGTTTTGTTGTAAGTATGATTTGTTCATGTACTTCCGATTAGTTTCCCATGACCGCAAGGATGTGTCTCAGACAAAAGTCTGGCTCATCTTGGCTAAGGCCTTGGCAGGATTGATGCGCTTATATAAGATATCATACACCGCATCCAAAATGGGCATGGGCACATGCAATCCCTTATTGATATCGTAAATGCATTGAGTGCCAAAATATCCCTCGGCGGTCTGTTCCATCTCCATCTTAGCGGCGGCCACCGAATATCCGCGTCCTATCATCGCCCCAAAATTGTGATTACGCGAGAAGCGCGAATATGCCGTCACCAGCAAGTCGCCCAGATATACCGAATCGGTAATACGACGCGCGTGCGGTGCCGCCGCATCCAAGAAGCGCTCCATCTCGCGGATAGCGTTGGACACCAGCATAGCCAAGAGGTTGTCTCCCATCTTGATGCCATGAATGATGCCGGCTGCAATGGCATAGATGTTTTTAAGCACCGCCGCATATTGTATACCATTGATATCTGTGGATGTTATGGTCTTGACCTTCTTGGATTCCAAGCATTTGGCAAAAATCATAGCATTGGATTCGTCCGCGCTGCCTATTGTCAGGAAACATGGATGATCAAGAGCCACTTCTTCGGCATGGCACGGACCGGAAATCACAAGAATTTGATTCCGGTCGCAGCCGAAACGGTCGGCCATGTAGTCCGTAATCAGTACATTATCATCGGGTACAATACCCTTTACGGCAGACACTATCGACTTGGAACTCAAATCGACATTAATTTTGTCCGTATGTGCCTTGAAGTACGGCGACGGCATCGCCAACAGCAGCGTGTCACACCGGCTGCACATCTCGTTAATGTCGCTGGAGAAGTATATGCGATTGACATCGAAGGGGACATCGCTAAGATATGCCGGATTGCGGCCTTCGCTTATGAATTGTTCGATACGGTCGTCACGGCGCATGTACCAATGTATGGTCTCACAGTCCTGCAGCAGTAATTTGGCCAATGCTGTTGCCCAACTGCCGCCACCCATGACGCATATATTGCCAGGAAAAGCCATAGTAAATTGTATCGAGAGAGGATGGTTAATTATGTTTCTTTATCTAAAAAAATATCAGACACGACATCCGGAGAGACACTGCAAAAAATCGTCCGTCAATTGGGCTACTGCGCGGCGGCAGCAATCCACGCTCCTACCGTGTCAACGCTCACCGGTTTCAGTCCCAACTTGTGCTTTTTGTTGAGACCGCATAGATCCTGCTGAAGTTTGGCAGCGGTAGCGGCGGCAAGATCGGCCAAAGTATTGATGCCGGCCTTATTCATCAGAGGCACCCAGGCGGCAACTTCGTCCGTGCCCAATGCTTCGACAAAGCGTTCGGGGCCATCGCGCTTGACGACTTTCTCGGGACGCATCTGCGGGAAGAAGAGGACCTCTTGTATGGTGGTCTGCCCGGTCATCAGCATCACAAGGCGGTCCATGCCAATGCCCATGCCGGACGTGGGAGGCATTCCGTACTCGAGGGCGCGAATGAAGTCCTTGTCGATAATCATAGCCTCGTCATCGCCTTTCTCGCTCAAACGCATCTGCTCGACAAAGCGCTCGTACTGGTCGATAGGGTCGTTGAGTTCGGAATAGGCGTTGGCCAACTCCTTGCCGTTGACCATAAGCTCGAAGCGCTCGGTCAGTTCGGGATTGTTACGATGGCGCTTGGTAAGCGGAGACATCTCTATGGGGTAGTCGGTGATAAAGGTGGGCTGAATGTAGCAACCCTCGCATTTTTCGCCGAAAATCTCGTCTATGAGTTTGCCTTTGCCCATGGACTCATCCACCTCGATGCCGAGGTCTTTACATGCCTTGCGGAGTGCGGCCTCGTCCATTCCCGTTATATCCACGCCTGTATGGTCTTTGATGGCCTGCGTCATGGTTACACGCGGGAATGGTGCTTTGAAACTGATGATATTGTCGCCCACACGCACCTCGTCCGTTCCGTTGACGTCACGACATATACGTTCAAGCAAGTGCTCGGTGAAGGTCATCATCCAGTTGTAGTCCTTGTAGGCTACATATATCTCCATGCATGTGAATTCGGGATTGTGCGTGCGATCCATGCCTTCGTTGCGGAAGTTCTTGGAAAACTCATACACGCCGTCAAACCCTCCCACGATAAGTCTCTTGAGGTATAGCTCGTCGGCTATGCGCAAATACAGGGGTATGTCCAGTGCATTGTGGTGCGTCACAAAAGGGCGCGCGGCGGCACCGCCCGGTATGCTTTGCAGTATCGGGGTCTCAACCTCCATGTACCCGTGTTCATTGAAATAATTGCGCATGGAGTTGTACACGCCCGTTCGTTTTATGAATATTTCCTTGACGCCATCATTGACAATAAGGTCTACATAACGGCGACGGTAGCGCAACTCCGGATCGTCAAAACTGTCGTAGGTCTTGCCGTCTTTCACCTTGACTATGGGTAGAGGGCGCAACGATTTGCTCAAAAGCGTCATTTCTCGGGCGTGAACCGTGATTTCGCCGGTCTGTGTACGGAACACAAAACCCTTGAAACCTACGATGTCACCGATATCAAGCAATTTCTTGAACACCACATTGTACAGGTCCTTGTCTTCGCCCGGACATATTTCGTCACGAGCCACATACACCTGGATACGACCGGCATTGTCCTGCAGTTCGACAAAAGAGGCCTTTCCCATGATGCGGCGGCTCATTATGCGACCTGCTATACATACCTGACGCTGTTCGGATGCGTCATCTTTGAAGTTGGCACGGATGTCTGTCGAGGTGGCATCCACAGGATAAAGCGCTGCCGGATATGGTTCTATACCCATTTGGCGCAACGTGGCCAATGAATTGCGGCGTATCGCTTCTTGTTCGCTAAGTTCGAGGGGATTCATATATGGTTGTTTTTTCTTGTTTCATGTATATGATGTCGCGGCTGTCTCGGGGACATATTTGACGTCCCGGTGTCAGGCCCCTTTGGGCAGCGCCTTTGCCGTATGGCAATATTCAAGGGCAAAGTTACACAAATTTCCCCGGAGTGCCAAATCACTGTTTTCTCTCGGTGTTTCCGGCCGTTGCGACACTCTCCCGGGCAACAGTTTCGGCAAAACGCTCGAAAGCGCACTTGCACAAACAGCCATCCGACATTTCCAACGCGGATGGCGTGTCCACATCCGCCGAGATACATAGCCAACGTCGCTGTCGAAGCTACATTCAACGCAAACTTAGGAGTTATGCAACATTTTGTAAACACAATAATCCGTCCTTTGCACTGAGAAAAGAAGGCTCGGCCACACCGACAACGGACGGCCGATGGTAGCGGAGACGCCGCCACCTTGTCCCTTAAAGACAACACTCACCTATATAGTATGGATATAGTATTTCTTTGTATCATTGTATTTCTGCTGTTACTGGCAGTTTTCGATCTTTCGGTAGGCGTCAGCAACGACGCTGTCAACTTTCTCAACTCCGCCATAGGCTCAAAGGCCGCCCCGTTAGGTCGCATCATCCTCGTTGCAGCTACGGGTGTATTTCTCGGAGCCGCAATGTCAAACGGCATGATGGATGTCGCCAGACATGGCATTTTCCGTCCGGAATTCTTCTCCTTCTATGATTTGGTATGCATATTCATGGCTGTAATGTGCATAGACATAGTATTGCTGGACATCTTCAATACACTGGGCATGCCAACATCCACCACAGTTTCGTTGGTATTCGAACTTTTGGGCGCTACCTTCGTGGTCGCGTTGTTCAAAACCCATGGTGACTGTGCCGGGATGAGCGTTGTCGACCTACTCAACACCGAAAAGGCGCTGACCATCATCATCGGCATTTTCCTTTCGGTAGCTATAGCATTTTTCTTCGGGACGGTTATACAGTTTCTGACCCGTATGCTTTTCACCTTCCATTTCGGAGACCATCTCAAATGGAGCATCGGCATCTTTGGAGGCCTATGCTGCACAGCAATCGTATATTTTCTTATCATCAAAGGCATCAAGGATTTGTCCTTCATGACTCCTCAGGCAAAGGATTGGATACACTCCAACACCGGCCTGCTCATGCTGTACTGCCTTATCGGCTTTACGATACTGATGCAGATTCTTCACTGGCTCAAGGTCAACGTGCTCAAAGTGGTAGTGCTACTCGGCACCTTCGCCCTGGCTATGGCTTTTGCCGGCAACGACTTGGTCAACTTTATAGGCGTTCCGCTGACAGGCTTGGCTTCGTTCCAAGATTTCACGGCCTCAGGCGCCACAGATGCCCATACGCACATGATGGGCGTACTCAACAACCCTGCCAACACTCCGATATACTTTCTTATAGGCGCCGGAGCGATTATGGTGTTCACCTTGGTCACCTCCAAGAAGGCTCGTAACGTAACCAAGACCCAGAACGGGCTTGGCAGCCAAAGCAACTCGGGAGACGAGATGTTCGGGTCGTCGCGCATAGGCCGACGTTTGGTTCGTTGGACTCTGTCCGGCATCACCTGGGTAAGCAGCCATACGCCGTTGCGCGTGCGCCGCTGGGTGGACAAACGCTTCAGCATGGATGACGTCACTATGGAACAGGGACAATCCTTCGACCTTGTGCGCGGAGCCGTCAATTTGGTGGTGGCCGGAGCGCTTATTGCCCTTGGCACCTCGATGAAACTGCCACTGTCTACGACCTTCGTCACCTTTATGGTGGCCATGGGCACCAGCCTTGCCGACCGTGCCTGGGGACGTGAAAGTGCCGTATTCCGTGTAACCGGCGTCATCAGCGTTGTCGGCGGATGGTTTATCACCGCCGGCGTGGCATTCATAGGCGCCGGGCTGGTGGCAGCATTCATCTATTGGGGCGGACTATGGACCATCCCCGTAGTTGCAGCCATAGCAGTAGCCCTGCTCATACACAGCAACCGGCGCTACCGTCGGCGCAAAGCCGAAGACGGAGGTGATGCAATGTTCCAAACCATCCTCAACACCGAGGACGCAGAAGAGCGCTGGCCACTATTGTTGGCCTACATTTCCGAGCGTCAAAGCGAGTTCATGACCTTTGCCCGCGAGAGCTTTGACGGAATGACCGGCGCATTCATACACGAGGATGTGCACACGCTCGAGCGCCTGGACCGCACGCTGTTCCACGAAAAAAACACGCTCAAGGGCGCACGACGCAAAGAAACTCTTTGCTTGCGCCAGCTACCGCATCCCACTGCCATCGAAAAGAGTACATGGTTCCACCTGGCCAACAACTGCTGCATGTCCATGCTCTACAACTTGCGGCGTATCAACGAGGTATGCAAAGAACACACTGAAAACAACTTCCTGCCTCTACCCAAGCATTACGTGGCCGAATTCGAGGAAATACGCTCACGCGCGGATGAAATCTTTGCCGATGCCTTGTCCGTGATGTCCTCGCGTAACGTGGAAGCCGTCCCGCCTATACGTCGCCGCTGCGATGAGCTCAAAGACCGTATCTCGGACGGATATCACCGTCTGCACGAGCAACTGCGCGAAGGCGACCCATCCACCATCACGGTATTATACGTCTATCTGAATATGTTGCAGGAGACTCAGGACTTGATTTCCAACGTTCGCAAGTACTTGCGTGCCTTTGCCAAATTATGCGACACAGACAGCCGCATCGCCGGACCGCGAGCATCCATGCCCACGCCCTCGGGAACGATAGTCTCTCCGGATCGTTTTGCAACCATAGACCAACGCCTGCTGTAGCCGTTGCCGCCGGGGTGTTTCGACAGCCAACGGCAGCAACGACAATAAGCAATAGTCATGATAGCCATAACGGCGCTATAATCGCCTTAATAGCCATAGCCGCTACCCCAACGAAGACTCACCATAAGCATAAAGCACAGCGAATGCCCGTGGCCGATCTTACCACGGGCATTCGCTGTATTGCTACTAAACAATTGGGAACATGCGCGAGCCACCGTCAGCGACGTTGTACGCGATCATCGGCTGTCTGTAAGCCGTTGCGGCCTACCGGCAGGGAGAGTCCCTGGCGCGATGTACCCCGGCGACTGCCACCGCGGTTGATGGGTTCGCCCCATTCGTCAAGTTCTTCTTCTTGATCGGGTGCTTTCTCGCCGGGCTTCAGCTTAGGCTTGTTCTTAAGTATGGCATAAGGCTTCTGCGTGTCTATGGCTTTGGCATAGATATCCCACGCCAATTCATTGTCCCAATTGGCTTTAAGCTCAAGCTTCTTATCAAAGTATGCGACTTCCTCTGGTTGAAGCCTCTCGGCGAAGTTGCCGGTATCCCAACGTCCGTTGCCATTGGCGTCTATAAACACACGTGCATAGTAGGTGCCGGGGGTAATATACGGCACTACGACCTTGCCTGTGGCCGTATCCACAGGCACCGTGCGCATCACTTTATCGCTGTTGTTGAGCAACTCGAAGCACAAGGCATGCCCATCCACCATACTCGGCTTGATGGTAAAGGCAAGGTTGGAGTATTCTTCGAGCTTCTTGATGGTGAACTCGTGACGCAAAGCCTTATTATGAATGCTGTCGTAAATACTGGTAACAGCAGCCGAGTCGACAAGCAAGCGATACTTGGCGCCGGGATCCCAGCGATAGTCAAACACACGGCCCAACAGCGGATTGAGCGAATCGGGACGCAACGGCGGCAAGACAAGGTCTTTCCACACGGAATCGACTTGTTGTTGCAAGTAAACACCGGTCGTATCTATACGCGATATTGGCAGGGCCGACTCTATCCGCATGGGAGCATATACCTCGTGTGATGACTGGCTTTTGACCGTAAGGGTGGCAAATTCGCGCTCGGGAACATTAAGGCTGTCCGCTTCCTCTTTTTTATTCTTTTTTGAGACCTTTGGCGCGCGGTATATGAAATTGATCGTGTCATTGACCCATACGCGTCGGCTGAGTGAATCCTGTGCGGAGTGGTGCACGCTCACGCGCAGTGTGTCTATGGCCAGAAGCTCGGGGTCGCGTATCCAGTACGTAAGGGAGTCGCTGTTGGCATTGGCCTGCAACAGCGCCCAATCGGCATCGGTATCACCGTCACGCGGTCCGCCGACAAGCGTAAGCGTGGGAAGAGTGTCATGAGGAGCGCCCATGCCGACAAAGAGACGACGGCGGTCGGGACGTTGGCTGTCCTTAATGTACTGGGCATGGTAGTCTTCGTTGAACCACGTCAGCAGTACATCATTGGGAAGGAACAGCGTGGCGTCACGCTCGACAATGCTATCCGTGCCCTCGGACGAACGCAAAGTATCGCTCACTATCGTAGGTCGTGAGGAAGGGACTATATCTAAGTCATAGAATGCTACATCCTCGGAGCGATCCCAACAGTTGTCCCGATTGACGTCATTAACGGCAAATATACGATAGGTACCGGCCTTGAGGTTACGTATCGTGAATTGACCGCGCTGATTAGTACGGGCTATGCGTTGCAGGGGCGACTTGACAAACGCGGTGTCCGACATGTCGGTGGTAACACCTACCGTAATGCCCTGCGCCGGCTCGAGGTCGCGAGCCGATAGCACTATTCCGGAAATCTGCAGCGAGTCTATCGAATCGCCGGTGGCAAAGTCGATTGCAAAGCCATCGAGGATATTGCCTTCGTTGAGATCACGTATAGCATCGGCGAAGTCTATGGTATAGGTGGTATTGGGCTGCAAGGTATCGCGCAATTCGACAGTGATACGTCGTCCGCCGGCACGCACCACGGGCGTGGACTTCTGCACAGGCGAGATTATAACTTTATTGAAGGCATCGTCCAGGCTTACATTCTCGTCAAAATACAATTCAAGCCGAGAAGGGGTTACGCCGGTCTGTCCCGGCATTGGAGTAGAACGTACAAACACCGGGGGCTGATAGTCGCGCGGTCCTCCTTCGGGATTACCTATGGAGGCGCAAGCGGCCAGCAGCACGGCAAATACTATCGCCGCCACCGCCAGAGGTAGTGCATACATTCCTCCGATTTTCGTCTCAGCGTGTTTAGTTTTAGCGTTCTCGTTGTTCATAACGACAAAATTACAACTTTTTCGGCAGATAGCGCATACGCTCTCCATATTCGCAACAAAAAGCCGCAGCCATCGCCACCTTACGGGACTTGACTGTCCGAAGGTTGCGATGGCCGCGGTCTAACTGTTTCGGTCTATGTCGGATTGCCGGACTTACGTCTATGACGTCAGACGGCAAAAGCCGATTTTGTTTACACGACCTTATTTCTTAATCCACTTAATTGCGGACGCGTTGGCATCGGCAAGACGCACGATATACATGCCTGCGGGCAGCGCCTCGAGCGACAGCTCGCCGGCGGTATCGGCCACGCCATAGTATACGGCAGCACCGGCCAAAGTATAAACATTGACTGCACATGCGCCGCATCCGGTGTGTAGCATAGACTCAACGTCTATATATGCGGCAGCTTCCGTATCGGCAGTGACTTCATTGACGCCTTCCGTACCGGAGTATACGAAGCTGCGCACGGGCGAGTCGGCTGTATTCTTTGCAGAGTTGTCTACGTAGTATGCAGCACGTGTCTTGCAATAGTATGTTTTGCCGTCTAAGAGATACTTTCCACCGATCTTGATTTCGCCGAGGGCTTTTGTCATGGTCTCGAAGTCGCGCAAAGTAACCGAGTATGCCGTACGTCCAAAGGATTTAGAAGACGAGATGTATACGGTCACAGAAGCAAGGCCGTTCCATTTTTCAATAGACAATCCTTCGTTTACATGTATTGTAACACCATCGGAAGCCGGATTTGTGAATGCGGGAGCGGTGTAATCGGTACGGTTGACCGTAGTGAACGTAATAGGCTCGCTCTCGGTCTCATAGCCGCCTACACTTGTGGCAAGCGTGGCCGTGTAGGTGCGCCCGGTACGAAGCAGTTCGGCAGGCACGGTGACGCTGTTGGCCGGGCCTTCATACACATATACTTCGGAAGTTCCGTCGATTATGGTCATGCGATGCTTGACTTCCTGATCAATGTCGACTTTAGTCCACGTGATAGTGGGTGTGACCGATACACCGGTAGCCTTGTCGGCGGGAGCGGTGAAAGATATACGGCCACCCTTGAAGGACTGCACATCGGAGAGCGCATCGGTCATGTTGGTTCCGATAGAACGTACGCGCCAATAGTATGTATTGCCGTTCTCGAGGTGTGGCAAGTTCATGGATGATACAGTGTTGCCTGCAGCATCAAAGAGCGCTATGATATGGCTCATATCGGCTTTGTCAGACACTTCGATGCGGCTGCGCGAAGCACTGCCGTTCCACTTGAAGGAAAAAATTTCGGGGGCGTTTTCGCCGTTTACGGGGTAAGTAAGCGTAGCCTTGGTCCCGGAGACAACCTTGCCTCCGACAGTTACTGCTGAGTATTCGTTGCCGTAGCGGTCGTATACGCACACAGCCCATTTATATCCGGATGCCATGTCTGTCGGAATCTCGTATGAATTGGTGTAAGATATGCCTTGTAGATACTCGCGCTGGCATGCAAAACCGGCTTCGCCCACGCTTTCGGGGAAGGCGTATACGGTGTAGCGCATACCGGGAACGGCATCCCATGTCAAGGCTGTACCCGAGATGGCTACATTCCCAACCGTTTTGGGCGACCAAACATGCTCCCAGGCACGTATTGGCGTCAATGCTTTGTTCTGGAATACTTCCTGTGCCAAGATTTTGCCGAAGCTCATTCGCTTGCCTCCGAATTTTTCTGTGTAATTGACAAAATCGCCGTAGTGGAAGAACACCATGCCGCTGGCATCATAGGTGTTAGCCTGACGGGCGGTATTGGTTTCATGAATATATTCTGAAGCCTTGTCGTTTACGATATTAGAGAGGGTCACCGAAGGATAGAAGTGTCGGTCGAAGCGGCGAACTGCCACTCCATACCATTTTGACAACTCGGTGAAGCGGTTGGGCCAATAAATCTGAGGCGACAGGAAATCTATATCTCCGGCATTAAGCCAACTCATAGGGTCGGAAAAAATGCTGCTGTACTGCCAGTCACCGCTGACGGGGGTCAAACCGTATTTCTCGATGTCGGGAGGACAAGCAACCCCGGCAGGCGAAATGCCGAAAGGCAGGTAAGGCTTCACCTTCTTGATAGCTTTTTTGACCACTTTCACCATATTATTGATGTTATTACGCCGCCAATCGCCAAGACTCATCGAGCCTCCGCCTTTAGTGTACGCCGCATATTGCGTAGCATCTTGGTCTGCCCCCATGCCGGAGGGGTAGAAGTAGTCGTCATACACCACGCCATCGACATCATAGTTGGTGACAATTTCGGTGATGATATCTACGATTCGTTGTGTTACCTCGGGAATACCGGGATTGAGGTAAATTTCCTTGCTGTTGCGCACAAGCCAATCGGGGTGCGAGGTCTCATAATTCAGGGGGTTGCTTCCTCCATAGAGGCTCGTCGAACCCGAATAGCGATAGGGATTGAGCCACGCGTACACTTCGATGCCTACGGCATGGGCTTCGTCAAGAAGCATTTTGAAGGGATCCTCGACGGGCGTACCACCACGCGTGCCGGCAACCTTGTGTGACCAAGGCTCATACGATGACTTGTACATTGCATCGCAATTGGGACGTACGTGGAAATATATGATGTTGATATTCTGGTCTTTGAATTGCGCAAGTTTTTTCTTCAGGAAATCGCGTTGGAAGCGAGCCTGAGTCTCGCTGGTCAACGGAGCGGAAGGCCAACTGGAATTAAGTATTGGCGACAGCCACAAAGCACGATGTTCGCGCGTGGGCATGGCCTGCGCTTCGGTCGGCTGTGCCGGTGCCGCCATGACCATAGCCAAAAGTGCGGCAGCTATTTTAAGTGATTTTTTCATTAACTGTTGTAATAAGTGAGTTCGATGTTGATTGTTGTACAGGTTCAAATACGACCGAAAGGCTGTTCGATGCTACGAGGTAGGCTTGCCATAAGACCATGCTAAGCATCGAAAGGCTACCGAGCAGTCTTAAATATACTCTAAAAGACAAACTTAAATAACATCAAAAAAACTGCCTTAGATATTCTCCAAGCTGCATTGTCAAGCAAAAGGCGGCTGCCGCCACGCTATTGTGGTGGACAGCCGCCTTTGTCTTGAGATGCTTAGATGCTTATGTCTTAGAAAAGTTTGCTCTTATTGGGGTTGATGCAAATACCCATGCCGAGGTCGTTGGCGTCACCATAGTGCACGACCTTCTTGGTAGTGGGATCGTAGTAGCATATACCGGCAGGTACCTTGGAGTTGTCCTTGGCATCGGGACGGAAGCAGAAGTACACGCGTCCAGTGTCTTTGTCCAGGGCAAGCTGACAAGTGTAAACGCCCTCATTGTCTGTGGTGTTGATTGGGTCAGCCTCCATATGAATAAACTTGGCATACTTCGCTTCACCATACTTCTCTTGATATTTGGGTTCGTCAGTATAAGGGGGCAAGTCGTAGGCAGTAAAGCCCTTTTCCGAGCCTATACGCCAAACGTATATGGCCTTGCGTTTTTCGTCAACAACCATTGAACGAATCTTGATACCGGGGAAAAGCGCGGGAGCCGGCAGAGGCTTTGCCTCAGCTTCCTTCTGCGTGGCATATACATCAGTCTCCTTGAAACGATAGATGCCGTTGCCGGAGTAGTTCTTGGCCCAGTACCACCATCCATCGCTCAGTTTCTGGTGAGCCACGTGGATGGCGCCGTAAGCGATACCACGGCCGTAGAACGGTATAAGGTTGTTCTGTACCATGTAGCTGTCACGGTTATAGGTGCTGCCCGAGAGGACCTTGCCCTGAACTTCGCCACGAGCCTTGAGCGCTATCTTGGAGATACCGGTATTACGGTCACTGTAATAGAGGTATTCGCCCACTGCAAAGCCCTGGAAGGGGTCTGCAAAGGCCGGACCTCCAACGTTGGTCAGCACAGTATTGACACCTGTACCGTCAGGGCGCATAGCTTCAATCTTGCCATCGCCGAGGACTCCGTTCTCATCGTTGATATAATAATACTGCTTGCCTGCATCGAGGATGTAAATCCAGCCCTCGGTGTTAGCCTTGCCTTCTTCGTCGGTTCCGGGGACATCGGCATATACGAGGTTGAAGCAGTTGTTGCCTGCGCTCACACCCATATCATAGGGGAAAATCTTGGTGCCCTTGGGAAGTTTGGTGGGGTCGAGAAGCTTCATTGCCTTGATGTTGCCACCTTTCTCGGCGTAGTAGATGGTGGGCGCGGGTTCGGCGCAACCTACTTGTACGTTAAGATAGGTGTCTTCGAGACGGCGGTTTTCGCCGTTGACGTCAAACCATGTGGCAATCTGAACTTTCTGCGAGCCGATGTTTTTGAATTTCACGGCTTCGGGATATTCGATATTGCCCTGCTCATCAGAGTATCCGGTGAAAGCGGTCACAGCGTTGCCGTTGGCGTCAACAGTGCCTTCGGGGAATGTCCAGACATATTTCACCTTGAGATTCTCGGGGTTCGGGAGCTCGAGGTTGAAGGTCATCATGGTGTTGTTAAACTCCACGATTTCGGTAGACTGATCCTTGATGGTGAGTACGGGAACGATGTCATAAATCAAGATGGGGTAGGTTTTGGAACCGACACCGTCTACCGTGAGAGTCACCCGATATGTGCCTGCCTTTTTGTACTTATGCAGGGGATTGGGATCTTTGGAGCTTTCGCCATCACCGAAGTCCCAAGTTACGGCTCCGGTCTTGGATGAGGTGTTGTTGAACTGTATGGTGGATACCACATAGTAGTCCAACGTATATTCGTCGCCGCTGATATTGTAGGTAAAGTCAACATCCGGGTTGGGGTATTGCTGGAAAGAGGGCTCTGCGTCCTTGCATCCATACAGTGCCAGCACGCAACCTAAAGCGATTAGCGATTTTTTTAAAAGTTTCATAGTTTGTGCGGTAGTGTCTTAATGTTGGACGTATCAGTTGATTGAGATTGTGCGTACATCGTTGGCTATACCCTCCTCACCATTGGAGTCGTACACGCGGAACTGGGCTTCAAGCGAGTACTTGCGTGAGAATTCGACTTTGTACACCTTGTTGGCGCTGTCATATATCCACTGGTCAAAGGTGATTGAGGCAAGCAGGTCCTTGAAGGCGGGGATATATGCCGAACGGACGGTGGAAATGATGGCACCGAGGTCATCATCGTAGCGGCAGAACACCCATTCTGCTGAATCGTAAACCGGATAGTAGTTGATACCTTCCTTCTTTTGGACATCCTTGGCAACCTCGTGTATAATCTTGTTGCCGGCCGCATCTATGGTCACGTAATACCAACCGATGATAGCATCTTCAGACGCCTGGGTGGTGGAGAACCACAAGTCGGACTTCTCGCCGGCGCCGTTATCTTCCTTGGTCATGTCGATGTTTGTGGGGAAGTTAACTTTGTACTTGGCGTTGGCGGCAGCGAACTGCTCCATCGTGAAAGGATGGCTGATGTACACCTGACGCAAGGCATTGTAGTATGTCGAGTCCTTGGTCAGCAAGTTGATGACCTCATTATTGAATTCGTCGGCAAAACCTTCGGGATAGTACTGATCAAAGCGATCGCCGTCCCAGGTGGCTATATCCGTCCAGTTGACAGGTTTGAGGGTGCGCGATACAGGCACGCTTCCTGTTATCTGGAACTCATGACCGGCCCATTCGGCCAAATCATGAGAGAAGCGAGCTATGGGTTGGTACGAACGCATAACCTGATTGTCAGCTACGGTCTTGGTGTAGTTGAGGCTGGCTCCGCCCAACTTGACTGTGGCAGCAGCAGACTCGTCGCGTACCACACGATACCAAACCTCGGAGTATGAAGGCGATGCCCCTTCATAGTCCACCGTATACTTGCCCTGGAATGTGAAGGATTCGCCGGCCTTGCATGCCGTCGAGCCTACTTCCCAATATGCGGTGGGCACTTTCTGTCCGGGCTCTACAACTGATTCTAACGGGTCGTTCTTCTCACAGGACGTGAGCACGGCAACGGCACCGAGGGTCAAGAGCAATGTCTTATATTGGATTTTCATCTTTTATTCTGTGTTAGTTGTTGCTGATTAATGTTGTAGTACACGCGGTGGGTTACTCGGCAGTCAGCGATTTGCGCACGCCGTAGTCCTCTGCCCAAATCATGGGCTTGCGCAGCCATTTGTAGTTCTTGGCAGCACCCAGACGCTCGAGTTCGGCAAGGTTGTATTTCTCCTCTGTTTCGGGGTCGTAGTTGTAGCGCTGCACCCAGGTGTTTTCTTTCTCGGCGTCGGTGAGGCCGTCAATCCAGAATGCCTGATAGAGATTGTACGGACGGCGCAACCCGGGATATACGATTTCTTTGTCATCGCCTATGCCATAGCCGTTGCGGTTGTTTGAGTAGTGGTAGCGGCGGAGGTCGGTCCACTGCTCGGGTTGCATGTACATGGCTATGTATTTCTGCATCATCAGGTCGCTAAGGGTGTACTGCGAGGGATTGAAGAAATAGTGCATATTGCCGATTTCGGACGCAGGTTTGGTTTTCTCGACCTTTACGTTTTCGAGGAAAGCTGTCACCATCCTATCCCAGCGTTTGAGGGCTGTATTGGTGCCCTGGGGCCTGCATTGGTCAGTGGGAACTGTTAGGCCTCCGGTAGGACTGGGGTTGTCTTTCTGGAAGCGGTCGAGGTGACGTTGGATGTTCCATCTCGTGGCTTCCTTGGCCAAAGCGCAAGCCTGTTCTTTATTGCCCATCCAATAGTAAGCCTCTGCCTGTATGAAGTAGAGTTCTTCCATGGTGAACAACGGAGTATAGGCATCCTTAGCGGCTGCATATGCACCGCAGTATAGCGTCGGGAAGTGTGACTGCTTGAATGTCGAACCGGCACCGATATTGTTTTCAAGATAGCGCAACATCACTTTCTCGCTGGCGTTGGACGCGCTGATGGGGCCCTTGTTGGGACGGAACAGCAGTAGCAGACGCGGGTCGTTGCCGTAACCGTTTTCCTTGTCATAAAAGCCCTGCTTGAGCTCGTCTCCTTGGTTGATGACACCGAGGCAGTTCTCCATGAAGAACTTGGAAGGCACAGCCTCTGTCAGTCTATTATCACGCGACTCCCAAGCGTTGATTATGGGCTGGGACTCGGACCATTGTGCATTTTCCTCGGTCACGCCGCCATCGAAATTGTAGCGAGGCTCGCTGCCGAACCATGCGCCGTAGATTGCATCACCGCCGCGCCATGTGTCGATGGCCTTTTGTGCCGTCTCAATAATCTTTTGGCAAGTGGCTGCCGAACGGTCGATATTGGGGATATTGCGGAGCAACAGGCGAGCCTTGATGGCGTATGCCAGACCTTTCCATTTGCTGAGGTCGCCGGCGTACACGCGGTCTTGGGAGACGTCGATCTTCTGGTTTGTCTCGCAATTGACGGCCTTGCTGTAGAACGGGTCTTCTGCTCCCGGTTCGTCGGTAAGGTTGTCGGCTTCTTTGAGCATCCAGTCGTATATGGATGCCTGAGTGTCGTACTTGGGCGAGTTGCTTTCGTAAGCCTGACTGCGGGGCATGTCACCGAAGGCATCGGTAGTCAACTGTGTGGACATCAAGCGTATAACGCGTGCTATGTATTCGTAGTTGAGCGAGCCTAATGACTCGGCGTTTGCAATAAGTTCCTTGCCGTTTACACCTATGTCGTAGAAGTGACGACGCCACTGCGGGTGGCGGTTCATGGTCAGGAACTGCCAGCCGCTCTTGTATGCGTAAGTGCCTGTCTGGCTCTTGCCCATAGTGGTGAGACATTGCGACAGATAGATATTGTATTCGGCGTGGTCATAGTTCACCTGGCTGGAATAGAATACCAACACGGGAAGGCCAAGCGAGCAGGTATTGCGGTGGGCGACATCCGGGTTGACATTCTCATAGAGGACGTCATCGCAAGATACCGCAGTAACACCCAGCAGGGCAGCCAAAGCTATGGATTTTATCTTGTTCATATCTGTGTATGATAAAGTCGTGATTTATATGTATTGGTCGGAGAGATTTAGAATGTAACGTTTACATTGAAGTTGAAGCTGCGGAGGCTGGGGACGCTGTAGTTGTCGATACCCATGGAGCCTGTACCATTGGATGCGGAGGGCATCACCTGTGGGTCGGCGCCGGTATACTTGGTCAACAGGAAGAGGTTGCGGCCTGTCAGCGAGCACTTGAGGCCCTTGATGGGGTTGGAGCTGCCAAGGCGCTTCATAAGGTTGGAGAAGTCGTAGGCGAGAGTCACGTAGCTCATGCGCAGATACGATCCGTCTTCGATGAAGTTGGACGATACATTGTAAATATAGTTGTTGAATGTCGTCTGGTCAAGGATGACGGGGGTGGTGTTAGGTCTGTAGGTGCCGTCACCATTGTCTACCACACCTTTGAACACGACTTTACGGTTACGGTAGGGAACGAGCAGGGCATTCTGGCCGTTGGAGTAGAGGCTTCGGCCTGTGATATTGGCCACGTCGCCGCCGATACGTCCGTCAAGCAGGAAGGATAGCGAAAGATCTTTCCAAGTGAAAGTGGAACCGAGGCCGAGGAGGCAATCAGGTTCGCGGTTACCTATATAGGTCTGTTTTACGGGCGAAACCTTGGGAAGGCCGTTTTCGTCGATGATGACGTCGCCGGCAGCGTTGCGCTCGTAGTCGATACCGGCAAGACCGGTGGTGGACTCGCCCACATATGCCACGGTGAAGATATCACCATACTGTCCGCCTTGGATGAGGGCCACGTTTTCGGGCAAGGAAACCACCTTGCCGCGGTTGTACGAGAAGTTTAGAGTAGCAGTCCACGAGAAGTCCTTGGTGGAAAGGATGTCTTGATTGAGGGTGAGCTCGAGACCCTTGTTCTCGATGCAACCCTCGTTACGGGTCTGTAGAATGGTTCCCGATGCGGGAGATACGCGCACGGTTACAATCTGGTTATCCACGCTGGTGTTGTAGTATGCAACATCAAAACGGGTACGATTGCGGAAGAAACGCAAGTCGGCACCAATTTCCCAAGACTTGGTCATTTCAGGCTCGAGGGTGATGGCCTTGGAGATGGTAGGATTGACACCGAAGCCCTTGTCGGGGAAGGTGGACCATTGCTTGTAGTTGTCGCTAAACTGGTTGGCGGGAGCATCTTTACCTACCTTTGCCCAGTTGCCGCGGATTTTACCGTAATTGAACACGCCGTTGGACGATCCTATGCCGAGGAGCTCGGAGAAGATGATACCGCCGGTGAAGGAGGGATAGAAGTATGTGGAGGTCATCTGCTTGAGTGTCGAGGAACCGTCAAGACGGCCGGTTACGGACAGCTGGATGACGTTACGATAGTCAAAACGCATTTCACCGAAGTAGCCGAACTTGTTGCGTTTGGCGTGATTCAGATAGACGTTGTAGTCGCCTGAGCCATATTTGAGGTATTCGTTGTCGCAGTTGTTGAGCGAGTAGAAGTCGCCATCCAGCACATAGTGGATGCCACCGAGGCCTGCGCTATAGGACTTGCTCTCGGAGTATTCGCCGCCGACAAAGAAGTTAAGATTGAAATTATCGTTGATCTTCCAGTAGTAGTTGCCGAGAAGTTGTGCTGTGGCACGTTCGCTGCGCGAAGGCTGGAAGGTATATGTACCCATGCGCTCGTCGTAAGCCTGTTTGATAGCCGAGGGAAATTCGGTTCCTATCTGGTTGCCTTCTTCGTCATATACGGGGTCGAATATGAATTCTTTGCCCGAGGTAGTGAAGCGAGGCACTGTGGACGATTCGTAGGAAGACCAACCCTTATCATAGTTGAATTTACCTGTGATGGTCAGGTTCTTGATGGGTTCCCATTGGATCGAGGTGTTGATGATGACACGCGAGCTTTCGGTGCGGCTCTTGTCCATGTAGCGACTGTAGTAGGGAGACAGGGTTGCGCCTACGCGTTGGCTGTTGGTGAGGATGTCCCAGTCGTCGTAACGATTGCCCCAGTTGGGGAGGCCGTTTTCGAGCCGGTAGTCAGCCATGTCGCGGTTGATGCTCCAGCCATAGATGGTGCTCATCGAGTTGCCGAAACCACGGGACTTGCTGTCGATGAAGTTGGCGGAGAGCATGATTTTCATGGCCTTTGACGGCGTAAATTCACCTTTGACGAACACGCCCATGCGTTTCTTGTAGTCCTTGGGAACGACGCCTTCATTGTCCATAAAGTTGGCGGAAGCATAAGCCGAGTATTTGTCGTTGCCACCGCTGAGCGAGATGTCGTATTTCTGCATGAAGCCTGTACCGAGGAAGTTGCCGACGTTGTCATAGTATACATCGTCGCTGTTCATCTTCGGGCCCCAGCCGCCGGAGGAGTTGGCCACGTAGAAGCCGTTGGCACCGCCGATATATTCTTTCTGCAAGGAGGGGAGGTTGAGCGTATTGGAGATTTCCCATCCTCCGTTTACAGCAACATTAACCTTGCCTTCCTTACCGCTCTTTGTGGTAATGATGATGACACCGTTGGCACCTTCCTGACCATAGAGTGCTGAGGCGGCAGCGCCTTTGAGCACGCTCATGGTTTCGATATCGGAGGGGTTGATATCGCCGATGGACGAACCACCGCCACGGATAGGCATACCGTCTATCACGAAGAGAGGCTCGTTAGACTGTGCGTTGTTGATAGACGAGATGGCGCGAATCACAATCTGTGATGCCGAGTTGGGCGAACCGCCGGAGGTGCTGACCCGCACACCGGCCACCTTGCCTTGCAGCGAGTTGACAAAGTTGGCTGACTGTCCGGCGAGTACTTCGTCACTCTTGAGTTCTTGCACGCCGAAGTTGAGTTTGCTCTTGGCTTGGCTCTGGCCCATGGCGGTTACGACCACCGCATCCAAGACTTCGGCATTTGCCGGCAGGTTGACATCGATAACTGTACGCGACCCGACAGTTTCGAAAACGGTCTTATGACCTACCATAGAGAAAGTCAAGACAGCATTGTCATTAGGGACATTGATGGAATACTTGCCATCAAAATCAGTGGCGACACCGGTCTTGGCACCCTTTAGGGAGACAGACGCTCCTAAGGCGGGCTCGCCGTCGGAGTCGTAGACGGTACCTGTCACGACTCGGGCTTGCGCCATTATCGTGATGAGGGAAAATAACAGTAGAAATAGCTGTTTTTTCATAACTAATTAATAATGTTTATATTCAAGGTTAACATACTTGTTTTAAACTGATTAACACCGCAAGATATGCTACTCGAAAGATGTTTTTCCGAGAGTTTAGTTCGTCAATTGCATCACAATAGCACACCAATGAGTTCCAATGATTGGTCTTCAAATCGGTTTCTTGCGGGATTTTTATACAAACTTACCGCTTTTTTCGGACGTAGAAGCATTTTGTTAAGATTGTTTATACATCCTTTGCTAACATAAATATTATTTAACATTAGGCGACCATTCTCCGGGCCGAGATTGTCGCTCTTAGGCTGAAAAGTCACCCCGCACGCCGTCGGCACCGCGCACCTTACCTCGCCATCCGCCCGACAGCGCTTCATTATATATACAACATTATATATACAACGCCTCATTATATAAAAATACAGGCATACTATGTATAATGAATCGATTGCGAAAGTGACGCACACCAGCCAAGATTAACAATCTGTTAAGAATACAAGCCAACAATACCGTACCACCAAAAAAAACGCTAACTTTGTCTTTACGAAACAGAAAAATCCAAACACGCTAAACAATGGCTACAAAGGAACATCCACACCACATACTCGTGGTGGACGACGAAGAAACCCTGTGCGAGGCGTTACGCTTCAACCTCGAGGCTGAGGGCTACGAAGTATCGGTGGCCTATAGTGCCGAAGAGGCACTGGCACTGGACTTCCGTACATTTGACTTGATACTTCTGGACATCATGATGGGCGCGGTCAGCGGCATTCGCTTGGCACGAATGATCAAAAGCGACCCTGCCACATCAAACATCCCGATAATATTTTGCACCGCCCGTGACGACGTCGAAGATATGGTGGCCGGACTGAATCTGGGTGCAGACGACTATATCACCAAGCCCTACTCGTTGCGCAACGTTTTGGCACGTGTCAAGGCCGTATTGCGCCGCACTACCGGAGACAGCACTACGACATCACACGCATCCCACATTCTCGAATGCTGTGGACTGAGAGTGGACACGGACAGCAAGCAATGCACCGTGGATGGGAAGGACGTAGCCATGCCGCGCAAGGAGTTTGAAATCCTGGCGACACTGATGACCGACCCGGGACATATCTTCAGCCGCGAAGAACTGCTGGCAAAGGTATGGCCCGAACAAGTGGTTGTCGTGGACCGCGTCGTCGATGTACACATCACGCGTCTGCGAGCCAAAATAGCGCCTTACGGCAAACATATTATCACCAGAGCAGGATACGGGTATGGGTTCAAGCCATAAAACATCTTACCACCATCGGCTTTTCATAGGCCTTGTCGTATACTCGTGGCTGCTGGTCGGATGTTTTGCCGTATTCCAGTATTACCGCGAAAGGCGCTACAAGGCCGATGAATTAGATGCACAATTGCAGCTAATAAACAATAGGGTACTGACCGAATACGATACCGACAGCGTCTTCGACCCTGACGTTGCACGTCCATACCCCTTCAAGGACATGCGCATTACCGTCATAGACGATGACGGAAATGTGGTCTACGACAACTCGTTGGACCGTCTGCCTGACGCCAATCACCTTGACCGCGAAGAGATTGCGGCCGCAATGAAATCGGGACACGGCTTCAGTACCCGACGACACAGCCAAAGCACGGGACAGACTTATTTCTACAGTGCCACTCGCGGGCGAGATTGCATAGTGCGCACAGCCGTCCCCTATTCGGTGCCCCTTCAAGAATTCCTGAGCGCCGACTACGGTTTCTTGTGGTTCATGATAGGTATCACCATAACCATGTGTTTCTTCGGATACTGGGTTACACGCCGTGCCGGACAAAATATCGCACGCCTGCGCGACTTTGCACGACATGCCGAAGCCGGCGACCGCATATACGACTCGCCCGGCTTTCCGCATGACGAATTAGGCGAAATATCCGGCAATATCGTACGCCTGTATTCGCGTCTGCAACAAGCCGTCATAGACCGCGACCGCGAACACCGCGCCGCGCTGAGGCAGGAGCAAGAAAAAATACGCATCAAGCGCGAGCTGACCAACAACATCAACCACGAGCTCAAGACTCCCGTGGCCTCCATGGCTCTATGCATGGAGACGCTCTTGGCACATCCCGAGATGGACGCCGCACACCGCAACGACTTCCTGCGCCGCAGTCTTGCCTCTTGCCATAGGCTGCAAAGCCTATTGGCAGATGTGTCGGCCATCACGCGCCTTGAAGACGGCAGCACGGCCATAGCACGCACAGATGTAGACCTGTCCGACATAGTTTCCGAAGCGATGGCAGACAGTACGGACGCGGCCGCCCAAAAGGGTCTCACAATCACCGGCACCTGCAACGGCCCGGCAATTGTCAATGGCAACGAGGCTCTACTTATCTCAGTGATGCACAATCTAATAGACAATGCCATAACTTACAGTGGGGGGACCGTCATAGATGTTCGTCTGGAATGCACCAAGGACAATGCAATACTCACTGTAGCAGACAACGGCGTGGGCGTGGACAACGAGCATCTGTCCAGACTGTTCGAACGCTTCTACCGCGTGGATAAAGGGCGGTCGCGTCAAGCCGGAGGCACCGGTCTGGGCCTTGCCATAGTTAAGAATGCCATAATATGGCATGGTGGCACCGTCGCCGTGGCGCACAATTGTCCCTCGGGATTGATATTCACCATTACCATCCCCATCAAGCACTGATACACAAACCAAATTCGTAGCGACTCGCTCAATCGTCGCGATCGGTAAAGAATCTGTTGAAATTGCACAAAAAGACATCGGAGGCTTCCGCCAAGTCCTTACGCCGGGCGTACAAGTCAGACAAAGCCACGTCCCCTATGACATATTTGTACTCGGCACTGCGATAGCTCTCGTCTATGTGCCGCCACGGCAGCAATGCGACAACATCTGTGGCATTGTAGCGTGCATATACGTGCAATACAACGTCATCGGTGAAGGTCGGGCGGTTGGCAAAACCCATTTTCTTGTACTCGTAGCGATAGTCATGACAGCGAGCCATGACATCGCTGAGTATGGACGATGCCGTTGGACTGCCGCCCGCGCCCTTGCCGAACATGAACTGGCGGTCATAACACTCGCCGCGTATGACCACGCCGTTGTACTCATTGTCCACCCCATATATATAACGGTCGGGAGCGACAAATTCGGGCATCACAAACATGGTAAAGCGGTCGGGAGCGACTTTGGCCACCTGTGCCACAATCTTGATTTTTGCCCGTTTTTCGAGCGCACGGCCACACAACGAGCTAATCAGCGGCAGCAGTGCGACTTGGCGGCATAAAATACATCAGGGCACGGGCGTGCCGAATACGCCGAGGAAGTACGTCGCCACTTGGACGTAAATGACCAGGCCGACTATATCATTGGATATTTGAATAAAAGGACCGGTGGCAAGTGCGGGGTTGATGTGCAACTTTTCGAGTGTCAGCGGCACCACCGTGCCCAGAATTGTGGCAAACATCACCACAATAAATAGTGATACTGCCACGGATATAGTCACTGCAAATTCATCGGGCAAAGTGATTAGATTGTACACTAATACGACAGAAGATATTATCGTGGCATTCATCAGACCTATAAGCACTTCCTTACCTAATTGTCTACTGAATTCCTTGATTTCGAGCGTGCCGTTGGCCAAAGATTGCACCACGATAGCCGAGGCCTGCACACCCACATTACCGCCTGTACCACCGATAATCGGGATAAAAAGCGCCAGAGCCGTGACGGCCTCCAACTTGGCCTCAAAGGTGCCGAGGATGAGCGAGGCTAAGATTCCGGAGGCAATACCTATAAGCAGCCACGGGATGCGGGCCTTGGTCTGTGCAAAGATGCTGTCATCTGCATCGACGTCACTCGAAAGACCGGATGCCAATTGGTAGTCGCGTTCTGTACTTTCGCGAACCTGGTCCATAACGTCATCGACGGTGATACGACCCAGCAGACGGCCTATCGAATCGACAACGGGCATGGCCACGAGATCGTACTTTTCGAAGTCAAGGGTAACATCGTCTATAGGCGTGTCCACTTTCACGCTCACGGGGTCGGTCTCCATGACGTGTTTGATTTTTGACACCGAAGGATGCGTAATCAGCTTCTTCAGGGGCAGCACGCCTCGCAATTTGTGGTCATCATCGACAACATATACGTAGTATATTTCGTCCATATCCTCAGCCTGCATACGCATCTGCTTGATACACTCAGGCATAGACCAATTCTCGTTGACGACTATCATCTCCGTACCCATAAGGCCGCCGGCGGTATCTTCATCGTACTTCAACAGGTCGATGATGTCGCCGGCCTGCTCGACGTCGTCTATGTGCGAGAGGATTTCATCGCGGTCCTCCTCGTCCAATTGTTGTATAAGGTCTACGGCATCGTCTGTGTCCAAGTGGTCTATCTGCTTGGCAATCTGCTCGGCAGGCATAGCATCCAATAACTTACGCCGGTCGTCTTCGTCCAATTCCATAAGGACGTCCGCGGCCGTGTCTTCATCCAGCAATTTGTACAGATATTCAGCCTCTTCGAGATCGAGGTTCTGGTACAATTCGGCGATGTCGGCCGGGTGCAGTTCCTTAAGCTCTTTACGAGCCTGATCTATGTCATTGTCATGTATAACCTTGCGGATGTGCTCAAGGTATTCGTCGGTGTACTCCTTCATACTTCTTCGACGTATTTAGATGCCGCCGGCGCCGAGGCAACCAGCAACGGTTGGACAATATTGGTAAGCTCGACAAACTGAGCCACAGAGAGCTGCTCGGGACGTAACGACAGCAAGGGACTGTCAATGACCGCATCCGGGCGCAATGGCAGAGAACGCAACGAATTGCGCAGGGTCTTGCGACGCATCCCGAAGGTAGCCTTGACTATACGACGCAGAAGTTCCGGGTCGCATCCGGGGTCGATGACACCGTTACGTCTCAGGCGTATCACACCGCTGCGCACCTTTGGCGGAGGGTTGAACACACCCGGCTCGACAGTGAAAAGGTACTCAACATCATACCATAGCTGAAGAAGCACGCTCAAAATGCCGCGATCCTTAGTGCCGGCAGGCGCGGCCAGGCGCAAGGCCACCTCACGCTGCAACATCCCTGCGATGCACGGCACGCGGTCTTTGTAATCGAGTATCTTGAAGAAAATCTGCGAGGATATATTGTAAGGATAATTGCCTATGACCACGAAGTCGCGACCTTCCATAAGCCGGTCAAGGTCTTCGCGCAGGAAATCTCGCGAGATTATACGACGGCCCGGAGTCTGCAACTCGGGAAAGTGCCCGTCAAGATACTCGACACTCTCGCGATCTATCTCAACGACCGTAAGATCCTGAGCCTTCTGCAACAGGAACTGTGTCAGCACACCGGTTCCGGGGCCTATCTCCACCACGGGATAGCGTTCAGCATACCCGTCAATAGTGTCGGCTATGCGTGCCGCCACCGTCATGTCGGTAAGGAAGTGCTGTCCCAAGGACTTCTTCGGTTTCACTCGTTCAATCATAACTGCAAAAGTAGTTTTTTTTTGCCAAACGCCCAACACCCACAGCGTCCGAATACCCGAATGTTATGAATAAAAGCAAGAGAGCGCACCATATTTTGATGATGCGCTCTCGATTATAGCTGCTTATGCTATTTTGACAGTTTCTTGAATTGGAACGGACAGTCGCGCAAATATGGATACCCTCCATTATAGTTGTTGCTGTCGATAATCCAAATATTAGTAAAGTCAAAGTTTTTAAATGTCGAGGACTTACCTTTGTCTTCTTCTTTGAAATCATCTGCACACCATCCACCGCCTGAGCCTTTGAGATAATATAAGTTGTGGTGGTAGAATATGCCGCCATCCTTATGTGTGCCCACGCAGCCGTTACCGTGACTGACTTTGCCGACATTTATGCAGTTTTGTATTTCGCCATGGTGGTCGACATAGCCGAGGATGCCGCCATTATCGTCTTTTTGGTCTGAGGGCACCGCACCCATATTGTAGCAGTTGTGGAGCATATAATGGGTATCGTCCCATTGCGAACCTTGTTCTTGATAGCCCAACAGACCGCCAACGTGCGACTGACCGGTATCGCTTGATATTTCGCCAAAGTTGCAGCTGTAAGACAGCTCCATGTTGCTCTCGGTGTTTGTTCCGCTTGCATCATTTGTGCCCATACGACCGGCGATGCCGCCGACCATAACATCGTTACCACTGCCCTTGATATTTCCGTGGTTTGCACAATGCATCACTACGGCGAGAGTGCAGTTGAATTGTCCGATGACGCCACCGACATTGCCGCCTCCGCTATTGGAGACATTGCCATAGTTGGCGCAATAATCTATTTTATGCCGCTTGTCGTAGAACTTGTGATCATACAGATTTGCAATCAGACCGCCGGTGTTTCCGCTACCGGTAATATTGCCGGCATTGACAGCATTGGCGAGAGCAAAGTTGCTATTCGGCTTAATATACTCCACATATCCGAATATGCCACCAGTTTTGTCAGAGCCTTCAACATCTGCATAGTTTATGAGATTTTCGAAGGATGACGCCGAGTAGAATTTCATATATCCGACAATGCCGGCGGTGCACGAGGACTTATTGTTGGTAATCTTCTGAGAGTTGTTAAAGCAGTTATAAAGCTGCCCCGAGCTCCCGTTAACCATCATGCCGACGATACCGCCTACGTTTTGCGAGCCGACTAATGTGCCCGTAAAACAAATGTCTTTCAGCACAGAGTTCTCTGCCGTACCGACGATGCCGCCTACGCATGTGGCGTTGGTTCCATCGCCTACGGTGCCGGCAAACGAGCTTTCAAATGTTGAAGCGGCAGGTATGCCATCACAATCCTGGAGTTTTTTATCAAAATGAGCGCTGCCTGTAATCGTGCTGCTTTTGGCATATCCGACAATACCACCGATATTTTGGGGACCACTTATGTGCATTGAGTTTGAAAGAACAAATACTTCAGAGTTCAACGTCGTTGATTCGAGAATGCCGCAAATGCCGCCGACGTTGGTCTCCGTACAAGATATTCCGGTATTGATATAGAATTTGCTACCCGAAAAATTTGCATAGGACAGTCTGCCGGCAAAACCTCCGATATTGCTAACACCTGTCACCTTCACAAGCGCATTGTCGGTTTGCTTGACTGACGATGTTTTGTCAGAGCCTTCAAATTTGACATTGAATTTGTTTCCGTTGACATTGCCAAAAAAACCGCCTACACAATCCTTGCCGCTGGCAACCGAGCTAAAAACACATTTTTCCAATGAAATATCTGCCGACAAGTTGGCATACCCCACCATACCGCCGACATTATTGCCTCCATATACAGGCGCATTGATTGAGATGTTCTTAGCCAAGCAAGAAGCAACGCTGTTTAGCGACCCGAACAGACCGCCTACATTGTTTCCCTCAACAGACACGGCCTTAACCGAGCCGTCTTCGGCTTGTACAGAGTGTAAAAATGTGATGTCTTCAACATCGACAACCGAACCGCCATCGACAGATCCTACCAAACCGCCGGCATTATCTGCTGTGGATGAAACTGAAAATGGCGAGTAGTATTGCTTTACGTTGCCGAGTTTATCCGTCTCTGTTTTACGATTGGCAAAGTTCTTGATTATCAAGGTGCCATTGCCGTGTCTTCCAACCACACCACCGACGGCGTTGCTGCCTTGCACAAATGCCGTGAGATTGCAATCTGTAAAAGTAATATCACCGGCGACATAGCCTATAAAACCACCTATATTGGTGTGGTTGTTCGAGTTGATTGAACCTTCAACGCTGACGTTTGTAATGGTGACACTTCCCGATGATTTGCCGGCCAAAGCACCGCCATTGTCATGTATGCCCTGCATCAGGGCATTGATGGTGAGATCGTGAATTGTTGCGCCGGGAAGCAACTCTTTAAACAATCCGATATTTGAATCATTGCCCTCTGTAGCGCTACCGGTGTATGGCACATTGACAGTATTGCCTCCGCCATCGTAGTTGCCGGCAAATGATTCGCAAGCGTGATATGTGCCCATGATTATTTGACTGCGAGGAGGCACATCAAAACTTGCCGTCTGCTTAAAGAAGAGACCGAAGCCATTTGAATTACCTTCTTCGTAAAGACCAATTTCGAAATTTTCGAAATCGCTTTTTGACGAAATCTCATAGGGGTTTTCTTGTGTGCCTTGACCACGCAATTTGAATTCTCCCTCGCGCGTAGCGATCTCCTCAACCACCATTTTGGATGTTCTGAAATACATACGCGGTCCGATTGTTGTTCCGTCAGAGTTTAAGGCAACGGCATCATATTCACCATCGGGCAATGTCTTGTGATCGGGAATATACATTGTGAAGATTGGCTTAGCTCCGCTGTTGTTCACTTTTAAGTCATAGTCATACAGCTTATTATCAGCGTGTGAATGCAGTATGATGTGATAATTCTCCCCGGCCTCGCTAAGTCGCCATTTTATAAGTTTGGAGGCAAAAGAACTGAGCTTGAAACCTTCGATTTCTTCGACTTTATTGTCTGTAACCAACGGCTCGTCATCCTCTGAGCAACCATACCATATGGGCAGCGTCAAAGTGAGTAGTAACGCGAATATAATGTGTTTTGTTTTCATACTTATGGAGCATTATGTTTTTGTTATTGGATAGGGGTTTCCATTTCGGAATGATATGGTATCGGGAAAAATCCCGATTTATCTGTTATCTGCCACAATGGTATCGATCCTGAGAGATTTAGGACTTTTTCAAAGAACGTTTTGTCGTGAAGTTGTTCGAGAGTTACAGATGTGGCGTTATTATAGTACGGCAAAACGGCATACGTACCGCCTGAGTAGTAGAAATTGTCTGAATAATCGACAGTCGACTCTGCATGAGCGGCTATAGGGTTGAACCAGTTTGTGCCTACTGAAACGTTGCGCATAATGACAGAGCGATAATCGGCTTCGCCGGTTATGCCGCCGGCATGCGCCTTGTTGATATTGCCATCAAGATTGCCTACGTTGAGACAATCGGTGAGTTTGCAGTTTTGTTGAGTGTATCCCAAAATACCACCTACATAGTCAGACGTTGTCGTCTTTATAGTGCCAAGGTTTGTGCATTGGTTGACGACAATGGCGTTGACTTCGAAATTGGTGGCACATTCGACTATAGCGTTTGCTCCGCCGACAAATGTCAGTATCGAGGCCATAACTCCGGCGGTGACGGCTGTCATTGTGCCGGCAGTGGCAAAAGTTGAAACTATACTTGCCACAGAACCTACTATAATGCATGTGCCTGCTATTGATTTTTGTACTATTTCTTTAATCTCTTGACGATGTTCCAACTCGCCGACACGCTCCTCGCGAGTACGATTTAGATTGTAGTTGATAATGGAATTATTGTCGTCTGATGCCTGATAAAAATCCATTGCTTTATTAAAATTGTCAAAGTATCCGGTTATAGCAGCACCGTTGATACCTTGCGGCAACTTAGTGGCATCAAACACATAAGAGTCCTGAATGGATTTTATTGTAGCTTTCACATCATTATCAATGGCTGTAGCCTTGGTGTTGAGGTTTACATTGATTTCCTTCAGATCTTCTTCGGTGAAAATATCATAAAGGCTCATCGAATATGTCACAGCATCATAAGCCACCATTGCCCAATCAAGAGTGGCTTCACCGACATGCAAGACATTGAAAAACTTCTTGAACGCTTCTGCATGCTTGACCACGTTTTGCGTGACCGCATTGCCGGTGACCGAAAGAATGGGACCGGCAAAAACCATGACACATTCGGCTGCACCTATGACGCAACCGGCGATATCCATTCCGGTCCACACACGAGCGTCACCCGCTTCGCCGATAATACCGCCGGTGGCGCGAGTGCCGTTATTATTTACCAATCCGGTATTAAGACAATAGTTTGCAACAGTGTTGTTACCGACCCATCCGGCAATACCTCCGGCATATTTTGATGTTACCGCGACATTACCATAGTTCTGACAACCATAGAGCGCACCCCAAGTGGTTTTACCGACAACACCGGCAGCTGATTCGGCAGAGGTTGATGTCACGGTACCTTGATTGATGACATTATGAAGTACTGTTATTGAGGTGTTGCCTACAATACCGCCCAAGGTGCATTGATTGTCCGCGGCTGTAATTGCACCTTTATTATATACAGCATATGCTCCGAACTGCGCTTCTCCGCAAATGCCGCCGACAGATGTGCGACCGGAGATATTGCCGGTGTTGCCACAATTCTTTACCAGCGAGTTATTGTATAATAATTCGCCCTCATAATTGCTGTCATCGTTGCCTACGCGTGTGCTGCCGATAATGCCGCCCACACCTACCGCTCCGGTGATGTTGCCGGTGTTTTGTGATGAATAGATAAATGACACGCCGGTGCCGCCGGCAATACCGCCGGTGCCATACCCGCCTTTGTCCATATTTCCGCTCATGGCGCCTGTTCCGCCATTGATAGTCGCATTATTTTTACATCCTATAATCATTAGCGAGTCCACCGAGCCAACAATGCCTCCGGCACCGGTGTACCGCGCTTCAACAGAACCTTTGTTTTCGCATGCCAATACTTGAGTCATCGAATACAGCGAACCGGCGCCGACAATACCTCCCACGGCATAGTCTCCCGATACGCGAGTACCGGCATTGTAGCAACTGTCAACAGACAAAAAACCCGTGCAGTCAACAACGCCAACTAAACCGCCAACACCGGCACTGCCTTCGGGCGCTGTCACCGAGCCTCTATCTACGACACAGCCGTGTAACGAAGAACAACCGCGAATGTCGCCGGGCGATGTAGTGGCACCTACTATGGCTCCCACTGCGTAGTTGCCGGTGATGTCGGGATTTGAAACAATGACATTCTTGATTGTCGCTTGGTCTATAAATCCGAACAAACCAACGCCGGGAGAGTGTGGGCGATCTATCCATAGTCCCTGAATCTTGTAATTTTGCCCGTCAAAGACACCGCGGAAGGGATTCTCCGGAATAGCGCCAATCGGCAACCAACCATAATGGCGATCTGATGATGTACATATATCCTTCATGCGGATGTCGGCTTCCATACGGAAGTGCGTATCCTTTGTCAATTTCTTATTATTGTCGTCATTGTTGGTGTAGTCGCGAAGTCGCCACAAGTGCTCGGCACTCGATATGATATACGGGTCGTCCTCAGACCCCTCACCAACGAGATTCATTTCAGGATCATACGAATCTAAAACAATGGCTGTTTGAGCCTCGGCAGATATACGTACGCGACAGCCCAAACCATAATCTATCCACGTGGTATCGGACTCGGCACCCACAACCGGCACCTCGAGAGCCAGTAGACGGTAGACGCCTGACTTCAGCCCTGTATCAAATGTAAGTATGGATTTGCCATTAATGCGAATGTGGCTTCCCGAACGACGAAATACAGTACCGTCTTCGGCTTTGATTACACATTCGAAATCAATACCGGTAAAACCTTTCATCTCGGCTCCTAAAGTAATCTGCCTCTGTGTGCCGATATAGGCATCAGTGGGCACAGGCTTGTTTGGCTCGTTTGTATCGTCACACGAGAACATTGCCATGGCTATACATACCAAGACAATCAGATGTTTTGTCATTCTAAATAATGACGTGTTTCGACCGGACTCGCCTACGTAAGAGAGGTTGTTTGCTTTTATCATCAGAAGTATCTGTTGGATTGGTTACAACGTAAAAAAACGTCCGACAAATTTAAAAAATGGTTTGCAAAAATGGTTTTTATTGACATATTTTAACACATAGACCGAAATAACTCACATATGGCAGCAGAATAATATACATAAGCCGAAATATGATACAAGCAGAAATATCGATCAACGTAACATTTAGAGCAATATAACCGACACTATAGATAAAACGGAGGGGAAAGACTTAAATCTTTCTCCTCCGCAGTACCCGGACCCGGGCTCGAACCGGGATGGGTCGCCCCAACGGTGTTTGAGACCGTCGCGTCTACCGATTCCGCCATCCGGGCATTGGTGGCACAAAGGTACAACTTTTTTTTGACGCGACAAACCGATGTTGCCGCTTTTTGCAAAAAATCGTCCGAAACCACCTCTTGGTAATTTGCGTTGTCGCTTTGACTTTAGTCGAAACCACCTTTTCACATGAGACGGTTTCGGACCTAACAAAAGTCGGAAGAATGTATAAGGTATCAGCGAACGTACACTTTGGATGAAATAGTGCCGGAGCCGGTACGAACACTTAGAACGTACACGCCTGCTGCGGCAGGACTTGCCACCTCTGCGGCATTGGTTGCATGTGCCACTGTACGGCCTGCAAGGTCGGTCAATGTTAGTTCGGCAGCACGGAATGGTATGGAAACTAAGCCATTGGCAACAGTAACTCGAAGCACATTACCGCTATCGACATTTACATCTTCGATACCGTCAAATTTCTCGTAGACAACCTTCATAGACGCAATTCTTACGGACTGTTGTCCTGACTTGGACGGCTCGAGGCTCAGGGAGGTTACTCGTACGGGGTAAGAGGTCATATCTTCCGTGTCGATGACTTCTTTAAGGTCAAGGCGCAACGTGGTTTCCTTACCGACTGCGATAGTGCCAAAATCTTTTTTGATAGATGTTTTCCCCTGAGCATTCAGCGACACGGAGAAGTTTTTGAGATTAGAAGTTTCGGGCTTAACGACGATTTCGATGGCATCGGGCTGTGAGAACAATACCAGTTCTTTAGCCAAAGCCAAGCGCGGTCCGCGCATCGACGAGGGCTTGAAAGATATATCCAAGCCATTGGAATCATTTATCGGGCTTATTTCCACGCTATTGGAAATCGAGGTACGGGTTACTTTCCATGTGTCAATTTTGATTTCCCCGTCCGGATCGAGCGGCGTATCTTTAGCCGGAGTACATTCGACAGTAATCGTGACGGAAACACTGCCGGCTGCATTTGTTCCGGTGGCTACGGTAGTGCCGTTACGCAAACCGGTGATAATGCCGTTGTAATCAACTGTGGCGATTTCGGGAGCATCAGTTGTCCAAGCGTAAGCGGCGGGATCGACACTTACATAGCGTCCGGCCACAAGTGCGTGCAGCTTGATGCCCCAATGACTATGGTTATCCGTCAGGATACTCGTCACCTCGGGCGTAGCAAGCGCATTCGGGTCAACTGATACGGCTATGGTAGCATCATCAACTCCCGGCAGCGATGCGCGCAAAGCGTGCATTCCGCTACCGGTGACAAAGAGTGCCGTACCATCATCCTTGATTGTTCCCATGGCCTCGCCCACCGACAGCGTAACACCTTTAACATCGGTATCTATGAGCTGGCCGTATTGATTGTATCCGTATATTACAGGACGGTAGAGTGCATATAGCGGAAGTTTGGCATAAGGGTCGGCGAAACGTATCTTGGCGATTTTTTCGTCTTTGGGTGCCTCGAGGCGCATAAATATGCCGTTGCCGACAGCGCGTTCGCTGCCATCACGCAAGACATTGAGAATACCGGCATGGGCGCTCCACATGGTCGTGGAACCGCCTCCGTCAAGGTCGAGAGCATCGTAGCATCCGAGATATCGCATCAGATCGGCGCCCTCGTAGTAGCTGACGCCACTGCTATTGGGTACTCCGGCATCGACTGCGCACAGCACAATATAGCGGCGGTCTTGGCTGTATCCGCACAGCGAACGTCCATATTGGGCACTCGGGGTATTAATCCAACGAATGGCCGAGGTGGTGACATTATTACAATTGAGAATGCGCACATCGCCGCCGCAGACGTCGCGCACATCGGGGCGCAAGCCTCCGAAAGCGGGCAGCGACATTCCTATTTCGATTTTGACGGCATCACCGTCTTTGAGGTTGTCTATGAAGTCGTTGGCATATCCATTGCCGCATGACAGAACGATACCGTCGGTCGGAATGGCCGTCGAGCCGCCTTGGCGCCATGCGCCGTCCACCACAAAGTCCATAGGTGTATTGATGGCCCAACGCTGACCGGTGACTGCGGGACGAAGTATCAATTCGCGGCCTGAGCCGTCCGTTCCCGTGGTTTCTCCCATATAGCTGTTGTATATCATCATCTGATCACCCACACGAGGATAGTTGCAAGCTGCGGCTCCCACTACGATGCTGCCATCGGCGCTGAGGACATTGTACGACATATCAGTAGCGTCAATCCACGCGCCACCATTGTAATCCATAATCAAGGCATTCTCGCGAGATGTGATATCTATCATATCCGGGGCAGCCAATTTGCCGCCTATGGCACAAGTCATATTGGGATAGCCGAGTATGGAATTACCCAGCGGATGCTGTGCAGCAAAGGCGGACACAATGAAGAAGTCGCCATTTATACCCGCCAAATATTGGTATTGGTCGTTGGTGTGGCGTTTGCCCGACTCGGATATGCGTTCGGCCAATGGTGCTTGGTCGTTTCCTATTTCGACACGAGGCAGCATACGTTCGGCGCCGGTGGCTTTGGTGTCAAGTTTAAGTATATAAGCCTGAAAGACGCGACTACCGCTGGCAAAACTGAAATGCGAATGTGTCAGGCCGGGACCTACATAATAGTGTTCTATTGTGTCTACTGTAAATGTTGTGCCTTGAATATCGGCATGGTCATAGGCATGTACTCCTAAGGTTATGGCCAAAGCCGCAATGGTGCTTGAAATACGGTGTGTCATGGATTGTGATTGTGGCATCAGCCGAAGCGGATGCCATAGTTTTATGTGATGATTTGGCTTTATATTTAGCTCCGGAGGGGAGGCCGGACCGGCCTAACCCTCCGGGCTTATTGATTTAAAGTGTTTTTCAGCGACGGCGCTTGGCGTTTTGCTTGGCCTGTTCGCGCATCAGGGCTTCCTGCTTTTTTTGTGCAGCCTCAAGGCGAGCCATAAATCCACTCTTTTTGCGCGGTTTCTTGGCGTTTTCGAGCATCTGAGCACGCACCTTTTCTTCACTGACGCAACGACGGAAGATATATGTCTGTATGATCGTAATCAACAGCGACAGGAAGTAGTAGTAGCTCAAGCCTGAAGCATAGTCATTGAAGAAGAACAGGAACATTACGGGCATCAGGTACATCATCCACTTCATGCCGGGCATACTGGTGCCGCCGGGCTGATTCTGCATATTGATACGCGTGTAAATGATATTGACCACGGTCATCAGCAAACAGAACAAGCTTACATGGCTGCCATAGAAGGGAATGTTGAAAGGAAGCGTCAGGATTACATCGGGTGCCGCAAGGTCATGTGCCCAAAGGAAGGATTGGCCGCGCAGTTCTATAGCCGATGGGAAGAATGAGAACATGGCTATAAGCACAGGCATCTGCAGCAACAGCGGCAAGCAGCCCGACAACGGGCTGGCGCCGGCGCGCGAATATAGCTTCATAGTCTCTTGCTGTCGCTTCATGGCATTTTCCTGGCCGGGATACTTCTCGTTGATTTCCTTGATTTCGGGGGCAAGGACGCGCATCTTGGCCTGCGACATGTAGCTCTTGTAGGTGAAGGGGAAGAGGATGAGCTTGATGAATATGGTCAGCAGCAAAATGATGATACCATAGTTAGAAATAAATCCGCTGAGGAAGCTGAACACGGGTATAACCACAAATTTATTAATCCAGCGGAAGAGACCCCATCCCAGAGGCACGAGGCGCGTCAGCTCGAGGTCTTCATCGGGCGAGATGACGTCATCCAGCGAGGACAGCAGCGGGTAGTCGTTGGGACCGAAGTAGAAGTCGAAGCCGGCGACTTGCTCGTTTTTGGACGAGTACTCGAAGGTAGCGTCCATGCTCATTTCCTTGAGGCGCGGTTCGTCTTCCTTTCCCTTTATGGGGCTTGAGGCCACTTCGGCTGTTGCAAGGTTCTTGCGAGCGATGAGCACGCTGGAGAAGAACTGATTTTTGAAGCCTATCCATTTGATGCTGCCTTGCAGCTTCTCTTTTTCATCGGAGTGAGCCGAGAGATCCTCGGGACTTTCGTTAAGCAACTTGTAATATATGGCGCTGTTGCGTTCCTCAAAGGTACGACCTTTTTCGTTACGCATCATTGTCTGATGCCACAGCATTCGCATCGTGGTGACCGTGGTGGGTATGACGCTCTCCATATTATGCTGTTCGATGTCCATCTTGACAATGTACTTGTCCGGGATGACGGTGTACACAAATGCCAATTCGGCGCCATCAGGCAAAGGCAAAGACATACGCACGGTGCTGTCGTTGACACGTGCGGCCTTGAAGTTAAGGTCGGCGGTATTGACACGCTGCTGGTCTACAGTGGTAAACTCGAAGGAATAGCTATTGGTACTGTCTGTAAACAGCGTGATCGGCGAAGGCGGAGTCGTCGTTTCGGTCTTGTACCCGGGCAGGGTGACCGAGGCTATACGTCCGCCGCGGCTGCTGAAAGTAACTTTCAAGTTTTTGTCGCCCAGGGTGATGGTTTCGGCTTTGGCTTCGGTGTCCATAAACTGAGCCATGCCCTTGTATGCGCGTTCGTTGTTGAGCGCAGTCATCACGCGAGCCAATACGGGGGCACCGGCAGGGGCGGCGATAATGCTGTCCACGATGGTCTTGGTTTCGCCCAGCACAACGCTTCCGGAAACATTGCCCGTGCTGTCGGCTCGAAGGTCAAAGGCATTGGTGGTCAACGCATATGTGCGAGCGGCGCTATCCACAAGGGTGCCGGCGCTGCGCACGTACTTGGCCATCTCGCCGCGAAGGCTGTCGCCCGTGAGCGGCTTGGCTACGGCCTCCGCTGTCGCGTCAGCCTGTTGTTCGGTGGCTGCCTGCCGGTGCTGTTCCTGGCTGCTACGATTGCAGTACATGAAGCCAAAGAGCACAGCACCCATCAACAGCAAGCCTGTAAGGGTGTTTTTATCCATTTGTGGTGTTTATAATGTTTTTACGTTTCTATCTGACATATCTTCAGCCATGGCTCGCCATCGTAATTCAATACCGGAGGTCGCTCATGCCGTATGTCTGCTTTGTTTAACGGTTATGACTTATTCTAATTATTTATCGTTCTGTTGTTTGTCCTTATCGTAGGCTATAGCCGCACGTACAAAGGATAAGAATATCGGATTGGGATGCAGCACCGTGGACGAATACTCGGGATGGTATTGCGTACCTATGTACCAACGCAATTGCGGCACCTCGACAACTTCGACAAGATGCGTCTCGGGGTTCTCGCCTACACATTGCATACCGGCTTCCTCAAAACGCTGTCGGTATGCTTCGTTGAATTCAAAGCGGTGGCGATGACGCTCGCGCACCGTAGTAGTACCGTAGGCCTCGGCGGTCTTGCACCCCGGCCGCAAAATACAGTCGTAGGCCCCCAGACGCATGGTACCGCCCTTCTCGGTGATGCTCTTCTGCTCCTCCATAAGGTCGATGACGTTGTCTGACGTATTGGGATTCATCTCGGTGGAATTAGCATCCTTGAGTCCCATGACATTGCGGGCAAACTCTATGACCATGCATTGCATACCCAAGCATATGCCAAGCGTAGGTATATTGTGCGTGCGGCACCAATGCAGAGCCACAAATTTGCCCTCTATACCGCGACTACCAAAGCCGGGAGCGACAACCACACCATCCATGTCGCCCAGTAGTGCATCGACATTACCCTCATTGATTTTCTCGGAATGTACGGACACCAGTCGCAGGCGATGGTCGTTGTATGTCGCGGCTTGGAAGAGCGCCTCATTGATGGACTTGTAGGCGTCTTGCAACTCGACATACTTACCTACAAGCCCAATGGTTACGGTTTCGGCGGCATTGTCCATGCGTTCAAGAAAATCGAGCCAAGGCGCCATATGCGGCTCGCCCTGAGGCTCGATTCCGGTCTTGCGCAACACTATCTCATCCAAGTGCTGATGGTGCATAGTCACAGGCACCTTGTATATTGAAGGAACGTCTATGCTTTGGATCACCGCCTCGGGTGCCACGTTGCAGAACAATGCAATCTTGCGGCGCATCTCGGTATTGATGTCATGCTCGGTACGCAACACCAGAATATCCGGCTGTATACCTGCCTCTTGCAACTGCTTGACAGAGTGCTGTGTAGGCTTTGTCTTCAGCTCTTTGGCCGCAGCGATATACGGCACGTAGGTCAGATGAATGCACAGGCTGTTCTGCCCAAGTTCCCAGCGCAACTGGCGTACACTTTCCAAATAAGGCAGCGACTCAATATCGCCCACAGTGCCGCCTATTTCAGTGATTACAAAGTCAAAGCGTCCGGTATTGCCCAGGGCCTTGACATTGCGTTTGATTTCATCGGTGATATGGGGCACTATCTGCACTGTCTTGCCCAGATATACGCCTTCGCGTTCTTTTTTGATGACGCTCTGATAGACACGACCGGTGGTAACGTTGTTGGCACGTGTGGTCTGAATATCGGTAAAACGCTCGTAATGACCCAAATCAAGGTCAGCCTCATGTCCGTCCACGGTCACATAGCACTCGCCATGCTCGTAGGGGTTAAGCGTCCCCGGATCAATATTGATATACGGGTCAAATTTCTGTATTGTTACACGATAACCGCGAGCCTTGAGCAGGCAGGCCAATGATGACGAGATGATGCCTTTGCCCAACGACGAAACCACGCCGCCGGTCACGAAGATGTATTTAGTTTCCACGCACTTATTTGGGATTATTGATATTAAGCCTTACAATTCTGTTGCTTTTCTGCCTTGTCCGGCGCAATGCACCGGTTTTCGGAGTACTCCGAGCTATTCGAGGCACTCCGATTCCTTTGAGAGCTTGGAATCTCACCGGAATCATCACTCTCTTCGCCTGCAAAGGTACACCTTTTCCCCGAAATCCGCAATACCCGCCACCAAGACCTTTTACTGCACATATAGCAAGTGTCCATTCCTGAATTTGGTTGACTAGATTTCGAGGCATTTGTCTCATTCGTTTTTCAGCAAATTTCGAGATGTTTGCCTGTACAACCTGCCATTCGCACGAAAAATATACAACTCGACACGTATCTTTTATTTTTTACATATACTTGCGAGCCATCGATGTTCAATATCACTGCTAAACATAAAATGCTGGATATAAGCACATAAAGAACGGCAAAACCGCAAGCGCCGGAATTTTTATAGAAAAAAGCGCAAAAAATTTTGTGGGTTCGGGGAAAGTGCGTAACTTTGCAACGCTTTCGGCGAGAAACCGGGCGCTTAGCTCAGCTGGTTCAGAGCGTCTGCCTTACAAGCAGAGGGTCGGGGGTTCGAATCCCTCAGCGCCCACCACCACGTTTCTCACGCAGGGACGCAAACACAGATACTTCGGGCAGAGGCCCGGTTGCTATCGAACTTTCTTGCCGACAGCATATTTTTGGGGCGCTTAGCTCAGCTGGTTCAGAGCGTCTGCCTTACAAGCAGAGGGTCGGGGGTTCGAATCCCTCAGCGCCCACCACAGACACCCTCGGTGACACGTCAAAGGTCTCCGAGGTTTTTTTATACCGGACCGGTCCATACGGGCCTCAGCCTCACTCCGAGCTGCACAACCAACGAAACCACGCGCCCTGTCGCGCATATACACATATCACATATGAACATAGCCATCATCGTAGCCATGACCAAGGAGCTGGAGCTGCTACTTCCGCTACTGCACAACACCTCGCGCACCACCGTCAACGATTACACCTACCACACCGGCACCATAGGTCGCCACGAGGTCACCGTCATGCAATGCGGCATAGGCAAGGTGAACGCCGCCGTGGGCACACTGACTCTCATAGACACCTTCCACCCGGCCATTATCATCAATACAGGCGTGGCCGGCGGCACCGGACATGGGGCTTCGATAGGAGACGTGGTCATCGCTTCGGCCGTGGCTTACCATGATGTATGGTGCGGTCCGGGCACAGTGCCGGGACAGGCCGCCGGTTGCCCGTTGTACTTCGAGTCGCCGCTGACACCCGGGACAATAGAGCGTATGGGCGCAGACTTACGCCGCGGCGTCGTTGCCTCGGGCGACATCTTTGTGTCGCGACCCGAAGAGGTGCAACACATCCTTGAAGTGATACCCGAAGCAGTGGCCGTAGATATGGAATCCGGTGCCATTGCTCAGGTATGCCATCTGAAGAACATTCCCTTTGTATGTATGCGCGTCATCAGCGACACTCCGGGAGCGACACACGACAACATCGCCCAATACGAAAACTTCTGGGAAGACGCTCCGCGCCACACCTTCGATGTGCTGCACCGACTGCTCGAGGTGCTTTGACACGACACACAACTTATCCCCCCCCCTACGCAAAACAAGCATGTAACCATGGACAAGATAGCAAGCTTTCGCATCAACCACCTGGTCTTGCAACCGGGCATATACGTATCTCGGCGCGACACCACACCCTCCGGTGACGTCCTCACCACCTTCGACATACGCATGACCGCACCCAATCGCGAGCCGGCCGCCGACCCGCGTGCGCTGCATACCATCGAACATCTTGCCGCCACATGGCTGCGCAACAACGCCGAGTGGCGCGACCGCGTGGTCTACTGGGGACCCATGGGCTGCTGCACCGGTAGTTATCTCATACTGCAAGGCAACCTCGAAAGCGAAGACATTGTACCGCTGATGCGCGAAATGTTCCGCTTTATCGCATCCTTCGAGGGCGATATTCCCGGAGCTACGGCTCGCGACTGCGGCAACTATACCTTCAACGACTTGCCGGCTGCACGCACCCTGGCAGCACGATTCCTGCAAGTCCTTGACAATATAACCGAAGGCAGGCTCAAATATCCCGAATGAAAGACCTCAAGGCCATACGTGGATACCGATATATCTCCGAACTGGTAGCGCGCGGCGAGGACGAAACTCAAGACTTCAAACTCACGGTCAACGACGCACGCAAAATTGCTCGCACCGTTTCGGCCTTCGCCAACAACGCCGGCGGACACTTGCTTATCGGCGTCAAAGACAATGGCGCCATCGCCGGAATACGCTCCGAGGAAGACATCTTCGTAGTCGAGCAGGCTGCCCAATGCTATTGCGAACCGCCTCAACACGTGGACTTCACCGCATATCGCGCCGGAGATGCCGACAGCGATCGTCCCGGCGCCAATGCCTCGGTGGTGATACGCGCATACATTGCCCCGTCAAGCTCCCGCCCGGTGATGGCTATCGAGGCCGATGGCAAACGTCAAGCCTATTTCCGCGTGGCCGACAAGAATATTGCAGCCCATCCGCTGATGGTGCAGGCGTGGAGACGCGAGGCCGACAATAACGGCGGTCGCATTTATTCGGTCGGCGATGTCGGCATACACGGCGCTATCATCGACATAGTCAGTGACGGAGCCACCACGCCGTCAGCGATAGCTTTGACCACTCACACCTCGCAACGGAGTGCAAACGATGCCATCGTGGATCTGCTCGTAGCCGGAGCTTTGCGCTTTGTATATGACGGCTCGATGTGGCGTCTACACACACCATAGCCTCGAGACCGCAGTGGCCGTTTTTTTTACAATCACTCCATAACATATCCTCCGAATTCCGCCTTCACCCTACCCCCGGAACTCACATTCCAACATTTTCCGAATGAATAGACTATTATTGCTATTGTTTGGATGTAAAAAAGGGGCTGCGCCTATTTTGTCCTTGTTTAAGTTTTGCAGATTTTTTTTGATGCCTATATCGGAGAATTTTCTTATCTTTGCTCCTACTATAAGTAGGCTCGGCACTAATCCGGCGATCTCATAAGTTATCCCCATAACATGTCTGACAAACACCGTCTTCAACGCTATCATGGTGCACAAAACAGCAAAGCCTAGGCAATCCGATTTGCCGATTTTCATAGCCTTAGCCTCGGTAAAACGAGTGTAATATACAAAGCATAGTACACGATGACATCCTCTTCTATATACAGCTACTCCCTTTGTATTGCACTGCCGCTGATGTTGTTCTTCGGCTTTTACTTCATGCTTGCTAAAACGCCGGAAAAAGCGATTTTCGGGAACTACCTACGCTCCCGACGAATTATGGGCGCGGCAATATTGCTCCTTGCAGCCAATTATTCGGTACATTTCTTTTTCGGTATCAGATTCAAGAGTGCCGATGCCGCCATTACGATGAATCTATCCACCTATTTTCTGTGCTATTGGCTGTTCAGCTCGGCCTTAACCACTCTACTCGACCGCTTTTACATAACACGGAAGCGACTTAGGACACATATATGCTTGTGGATTTTATATTCCGCACTTTCTTGCATTGTACTTCTCATTTTCCCGAAAGGGGACATAAGGACATCGGCAATGCTTGTTTTGGCTGCCTGTCTTATTGTCTACGGACTTGTTCTAACCAAAAGGCTACTCCACATTTATCACAGAGTCACCCGCATTTTCAAGGAAACTCATGCGGACGACCTCGGCGCCTATATCAAATGGCTTTCCGTGTTCACATACTGGGTTGTCACCTACGGAGTGGGATGCGGACTACTGACATTCCTGCCTGACGAGTATATTTATATCTGGATCTTGTCTTCCGTGCCGCTATACATCTATATGTTCCTTTGCTATTTGAACTATATGCTGTTTTACGAACAAGTAGAGAATGCCATGGAAAGCGAGGTGACCGCGGAAGACGACATATCATGCGGTGCACAAGCCGAACAAACGCAGAAGCAAGAGACCCCGGCTTACCATGCAAAAATGGCGGAAAAAATCCAAGAGTGGATTGACACCAACGGCTTTGTCCGTTCCGGACTTACAATAAAGGAGTTATCGGACTTACTTTATACTAATCGCACATACCTGTCCGAATTCATCAAGACAACATATGCAATGTCTTTCCGCGATTGGATTACCGGACTTCGCATCGAATATGCCAAACGACTGCTCGCTCAATATCCCAAATTGACGGTTGCAGATATTTCCGAAAGATCAGGCTTTATTTCTCCAAGCCACTTCACACGCCTGTTCAAGAAAAATGCCGGGTGTACTCCTGTCAAATGGAGAAAGAAAGAAACCGAATAGCACGGCCCGTCGCTAATGAAGGCAATAGTCTGTGCAACAAAAAAAGTCTAAACGACAATTCCAAAATATCCTAAATCACAAAGATGTGCTATTTCAACAATTAAGGCCAAATATCTGCGCACAACACGTGGCCTTACATTATTTTTTTACTTATTTTTGTATGCACGATTTCGGATTGAAAGTCGATAGTTCATATTCTGCGGCAGTCAAACGTGATTAATATCCGCCCCGTTTTAGTAGCAGGCAACAGACTTTTGTACAGCATCATGACGGCTCGGCATCATCATAGTTGCCAAATCCCCATATTAGCATAACTCTCATACAAAAAAAGTAACAAAAAAACCCACCCGATATGAAACACATGACAATACGCCTCGCGACTATTGTGCTTATGCTGACAACGCTCATTCCGACAAAAGCGCAGCAAACCCAATGGCTCTATGACGGCTTGTTCTACCACATCAATGACGATGGAACATGCTCGGTCGTATCGACCCTGAAAACCGGCGAAATCGTCATACCGCAAGTAGCAGTAATCGAGGGCAAAAACTACATCGTGACAGCTATTCTTGAGGGCGCATTCCAATCCAAGGACAAGATTACTTCTATCGATTTACCCAATTCCGTAACATCTATCGGCGAATACGCCTTCTTAGGCTGCACGGGACTGACCACTATAAAACTGCCCGATGCGTTGGCTGAAATCAGCACGGGGACATTTTCGCTATGTACCGGCCTCACTTCCGTGGCTTTGCCAAGCGCTCTAAGCACCATCGGATCTGAGGCATTCTACAATTGTACCGGATTGATTTCCCTGCATTTACCGAATTTGCTAACATCAATCGGAGACCATGCTTTCTTCAACTGTTCCAACTTGGCGGTCATAGCCATCCCCAACACACTTGAATCCATCGGCGATGACGCTTTCCTCAACTGTTCCAAGCTGACTTCCATATATTTGCCCGGCACTATAACACATATCGGGACACGGGCCTTTTCGAATTGTACCGGATTGACATCCGTAATTATACCCAACTCGATAACGGCTCTCGAAAGTTCGGTTTTCTCCGGGTGCAGTTCTCTGGCATCCGTTACATTACCCGAATCACTAACCTCCGTAGGATACCACACATTCTCCAATTGCTCCAAGCTGAAATCCATAACATTACCGGCCTCTGTAACTACTATCGGCGAAAGCGCTTTCCTCAATTGCACCGAGCTGAAAGACATAAACCTTGACAGAGTATCGCAAATAAAGTACGGGGCTTTCGCCAATTGCAAAGGATTGCTTAATGTCTCCATTTTCAATGCCAAAGACGTAAATTCGGATGCCTTCATTAATAGCTCTATAAGTTCGGCAGTACTACCATACGAATGGACAGAGAACTTCAAACTGGATTTCAGTAAAACGCCAAACCTATGGAAAGTGTATATCGGGGAAGCCACAGCAACCATTCCGCCGGATACATTCAAAAGCAATAAACTATTTTGGATATACAGCAACGCTACCACGCCACCGGAAATCAGCACCACGACATTTAGCCCCGACACATACGACAGGGGGATATTATACGTCCCCCAAGGTTGTTTGAACGCTTACAAAGGTGCAAAAGTATGGAATCTAATACCTGACATCCGAGAACTTCCATATCAGATTGACATCCCCAACGAAAAAGTATCGGTAGACATCTCACAGTCCGTCACATTGACCGCCTCCGTTGTCCCGGCATACGGTCCTCCCGTCCACATTAAGTGGTACAGTCTGAACGAAGACATCGCCACCGTAACATCCGAGGGCATCGTAACAGGCGTATCCGAAGGCAAGGCGACAATCGTAGCGTACGGCGATGGCATAACCGCATCCAAGGAGGTCACCGTCATCAACGTCATGACCCCCGGCGCTGTAGAAGACATTGCCACCGACACTCCGGCCGAAGGCACCGTATTCGACGTCTACAATCTCCAGGGCATCCGCGTTGCCACGGGCATCGACAATGCCGAGTTCTCCGCCGCCGGCCTCGCCCCCGGCATATATATCCTGGTATCACCCCACGGATGCCGGAAAGTTAAACTCTAAGATTCTCTAAGAGTTACCGTCCCAAACGGATACATGATTCCACCACTTCTAATAATAAGATCTAAACAGGAAAATATGACACACCGCATCAAGAATATCATTGCTTCTGTAATTCTCCTTTCCGCGTGCGTATCTGCAAATGCACAAGCATTCTTCTACAACGGACTGCGATTCAAAATAGAATCCGATGAAACATGTTCGCTGGAAGATTCATGGTCAGCACCCAAGTACACCGGCGACATCGTCGTCCCCGAAAAAGTGGTATATAATGACAAAGTGTATACTGTGACCAAAATCGCAGGTGCATTCTTCATGTGCGATGGGCTCACATCTGTATCTTTGCCCGAAACAATAACGACCATAGAGTCCCAATCCTTTGAGAAATGCACAAAGCTCACCACCGTAAACATTCCCGGCTCTGTAACCTACATAGGCCGACGTGCTTTCTTAGACTGCAACGTACTTACAGGCATCACTCTTCCGGAGGGGTTAACATATCTCGGCGAAAATGCTTTCTGCTGGTGCAATGAGATAACATCCATAAAAATTCCCAAAGCAATAAAATCTATTGGCTACGCGACTTTCGCCAGCTGCAAATTGACATCTTCCGTAACCTTTCACGACTCATTAACATATATCGGAGAGAATGCTTTTTCTGGCTGCAGGTTCACCTCCTTAACCTTACCGGCTTCGGTAGACTCGCTTGGCAGCTACGCATTCACCTCGTGCGAATGGCTGACAGAAATAAATCTCGACCATATATCAAAAATCGGCACATACGCATTCCAGAACAATTTCAATCTGAAATCAGCAAACATCCTTAAAGCCCAAAATGTTGCTGATAAGTCCTTCTGGGAATGTAAAAACATTGAGACCTTCGTGCTGCCATACTACGGATGGACCGAAAACTTTAAGATGGATTTCAGCAGCTTGGTCAGCTTGAAATCTTTGTACATCGGCGAGGGTACCACTTATATACCTGACGCCGCCTTCGGCAACAAGCTCAATCTCCTGAATGTATACAGCAACGCGGCGACACCGCCGAGCATCAGTCCGACAACGTTCAGCTATGTAACTCACTACAAAGGCACGCTTTACGTCCCCAAAGGATGTATCGATGCTTACAAAAATGCAGAAGGATGGAGTATGTTCCGGGATTTCCAAGAATTGCCCTACCAAGTCGTTATTACAGACGACAATGTCTCCGTAGACATCTCTAAGTCTATCACCGTGGCCGTCTCTGTCTCCCCGGCGGATGCCACCACCGCACCCATCATGTGGTACAGCCTTGACGAGGACATCGCCACCGTTACCGCAGACGGTGTCGTAACAGGCGTAGCCAAGGGCGAAGCAACGCTCGTGGCATTCTGCGATGGCATAACCGCCACACTAAAGATCAACGTCACAGGAACTGACGCCGTTGAAAGCATCTCGACAGACACCACGACCGAAGACTCCACATTTGACGTATACAACCTACAAGGCATACGCGTAGCCTCAGGCATCCGCAAAGCCGAATTCTCGGCCGACCACTTCGCCCCGGGCATCTACATCCTCGTATCGCCCAAGGGCTGCCTGAAAATAAAAATCTAACTTAATATACAACCACAATGAGAAGATATTTTTTAGTCCTCGCAGCTTCAGCGGTTGGCGCACTTTGCGCATCCGCGCAGACGTCTGAAGAAAAACTTGAGAATGGGCATCAATATGTAGACCTCGGTCTGCCCAGCGGCCTGATGTGGTCTGACCGGGCAATAGGCGCAGTAGGCCCGGTAGACAAAGGCGATTATTTCGCTTGGGGTGAAACTGAGCCCAAAAATGAATTTACAACCGCCAACTACAAATTCGGACCCTTGGGCAGCTACGAAGAGATATACAAATACAACAAGGAAGACGGCAAGACAGTACTCGATCCCGAAGATGATGCCGCATGTGTACAATGGGGCGGACGATGGCGTATGCCAACCAAGGACGAATGCCTCGAATTGGAGAAGGAATGCACATGGACGCTCACCGAGCACCTGGGCGTAAGCACATACAAGGTCGAAGGTCCAAACGGCAACTACATATACCTCCACCTGTGCGGATATTTCTATGATAAATTACGCGACTACCAAAGAACCGGGTATTACCTGTCCTCATCGGTATTTACGGGTACGTCAAATTTCATAAACATCACTCACGCCTATATTATTAAAGTCAACCCCCGATTCTTCTCCGGTCATTCCTCCAATAGACGATACTGCGGAAGCCTCGTGCGTCCGGTGTTTAATCCGGTGTCCGAAGTGGACGATATCACGGACGGAGGTCATCGCACAGCCCCGACTGCCAAAGAAGGACGCGTGTACTGCTCGGGAGACTTTCGCATCTATGACCTTGCAGGACGCGACGTGACCAAAGCCAACGGCTCGCTCAAAGGCGTCTACATAGTCAAGGCTGACGGCTTTGCCGGCAAGATTGCCGTGAGATAGGCATATTCCGACCGCGCCACTTGTTTCCGTAAATCCCAAATGAAGCGCAATGCAGGAAGACAGCATATATGAATACAATTCAACATTTTGTAGCTCTTTTCTTGCACAGCCCGACATTATTACATATCTTTGCCTCCGACAATAAACATACCGTAAAACGATAAATTACTCTTATGAAAAGACATTTTACTCTTTTTGCCCTGGTAATGGCAACTGTCATGACCGCCGGCGCCGCGACCCTAACCAAGACCGCCACCCCATTTAAAGCGGACAAAAAAAGCATGCCTAAGGCTGCTATTGTCGCCAAAGCCAACGAACACAACTTCCCCACCGGAGAGTACAAGAGCCTCGGCAAAGGCTTGTATACCGACGATATGCTTTTGCCGGCGTTCGGATACGAGCCTATGACCTGGGAAGTCGAAATCCAGCAGAGCACCGAAGACCCCAACTTCTACCGTGTAATCTCGCCCTACGGCAAGGCTTTTGCCGATGCGATGCTGGCCACCAATAATGTACAACTAACAGAGACACAATACGACAGCGCCGGCACGACAAAGCTGGACATCGATGCCTCCGACCCCAACAACGTATACTTTGCCAAGACCATGATTGGTCTTGACTGGAACTACGGCCCGGTATATATCGGCATACCCTCGTCCAAGCAGGTAACATTCAAAGACGGCATCTTCACCGCTCCCGTCAGGGGCGTTGCCTACGGAGACAATGACGGCGCCGTGGCGATGAATACCAACCAAAAATGGCGCATAGTGTTGCCCGGCGTTGAGGCCAAGGACTACTCCATGGTTTTCAGCTTCGAAAACCAATGCACATCAAACCGCAAAATCTTAGGCAAAATCACCGTGGGTAATGACATCGACAAGGTCAAGTACGCAATCCTGCCCAACTTCCAGGAAGACGAAGTGATGGGAGTCCTGGCTGACGTGGCCAAAAAAGGACTCGACCTTACCGTACGTGGAGAATTCAGCTGGACCATGTCAGAGGTAAGCAAGGAAACAATAATCCTTGTCGGCCTCAACCGCGCAGGACAGCAAGTCGCATACCAATGGGGCACATGCTACTACCTGGACAACGACGACACCGCATGGACCTACTGCGGCACGGCAACGCTCAACGTGGGCTTTATCAAAACATTCTTCAAAGTGGATGACGAGTCACTCGAAGTCCCCCTGCAACGCAATGTTCAGAATCCGCGCATTATACGCCTCTCCGAGCCGTTTGAAAATAGCAAATACAGCGGCTCCAACAAGCATAATTGCGGCCTGCTCCACTATATCACCATAAACGCCTCTGACGACAGATGCATCTACGTCCAAGAAGGCCCTGTCGGTCTTGACTACGGCTACGGCCTCATCCGCCTGAGCTCGACACCCGAATACTACCTCGGCGCCGGATTCGACTGGGAAGAAATCGCAGAAACAGAAAGCGGCGCCACGTTGGGCAAAGACAACGTCCTGTCATTCCCCAGAAGCATGCTTCTCATCTCTATGTTCGGCAAAGACAACGGCGACTGGTATAACGTCGAGAACACGGACACGAGCATCAAGCTGCCGGCAGACTTTGATCTGCTCGGCGTAAGCGATGTGACCGTTGACGACAACGCCGATGCACCTGCACGCATATACAACCTCCAAGGTATCCCCGTGAACAACCCCGAAGCAGGACAAGTATATATCGTCGTGCGTGGCAATCGCTCTACCAAAGTCGTTTTCTAAGACACGGACGCACAAATGGAACTATAGGGGCGCAATGTATTACGCCCGCAGCGACAAACACAACCATTGAAACGCCGGAGGCCGACCCATCGTGGGTCGGCCTCCGGCTTATGCACGGCTCAAAGTAGACACCGCGCTTGTACCCCGAGGGAGAATCGAACTCCCATCTAAAGTTTAGGAAACTTCTATTCTATCCGTTGAACTATCGGGGCGCTGAAAAATTATGCAAAAGTACTGCTTAAATCCGAGATAAGCAAACCATACGGTAGCGTATGCCGCTTTGGGCATCCTCACTCCATTCCGAAGCATCATCGAGATGCCACTGCGCCGGATTTACTTCGGGAAAATGCGTGTCAGCGTCCGCAAACGATGCGTCTATCTGCGTCAAATACAGCCGTGTGGCAAAGGGTAACGCCTGCCGATAGATTTCGCCGCCACCGATGATAAAAATCTCGGCATCAGCGTCTCCGACACTATCGGCACGCAGACGCTGTATGGCCTGCTCCAAGGAGGGGAAAGTCTCTATACCTTCCGCATGGTAAGCCGAATTGCGAGTCACCACAACATTACGACGACCGGGCAAGGCTCCGCCGGGCAACGATTCAAATGTCTTTCGCCCCATAACCACCGGATGACCCATGGTCAAACGGCGAAAATGACGCATGTCTTCCCGTATATGGCACACAAGCCCGCCTTGGCGCCCTATGGCGCCGTCCAAGGCAACGGCAGCTATAATGGATATCATCATACCTAATATATTTTTCAGACAGATACTACTCCCGGAATATGAGGATACGGGTCATAATCTTCAAGCCGAAAGTCATCATAATCAAAGGAAAAAATGTCTTTGACATCGGGATTGAGGACCATTCGCGGCAGCTGTCGCGGGCTGCGTGTCAGCTGCAGTCTGACTTGCTCGAAATGATTATGATAAACGTGTGCATCGCCAAGCGTATGCACAAATTCGCCAACTTGCAGCCCCGTAACCTGAGCCATCATCATAAGCAGCAACGCATACGAGGCTATATTGAAAGGCACGCCCAAGAAGGTGTCGGCACTGCGCTGATACAGCTGGAGACTCAAACGGCCATTGGCAACATAAAACTGGAACAGTGCGTGGCATGGCGGAAGCGCCATGCTGTCTATATCCGCCACGTTCCAGGCACTGACGATGATGCGTCGGCTCTCGGGATTACGACGTATGGTGTCCACCGCATTGGCTATTTGATCGATGGCACCGCCCTTTCCGTCCGGCCACGAACGCCACTGATAACCGTAGACATGGCCGAGATCGCCATCGGCGTCAGCCCATTCATTCCAAATGCGAACTCCATGTTCCTGAAGGTAATGCACATTGGTGTCGCCGCGCAAAAACCACAGCAATTCGTATATTATCGATTTGAGATGTAACTTCTTGGTGGTGAGCAGAGGAAATCCGTCCGCAAGGTCGAAGCGCATCTGGTGTCCGAACACCGAGCGCGTACCCGTGCCCGTGCGGTCGCCACGATCCACGCCTTCGCGCATAATCCTATCAAGCAGTTCTAAGTATTGTTTCATTGTGTCGGTTGCTTTTACATGCAAAATTACGCAATTTTTGCGAGAACGAACGCTGCCATAAGCCACGGCCGGCACGCGTGCGTATGGTTTTATCTGCCCCTGCGTAGGACTATACACGTACGTGCCGGAAGATATAACTTGAGCCATTCGACACCGGCAGGCGCATACAATTCGTCATGCAAAGTAAGATGGTCGATGCCGGCCGTAACGTTGTCGTAGCCGCCGAAACGGACTTCATCGGAGCTGAGAATGGTGTGATACTTGCCGCCGGGCGCCAGAATACCATAGCCGTCAAAAGATTGCGTAGGATTGAAATTGAACACAAACACCAGTTCGCCACGCATGAAGGCCAATACCTGATCATCGTCTTTTTCCCAAAGCTTGCGCACAGGCAGGGACTGGAAGTTGTAGGTGCCGCCGACGAGATGTATGATGGAATTGTCCCAATTGTTGAGCAAGTGGTATTTCAGTTCGGGATTATCTACGAGACTCCATTGGCGACGCGCATATTTATAGCTCCATCCATTACCCTCTCGCGGGAAGTCTATCCACTCGGGATGGCCGAATTCATTACCCATAAAGTTGAGGTAACCGCCGTTGATGGTGGCCAGTGTCACAAGGCGTATCATCTTGTGCAATGCCATGCCGCGTGCCACGGTCGCATCATCGTCGCCCATCATCATATGCCAATACATGTGATCATCTATCAGCCGGAATATCACAGTCTTATCTCCCACAAGCGCCTGGTCGTGGCTTTCAACATAGGATATTGTCTTTTCGTCAGCACGACGGTTGGTCAACTCCCAGAATATGCTCGTAGGCTTCCAATCCTCGTCCTTACGCTCTTTGAGCGTCTTAATCCAGTAGTCGGGTATACCCATGGCCATGCGATAATCGAAGCCCATGCCGCCGTCACCGAAAGGCAATGCCAGCCCGGGCATTCCGCTCATTTCCTCGGCAATAGTGATTGCATTGGGGTTGATACTATGTATCAGCTTGTTGGCCAAGGTCAGATAGGTAATAGCATTGGTGTCTTCGCCGCCATCGTAATAGTCGCCATAGCCTCCGAAAGCCTGTCCGAGACCATGGTTATAGTACAGCATAGAGGTCACGCCGTCAAAGCGGAAACCATCGAAATGGTATTCTTCGAGCCAGTACTTGCAGTTACTCAGCAGGAAGTGCATCACCTCATCCTTGCCGTAATCGAAGCACAGCGAGTCCCAAGCAGGGTGTTCACGGCGCCCGTCACCGTAAAAATATAAGTCGTACGACCCGTCAAGACGACCCAGACCTTCGGCCTCGTTTTTCACCGCATGACTATGCACGATATCCATGATTACCGCCACGCCCTTGCCATGAGCCGCATCAATAAGGCTCTTGAGTTCCTCGGGCGTACCAAAACGACTTGATGCCGCAAAAAAACTGCTGACATGGTAGCCAAAAGAGCCGTAATACGGATGCTCCTGTATCGCCATAATCTGTATGGCGTTATACCCGTCCTCGATTATGCGCGGCAGCACATTGTCGCGGAACTCGGCATACGTGCCCACTCCCTCGCGATCCTGTGCCATGCCTATATGACATTCGTATATCAGCAACGGCCGCACATCGGGAACAAAGCCCGCATCATGCCATATATAGGCCTGCTCGGGGCTCCAGACCTGTGCAGCAAAAAGTTTGGTGTCTGCATCCTGCCGTACACGCGTGGCATATGCCGGAATGCGTTCGCCCTCGCCGCCATTCCATTGGACAAACATCTTGTAAAGGTCGCCGTGCTTCATCGCTCCGGCTTCGAATACGCCTTCCCAGACGCCGTTCTCCATGCGCGTCAGCGCATACTGCGGCAGCCGTTGCCAGTCGCTGAAATCGCCCTCGAGGGTGATAGCCGTTGCATTGGGAGCCCATTCACGAAAGCACCAGCGTCCGTCGTTCAAGCGATGCAGTCCGAAATATTCGTGGGCGTTGGCAAAGTCTTCCAAAGTCTTGGCGCTACCCGAAGTCAGCCGTTTTTCGGCTCGTATAGCGTCCTGATGTCGCCCTTCGATAGCTGCAGCGTAAGGCTCCAGCCACGCATCGTTGCGTATAATTGCCAGCGGCCTGGGCGCACGCTTGGCCTTGCCCTGTCCGGCTGTCTTGGCCTTTGTATCGGATGTCGCTGTCTTGTCGGATGCTGCTGTCTTGTCGGATGCTGCTGAAGTATTTTTTGCAGATGGCTTTACCTTGTTGTTCATACAGTGAATATGGTTTGTGCCTGTGGCGTGTTCGCTAAATCTCTATGCAAACTTAGCTAAATCTCCCCACATAGCCAAATCGGCCATCACTATGCCGCACCAAGTACCTGTGCCACAATCACATATTACTGTAGGGACGCAACATATTGCGTCCGCAGCGACAGGGGGACAATACGACACGATGCTTAATCAAATCGTGTTATTGCATTATTCAGTGGTAAACACTCTTATACAAGAAATATAGACTAACAGCAAAGACAACAAGTCTAAGGATGTATATCAATAGCTTCACAAAACACCCTCGTTCTTTCTTAGGCGACTTTGCCTTATTAGATTCAGCCTTATTTGTATTATTCGCTGGTGCCGACTGCTGCTCCTGCCGGTAGATGCAGCAGGGGTTGTTGCGGTAGACATGGCGCAAACGTGCGTCGGGATGCGACCATAGGCCGGAGGCTATGGCTTCGATTGTGAACGGACGGCGGCAGTTGGCCAGGCGCTCCTGCACAACGACAGAACCTTGCGTCACAAACCTTTGCAAAAGCGGTTCTAGATTGTTTTCACCACTTTCAAAACGCTGGATAATCTTGATTACAATTTGCGCGCCTGCAAAGCTGAGGAGCTTGTCTAATACTGCTGTATTTTGGGAATTGGTGGCGACAAAGAGACGTTCCTCCTTGTTCATACTGCGGCCCTTGCCACTCATTATCCAGGACTCAAGCGAACTGAGGTCTCCACGTACAATGCCCGGCTCTTTTATGGTAATACGTACCGTCTGCGGTATCTGTCCGGCATTTTCACCGGGCAGGTCGTTGACATCGCCCAGCATCGTAATCTCGCCTGTGTCGTCAAGGCGATAGATCTTGCCATCGTCAGATATATGGTATTTATTAGGATCCAATCCCATAATTAACAATTTGATTTATAGAGCCGAATTGGAAATTGCTTTCCATCAGAGGCTCTTTGGAACGTTCCGTTAGCAAAGTTCTTGCTCGCATAATCTAAGTACAGTGTCCAAGTTCCTGTAAATGTATCGCCATAGTATTCATACCAAGTTTCAGCATCACCATTCGCAGATGCTAAGCTTATATCAATCCTATCACCTGACCCATTTGTATCATAGTAATACCAGCCATAGTCATCACCCATCACTGTATTAACAGCTATACGTCCATGAATATCACTGCCTCCGATAGACCCATAGAACGCAAATTCGGATGCGTTTTCAACGCTTACCTGCGCTTCCTCCGCAGTAGCTGCTGGCACGCTCTTAGTAGTAGGTTCGGCAACCACCTCTTCCATGACTTTTGAAGTAACATTTTCGTTGGTTTGTGTTTGGGCGTATGGGTCCACCATCTTTAGATGATGGCTCGCCTCCTCTCTAGATTCCTGAATTTTATCACACACAAAGGCTCCAACAAGTATCACTATAATAAGTATGATAAGAAAGATAAACCATCCCTTATGCTTCATCTTCGGGTTGCGCGGCGGCGTCTCCTGGTAATACCCCGTTGGCTCTTGGTATGGCTGCTTGGGCTGCCAGTAGCTGTCGGGAGCTTTCTCCGGCTGCTTGGGTTTGTATGGTTCTTGCGCCTTTTGCGGTTCGCCGCCGCCAGGGCCGTCTTTGAGTTTGATGAGCGAACCGTCTTCGGCAACGCGGTAGACTGTGCCGTCTTTGGCTACATAGATGTCTTTAGGATCTATTTTTCCCATATTGTTATCCTATTAATTGTCCTACATTTATTGTTGTTATCATACCGTTGGCTGCGTGGATTTCAATTTCCATGTCGCCTTTGGCTTCAAATTCAATCTTTGTCCGGATGTCCGCCGGGGCGGCAAGCCCACATTCGGCAAGGACGTCTTGCAGTACCGGCGTCAGGCGGTGCCCTATCCATAGGGCCAAACGGCCACCCGGCGGGACGGAGATGTCGAACCAGCCTTTCGCTATTGGCAGCGGCGTCGGATTAACTGACCCATACAATGCGGTCGATGCAGTCCCGCCCACGACGGCGAGTGCCACCGGATAGTACAGCATATCATCAAACTCCGTCTGCCCAAGCTGCCCGGCATCGACAAAGGAGAGAGCCAGGGCGCCGGTAAGTATTTGTATTATGGCCGTCTGCCGTTCGAGCGGCAGGATTATCGACTGCCCCGCCACCGAGTCCACGCGATAGACGCCATCGGCGGCAGAGAGGTTGCAGCACTGGTAGCTGTCTCCCTCGCCAAAAGCGAAACTCACACGCGTATGCGCATTCGCGCCGGGCTTCAGCGCCGCCCAAAAAGCGCCCATGGCTGCCGGCGAGGTGATATGCACCTGCACGCGCCCGGCAAGATGCCGCTCGATGCACGCCTTTGCCCCGAGCGACAGCGTGTACTCTGCCTGGTCTGCCGGCATCAGCACCACCCAGCCCGCGCCGGTATGCACCAATGCCTCGATGCACCCCGGCCATCCACGCGAAGACTCGTACGGGACGATACGCCCCTCGTCGATAATCCTCACCAATTCGGGCTTAGAGCCGCTGATGCCGAAGTCCGGCAGCACGACTTCGTAGCCTCCTTCCGGGATACTTGAATAGTAATGCCAGGACATATCCTCGTTCCCCGGGCTTATGAGGAAAGTCCAGTGAGCCGGCAGCATCTCGCCAAGTCCGTCTGACACAAGGTTCTCATACAAATCTGTATCAGGATCTGCTTCCGAGGGGTCGAAAGTACCCACCATCGTGATCGAGCCGTCGTTGTTCACAGCGAATACAGAGCCGCCCTCGTCCCAGTGGTACATTCCGTCCGGAGCTGCGCGCAATTCGGCAAGCGTAAAGTGCCGCATAGCCGCATTGTCCGGTCCGGAGCAGCCAGCGTCTGTCCCCGACCTGTCATAAGCATCGTCACGCAGCTTCCGCTTATGCGTTGCCAGACATATTATAATGACTAACAGCGCTATGACTATGATTGCCCATAGTGCAGCCATATCACTCTATTTCCCTAAGATTGCTTTACTGTTCTTTAATGGCTCGCATTTCATTATTAAGCCTAATGACACACCCCAGCAGGATTAGCACCAGCAGCATAAGTCCTATGCAGAACCACGATAAAGGTTCAAGCGAATTAACGATAGCATCAGTAGTGTAATGATCCATATATTTAATCATAAATTCTATATCGTATCTAAACACCACACAATAAGCCACTACGACTAAAAAAACAATTGAGACAATCCACAAAACGAAGGACGGAATTGGTTTGCGTGGGCGCTTTGCCTTCTTCTTTTCAGGCACAATGCGCCCATACTCGGTCGTGGAGCCGTCGTCATTGACGACGAAGACTTTTCCTTCATCGGTCACGTGATATTTCGGATATTCTTGTCCCATAGCTATTTGTCAGTATGAGGTGTTGTGGATTCTTCGTTGTTCTCCGCAGAGGCGGCAGGGGCGGTAGCCTCGTTGACCTCGGGCTTGGGCGCGTAGTCGAGCATGATGCTGCGCGTCACCTGAAGCGGATAGGCGAAGATTTCGGCCATATCGCCGCCAATTTTCGGGTTGTTGGTGTTGCATATGAGGGTGTACTGCGTCAGCGAGTCGATGAGGCGCTGCGTGTAGCCAGGGTTGTCCCTGTTGAGCAAGTCCAAAATCATCTTGACGCCTATGGTGGTCACGAAGTTGATATCAGCGGAGATGCCCGGCTCGAAGCTGCCAACCTCGCCCATATATATGTGCGTATTGGCCTGCACGCGTCCCGAAGTCTCGGTCACCGTAGCCATAAAGTCACTGTAGTCGGGCATACCTTCCGGCAGGCAGTAGAATATCTCGCCGGCAAAGGCGCGTTCCCAGCAGCCTATCGAGATAAAGGGCATACCGTGCGGCTTGGCCAGCATCTGTGCGGCGTAGTAGTCGCCTTCGCGGTTGTCAGCACAGCCGACCATGACGGCGTCCGGGTCGCAGAATGGTTCGATTTCGGCCAGCGGCACATCTTGGATGCGCATGTGCGACACATGGATCTCGGCGGTAGGATTGATTTGCAGGATGCGTTCACGCAGAGCCGACGTTTTGAATTTGCCCACGTCAAGGATGCCGCACTGGTGGCGGCAGATGTTGTGGTAGCTGAATATGTCCATGTCTATCAGGAAGAAACGCCCTACCCCGGCGCGTGCCAGCTCAAGGGCGACAAGGCTGCCTACCGAGCCACAGCCTATGATTACGGCACCCTTGCGCAGCATGATGTCCGACTCCAGGATGCCGGTGTTGCGCGAGAATATGTCTATTTTCAGGCTGTATCCTTCAAGCTCGCACGGTTTTCCGGCGGCGGTATAGAAGAACACTTTGTCTTCCTCGCGGTAGCCGTAGATGTCATCGCCCGACGGCGCAGCCTCCGGCTTCTGCGCATAGAAATGACCTAAGAGCTTAGGTGCGGCGCCGCCAATCTCGGGATTGGGCTTAGAGGTCGCTATAACGTTGTAATAATTGGTCTCGTCGTGGTGGTATCCCCACAGCTCGCAGTTTCCTTCTATGTCCAGCGGATAGCAGACAGTGGGCTTCGGACCTTTGCCCTTCATAAATTTATTGATATCAATTTCCATGTTTTTTCGGTTTGTTAATTGTGGCTTTTGCTGCGGTGTTAATAGCTTCTTCGTCGACAGAGTCTTCCTCATCCGACGTATCCGTGGTTGTGGGTGACTGCTTGGTTTCTTTCTCATCGACCGGGCTCCGGAACGAGGGCGTGTTGTATGGCTTTTCACATTTTATTATCAACGATATCAATGTTGTGAGATCTTTTTTGGTCATCTTCTTGTCCGGCACCGGCTTCCCTATGAACCATCCGCCGGTGAAACCGATGGCGAGGGCCACCACGATGACGGCCACAGACATAAACCGGCGGTTTTTCAGTATCGACGTTTTTTGGGGCTGCTTCGGCGTGCTACCGGCTGCGGGCTGCTCCGGTGTAGGACGAAAGGACTCCTCGCCGTCACTGTTGCGGTTCGTCTTGGGCACTGAATGGATAGTCTGTGACTGCCGTTGCGGAGGGAGAGGGTTGAGGTTGCTATGCTCATCGTCCACATACCGCAGCTCGAAGAACTTTTCCGGGATAAGATCATCGCCAATTTCGACATCCACTGTCGAATAGGCTATATTCCGCGGACGCTGCCCCTCCATATGGTTCAGGTGGTACATCGTCAGGCGGAATTTCGGGTCGATATTCACGAGGCCCGAGATAACGCCATAGGGGTTTCGAGAGGCGAACTCGGAGTTGGTGCCATCGTCCGTGGTCGAGAAGTAGTCCATAGATCCGGGATGGCGGTGCCACAGACCCAGGAGTTGCAACGGCTCACGATACTGGTTGGCAATCGAAGTCCCAAGGTAGTTGACAAAGTCCCGGTCATACTCGAAGTATGCCGTCTGGAAGATGCCGTTGATGCCCGGCGGAATCATCTCCATCACCACCCAGATGCCGTTGTCGAGAATATATCCCAGGAGTATGCCCCCGGTTTCGACAGGATGCTTGGCGAAGGACTCGCGTATGATGGCGTTATACGCCTTGTCGCTGATGACGACAGTTTCGCACGAATTGTTCATAGCAAACCGACCATTAAATACCGCCATGGGCATTAAACTTCTCGAGTGGGAGGTCGCCGGTCAGCACCAACTCGAAAGCCACAAGCCATTTGGTAGCCCACCCGAGTACCGAGGCTGCCGTAGTGGTTGTTGTCCCTGTCTTTTGGTCTCCAGCCTCATTGGTACACAGATAGAGGTTCCCCACAGAGTCTTGCAGCAGGTGGTAGGGCCGAAATCCGGCCATCTGTATGAGTTCGTCCACATCAGGCATCAACGGATAGACGCGCACCGACGAGCCCATCTGCTGGTGCGGATGATTGTTGTCATAAACAGCCATCAGGTGGTACTGGCGCTTCACACCAAACTTAGACTCGTATATGCCCGGCTCAATGACGCCTATCCAACACAGGCGTCCATCGTCAAGCTTGTCGAGCTTGAACTGTGGGAAGTTGCGTTCCATGGCAATTTTCTCCATAGCCAATAGTGTGGGATTGTTGTCGTACCATTGACCTGCGAGCTTGCCTTTGGCAACCTCGATGACATTTTCTCCACCGTTCATGGCCGCACCGCCCTGTCCAAGAGGTACGGTATCGCCTTTAAGCAAGCGTTCGCGCAGTTCTCGACGTTTTTTTGACGCAGCATCTTCGCCGGCTAATGTGCCTGTCGGCGCATTCATTGTGACCTCGCCAGACGTGTCCATTGCATTGCCACCAGCCTTAAGCTTTATAGGTTGGTGTTCATCAAGCAACTTACGAATTTCGGCTCGTTTCCTTGCTGCGGCGTCTTCTCCGGCTAATGTGCCTGCCGGCGCNTTCATTGTGACCTCGCCAGACGTGTCCATCGCATTGCCACCAGGCTTAAGCTTTATAGGTTGTTGATTTTTAAGATTGTCACGAATTTCGGCCCGTTTCCTTGCTGCGGCGTCTTCGCCAGCAAACATTCCATAAGGTACCTTTACAATTTGTTCCATTGGTTAATATATAGGTGTATTGGTTAATAATATGTTATTTATAGTTTCTCCCATATTTTTTGGCGCATCTCAACAGCCTTTGTGAGCATATTCCGTATCTTGGCTCGCTCCATCAATGCAAGTTTCACAAACAATGCGGTCAAGAAGGCACTTGGGAGCAAAAGCCACCAACACTCGGTTTTATCAGGATTATCTCCGACTAATATAAGACCAGATATCGTAAGTATTACGAAAAACACACTTGCGATGATGTACCACTTCATGCGGCGTGCGGACCTGACCGTCTTGAAGCAGTTCGGATATTCTCCGAGCATCAGCTTCTCGACAAGCAGCCGGGGATTAGCAATTCCGGCATTCTTGGCATACTTGACAGCGCGGTTGTACATACGCAGTCCGGCGAAAATCCCTCCATTGGCAAACTCGACACGAAAGATATCTGCGATGGTATCCGCATGGTCATCATTACCTCCGGTGAAAGTCACCGAGCCGTCGTCATTTACTCTATAGTTCTCTTTGCTATTCATTATTGCGTTTTTTAAGCATATCTTTCAAGTTTGTAGGCGAATACGTTCCGGGGCTGTCAAGGTCGTAATCTTCCTCCCAGTAGGCACGTGCCCCCGGCAGGTGCACCGGGGCGCTTTCCGGCAGGTAGCCGTTGGCATCCACTGACATCCCGGACTCGTATTCGAACTCGCCAACCTTGTCCGCCACAAATTGCAGCAGGTCGTTGAGTCCCCGGCCTTTCATGTCGGAGCCGCCGTGGATGTATGTGTCCAAGTCCTTGAGATACGGCTCTACATAGTCGGCATAATACTCGCAGCGCTTGGTGTCGCTCCAGTCTGCGGCAGTCTGGGCGGCCTGTGCCTCGAGCTGGTGCATCAGTTCGGTCACCTGTATGGCATAGTCGGGAATATACTTCATCTTGATTGTGATAGGTCGTAGTTAAAGATAGTGGGACGCTCGCGCTCGTTGGCGCAGATGCACGCCACCGGGTAGGGGCGGTGACATCGCGGACACAGCACCACACCGGTGGGCTGCGCCAAGGCACGGCCACCGTAATTATCATTGCGCTGCAATTCGTTCAGGTGCTCGATGCCTTCGCGGAATTTGTCGGCCTTGCGCTGCTCCGACGGGCTGAATTCGGCCATGGTCGCATCCTCCGGCTCGTCGGAGACGACGTGCGGCGAGGAGATGTCGCGGACGTTGACGCGCAGGTACTGCTCGACGACTTCCAGGATGCGCTGCATCTTCTCGCCCGCATACCGGGTGACTTGCTCGTCAAGCCGCCGCAACAGGCCGTCGCCGCCGCCGGGAGTGAAGCCGAAGGGCTCGCGGTAGATGCCCAGCTCGTACTCCACCTCGTCCTTGATTGCACGAAGCCGCCCAATCTTGCGCTCGATTTCGTCAACCTTTTTCTGCGCACGGGCGACATCGCGCTCCTCGCACCGGCACGATGGGCGGTACTCGCGCTTTTCCTCGTCATAGCGTTGCGAGTTGAGGCAGGCGGACAACGCGCTGTCGGCCGCGTCGAGCTGCTTGCGCGTTTCTTCGGCCTGTTTCTCGAAGGCGTCGATGATATCGTCCATCGAGCGCTCGACGCCGGCGAAGAAGCCGTCTACGGCCTCGCGGAGCTTGCGCACCGAGTCGCCCGTGTACTCGATGGCGTTGCCCAGCTCCACCAGCGAGCGGTGGTCGGCGATGTACGCGCCCTGCGCCTTGATGGGTTGTGGAAATTCAGTGAGCATATTGCGTGTGTGTCAGCGTATGCCTGTCGAGGCTTTCTCGTAGCGGATGACTTCCTCGATACGCGGCGGCAGATAGGTGTCAGCCCATTGTTTGTATTTCTCGGACAATTCGATGATGGTTTCGCGGCAACCCTTGAACTCGTCACTGAATTCTTCCATTTTCTCGTCCGTCCATTCCTCGCCGAGGGCGTTGAGGTTGCCCCAGAGGACGTCGTAAAGTTCGCCGAGGATTGCGGACATGGAGCGCAGCTCGCCCTGTAGCTGGATGAGCGACTGCGAGGTTACTTCGGTATGTGATAGCGATGTAGACATGGCTTATAGGTCGTTGTATTGTTCGAGAATAGACTGCAACTCGGCCAGCGGCCCGGCCTCGAACTCGTCGATGTCGCGGCACAGCGGTTCAAAGGCGTCGCGGTCTTTGGCAAACTCGTCCCTGTACTTCGCGAACTGTGCATCTTTCCACGACGAGGCCACGGTTTCCATCGCCTCGTCGGTGCGCTTGAGCTGCTTGCGCAGCGCGTCCACAAGGTCTACCAACTGGTAGCGGAACTTCTGGATTGCTTCGGGGTCATTGATCATTCCGGGCATATTCAGCTTATCTTATATGGTTTGAACTTGATTGTGAGGTTGCGGTTGTTGTCGCGCAGGTAGGCGCGGAAGCGCGAGGCCGGGCGGTTGAACACAAAGAGCTTGTTGGCAGCGGACGAGCCGACGACCTTGTTGGAGTCGCCCTCGGACATCTGCAAGGCCACGCGGTAGTTGAACGCGGAGAGTACCGACCCGACGCGCCCGAGGCTCTCGAGGTTGTCTGTCTGCAATATCGTGAAGACACCCACGGACGGGCCGTTGCGGAGGACGTACTCGAGCAGCGCGGCCTGCGACGACGGTTTTTCGATGCGTCCGGAGGTGTCGCGGTCAAAGGCGCGGCAGTTCTGGAAGTCGAATACGGCGATATAGACATTGCCCGGAATAGGCCCGTTGGACTGGCGGCGGTTGTCGATGGTTTCCTTGACAGCCGCAAGGGTCTTTTCGACATCTTCCGCCGTGGCCGGGAAGTAGTGGTCGAAGGGCAGAGCCTCCAGCGTGGGCAGTATCACGGAGGCCAGCTCGTTGTCGGGGCGCATACCGCTGACCACCACGAGCGTAGCCTCGCCGGCTTCGTGGCACGTGGATGCCGACAGCACCGAGTGGTAGCATATCGCCTCGGCCACTTCCTGCTCGCCGCCGACAACCAGTATGTTGTTTGCCGTTTCGGGTGCAAGACCGGCATTGACGTCATATTCGCTGACGGAGATGCTCTCGCCAAGGTATATAGGGATACGGCTTCCGGGACGCCGCATTCCGGCGTCTCCCGGCTGCACGCGGCGGCGGATAAATTCCGGCTGTTCCGCCGAGCGGAAGACCTTCATCTGCCCGCCCGCGTATGTGCGGGCTTTGGCAAAGTCGCCAAGGCGTGCAAGTATATCGTCTATGTCTTTTTTGGAAACGAAGAAGCCTTGGACGATGTTGTTGTCGTACGGGGCGCCGGACTCGGAGTTGTAGACGCACTGGCCGGTGCGCAGACGCGGCATTCCCTCGCCGGCATCGAGGCTTATCAGCGATGAGAAGTCTGCCGGAGAGCTCTTGAATACCACGCGGTTGGCGATGAGGTCTCGCGGAAGGAACGACCCGGAGGGCAGCTTCTGCGTGGCCAGCACCAGGTTGATGCCGAATTTGCGGAATTCTTGTATGATGGTGTGTATCTTCGAGTTGGCCTCCCGTGAGATTTGGTCGTTCTCGATTTCAAAGAGTTTTTGGAACTCGTCTATGATTACGAGTATGCGTGGGACTTTGACGCCGGGCGCGGCATTTTTCAGGTCAACGATGTTGCTGACATTATAGTTGCGGCACAGTTCCATGCGGCGTGCGCCTTCTTCGACAAGTTCGTTGAGGATGCTCAGTCCGAACTCGCGCTCGGCTTCGGGGGCTATGACACGCGCATGTGGCAGGCAGCCAACGGCATACGAGTTGAACTCGACGCCGGAGAAGTCTATCAGGTACATTCCCAGCTCGTCGGGCGAGTACCGTAGTGCGGCGCTGCATATCAGCGAGTGCAGGAACACGCTTTTGCCCGAGCCAGGTATGCCAATGACAATCGCGGTATTCTGTCCGCTTTCCTGCGTAATTTTCAGCGATTTGACTTCGAGGTCGGTGCTTACGCCGAAGGGTATCTCGATTTGGCGGGCGCTGTCGCCTTTCCACCATTTATCCTCGGAGGGCATATAGTCGCCGATAGACACAACCACGTCTTCCCTAAGCTCGCATTTGGCGTTTACACTGGCCACGACCTGTCTGAGCCGGTCATCGTCGAGGCTGTCGTAGCGTGTAAGTGACGCCGGTCCGCCCTGTCCGCCAGTTTCCTGACCCAGCAGCGAGGACATATAATCACTCTCGGCCTTGAAGTCAAAGTGGGCTGCCGCACCTATATACTCTTGCATGTCAAAAGCTTCGGCATCACGCCCGGACAGTTCGGACAAAGCCGCGCTGTCTGCCAGCAGCACAAGGTATATGCCTGTCTGTGGGCCTACCTTGGCCAGTCGTCCGAGCATTTCGAGGTTATCCGAGGACAGCCCTTTGGGGAAGTTCTTGACGACAAGGACGATATAAGGCTCGCTGCCCTCGTGGCTCCTGTTGTATGAGCGCAAGGTGGCGCCTTTTTTTGTAAGGAGGTTGCGCATGATTGTACCTGCGCGTTTCTGCAAGGAAGCAAGCAGGTTGCGGATTTCCTCGGGGCGGCAGTGGATTCTGTACAGGTCGCGCTTGAGCAGTTTGAACACGTCGTCCAGCCCGGTAAAATACTCAGTGTCTATGACTTCGGCAATGACGGAGCGTGCCGGGTTGTACTCGTACAGCCTGCCTATGACCGTATTGACAAACGCCATGGCCTGCGGCATTCCGTCTTTAGTATAGGTGACACACAGGTTTTTGCCTCCGGGAAGTTCCAAGAAGTCCATGCGTTCGAGCGTAATCCCGGCCAACGGAGGCTCAAAGCTGTATGCCGTGCGACCCACGGGCAAGGCTCCTGCATCAACGCCCTCGTCCGCCTCAAGCATGGATGCATAGCGGCTGTTGAGTGCCTCGCCTGACTTGTTGGCGGTTTCGGTAATGAGGAATGTTGCGCGGGAGGACAATGCGCCGCCGGAGCAGATTTCCTCAGTCTGGCGCACAAGAGCCAAAAGGCGGTCAAATTTCTCGGAATATTCCTCCATCAGGAAGTCGCGCTCCTCGCCTTTGCTGGCAAACACACGCTTATAGCGGCATTCGCCCTCGGCGCCTACAGCGTGTATCTCGTTGAGCAGCTGTGTAATCCTAGCCAGCGGCGGCATATTTGTCTCGGCGGCTGTTTCGGTGGTTTCCTCCGGTTCGCGTGTTTCGTCGGCACGGCTGCGCATCGCGGCAATAGTCGAAAGCAGCCCGGGGATTTGGCGGGCATACACCCATGTGGACATTCCGTCCACGCTGACATGTGTCTCTTCCGTGATGCCGGTGCCGGACAGCGCCTGCAATGTGTATGGTCCGTAGGGCGAACCGCCCCGGCGGATATAGAATGTCGTGTGGGCGTCGAATGACGGGGTCGCGCCGGAGATGTCCTCGGCAGGCTCGTGGATGGGCGCGTCCTCGGTCTCGGACTCGTTGAGAGACAGGTCCAACGAGTCCGCCAGTTCGGGGTACTCGCCCGCCGGCCTCCACTCGTTGGTGTCGGAGGATAGCACAAGCACGTCGGGCGTGAGGTGCGTACCCATGACGGTTTCGAGTGCAAAAGGCCCGAAGAAGTCGTCATCTAACTGTACGTAATATACGGTCTGTGGCATAGTTTATTGGGTAAGGATTTTTACTATTTCGCGTGCTATGGATTTCTTGAAACCATGCGCCGAGATTGTCTCGTGCCCTGCGGACGATATGACGACGTCGGCAAAGAATATGTGGCTGTCAAGGTATACGCCGTTGATACAGCGGCGTGGTATTATCGTGGTTTCGTACCCGACGGGGCGCCCCTTGTAGTAGGTGACATTGTAGTCGTCTATGGCGATGGCGTCGGGATACAGGACGTTCCCATTGTTGGAAATACGGCTGGCTGTGAATACTGGCATATCTATCTGGATTTAAGGCTGTGCATTCGGATGGTATAGTATATCAGGGCAAAGAAGGAGTAGACAAAGTACGGTATCGCGATCAGTGCCGTAAGAAATACGAAGGACAGACATTTGCATACGAAGCCTATGGCTCCGGTCGCAAACGAAGTGCCCTCGAATATGTTGCTGCGCCACGTGTTCCCCACCCCGATAAGCGTTATGCCGGCCAGTCCGAGCGTGCACAGCCCGATTATGGCCGCCTTACACTTCTGTCTGCACTTAAAGTATTCGGCTGACGGCACAAAAATCCGTGCCGGCTGCGGCGGCTGGCACGGTTGCGGCGCTTGATACGAATATGCGGAAGCGGAGGAATGCGGCTGTGCCGTCCTCTGCGGCGTGGAATGTTGTGGTGTCGATCTGTGGGGGCGAGTCTGCGCACTTCCTCCGCCAGCGAAAGCCCCGGAAGAACTTACAGACGGGGCAAACGTACCACTTTGCGTATTTCTAACACAAAACGGGGGGGGGGGATTTTTGGCTTGTCACGCGGCTATGGGCCGAAGACGCTATGACATGTGCCAGTTCGACACATTCGGACGCACGCATCCAGCCCTCACCACTGTCCCTACGCACCAGTGTGTCAGGCGTAAGAGGCAATGCGATGAGTTCGGCATACGTAAGCGACAGCCGTCTCTGCCGGTTTATGATTGCGTCGTATTTCATTGCGTCGGTATCAATCGGATATTCCTGCCTTAGAAAAAGGCAAAACCGTCTGTAAAAAGGCAAAAACCGTCTACAACTGCAAAATTACGCAATTTTTAACAACTTGCAAACATTTAGCATAATGCCGCCCGTACTTTTTCCGGATGGCGCCAGGCGGCAGATGCAAACCGGAGATCCCGGCAAAGCGATACAAGGCTCTACCAATCAAGTTCTTCCCTGGCCTTGTCGATTTCTTCGTATAGTCTTTCCCGGGCTTTTTGCAAGTCTTCCTCGAGCTTTTCAATCTTCTCTTTATGAGACTTATATACCATGGCGTTGGCATAGTCGGTCTCGTCGCTTCCGGAGCGTGCCGCGCGCTTGCCTATCCGTGCTGCACGTTCTTCAAGCATTTCCTGCCTGATTTTACCCTTTTCTTCCTCTACTTTTTGGATATCGCGCTGCAAGGCATCCTCATACCATCCAAGGGCCGTCTCGGTCTGTTCGGCTGTCAGTTCGTCGGCTTCGTCAATCTTGGCTATTTCCTTGGGGTCGTAATTGCTCCCGCAAGACGCGGCAATGGCGGACAACGCCGTGGCGACAATAACCGCATATATGTTTTTCAGCTTCATAGAGTGTGGTTCGTTAGTCGTTTTATGAATTAAAAGTTAATGGATTACAAGTTTGGATATGACATCTTTTCCGACAAGGCTGTTAAGATGCCTGACTATGCGCTCTTTGCTGAAGGACAGTTCGTTTTTAAGCGGTGCCGAGGCGATGACCACGTGTAGTTCGTCTTGTTGTATCCACCGTCGCACTGTATAGCGGTTGATAGTCGGACCAACGACCTCGCCCCACAAGTAGCTGGCACGTGCTCTTTCGTAGCTTTCACCGGCTCCGGCAGCCGTAATGGCCTGGCGGATAATGGCGTCAACACGCAAGGGATCTCGGCGTTTCATGGCAGCTGCTCGAATGTGCCGTCGGTGACACGCCACATCCGGCATGGAGCATCGGCTGCAAGGTGTCCGGGTATTTCGTCAAGGTGGCGGCGATTGGTGTCGGTGATAAAAATCTGGCCGAAATCTTCGGAAGCTACCAGTGCGATAATACGCGAGACACGCGTAGCATCGAGCTTGTCGAAGATATCGTCCAACAGCAGCAAGGGTTTGAGCCCGGTGCTTTCAACCAAAAAGCGGTATTGGGCCATGCGTAGGGCGATGGTAAAGGTCTTGGCCTGTCCTTGAGAGGCTGTGCGACGCAGAGGCAGGCCGTTGACGGCAACATCGACATCATCACGATGTATACCCATGGCAGTATATCCGAGCAGTCGGTCGCGGTCGCGATTGCGGCTCAATGCATCGGCGATACTGGCATCCGTAGTGCCATCCAATGGCCCGCGGTAGTCCATAGTAACGGTTTCACTGTCGCCGGCAATGATGCCGTAGTAGCGATGATGAAGTTCGGCAAGCCGACGTATATGACAGCGTCGCGCTTCGATGATGTAGCGTGACGAAATGTCCATACCGGACTCGATGGTGTCGAAGAGCAGGAAATCGGCGGAGGAGTCCTTGAGCATACGATTGCGCTGCTCGAGGGCGCGATTGTAGCGTATCAGATGTTCCAGGTAGTGGCTATCCACCTGGCTTATAACCATATCAATGAAACGCCGCCGCACTTCGGCTGCTCCGGAAACAAGATTCATATCGGATGGTGAGACAAGCACGGCGGGGAATAGGCCTATGTGCGAGCTCAGACGACGATATTCTTTACCGCCACGCTTGAAGCTTTTGTGTCCGGGCGAGAGCACCACATTGATGTCGTCTTCGGCATCATGCCGTAGATAGTCGGCGTGCAGGTGTGCCCACGGGCATCCACGTCGTATCAGCATATTGTCAGGCGTGCCGGCAAAGCTCTTGGTGTACGACAACACGTAGATGGCATCTAAGAGGTTGGACTTGCCCATGCCGTTGTCGCCGAGCATACAATTCAACTTATCGCAAAAGTCTATCGAAGCCTCGGCGATATTCTTGAAATCCGTTATGCTTACGTGGCGAAGTATCATTTGCCAAAGTGGCGGGAAAAGTATAGCAGGTGGTAAAGGATGCTATTGCTCCAGTATTTGTGACTATGGTTGCCGGGGCGCGAGATGTAGTCGTGCGGAATCTTGGCCTCGAGTAGCTTTTGATGCAAGGAGGCATTAACGCCGGAGAAGAAATCTTCGCTGCCGCAATCAAAAATGATGTTGTTGGCTCCGGGAATCATCTGCGGTACCAGGTTGATGACGGTATGCGTCTCCCAGATCTTAGCAGTGGCAGACGTGTAGGCTCCCAGGGCGTCTTTCATTTTCCACCTTTCAGTAAAAGGCAGAATATTGACACCACCACTGGTACTGCCGATATTTTTCCAAATATCGGGATGGCGTATGCCCAACCACAATGCTCCGTGGCCTCCCATGCTCAGCCCGGTAATGGCTCGTTTGGATGCCTCGGGAAGAGTCGGATAATGTGCGTCTATGTATGGTACGAGGCGCTTGGTTATGAATGTTTCCATTTTCACCCTGGGATTGGCGGGTGCATCCCAATACCAAGAGTCGCAGCCATCGGGCATCACCATGGCCATGCCATATTGGTCGGCAAGGGCGGGAAGTTGTTTACAGGTGGTGGTCCATTGTTTGTGGTCACCGCCGAAACCGTTGAGTAAGTATACCGTGGGCACGCGATGTGTGGCACAGGCACCATCGGGCACAATAATCGTAACCTCTATGGGTTGGGGCATTTCGGCTGCCTTGATTGTAATTGTGTCCACCTTGGCGGCTTTGGCCACCACGGAGGCGAGCAAGGCTACGATGAAAAATATTGTTGTCTTGACTGACATTGTTGTATGTTTTTTCTGTCGTTTAGTTGATTTGGATGCCGAAGCGACGCTGCAGGTAGTCGGCCACCACTTCCACCAAATTGTCGATGTCCATGGCGGAGGTACTAACGGCCAGGTCATACGATGCGGCCTCGCCCCACTGCTTATCACTGTAAAAGTTATAGAAGGCTGCACGTGCCTTATCAGTCTTTTCCACTATGGTACGTGCTTGTTCGATGGAGATTTCGGGGCGGCGCCGGCGCACTCGCCCGATGCAATCGTCTTTAGCGGCGCTCACAAAGATGCTGGCTACGCGCGGATGGTTACGTAGAATATAGTCGGCACTACGGCCTACGATGACACATGATCCGCGCGAGGCGACACGTCGCACAAAGTCGCATTGGGCATTGTAGAGCGCATCGTATCCACCGCCAAAGCCTCCGGCATCATAGTATGCCATAGGACTGGCGCCGGGAAAGTTCGCAAAGAATCCGCCGACAAAGCTTGGCCGTTTTTCATCGCTGTTGCGAAAGAAGTCGGGACACAATCCTGCATCGCGTGCAGCTTGCATAAGCAATTCTTTGTCATAGAACTCGATACCGAGGCGTGCGGCCAGCCGACGGCCGAGCTCGTGGCCGCCGCTGCCCATCTGCCGCCCTATAGTGACTACTATATTCGGAGTGACCATCGAATTTGACGCTTGTGGTTACTTGGATATGTCGTTAACGGTCTGCTCAAGTGTGGACTTGTCGCACACACCGTCGATGATGAATACAGCATTGTCCTTGATGGTAACTATCAAGATATTGATCATTTCGTCCCGGCCTGTGGGATTCTGGCATACGGCCACAAATTCGCCGTTCTCGCCGGTGACAGCCGTCAGCTGATTTTCTTCGGGGATGGTAGTGAGGTCGGTCTTAATGGCATCGATTGCTGCTGCATCCAGCTCCCCCATGAGTACGGTTCCATCGATAATTCCTTCTTCCTTAAGTGAAGAACCGGCCATGGCGGTAACGTCACTAATTCCTTCGACTGCCTTGTATTTTGCCATGAATTCGACCATTGTCATTGCGGATGCGCTGACAAGACTCACCAATGCCAACATGAGGAAAAATGCGATACGTTTCATAGTTTTGTTCGTGTTTGATGTTGTGTATATTTTATTGTAAGTTGTTGTCGCAGAGAATTTTTATGTTTAACACAATTGCATCCCTAAACAATAGGTAACGCATGCGTATTATTTACTGCTTTTCGCCTATAGTGTACCCCACGTATGTACGCGGAGTCAGCCGATGCAGGCGTAACCGTACATCCTCGCTGACATCCAGACTGTCGATGAAGTCGGCTATCGTCCGAGCCGTCACGGCGTGATTGGTACGTGTCAAGGCTTTAAGCGCCTCATATGGATTGGGATAGCCCTCACGTCGGAGAATGGTCTGTATGCCCTCGGCCACCACGCTCCACATCGTATCAAGGTCGGCATCGATGGCCTCGCGGTTTAGCAGAAGCTTGCTCAATCCCTTCTCGGTGGAGGCTATTGCTATAAGCATGTGCGCCATGGGAACACCGATGTTGCGCAACACGGTGCTGTCTGTAAGGTCGCGTTGGAGGCGGGATACCGGCAGTTTGGATGCGAGGTGAGATAGTAAGGCATCGGCCACGCCGAGATTACCCTCACTGTTTTCAAAGTCTATGGGATTTACCTTGTGCGGCATCGCCGACGACCCTACCTCGCCCTCTCGTATGCGTTGCTTGAAGTAGTCCATGGATATGTACATCCACATATCGCGATTCAAGTCAAGGATGATTGTATTGATGCGACGCATAGCGTCCATCATGGCGGCCATATTGTCGTAGTTGGAAATCTGCGTGGTCCACGGCTCACGCTCTATGCCGAGGGTGTCTCGCAGGAATTCCTCGGCAAAAGCCGGCCAATTGACATCGGGAAAGGCCGCACGATGTGCGTTGAAGTTGCCTGTGGCACCTCCGAATTTACCTGATACGGGAACTGCGAGTAACTGGCGCTTCTGGATTTCGAGACGGCTTACGTAGACATATATTTCTTTGCCCAGCGTTGTGGGCGATGCAGGCTGTCCATGTGTGCGCGCCAGCATAGGGAGGTCGCGCCATTCATGCGCCAAGGTCCGCAAATGGACTATTAGAGATTCTAAAGCCGGAATATACGCCTCTGACAACGCTTCACGCAACGACATAGGCACTGCCGTATTGTTTATATCCTGAGATGTAAGTCCAAAGTGTACGAATTCTTTATTGGCGTTTACGCCCATGGAATCCATGCGCTCCTTGATAAAGTATTCTACAGCTTTTACATCATGATTAGTCACCTTTTCGATGGCCTTGACACGCGCCGCATCCTCGACATCGAAGTCTCGGTACAGCGAGCGCATGCGCTGCTCATCATCTCGACTTAAAGTCGCAATCTGCGGCAATCCAAGGCGTGTCAAAGATATAAAATACTCCACTTCTACCCTCAACCTATAACGCATCAGCGCAAACTCTGAAAAATACCCGGCCAATTTGGAACATTTGTCCCTATAACGGCCATCAATGGGCGAAATTGCAGTCAGTGTATCCAGTTCCATACGTCTATGTCTTAGACTACGAAATTACAAATAATTTATCACTTACGCCCTACCCTTCGACCGATTTCGCGCACTTTTTTTTGGTCCGGTAGCTTATCTACGCCCTTTTGCCTCAAAAAAACTTGCGACACACAATGCTTTTAGGCATTGCATGTCGCAAACTTATATCGGTATCCGTATAACGGATTATTCTGCTGCGGGAGCTTCTGTTGCGGGAGCTTCTGCTGCGGGGGCAGCGGCCTTGCGGCGACTGCGGCGAGTGGTTTTTTTCTTTTCTTCTTTGCCGGCCTTGGTCATGGTCTCGTTGTAGTCCACCAGCTCGATAAAGCAAGTCTTGGCGTTGTCGCCCAGGCGATTGCCAGTCTTTAGTATACGGGTATAGCCACCGGGACGATTAGCGATCTTGGTTGCAATTTCACCAAAGAGTTCCTTGACGGCTTCCTTGCTCTGCAGATGTGCAAAAACAAGGCGACGATTGGGAGTGGTATCTTCTTTGGCGCGATTGATCAACGGCTCGGCGTACACGCGCAGGGCTTTGGCTTTGGCCAAGGTTGTGAATATGCGTTTGTGCATAATCAGCGAAGTGGTCATATTAGCCAAGAGGGCATCGCGATGTGCCTTGGTGCGGCTAAGATGGTTGAATTTTTTATTGTGTCTCATCGTGAATGTTACTCTTTATCCAGTTTGTATTTTGAAATGTCCATGCCGAAGGACAGGTTCATGCTTGCGAGGAACTCATCAAGCTCGGTCAGTGACTTCTTGCCAAAGTTACGGAACTTGAGCAAGTCGTTTTTGTTGAACTGTACAAGTTCGCCCAAAGTCTCGACCTCGGCACTCTTAAGGCAATTGAGCGCACGTACACTCAGCTCCATATCGACGAGCTTGGTCTTAAGGAGTTGGCGCATATGCAGCACTTCCTCATCGAATTCATCGCTTTCGCCGGTCTCGGGTGCATCGATAGTAATCTTCTCATCGGAGAACAGGGCAAAATGATGGATAAGGATGCGTGCAGCCTCTTTGAGGGCATCCTTGGGATGTATCGATCCGTTAGTAGTGATTTCGAGGATAAGCTTGTCGTAGTCGGTCTTCTGGTCGACGCGGAAGTTCTCTATGACGTATTTGACGTTCTTTATGGGCGTATAGATGGAGTCGATGGCGAGGATGTTGACATCATCGTCAGCTATTTCCTGCTCTTCGGCTGGCACCCATCCGCGACCCTTATTGATTGTCAGCACGATAGTGAAACTTGCATCGGAATCCAGATGGCATATCACCTGATCGGGATTGAGCACCTGGAAGCTGGTCAAGGCCTTGCCTATATCTCCGGCCGTAAATACTTCTGTTCCCGAGACGGTGATGGTGACTTTTTCGTCTTCGTGGTCCTCGACAACCTGGCGCAGGTCTACCTTCTTGAGGTTGAGGATGATGTTGGTGACATCTTCTTTGACACCGGGGATGGTGTCAAACTCGTGTTTAACGCCGTCGATGCGTATCGACGAAATGGCGAAGCCCTCCAAGGAAGAGAGAAGCACACGCCGCAGCGCGTTGCCCACAGTGATGCCATAGCCGGGTTCCAAGGGTTTGAACTCGAATTTGCCGTAGAAGTTGTCTGCTTCAAGCATCAGGACTTTGTCGGGCTTTTGGAATTGTAAGATAGCCATGGATCGGGTTGTTTTTAGATTTTATTACTTGGAGTAGAGCTCGACGATGAGCTGCTCCTTGATGTTTTCGGGGATGTCCTCACGTGCGGGTAAATGCAGGAATTTACCGCTCTTGAGGCTTTCGTCCCATTCGATCCAGGGATACTTACTGTGGTTGAAACCGGCGAGATTGTCGGCTATCACTTCCAACGATTTGGATTTCTCGCGAACACCAACTATATCGCCGGGCTTTACCTGGTAGGAGGGGATGTTAACGATGTCTCCGTTGACCACGATGTGACGATGGAGCACTATCTGGCGTGCGGCCGCACGAGTGCGGGCGATACCCAGACGGTATACCACGTTGTCCAAACGGGACTCAAGGAGCTGAAGCAGAATTTCACCGGTAATACCTTTCATCGAGGAGGCCTTGGTGAAGAGGTTGCGGAACTGTTTCTCAAGTACGCCGTAGGTGTATTTAGCTTTTTGCTTTTCACGCAGCTGGACACCGTACTCGCTGGTTTTGCGGCGACGGTTTTGTCCGTGCTGGCCCGGGGGAAAGTTGCGTCTTGCCTGGACTTTGTCGGGGCCGAAGATGGGTTCGCCGAATTTACGGGCGATTTTGGTCTTAGGACCTGTGTATCTTGCCATTGTTGTATTGTCTTGTATGGTTGGATATTTGATGGTGGTGTGTGGCGCGGGGCGCTTATGCACTTCCGGCAGTGTTCCGCGTGGCGTTCCTCGGCTGTGCAGCCGCAGTCACAGAGAGGTGATGTTCGTTGTGACCCTTCACTGGCCGCGGTGTCCGTGCGGACTTGCTCGGTTGGGACATATTGTCGGCACTTATAGTATGCCGTTCGGCCCCGTCCTTCGTCTCCGCCTGATGGCGGACAACGCTCACACTATCATCGGTTGTTGATGTGTATGCTATGTACTAAAAGGTTTTTCGCTTCGGTGATGCCTCGCGGTGCCGCTGCACCGCATAAGGGCATTGCCGGGTATGTGGTAGTGTCGTCTTGACGCTCACCGCATTAGACGCGGCGGCGTTTGGGAGGACGGCAGCCGTTGTGCGGCAGCGGCGTAACATCGATAATCTCGGTTACTTCGATGCCGGCACCGTGGATGGTACGGATAGCGGATTCGCGTCCGTTGCCGGGTCCTTTGACGTATGCTTTTACCTTGCGTAGACCCAGGTCATATGCGATCTTGGCGCAATCCTGCGCTGCCATCTGAGCTGCGTAAGGGGTGTTCTTTTTCGAGCCTCTGAAGCCCATTTTGCCTGCCGACGACCAGGAAATAACCTGGCCTTCGCTGTTGGCAAGGCAAACGATGATGTTGTTGAAAGAGGAGTGTACGTGAAGCTGGCCTTCGGCACTAACTTTGACGTTTCTCTTCTTAGCTGCGACTGTTTTCTTTGCCATAATTGGATGGTGTTGTTATTATTTAGTAGCTTTCTTTTTGTTGGCGACGGTTTTCTTGCGGCCCTTACGGGTACGCGCATTGTTCTTGGTGGACTGGCCGCGCACGGGAAGACCGTTGCGGTGACGGACACCGCGATAGCATCCTATGTCCATGAGACGCTTGATGTTCAGCTGGATTTCGCTGCGCAGGTCGCCTTCTACTTTGTAATCGCTGCCTATCACTTCGCGAACCTTTGCGGCCTGTTCGTCGCTCCAGTCTTTGACTTTGATGTTAACATCTACGCCGGCTTTCTCCAAGATTTTCTTGGCCGAGCTGCGGCCTATACCGAAGATGTAGGTCAGTGCGATTTCACCTCTTTTGTTTTGGGGGAGGTCAACTCCCACGATTCTTACTGCCATATGTGTGGTTGTGTTGTTGTAGTGGTGCGGTTGGATTTAATAAAAAATTATCCTTGACGCATTTTTAATTTGGGATTTTTTTTATTGATCACATACAGCCGGCCCTTGCGACGGACGATTTTGCTGTCGGGCGTGCGTTTTTTGATTGAAGCTCGTACTTTCATTGTTCTTTTAGTATTATAGTTTACGTTGTTTTTTGTCGAATTGTTGCCCGGCGATGCCGCTTCACGTGCGAACACCGCCCGGGATTACACCTATACAATGCTTACTTGTAGCGAAAGGCTATGCGTCCTTTGCTCAGGTCGTAAGGTGACATCTCGACACGAACCTTGTCTCCGGGAAGAATTTTGATGTAATGCATACGCATCTTGCCGGAAATGTGTGCCGTGATCTGATGCCCGTTTTCGAGCTCGACGCGGAACATTGCGTTGGATAGGGCTTCCACAATGGTGCCGTCCTGTTCTATTGCTGCCTGTTTTGCCATAAATGGTGTTGCTGTTAAGTATTGCCTGTGGTGTTGGGTGGTATTGGTATTCTTTGTGGTGACTCGTTTCAGATAAAACGCTCGCCAAGGGCTTCGCGAATGTACTCAAAGGACGTCAGTACCCGTGTCTCGCCGTTGACTATGGCCATTGTGTGCTCATAGTGGGCTGACGGGCGATGGTCGCGAGTGCGGCAGGTCCATCCGTCTTGGGCGATAATGATATTGCGGCTGCCCATGTTTATCATAGGCTCGATGCATATGCACATGCCGTTACGTATCACCGGCCCGGTGCCTCGGCGTCCATAGTTGGGCACCTCGGGGTCTTCGTGCATGTCTCGGCCTATACCGTGACCGCACATCTCGCGCACGACGCTGTATCCGCGGCGTTCGCAGTAGGTCTGCACGGCGTTGCTGATGTCTCCTATGCGGTGACCGGCACGGCACGCTTCGATGCCTACGTACAGCGACTCCTTGGTAGTACGACACAGGGCCAGAACCTCGGGATCAACCTCGCCCACGGCGAAGGTGTAGCACGAGTCGCCCATGAAACCATCTTTGGCTACCACCAAGTCGGTGCCTATGATGTCGCCTTCGCGCAGGGTGTAGGCCGACGGAAATCCATGAACTACGACATCGTTGACTTCGATGCACAGCGTGCCGGGAAAGCCTTCGTAACCGAGACATGCCGGTATGCCGCCGTTGTCGTGGATAAATTCGCGAGCGATCGTATCCAAGCGCTGTGTCGTAACCCCGGGCGCTATCCAGCGAGCTACCTCGCCCAGCGTCCTGGCGGTCAGGTCACAGGCCGGAAGCATCTGCTCGATTTCTTGCGGGGTCTTAAGCTTGATCATTGTGGCGTTGTATTGCGGTGGTTGTTATCTGTCTTTGTCGCCGCCGTGTCGGCGGACGAACTTGTATGTTCGTCCGCCGTACTGCGGTAGTTTGGTCGAATTAATATGCCGACCCGGTAGTGCGACCCTTAATCTTGCCTTCTTTCATAAGGCCGTCATAGTGGTGCATCATCAGATGCGACTCGATTTGTTGCAGGGTGTCAAGCACGACACCTACCATAATCAGCAGGGATGTGCCGCCGAAGAATTGTGCAAAGTTCTGGCTGATGCCGAAGAAGCGGGCAAAAGCGGGAAGGATTGCAACAATGCCCAGGAAAATTGAACCGGGCAAAGTGATGCGGCTCATGATGGTGTCGAGGTACTCGGCCGTCTTCTTGCCGGGTTTTACGCCGGGAATAAATCCGTTGTTGCGTTTCATGTCTTCTGCCATCTGGGTGGGACGCACCGTGATGGCGGTATAGAAGTAGGTGAAAGCAACAATCATCAGGAAGAAGATGAAATTGTACCAAAAACCATTGATATCGGTAAGTGCCTGCACAAGGCCCGAGCCATCGCTCGCGAAGCCTACCAGCGTGATGGGGATAAACATGATTGCCTGGGCAAAGATGATAGGCATCACACCGGCTGCGTTGACTTTCAAGGGTATGTACTGGCGTGCACCACCGTATTGACGGTTGCCGACAATACGTTTGGCGTATTGTACGGGCACTTTGCGTGTCCCCTGTACCAGAAGCACTGCTCCGATGGTAACGGCAAACAGAAGCACGACTTCGACGATGAACATCACAAGGCCGCCCTCGCTGCCACTGGTACCGGGCAGACGAGACGTAAACTCATAGAACAATGCCGATGGGAGTCGGGCAATGATACCTACCAAGATGATGAAGGAGATACCGTTGCCTATGCCACGGTCAGTGATGCGCTCGCCCAGCCACATAATAAACATGGAGCCGGCGGCCAGGATAATGGTCAGGTACACAATATTCCAGAAACCGAAGGATGCGGCCTCTGCGCCGTTGGCTTGTGCAAACTGGTACTGGAGATTGACCAGATATGCGGGAGCCTGCAGAAGCAGAATCAGCACTGTCAAGTATCGGGTATACTGGGTCAGTTTCTGACGTCCGCTCTCGCCTTCGCGCTGCATCTTCTGGAACGAAGGCAACACCATGCCGAGGAGCTGGATGACGATGGAGGCGGTGATGTAGGGCATGATACCCAAGGCAAAGATTGATGCCTGAGAGAACGCACCACCGGAGAACATATCGAGCAGCTGCATCATGCCTGTCTTATTGGTGAAGCTAGACAGTGCATCTATGGCAGCCGGAGACACGCCGGGAAGCACGACATAACAGCCCAGTCGGTATATAAGTACCAATAGGACTGTGATGAGAAGCCTCTTGCGCAGCTCTTCGATTGTCCAGATGTTTTTTAAGGTCTCGAAGAATCTCATATTGTGTTATGCTTTGACGACAGCGCCGCCTGCGGCCTCGATGGCCTTTTGGGCTGCCTGTGAGAATGCGTTGGCCTCGACGGTTACGGCTTTGGAGATTTCGCCGCCGGCGAGTATCTTGACCGGCTGGTTGCGGCCGGCCAATCCGGCTGCGCGAAGGTCGGCGAGGGTCACCTTGTCAAGGTTCTTGCCCTCGGCAAGCGTCTGAATTGCATCGAGATTGATGGCCTTGTACTCTACGCGGTTAAGGCTCTTGAAGCCCCATTTGGGAAGACGACGCTGCAGTGGCATCTGGCCACCTTCGAAACCGATTTTACGTTTATAACCCGAACGCGATTTGGCACCTTTGTGTCCGCGTGTGGATGTGCCGCCCTTGCCGGAACCCTGTCCGCGACCCACGCGGGTCTTATTGCGTACCGAGCCGATGGCGGGTTGTATGTTGCTTAAATCCATTGTTTTTTGTCTATTATGGGTGTTGGTTATGTTGTCTTGGAGCTGTCCCGCCGCCGGGATATATCTCCCGACGGGCCGGACTATCTCCTATATCAGGCCTCAGTGACGGTTACAAGGTGATGTACCTTCTGCACCATGCCGCGGATGGAGGGGGTGTCCTCTTTGACCACTGTGTGGTTCATCTTGCGCAGGCCTAAAGCGTCAAGAGTGCGCTTCTGCACTGCCGGGCAGTTGATGCGGCTCTTGGTCTGTGTGATTTTTATCTGTGCCATTGTCTGGTGTTTTGTGTTGTGTGTAACTTTGCCCGGGCTCGAAGCCTCGGGCCTGAGTGTCTTAGCCGTGGAAAACCTTTTCGACGGTGATGCCGCGGTTCTGCGCAACCTGTGCAGGCGAGCGCATCTCGGACAATGCGGCGATAGTGGCTTTCACAAGGTTGTGGGGATTGGACGAGCCTTTGCTCTTGGCAAGGACGTCAGTCACGCCTACGCTCTCGAGGACGGCACGCATGGCACCACCGGCTTTCACACCGGTACCGGTGGAAGCGGGCTTGAGGATGATGCGCGAGCCGCTGAATTTGGCTTCCTGTTCGTGGGGGATGGTGCCTTTGTGTACGGGCACACGCACAAGGTTCTTCTTGGCTGCTTCTACGCCCTTGGCGATGGCTGCCTGCACTTCGTTGGCCTTGCCCAGGCCCCAGCCTACGATGCCGTTCTCGTTGCCGACAACGACGATGGCGGCGAAGGTGAAGGTGCGACCGCCCTTGGTTACTTTGGTGACGCGGTTGATGGCCACTAAGCGGTCTTTGAGTTCGAGATCGCTTGTAGTTTTTACTCGATTGTTTCTTTTAGCCATAGTGGTTGTCTTTAGAATTTGAGGCCACAAGCGCGTGCGGCGTCGGCCAGGGATTTAACACGACCGTGGAAGAGATATCCGTTACGGTCAAACACTACTTCGGTGATGCCGGCGGCCAGGGCCTTCTCGGCAATCTTTTTGCCGACTTCCGCTGCGATGGTTTTCTTGTCGCCTTGGACGTCGAGGTTGCGCGAAGATGCTGCAACCAAAGTGGCTCCCGCCAGATCGTCTACGAGTTGTACGTAAATCTGCTTGTTGGAGCGAAACACTGTCATGCGCGGACGCTGGGCTGTGCCGGAGATCTTGCCGCGGATGCGTGTCTTGATTTTATTGCGTCTTTCTATTTTAGTTACCATTGTGGTAGGATGTTTTTTGTTGGTTGTGTGAGGTTGTTGCTAAGCTATGGCCCGGTTATTTGGCACTTGCGCTCTTGCCGGACTTGCGGCGAATGATTTCGCCGACAAACTTGATGCCTTTGCCTTTGTAAGGCTCGGGCTTGCGCAGCGAGCGAATCTTGGCGCATACTTGACCCAGAAGCTGCTTGTCATCGCTTTCGAGGATGATCAGCGGGTTCTTGTTGCGCTCGCTCTTGGCCTCTACCTTTACCTCGGGGGGGAGCTTTATATAGATGGCGTGGGAGTAGCCGAGTGCCAGCTCCAGAACTTGGCCTGTAGCTGTGGCGCGGTAACCTACGCCTACGAGTTCCATTTCTTTGCGGTAACCTTCACTCACGCCTACGACCATGTTGTGGATCAACGCACGCCACAGGCCGTGCTGTGCGCGGTGCTCGCGGTCATCGGTGGGACGGGTTACTATTACGTGTCCGTCCTCAACTTTAACGCTGAGATCGGAATGTACGGTCTGTTCGAGGGTGCCCTTGGGACCCTTGACTGTAACTTTTTCGCCGGATACCGTGACTGTAACGCCGGCGGGTATTGCTATGGGGGCTTTTCCTATACGTGACATGTCTGTGTGCTTTGTTCAGTGATTAGTATACGTAGCATAACACTTCGCCGCCGATTTTCTCTTCGGCTGCCTGCTTGTTGGTCATCACGCCTTTGCTGGTGGACAGGATGGCGATGCCAAGTCCGTTGAGCACACGGGGCATGTCCTTGTAGCCGGTGTATTGGCGCAGGCCGGGACGCGATACGCGCTTGAGAACCTTGATGGCGTTAACACGGTCTACGGGATCGTACTTGAGGGCTATCTTGATAGCGCCTGCAGGGGTGTTCCCTTCGATGAATTTGTAGTTGAGGATGTAGCCCTGCTCGAAGAGTATCTTGGTGATCTCTTTCTTGATGTTGGAGGCGGGCACTTCCACCACGCGGTGGTTAGCCTTGATGGCGTTCCTCAATCTTGTCAGATAGTCTGCAATGGGATCTGTCATTTTTGTTTGTTGTTAAATTGATTGGGGTGTTCCCAACAATATTTAATACTAAAAGTCTTCTCTGTTTGTCCTGCCGTCCCAAAGGAAGGCAGCGGGAGGGAGGTGCGGAACCGCATAAAGCGGTGGGCTTGGCGCCGATGCATATGTCCGTGCGGGCCGCCGCAGGGTCGAGCCCGCGGCGGCATCGTACGATTTACCAGCTGGCTTTCTTAACACCGGGTATCAGGCCGGCAGATGCCATCTCGCGGAACTGTATACGCGAAATACCGAACTGGCGCATATAGCCCTTGGGACGTCCGGTGATGGAGCAGCGGTTGTGCATGCGGATACTGGACGCGTTCTTGGGCAGACGCTGCAGCTGCTGATAAATCTCGTAGGCGCTTTCGCCTTGCTTGGCGAGTTCTTTGGCCTGGAGACGCAGGGCTGCTTTGCGCTCGGCGTATTTCTGAACGAGGCGTGCACGCTTAACTTCGCGTGCTTTCATTGATTCTTTTGCCATTATACTGTGTTTGTGCGGGGGTTAGTTTTTGGCGTTCTTGAAGGGTAATCCGAAGTGCTTGAGCAGGGCGTAACCTTCAGCATCGGTCCTGGCGGAAGTCACAAAAGTGATGTTCATGCCGAGAAGCTTGCTGATCGAATCGATGTTAATCTCGGGGAAGATAATCTGCTCGGTGATGCCAAGGGTGTAGTTGCCACGGCCGTCAAGCTTACCTTCGATGCCCTTGAAGTCACGGATACGGGGCAGCGCCACGCGTACCAAACGCTCGAGGAACTCGTACATACGCTCGCGACGAAGAGTCACACGTACGCCTACGGGCATCTTCTTACGCAGATGGAAATTGGAGATATCCTTCTTGGACAGGGTGGCCACTGCTTTCTGACCGGTGATGGCGGTAAGCTCGGCGATGGCCGTATCTATAATCTTGCGATCCTGAGTGGCTTCGCCAAGACCCTGATTGATGACTATCTTCTCCAAACGGGGCACCTGCATGACGGTGGTGTAGTTGAACTCTTTCTCAAGGGCGGGAATAATGCGCTCCTTGTAATCTTTCTGAAGTGTGGTGGTGCTCATTATTTAATCTCCTCTCCTGATTTTTTTGAATAACGGACTGTCTTGCCTGCATCGTTTTTGCGGAAACCCACACGTACGGGCTTGCCGCTCTTGGGATCGAGTAGGGCAACGTTGCTCACATGTATGCCGGCCTCTTTCTTCACCAACCCGCCCTGCGGATGCTGGGCCGAGGGCTTGGTAGCCTTGGTGACTACATTGACGCCTTCGACGACCACGCGGTCTTTCTTGACGAGTACCTGGAGTACACGTCCTTGTTTGCCGCGGTCTTCGCCGGCGAGCACTTGTACGGTGTCGCCTTTTTTGATATGCTGTTTGCTCATTGTCTTGTTTGTGTTTGGTGGCACGAGGCGCGGTTAGAGCACCTCGGGTGCCAGTGAAACGATTTTCATGTTGGTGGCACGGAGCTCACGGGCTACCGGCCCGAAGATACGCGTGCCGCGAAGCTCACCGGCGTTGTTGAGCAACACGCAGGCGTTGTCGTCAAAGCGAATGTAGGACCCGTCAGCACGGCGGATTTCCTTATTGGTGCGTACGACGACGGCTTTGCTGACGGTACCTTTCTTGACGTCGGAACCGGGCAAGGCATTTTTCACCGATACTACGATGATGTCACCTACGGAAGCATAACGGCGCCCTGTGCCTCCAAGTACGCGGATGCACAGCACTTCTTTTGCGCCGGAGTTGTCGGCTACATTGAGCCGTGTTTCGGTCTGTATCATTGTCGTTACTTAACTTTTTCGATGATTTCTACTAATCTCCAACGCTTGGTCTTGCTTAGAGGACGGGTCTCCATCAGGCGCACGGTGTCACCTATAGAGCACTCGTTCTTCTCGTCGTGGGCGTGGAACTTCTTGGTCTTGTTCACGAATTTACCGTAGATGGGGTGTTTCTCTTTCCATTTTACGGTCACGGTGATTGTCTTGTCGCCTTTGTTGCTGGAAACAACCCCGATGCGTTCTTTACGAAGATTTCGTTTTTCCATGTGTTTCTGTTGTTAGTTGTTGTGGAACATTGGATGGGGATGTCCGGAGTTATTTCGCAGCTTTGGCTTCCTGAATTTCGCGAGCACGAAGTTCCGTCTTCACGCGTGCAATGGCACGGCGGTCGGCGGTAATCTTTGCGGGGTTATCCAGGGGCGTTACGGCGTGGTTGATGGTGAGCTGGCGGTAGTCTTTCTCCATCTGTGCGAGGCGTGCGCGCAGGTCGGCGGTCGCCATTTCTTTGATTTCTTGCTGTTTCATAGTGGCGTGCTGACTTTTAGACGTTCTGACTGGGATCGTAGTCGCGAGCGACGACGAACTTGGTGACTACTGGGAGCTTCTGGGCTGCAAGGCGCAGTGCCTCCTTTGCGATTTCGTAGCTTACGCCTTCGACCTCGATAATTATGCGACCGGGGGTGACGGGTGCCACGAAGCCTTCGGGCGAACCCTTACCTTTACCCATGCGGACTTCGGCAGGTTTCTTGGTGATGGGCTTGTCGGGGAAGATGCGTATCCAAATCTGACCCTGACGCTGCATATAGCGCGTCACGGCGATACGAGCAGCCTCTATCTGGCGACCGGTAATCCATTTGGATTCAAGGGTCTTTATACCAAAGGAGCCGAAGGCAAGCTGGTTGCCACGCTGGGCATTACCTTTCATGCGGCCTTTTTGTGAACGGCGGAATTTGGTTTTCTTAGGTTGTAACATTGTCGTTTGTGTTGGATGTTGTTAACTTTTGTGTTGGTCTCCGCTTGCCGTGCCTCAACGGGGGTTCTTGGCACCGCGGCGGAAGCCTCCGCGACGTCCTGCCGGAGCGCCGGCCGAACGATTTTCCTTGGAGGCCTGTGTGAACGAGGGAGCCAGGTCACGTTTGCCATAGACTTCACCACGGCAAATCCACACCTTAACGCCGACAACGCCGACTTTGGTGTGAGCTTCCACGAGTGCGTAGTCGATGTCGGCACGCAGGGTGTGCAGTGGCGTACGGCCTTCCTTGAACATCTCGCTACGAGCCATTTCGGCACCATTGAGGCGGCCGCTGACTTGTACCTTAATACCCTCGGCGCCTGCGCGCATGGTCGATGCAACGGCCATCTTGACGGCGCGGCGATAGGCAATCTTACCTTCAATCTGGCGTGCGATGTTGGCTGCTACGATTTGGGCGTCCATCTCGGGGCGTTTCACCTCGAAGATATTGATTTGCACGTCCTTGTCTGTAATTTTCTTGAGCTCTTCCTTGAGTTTTTCTACTTCGCTGCCACCCTTGCCGATGATCAGACCGGGGCGCGATGTGCACACTGTGATGGTTACGAGCTTGAGGGTGCGTTCGATGACAATGCGGGATACCGAGCATTTGGCCAAGCGGACGTCGAGGTAGCGGCGAAGGCGCGAGTCTTCTAAGATGGTGTCGCCGTATTTCTTGCCGCCGTACCAGTTGGAATCCCAGCCGCGGATGATGCCGAGGCGGTTGCTGATAGGATTAACTTTCTGTCCCATGGTTTATGCTTCTGTGTTTTGGTTGATACGGTCTACGATGATAGTAACGTGGTTGGAGCGCTTGCGTATGCGGTAGCCACGTCCTTGGGGCGCTGTGCGAAGGCGTTTGAGCATCGGGGCGCAGTCTACGTGTATGGTTTTGACGCAGAGTACGCCGGCTTCTGCCTTTTCTTCGTTCTTTGCTTCCCAGTTGGCGATGGCCGAGCGCAGGAGCTTTTCAAGGCGTCCGGCGGCCTCCTTGTTGGAGAACTTAAGCAGGCCTAAGGCGCGGAAAACTTCTTTGCCGCGTACCATGTCGGCCACGAGGCGCATCTTGCGGGGGGAAGAAGGCACGTTGTTGAGCCGGGCAAAGGCGGTCTCTCTCTTGACTGCCTTGATTTTGTCGGCTGCTTCTTTTTTTCTTTTACCCATTGTGTTATGCGGTTGTTTTGGCGGGTTCTGTTTTTTTGTTGTTTTGGATGTCTGGTCGCGACGGTATTACGTTGCGGTCGGTTGCCGTAGTGCCATCAGGGTGGCGCGGTGTCTCCGGGGTACTTGCCGAGGAAGGCTGGCTAACGTTGGAGGGCACTTGCGCGGCCGAATTGGGCCTTGGCTGTCGCCGCTGCACGATGTCGCCACCTTGCGGTGGGCGGTTACCGCCGCGGTCGCCGGATTATTTTTTCTTGTTGCCGGCGTGTCCGCGGAATGTGCGGGTGGGGGCGAATTCGCCGAGCTTGTGGCCTACCATGTTTTCTGTAACGTACACGGGAATAAACTTGTTGCCGTTGTGTACGGCGAAAGTGTGGCCTACGAACTCGGGAGCAATCATGGATGCGCGACTCCACGTCTTAATGACGTTCTTCTTGCCGCTGGCGTCCATGTCGGCGACTTTTTTCTCCAGCTTTACGGAGATAAAGGGTCCTTTTTTTAGGGAACGGCTCATAAGTGTATGCTGATTATCTGATTACTTCTTTCTTCTCTCAATGATGTACTTCGAAGAGTGCTTCTTGGGCGCACGGGTCTTGAGACCTTTAGCGTAGAGACCCTTGCGTGAGCGGGGATGTCCACCGGAAGCGCGGCCTTCGCCACCACCCATGGGGTGATCGACAGGGTTCATAACCACGCCGCGGTTGCGCGGACGACGGCCGAGCCAGCGCGAGCGGCCGGCCTTACCGGAGCGTTCGAGCGAGTGTTCGCTATTGCCCACGACGCCGACGGTTGCTCGGCAGGCGGCAAGGATTTTGCGAGTTTCGCCCGAAGGAAGTTTGATAATAGCATAGTTGCCCTCGCGAGACACTATCTGTGCGAAGGTGCCGGCGCTGCGAGCGATGAATGCGCCCTGGCCGGGACGGAGCTCGATGTTGTGTACCAGCGTACCTACAGGTATCTTACCCAGAGGCAGGCAGTTGCCTACTTCGGGAGCCACGTCTTCGCCGGAAACCACGGTGGTGCCGACTTCGAGGCCGTTGGGCGCGATGATGTACGCTTTGGCACCGTCGACGTAATACAGCAGGGCGATGCGTGCCGAGCGGTTGGGGTCGTACTCGATGCTCTTGACTACGGCGGGTATGCCGTCTTTGTTTCTCTTAAAGTCTATGATACGGTACTTGCGTTTGTGGCCACCGCCCAGGTATCGGGAGGTGAGGTGGCCTTCGGCGTTGCGTCCGCCGCTGGCACGCTTACCGACTGTAAGAGATTTCTCCGGTGTAGTAGCAGTGATGGTACCTTTGAATACACCGATAACTTTGTGTCGTTGCCCGGGGGTGGTGGGCTTGAATTTTCTTACTGCCATTTTATGTTAGATGTTGCTAAAGAAGTCTATGGTCTGACCGTCGGCGACGTTTACAAAGGCTTTCTTCCACTGGGCTGTCTTGCCGCGAAGAAGGCCGGTGCGAGTCCAGCGAGATTTGTTCTTGCCGCGGACTACGGCTGTGTTGACGTTGACGACTTTTACACCGTAAGTTTGCTCTACGAGGGCCTTAATCTGGTATTTGTTTGCCTCGGGGGATACGCGGAAGGTGTATGTCCCGTGCTTTTCGGTAAGCTTGGTGGCCTTCTCGGTAATGATGGGTTTAATCATTATATCCATTGTTGTTCCTCCTTAGAATTTGTTTACCGTCTCGAGCGAGCTTTCGGTAATGATGATTACGTTGTTGTTGAGCAGTGCGTAGGTGTTGGCATCGCCGGCGCGGAGGATATTGACTCCGGGAACGTTGCGTGCCGACAGCGTCACATTGCGGTCGATGCCCGCATTGAGCACGAGTACCTTCTTGCCTTCAAAGTTGAGGGCCTTGGCTATCTTGACAAACTCTTTAGTCTTGGGAGCATCGATTTTGATGTCTTCGACCACGATGATCCGGCCGTCGGCTGCCTTGGCGGACAATGCGCTGCGACGTGCGAGGTCTTTCATCTTGGCATTAAGTTTGAAACGGTAGTCGCGAGGACGGGGACCGAATACGCGGCCGCCACCTACGAGTACGGGCGAGTTGATATCACCGATACGCGAACCGCCGCCGCCTTTTTGTTTGTGCAGCTTACGCGTCGAGCCGGACACTTCGCTACGCTCTTTGGATTTATGTGTACCCTGACGTTGGTTGGCAAGATACTGTTTTACGGCGAGGTAGAGTACGTGCTCGTTGGGCTCTATCGCGAACACCTCGTCGTTGAGGACTGCCTTACGACCGGTGTCTTTTCCTTCTTGGGTGTATATTGCGAGTTCCATTGTTATTTCTCGATTGAAATGATTGAACCTTTGCTTCCGGGAATGGAGCCCTTGAGCATTATAATATTGTGTTCGGGGATGATCTTGATGACCTGGAGGTTCTGAACCGTTACCTGACGGTTGCCCATCTGACCGGCCATACGCATTCCCTTGAAGACCTTGGCGGGATAGGAGCAGGCACCTACCGAACCGGGCGCGCGCAAGCGGTTGTGCTGGCCGTGTGTGGTTTGGCCGACGCCGCCGAAGCCGTGGCGCTTGACTACGCCTTGGTAGCCTTTACCTTTGCTGATGCCGACTACGTCAACGAAGTCGTTTTCGCTGAATAGTTCGGCGGTGATGGTGTCTCCGGCGCTGTATTGTCCTTCGAAACCCTTGAACTCGGCCAAGTATCGCTTGGGTGCTACACCGGCTTTCTTGAAGTGACCCAATTCGGGAGCGGTGAGGTGTTTCTCCTTTTGTTCTCCGAAACCGAGCTGTACGGCATCATAGCCGTCCTTAGCCACTGTCTTGACCTGTGTAACCACGCAAGGACCTACTTCGACAACAGTGCATGGAATGTTCTTTCCCTCGGCACTGAAAACGGATGTCATTCCGATTTTCTTTCCTAATAATCCTGGCATTTCTGTGTTGGTTTTGTGGTTGGATATTATTTATTAATTGTTGATTTTCTTGTATCCCTTTCCGGGGACCCTGCGGCATAATGCCGCAAGAGCCGGACCGGAATGTCGGGGGTCTTCGTCAGACTTTGATTTCTACTTCGACACCGCTGGGAAGCTCCAGCTTCATGAGTGCGTCCACGGTCTTGGCTGTGGAGTTGTAGATGTCGATGAGGCGTTTGTATGACGAGAGCTGGAATTGTTCGCGCGCTTTCTTGTTGACGAATGTCGAACGGTTGACGGTGAATATGCGCTTGTGTGTAGGCAGGGGTATGGGACCGGAGATTACGGCGCCCGTGGCCTTCACTGTCTTGACGATCTTCTCGGCGCTCTTGTCGACGAGGTTGTGATCGTAAGATTTGAGTTTAATGCGAATTTTTTGGCTCATGATTTCTTATGATGTGCTTTGCGTTTTTATTGGCTTTATTTGATTAGGTCTACGCGGCCTTGGCACTCGGTGAGCACGTTGCGTGCTATCGAGGAGGATACTTCGGCGTAGTGGGAGAAGGACATCGTCGAGGTGGCGCGTCCGGAGGTGATGGTACGCAGGGCGGTGACGTAGCCGAACATTTCGGCCAAAGGTGCCTTGGCCTTGACTACGCGAGCGCCCGAGCGTGATGTTTCCATGCCTTCGACTTGTCCGCGACGCTTGTTGAGGTCGGAGATGACATCACCCATGGATTCTTCGGGAGTGACAACCTCGATCTTCATTATGGGTTCAAGTAGCACGGGACCGGCTTTTTCGCAGGCTTTCTTAAATGCCTGAATGGCACAGAGCTCGAAGGAGAGCTGGTCGGAGTCCACGGGGTGGAACGAACCGTCAATAACGGTCACCTTAAGCTGCTCTACGGGGAAGCCGGCGAGTACACCGGACTTCATGGCTGTGGTAAAGCCTTTCTGTATCGAGGGGATAAACTCCTTGGGGATATTGCCACCCTTAACTTCGTCCACAAACTGGAGGTTGCCTTCGAAGCCTTCGTCCACGGGTTCGACGCGCACGATGATGTCGGCAAATTTGCCTCGACCACCGGTCTGCTTCTTGAACACTTCGCGGAGCTCAACTGGCTTGGTGATGGATTCCTTGTAGGTAACCTGAGGACGGCCCTGCTTGCACTCGACTTTAAATTCGCGCTTGAGACGATCGATGATGATGTCGAGGTGAAGCTCGCCCATACCGGAGATAACTGTCTGGCCGGTTTCTTCGTTAGTCTTAACCTGGAAGGTGGGGTCTTCTTCGGCAAGTTTCTGCAGACCTACGCCAAGTTTGTCGAGGTCTTTCTGTGTAAGGGGCTCGACCGCAATACCGATTACGGGATCGGGGAAGTCCATGGCCTCGAGTACGATAGGTGCATTTTCGTCGCAGAGGGTGTCACCGGTGCGGATATCCTTGAAGCCCACGCCGGCACCTATATCGCCGCAACCGATAGTATCCTTGGGGTTCTGCTTGGCGGAGTGCATCTGGAAGAGGCGAGAAATACGTTCTTTCTTACCCGAGCGAGCATTGAGTACGTAGCTGCCGGCATTTACATCGCCGGAGTATACGCGGAAGAAGCACAGACGGCCTACATAGGGGTCGGTGGCAATCTTAAATGCAAGTGCACACATGGGTGCTTCGGAGGAGGGCTCGCGTGTGATGATGGTGTCGGGATCGCCTACGGCGTGGCCTTCCACTGCACCGGCGTCTACGGGGCTGGGTAGGTATGCGCACACGGCGTCAAGCAGGGGCTGCACGCCTTTGTTCTTGAACGAAGATCCGCAAATCATGGGTACAACGTTCATCGACAGGGTGGCTTTGCGCAGGGCTGCCTTGATTTCGTCCTCGGTGATGGTGGAGGGGTCATCAAAGTATTTCTCCATGAGGGCGTCATCGTATTCGGCGATTTTCTCGAGCATCTTGTCGCGGTATTCCTGAGCCTCGCCGAGGAGGTTTTCGGGGATATCATCGACTTCGTAGTCGGCGCCCATGGTCTCGTCGTGCCAGAATATGGCTTTCATACGGATGAGGTCGACAACGCCTTTGAATGTTTCTTCAGCGCCTATAGGTATCTGTATGGGACAGGGATTGGCGCCGAGAATATCATGGAGCTGGCGTACAACCTCAAAGAAGTTGGCGCCGGAGCGGTCCATCTTGTTGACGTAACCGATACGGGGTACGTTGTATTTGTCGGCCTGACGCCATACGGTTTCGCTCTGGGGTTCTACACCGCCTACGGCGCAGAATGTAGCCACAGCACCATCAAGTACGCGGAGCGAGCGCTCCACCTCGACAGTGAAGTCAACGTGTCCCGGAGTGTCGATGAGGTTGATTTTGTATTTCTCATCATTATATTTCCAGAATGCGGTAGTGGCGGCGGAGGTGATTGTAATGCCGCGTTCCTGCTCCTGTTCCATCCAGTCCATGGTGGCTGCGCCATCATGTACCTCACCGATTTTATGGGTAAGGCCTGTATAGAAGAGTATGCGTTCCGAAGTTGTGGTCTTGCCGGCATCGATGTGCGCCATGATGCCGATATTTCGGGTATACTTTAGTCTCTGGTCTTCTGCTTGTGACATATTCGGATGTGTTGTTGGTTTCTATATTTATGAAGTCCTGCGATACTGTTGTTATGACTTTCTTGTTCCGAATATCAGAAGCGGAAATGGGCGAAGGCGCGGTTGGCCTCTGCCATCTTATGCATATCTTCCTTGCGTTTGAATGCACCGCCTTGGTTGTTGAAAGCGTCAACCACCTCTGCGGCGAGCTTGTCGGCCATGGTCTTGCCACCACGGCGGCGTGCATACAGTATCAGGTTCTTCATGGATATAGATTCCTTACGGTCGGGGCGTATCTCGGTAGGCACCTGGAAGGTGGCACCGCCGATACGACGGCTCTTGACCTCGACTTGCGGAGTAATGTTCTCCAAGGCTTTTTTCCAGATCTCGAGTGCGGTAGCTTCCTCGTTGGGAAGTTTGGCCTTGACAATCTCGAGAGCGTTATAGAATATGGTGTAAGCTGTGTTCTTTTTTCCGTCATACATCAGGTGGTTGACGAACTTGGAGACGCGCACGTCGTTGAACACGGGATCGGGTAGAACGATCCGTTTTTTGGGCTTTGCCTTTCTCATTGTTGTTGTGTCGTAGTGTTTTCGAGTTGCTTGGTTGCTTGCTGCTTTGTTCTTCGGTACCGGGCTCGCTGTCGCTATGCCTTTATGCCTTCGGGCGGATGCGTGGTGGATGTTGTTCCCGGAGGCGGGCCGCTTTATCACTGTCCTCTGACAGCCTGTCGGGCGAGGTACTTACTCAACCTTTGCCGCTTGCCCGTCGTGCGGGCTGCTGCTTTTCAAGTTTTACGAAAACGAGTTAAATGTTGTTTGTTTTGATTTAATCTCGCGGTGCTTTCAGTATAGCTTCACTGCCGTGCCTGTGGCAATTACTTCTTGGCTGCACCGGCCTTGGGACGCTTGGCGCCGTATTTGCTTCGGCGTTGCGTACGGTCCTTGACACCGGAGGTGTCGAGTGTTCCGCGAACGATGTGATAACGTACGCCGGGGAGGTCTTTCACACGACCGCCGCGAACGAGCACGATGCTGTGCTCCTGCAGGTTGTGGCCCTCGCCGGGGATGTAGGAGTTGACCTCTTTGCCATTGGTCAAACGCACACGCGCTACCTTACGGATGGCAGAGTTAGGCTTCTTGGGAGTGGTGGTGTACACACGCACGCAGACTCCGCGACGTTGGGGGCAGGAGTCCAAAGCGGGCGACTTGCTATTATCCACCAGTGCCACGCGTCCTTTTCTTACTAATTGCTGAATAGTAGGCATCTTAGTTGTTGGTGTTACTTGAAAATGTTTAATACAGTTGTTGATGTTCTTTTTTATCATACGGCACACAGCCCAAAACACACCTATCGCCTTATCCGTCAAAGATTTAGCGATGGCGCAACGGGCCTTTGGCCTATATTTCGGATGCAAAGATACGCACTATTTCTCTATCTGCCAAATATTTCCGCAAAAAAATTCTATTTATTTTTCGAAGCCTTCAGACCCGGCAAAAACGAGCGCTTCGACTGCCGAAAATCAAACCAAATCAAATTCGAAATCACGCCTTACGTAAGCGGCGGCGAAGACGGCGAACTCCCTCAAGCCCCAACAGCGGCAGCGCAACTCCGGCAACGCTATACAGCACCCAGAAAAAGTCCAGATGATTGTAATGTATCACCATGTGACACCCCATCTGTTCCCAATCCAAATCATAATATAGAATCTTAAGCAAACTCACTGCCTTGAATGCAACTATATGAAAAATAAATATATACAACGTATTCTCGCCTATATACACCAGCAAGCGACGAAGACGCGATCCGAGATGGCCGGCATGGATGAAGGCCGATACGCGATAGGTGACTACAAAGCCCGTCAATCCGGTCAGCGGCAGCGTCAGCACATCACGCATAGTGCCGCTATTGTTCATTCCGCACAAGTGTAAATATGCCGCCAGACACATCAGACCGAAAAGCAACGCCGTCAGCCACCACCGCCGTGGCACATAGCCGCCGTAGCGACACATCAGATAACCCACGGCAAAGAAAAACAACCCCCAAATCTCACGCATCCCGCCATTGGGAATAGTCTGTATGCGCGCATTGAAAAATATGCGAAAAGCCGTGAAAGCAAGAGCCATGACACATATTATCACCACCGCCATATCACCGCGGACCCGCGTATGACGGTCAAGCAATTTATACAGTATCAGAAACAACACCGAAGCAACAAGAAGACCGCGGAAAAACCAGAAAGCGCCGGCCATAAACTCGTCATACCCGGACATCGAGAATACAATATTTATAAGACGCTGAGCGGCATCGTCCCACGAATACGGATGAGTAACCCCTCCGGTCCAATTGCCATACTGCTCATTGAGCACTCCGAAGTAAAACAGCACATTATGGAGAGCCAAAAACACCAGCGCCCAAGTCAAGAACGGAACATAAAGACCCTTGACACGCCTGACGCAAAATTCCCAAGGGCGGTCAAGCCATTTGCGACTGAAAAAGTAGCCTGCCGCAATGAAAAACAGCGGCATATGAAACGTGTAAATAAAATTGGTCAACAGCTCCGGAGCCTCGACGTGCCCCACAACCATCAAGATAATGGCAATACCCTTACATATCGAAATAGTGTGGTCGCGTACACCCTCCGCCACCGGCGGAGCAAGCGGTTTGGCAGCAATATTCATATCTTTAAACACATTATTATAATAAGAGGCAATGCCGCACATCAGAATTGATACCGAGCAGCACTGCGCACACGCATCGGCACGGCAAAATTACGCAATATTCCGATAAAAAAACGCAAAAATCGCCGGAGACTTTGGTAATTAGAAAATTATGCGTATCTTTGCCGCGCTAAAAACGGACAGCATCAAACGACCGTTACGAGAGTATACTAACATTTTATTAACTTTTTTAATGACAGAACTTAAAAACACCCCTATCGAAGACTTCGATTGGGATGCCTACGAAAACGGCGAAACCGCCAGCGCCAAATCGCGCGAGGAACTCACCCGTACCTATGACGAATCGCTCAACACCGTCAAGGACAAGGATGTAATCGAAGGTACCATCATCGCCCTGAACAAGCGCGAAGCAGTGGTTAACATCGGCTACAAGAGCGACGGCATCATCCCCATGAGCGAATTCCGCTACAACCCCGACATCAAAGTCGGCGACACTGTAGAGGTATTCATCGAAAACCAAGAAGACAAGAAGGGTCAACTCATCCTCTCCCACAAGAAAGCTCGTGCAGCACGCGCTTGGGAACGCATCAGCGCCGCACTTGCCAACGACGAAATCATCAAAGGCTTTATCAAATGCCGCACCAAAGGCGGCATGATTGTCGACGTATTCGGCATCGAAGCCTTCCTCCCCGGATCGCAGATCGACGTTAAGCCCATCCGCGACTACGATATGTACGTGGGCAAGACCATGGAATTCAAAGTGGTCAAAATCAACGAAGAATACAAAAACGTCGTTGTATCCCACAAGGCTCTCATCGAAGCCGAACTCGAAGCTCAGAAGAAAGAAATCATCTCCAAGCTCGAGAAAGGCCAGGTACTCGAAGGCACCGTCAAGAACATCGTCAGCTACGGCGCATTCATCGACCTGGGCGGCGTCGACGGCCTTATCCACATCACCGACCTCTCCTGGGGACGCGTTACAGACCCCGCCGAAGTCGTACAACTCGACCAGAAACTCAACGTCGTTATTCTCGACTTTGACGACGAGAAGAAGCGCATCGCCCTCGGTCTCAAGCAACTCCAGCCCCATCCGTGGGATGCCCTCGACCCCAATCTCAAAGTTGGCGATAAGGTCAAAGGCAAAGTTGTCGTTATGGCCGACTACGGCGCATTTGTAGAAATCGCCCCCGGTGTCGAAGGCCTCATCCACGTCAGCGAAATGTCCTGGAGCCAGCACCTGCGCTCCGCTCAGGACTTCATGAAAGTCGGTGACGAAGTCGAAGCAGTCGTCCTCACTCTCGACCGCGAAGACCGCAAGATGTCCCTCGGCATCAAGCAGCTCAAGAACGACCCGTGGGAGAACATCGAGACAAAATACCCCATCGGCAGCCGCCACACCGCCAAGGTGCGCAACTTCACCAACTTCGGCGTATTCGTCGAAATCGAAGAAGGCGTCGATGGTCTGATCCACATCTCCGACCTCTCTTGGACCAAGAAAATCAAACACCCCAGCGAATTCACTCAAATCGGTGCCGACATCGATGTCGAAGTACTCGCTATCGACAAAGAAAATCGTCGCCTCAGCCTCGGCCACAAGCAGCTCGAGGAGAACCCCTGGGATGCCTTTGAAACCGAATTTGCCGTAGGCTCGATCCACGAAGGCACCATCTCCGAAGTATTTGACAAAGGCGCTGTCGTAGCCCTCGAGCACGGCGTAGAAGGCTTTGCAACGCCCAAGCACCTCGTCAAAGAAGACGGAACACAGGCCAAGGCCGGTGAGACCCTCCAATTCAAGGTCATCGAATTCAACAAGGACAGCAAGCGCATCATCCTCAGCCACAGCCGCATCTTCGAAGACGAAGCACGCGCCGAGAAAGCAGCAGAGCGCAAAGCCAAACGTGCCACTCGCGCACCCAAGGCCGAAGAAGCTCCCGCAGCCCTCAACGCCCCGTTAGAGAAGACCACCCTCGGCGACCTCGAGGCACTCGCAGCCCTCAAAGAAAAACTCGCCAACGACGAGAAATAATAAGCTTCGCGCTTAACTACCCATAACGCGGCGGCGGAACCCCTTCCGGGTCCCGCCGCCCGCTTGTTTTATACACTGCAAAATCGTTAAAAAAACAAACGGCTTCCAAAATCAATAATTGGTCGCTCATAAAAATTTATTTGCCAAGTGCAAATAAATGTGTAACTTTGCCATGCAGACCGCACCGCAGAAGCCCGGTCACGGGCAAAGTGGGTGGGTCGGCAGACATTTTTTTTGGAAGCGTTTATCCGCGCTGATTCTTGACAGCCTGAAATTCTCGCAAAATTTCATATCAAAGTCAAGGGTCGAGCAACGGTAGATGCCCGTGGATATGTGATTCCGCGCCATCCGGCACGACGTTTCGCGAGAAACGCTTGTGGATGTCGCCGTTGCATATACAAGCGTGGCTTCTGCTCGTTGCCGTCCGACTTTGATAGGGCAATGCGAGAAGCCCCGGGCTGTAGGACGGCAACAGATACAGACGTCCACGCTTTTTTGCATATCAACATCCGGGCAGGACGTTGTCCGGGCCAAAAACCCCAGAGTGACATTATGACACTACTCAAACACCTCAAAAATGAAAAACCGGCACATGCCGAAACCTCGGCGATGCAATATCCCGCATCCCAACCCGACCACACGTCTATCATCCCCAGACATCTTATTCACACAATCATCCGACCGGCACTCCTACTCATCCTATTGATCTTCTCATCTTTCTACGCCCTCGCCTACGACTGCAAAGTTGATGGAATTTACTATAACCTTAACAATGATGACAAAACAGCAAGTGTTACATATATGGGTCTCGGTTCCTCAGACAACAAGGATGCATATGTAGGTAACATTATCATCCCTGAATCTATAACTTACAGCGGAACAACATATTCAGTCACTTCAATCGGCGACGCCGCTTTCTTAGAATGCTCCGGGCTCACTTCAGTGACTATCCCCAATTCCGTCACTTCCATCGGCGAATTTGCCTTCTGCAACTGCTCCGGGCTCACTTCAGTAACCATCTCCAACTCCGTCACTTCCATCGGCGGACACGCCTTCTACAACTGCTCCAGGCTCACTTCCGTGACCATCGGCAACTCCGTCACTTCCATCGGCGATAGCGCCTTCAAAGACTGCTCCGGGCTCACTTCATTGACTATTGGCGAAAAAGTCACTAAAATTCCCGGCTCAGCCTTCTCCGGATGCTCCGGGCTCACTTCCGTGACCATTCCAAACTCCATCACCTCAATCAGCGACCGGGCCTTTGAACGCTGCTCCGGGCTCACTTCAGTGACCATCCCCAACTCCGTTACTTCAATCGGCGATAACGCTTTCCACGGCTGCTCCGGGCTGACTTCCGTGACCATCGGCAACTCCGTCACTTCCATCGGCGACGCCGCTTTCTTCGACTGCTCCAGGCTCACTTCCGTGACCATCCCCAACTCCGTCACTACAATCAGCGAATTTGCCTTCTCCCGCTGCTCCGGACTAACCTCCGTGACCATCCCTAATTCCGTCACTTCAATCGGCACATACGCCTTCTACGGCTGCTCCGGGCTCACTTCAGTAACCATCCCCAATTCCGTCACTTCCATCGGCGGCTACGCCTTCTACAACTGCTCCAGGCTCACTTCCGTGACCATCCTCAACTCCGTTACTTCAATCGGCAATGGCGCCTTCTCCGGCTGCTCCAGGCTCGCTTCCGTGACCATCCCCAACTCCGTCACATCAATCGGTGAATTTGCCTTCGACAACTGCTCCGGGCTCACTTCCGTGACCATTCCCAATTCCGTTACATCAATCGGCGATGGCGCCTTCGCCGGCTGCTCAGGGCTGACTTCCGTGACCGTTGACAAAAATAATGGCACATATGATTCTCGCGACAATTGTAATTCAATTATAGAGACATCCACGAACACATTAATCGTCGGTTGCAAGAATACTACCATTCCCAATTCCGTTACTTCTATCGGCACATACGCCTTCTACAACTGCTCCGGGCTTACTTCCGTGACCATCCTCAACTCCGTTACTTCAATCGGCAATGGCGCCTTCTCCGGCTGCTCCAGGCTCGCTTCCGTGACCATCCCCAACTCCGTCACATCAATCGGCGACTACGCCTTCTCCTACTGCTCCGGACTAACCTCCGTGACCATCTCCAACTCAGTCACTTCAATCGGTAAATTTGCCTTCTCCGGCTGCTCCAGGCTCACTTCCGTGTCCATAGGCAACTCCGTCACTTCCATCGGCGAATACGCCTTCGAAGACTGCTTCTGGCTGACAAGACTGGTCTCTCTGGCCGTTGAACCGCCCATATGTGGCGAAGGTGCATTTAAAAAAGTTTATACGGCTTGTAAGTTGCTTGTCCCGGAAGAATCTATCAATAAGTACAATACAGCCGACCAATGGAAGGAATTCTTGAATATATTAGGGTATAACGGCGTGGACGATGTGAGCGTGGACACGCCGGACGCACTCTACGAGGTATACAACCTGCAAGGCGTGCGCGTCGGCAGCGGCATGCGCGAAGCGGAAGTCACCGCCGACGCCCTGCCCCACGGCGTATACATCCTCGTATCGCCGCAGGGTCGCAAAAAGCTAAAAATCTAAGCTCCGGCCTCATAACCAAGGCTACAGTAAGCCATAAGACAACAAGCCCCTCAGGCGAGCCGCAAGGCAGCACACTTGAGGGGCGTTCTTTTTATCCTGACTGACGTATAAATGAACAAACAGACACATAGGCAGTTAGAATATTTTAAGAGTGCGAGGGGCGGCACAGTTGCGGTTTTTCGAGCGAAAAAGTGTAACTTTGCACAAATGTAGCCGCACCTGACTTTATCATTGGGACAC
>DAAP01000025.1 GCA_001701165.1 Bacteroidales bacterium H4 | reverse complement strand
TTGAGTGATAAAGTCAGGAAATGAGGACTTCGCGAATTCTTTCGCTAACTAATAGCCCCAAGAATTGGCTTTTGTGGTCTCATTATGCAGATGGACATACAGGCTGTTGCATAGAATTAGAATTGACTAAACGTAGTCGTCTATCTCCTAAATCGGTAAAATACGTGGATAAGTTGCCTACAAGAAGAGATGTTAAAGCAGGTGAAGATTTACTCCGTTATAAATCAAAGATATGGGAGTATGAGAATGAAGTGAGAGTTTTCACAAAAAGTTCTTTTGTGAAAATAGTGATTAAAAGTATCACTTTTGGCTATAGGGTGTCTGACAAGGATTTCTGTTTATTGGAAAAGATGATTTGCAAAATTGCGCCAGAGCTTGAACATAAGATATTCAGAGTTGAAAAGGATGATTTATTAAACGGCTTTTAGCTTGATGTATGGTCTTTTATCAGGTGCTGGTTGTCGTGTGTGCGGTTTGCGGTGGATTTTGTGGGTTGAGGGATATTTGCTAACTTTGCGGAAAGTATCGAAAGACGCAAAACCAAGGAAATGTCACAAGACAACACAATAGACAATAGTATGCCCGAAGGCCATGAGCCTAACGGCCAAGATATATCTTTACACAATCAGAAGTGTCAATGTCCGGGGACATCGGCACATCAAGATGGTGCGGCAAGTGTGCCGCCGGTGCCGGCCGAATTGGCGGACATTGCACCGTATGATGACGGGTGCTTCCGCGAGAAGCTGGAGAAACTGGTGGGCGAAGAGGGCTTCGAACATGCCATCCGCTTCGTGATGCCGGACGTTGATTATCCGCAGTTTGTACAGCATCTGTTGGCTGTACGCAATCAGCAGGACTTCCAAAGCCGTATTGTAGGCGGTTTCCTCGAGGATTTGGCACGCAAGACCTCGGATGGTATTTCGATGTCCGGCGTGGAGAATATTGTCGAGGGGCAGTCTTACACCTTCATCAGCAACCACCGCGACATCGTGCTGGACGCTTCGTTCCTCAATGTGTGCATGATACGCGCCCATCGTCCTATAACCCAGATTGCTATCGGCAACAACCTGCTTATCTACGATTGGATTACGGACTTGGTGAAACTGAACCGCAGTTTTATCGTCAAGCGTGATGTGTCCAAGATGGACGCTGTGCGTGCTGCTCAGCAGCTGTCTTCGTATATTCGCTATGTCATTTCCAAGCGTCACGAGAGCGTATGGATTGCTCAGCGTCAGGGTCGTGCCAAGGACTCAAATGATGTGACTCAGGAAAGCCTTGCCAAGATGCTTGCCTTGGCCGGAACGACCAAGGACTTTGCCTCCAACCTCGAAGAAATCAACCTCTTGCCGGTATCCATCACCTACGAGTACGATCCTAATGATTACTTGAAAGTTGATGAATTTGTACTGCGACGTCGCGACCCCGAATTCAAGAAGAGCCAGCATGATGATCTGCTGAGTATGGAGACCGGGTTGCTGTCGCCCAAGGGTCGCATACACTTCCATTTTGGCAAGCCTATAAACGATGATTTGCGTGCCATCGAAGGTACGCCGCGTATTCAGGCTGTACATCAGGCTTGTGCTTTGATAGACCGCGAGATACACCAAGGCTATCGTTTGTATCCGATTAACTATATCGCCTACGACCGGCTTAGCGGTACCGATGCTATGGCCGGGAATTATAGCGATGACGATGTCAAAGCTTTTGACGATTATGTAGAGCGTCAACTTGGCCGTGTCAATGTTCCCGGCGGTCTTGTTGGGGACGAAAAAGATTACGCTCGGGAGATGCTGCTGACTATGTACGCCAATCCTGTGCGCAATCAATTGGCTGCGAGGTGTTAATCCGCCTCGATAATGACCACGAACACTAATGTGGCTATGAAATAGCCTCACAGTACGCCATAATGACATAATAGAATATGCGATTGGTACTGATTACACTCGTGACCGCCCTTATATTGGGGATGTTGGCCGATGCCTATATATGGATGGCGTTGCGCTCATATCTTCGCCGTCGAGTTTTTGCCAATGTGCATTTGGTTGTGTCCGCGCTTATGGCATTGTTGCTTGTGTCCATAATATTGATGCCGGTACGTACAGGCAGCGATGATGTTTTACGAGTCACGATGTGGATGCTTTATGCATATATCAGCGTGTACGTATCCAAATATCTTTTTGTGATAGTAGACGCCTTGTCGCGTCTGCCTATGTTGTGGCATCGAAGTCGCAGCCGTGTATGCACGGGTGTCGGCACAGCCCTCGCAGTCATTGTATTCCTGGGTATGTGGTATGGAGCTCTTTGGGGCCGTTGGCAGACAGATGTTCGCTATATCGAAGTGCCGATGCAGGGGCTGCCTAAAAGCTTCGATGGGTTGCGCATTGCCCAAATTAGCGACCTTCATGTCGGCACTTGGGGCGATGATACCACCATGGTGTCACGTATTGTAAGCCAAGTCAACGCTTTGCGCCCCGACCTGATAGTGTTCACCGGAGATATTGTCAATCGCCATAGCGCCGAGTTGCAATCCTTTATGCCGGTGCTCGCCCGTTTGCACGCCTCTTATGGCGTCTATTCCATCATGGGCAACCATGACTATGGTGACTACGAAGATTGGCCCGATGCTGCAGCCAAGGCAGCCGATGTCTCGGCCCTCAAGGACATGCAGAAGCGCATGGGGTGGAAGATGCTCAACAACGAATATGACGTCTTGCGCAATGCCCAAGGTGACAGCCTTATGCTGGTCGGCGTCGAAAATGTGGGCGATCCGCCCTTTGCAACTTATGGAGACTTGACTGCCGCATATCCCACACCGGGTGACAGTGCGGCCAAGATACTGCTGACGCATAATCCCGCGCATTGGGAGCGCGACATCCTCCGTCACGATGAGCAAAAATTCGCTCTCACGTTGAGCGGTCACACCCACGCCATGCAAATCGAGGTGCTGGGTCTATCTCCGGCTGTCTTCCGGTACCGACATTGGGGAGGTCTCTACGATGAGGATCCCGCGCACATGCTGTATGTCAATATAGGTGTCGGCACCGTGGGCTTCCCCGCACGCATAGGCGCCACGCCCGAAATCACACTGCTTACCCTGCGCTCGCGCCACCTCTAACCTACGATGAACTCGACTACGCAAGATATTCCGGTGCTGCTCACCATAGGCTCCAATGCTCGTGATGCCAGGCGTCGCGTCAATGAAGCCTGCGACTACCTGCGTGGTATCATCGCCGGCATACACTTCAGCGATGCTATTTGTGCGCCGTCTTACACCGGCGTGGGGGCTGATTACGTCAATATTGCCGTCACCGGTACCTGTACCTGCTCCAGCGAAGCGTTGCACCGAGAACTGCGTCGCTACGAAGATACACATGGGCGTCATCGCCCCGATTTACATGGTGACGTCGCCATAGACATAGACATAGTGACTTACGGCGAAGACGTCCTCAAACCCGCGGACATGGCCCAGCCGTGGCTGGGGCGTGCCCTGGAACTTATACACGACTGTTAACCGTGGATGTAGAAAAAATGTCCATAAAAAGTCGCCCGGACATGCGACACGTCCGCAGACTTAGCGTTAACTTTGTATCGTCTATAAACGCGCACTGCAGCGCCGAACCTACGACCCCGATACCGGGATTTCTCTAAGCAAAGCAAACACAATGGATAACAACGAAAAAAGATATGGCAAGGGTGGATACCGCAGCAATCGTGACGACGGCCGCCCCAAGGACACGGCAGGACGCATAGTGCCGCGAGACAAAGAACTCGAACAGGCCGTATTGGGCGCCATGATGCTCGAAAAGGATGCTTATACCACCGTCTGCGACCTCCTCAAGCCCGAGAGTTTCTACGAGCCCGAGCACCAGATGGTCTACGAAGCTATACAGACTTTGGCCGCGGCACAGAAGCCCATAGACATGCTTACCGTCATCGAGCAACTGCGAGCCAATGACACCCTCGACAAGGTGGGCGGCCCGGCCTATATTGCCGAACTGACTGCGTGCATCACCTCGGCCGCACACGTCGAGTACCATGCACGCATAGTAGCACAGAAATACCTGGCACGCGAGCTTATCAACTTTGCAGCCAATATTGAAGGCAAGGCATACGACGAGACCAACGATGTGGACGACCTATTGCAGGAAGCCGAGGGACGTCTCTTCGAGATTTCGCAACGCAACGTCAAGAAAGATGTTACACAGATAGATCCGGTCATTTCTCAGGCCATCAATCAGATACAGAATGCCGCTAATCGTGCTTCCGGTCTCTCCGGCCTCGAAAGCGGATTTCATGACCTGGATAAGCTTACTTCCGGATGGCAAAATTCCGATCTTATCATCATTGCCGCACGTCCGGCCATGGGTAAGACCGCCTTTGTCCTCTCTATGGCCAAGAACATGGCCATCAACTACAATACACCCATTGCCGTATTCTCGCTTGAAATGTCCAACCTGCAGTTGGTCAACCGTCTTATATCCAATGTCTGCGAAATTGATGGTACAAAAATCAAGAGCGGACAACTCACTCCTATGGAATGGGAACAACTGCTGGCACGGATCAAGAACCTCAATGGGGCACCCCTTTATATTGACGATACTCCGTCACTGAGCATCTTTGAATTGCGCACCAAGGCTCGTCGCCTTGTGCGCGAACACCAAGTTAAGATGATTATCATCGACTACTTGCAACTGATGAATGCCTCCGGCATGAAATTCGGCTCGCGCGAGCAGGAAGTCAGTATGATTTCGCGTTCGCTCAAGCAGCTGGCCAAGGAACTTGACATCCCAATAGTGGCGCTGTCGCAGCTTAACCGTAGCGTTGAAAACCGCACGGACGGCAAGCGCCCCCAGTTGAGCGACCTTCGAGAGTCCGGCGCCATCGAACAGGATGCCGACATTGTATGCTTCATACACCGCCCCGAATACTATTTGCATAGCGACACTGACGCCAATGGTCGCGATATTCGTGATTTGGCCGAATTTATTGTGGCTAAGCACCGTAGCGGCTCGGTGGATGACATTGAGCTTCGTTTTCGCAAACGTTTTGCGCGTTTCGAAAACATGCACGAAGACCAGCCCGTTACCAGCCTCGCTTCCGTGGGGTCATCGCTGAACGGTGGTGCAGCCGTGCCTGTGGGCTCGGCTCCATCCGCCGGGGTGATGTCATCGCCCACCTCTCCGTCCGGTCCGGCCATAGGAGGAAATGACCCCCTTGGCGGACCTATGCCCGACGCAGACTTTTAAGAGACGCATAGTCCGAATGCACTAAGTGCATAGGGTCATTAAAAGGCCCTAATTCCGGCGACACCAACGAATACACCATCAATCTCATAATATACCAATGAATAAGCGTAGTCTTGTATCAATCTCCGACATCGGCCGAGACGAGATTTTGACATTGCTGGAACAGGCCGCGTGCTTTGAACGTAATCCTAACCGGCGACTGCTGGAAGGTCGTGTCGTTGCCACGTTGTTTTTTGAGCCTTCCACGCGCACGCGTCTTAGCTTCGAGACCGCCGTCAATCGTCTTGGCGGACGTGTCATCGGGTTCAGCGATGCAGCCAACACCTCCACCTCCAAGGGCGAGACTCTCAAGGATACCATCAAGATGGTGTCCAATTATGTCGACCTGATTATTATGCGCCATCACCTCGAAGGGGCGGCGCGTTATGCTTCCGAAGTCACGGATGTCCCCGTCATCAATGCCGGTGACGGTGCCAACCAGCATCCTTCGCAGACCATGCTCGACCTCTATTCCATATACAAGACCCAAGGACGTCTTGACAACCTCGACATAACACTTGTGGGTGACCTCAAATATGGGCGTACCGTCCATTCGTTACTCCAAGCTATGCGGTGGTTTGGCAGCCGTTTTCGCTTTGTGGCTTGTCCCGAATTGCAGATGCCGCCGCAGTATACCGAATTCTGCCGCACCAACGGCATACGCTATAGCGAACATGTCGAATTCTCTCCCTCGGTGATACAGGGCAGTGATATTATCTATATGACACGCGTCCAGCGCGAACGCTTCACCGACATCATGGAATACGAGCGCGTCAAAAACTACTACACGCTCAAAGCCTCAATGCTTGAAGGGGCGCGTCCGAACATGCGCATACTGCACCCGCTGCCGCGAGTGGGCGAGATAGACCGCGACGTCGACGACAATCCCCATGCCTATTACTTTGAGCAGGCCCGCAATGGCCTATATGCTCGCCAGGCTATCATTTGCCGGGCTCTCGGCATAAATCCCGCCGACATCTGAATATCGACTCTCATACACAGAACATATTATGACTTGTGATAAAAAAGAACTCGCCGTAGCCGCTCTGCGCAACGGCACTGTCATCGACCATATACCGTCGGCCGCACTCTTCAAGGCCGTGCGCGTGCTTGGCGTTGAGTCTATGGACAAATACGTCACCATAGGCTACAACTTGCAAAGCAGCAAGCTCGGTCGTAAAGGCATCATCAAAGTTGCTGACGTCGAATTTTCTCAGGATGAATTGGACCGTATAGCGCTGTTTGCGCCCACGGCAGTAGTAAATATTATACGCGACTACGAGGTGGTAGAAAAACGTCCGGTCACTCTTTCGGACGATATTGTGGGTATTGTACGTTGCGCCAATCCCAAATGTATCACCAACAACGAGCCCATGGACACCCATTTCCATGTGGTATCGCGCGACCCGGTAGTCATCAGTTGCCACTATTGCACCTGTAGCGTCGCAGGCAAGGACGCACATATACTGTGAAACAGGTTTGGCGAGCCGGGACTATGCTCAATCCTGTGCCCGTGGTACTTGTCAGCTGTGGCGGTGCCGACCGAGACAATCTCTTTACCGTAGCTTGGACCGGGACGATATGTTCCGATCCGGCGATGCTTTCCATTTCGGTGCGCCCCAGTCGTTACTCCTATGGCCTTATTAAGAAGAGCATGGAGTTTACAGTCAATCTGACCACTGCCGATATGGCAAGAGCCACGGACTACTGCGGCGTGCGTTCCGGGCGCGACCTGGACAAATGGGCGGCGTGCTCGCTCACACGAGCTCCGGGCGTGGCTGTGGCATGTCCCTGCGTGGCTGAGAGCCCCGTGAGTATAGAATGTCGTGTGCGCGACATCATGCATCTTGGTACGCACGACTTGTTCATTGCCGAGGTGCTGGACGTTTTGGCTGATGACGCCTATATCGACCCGGCCACCGGGGCTTTGGATTTGGAGCGCCTCGAAATGCTTGTCTACTGCCACGGCAAGTACTATGCCATGGGCCGTAATCTCGGTTTCTTCGGCTTTTCGGTCAAAAAGAAAAAATGAGTCGCACACAATCACTACGTACACAATCGCCACAAGCCAAAGTGGAGGACAGTGCACGGCGTCTTTCTAACGTCGTGACGGCTAAGGACGATTCCACATCCTCCAAGGTCAAAAACGCAGAAATGCGGCCATTACAGCTTTTGGCTCCGGCACGTGATGCCGATACCGCTATTGTTGCCATAGATCATGGTGCCGATGCCGTGTATATGGGAGCACCTTCGCATGGTGCAAGAGCTGCGGCGGCCAACAGCATAGAAGACATTCACCGCGCCTGTCAATATGCGCACCGATATGGCGCCTGCGTCTATGTGACGGTCAACACCATAATCTATGACGATGAACTTGACGATGTACGCCGCATGGTGTGGGATTTATACCATGCCGGCGTAGACGCTCTCATAGTGCAAGATATGTCGTTGTTGCGCATGGATTTGCCACCCATAGCCCTGCACGCCAGCACACAGTGCGACATACGCACGCCGCAGAAGGCACGCTTCCTGGCCCGAGCCGGATTCGGGCAGATAGTGCTACCGCGCGAATTGTCTTTGGATGACATTCGCCGCTACGCCGAGGAGGTGCCGCGCGGTACTTCCCTCGAGGCCTTTGTACACGGAGCGTTGTGTGTGTGCTACAGCGGAGACTGTCGTGCCAGTCTCGTTGCCGGTGGGCGTAGTGCCAACCGAGGTTGCTGCGCCCAAATGTGTCGCTTGCCTTATGACTTGGTAGACGCCGAGGGCGATGTCCTTGTACATGGGCGACACCTGTTGTCGCTGCGCGACTTAAACCGCATGGGCGACCTCGCTGCCATGGCCGATGCCGGCATCTCATCGTTCAAAATCGAGGGGCGACTCAAGAGCGCATCTTACGTGGCCAATGTGACGGCCGCCTATTCACAGGCCTTAGACGCTGTTATAGCCTCCTCATGTGGCCGCTATCGTCGTGCTTCGGCCGGGATTTCAGTGCCGACTTTCAATCCCGATGTGGCACGTACATTCAATCGTAGGTTTACGCGATACTTTATCGACGGCACCATGCCCGGCAAAGGCGAGATGGCCTCGTGGGACACTCCTAAATCTGTGGGTGTGCCCGTGGCACGTGTTGTCGGAGGACGCGGCCCAGGCATACGTGTGCATGTAGATGCAGCCCTTGCCAACGGTGACGGACTTGGATACTTTGACAGCAACCGCGAATACCGTGGTTTCCGTGTCAATCGTGTCAGTGCAGATTTGTCGACGATTTTTCCCGCCGGAGCCGTCGAACCGCTACGTGTAGGCACGGTGCTATATCGCAATTACGACAAAGCCTTTGAAGACGCACTTGCTCGCGGTGCCGAACGACGCATACCTATCACCATGTCACTGCGCCGCATCGATGACAATCGTATTGCCCTGGACGTGAATGACAGCGGAAGGTCGGCATCAATTACCGCAGTCCTTGACGGAGTGCCGAGTCGGCAGGCTCGCACGCCGCAAGATGTTGTTCGTGCTTCGATTCTTACACGTCTTGGCGATACGATATACACACTTGTGGGCTTGGAAGATACCATAAAACCCGACGAATTTGTGCCGGCCAAAACCCTCACGACATTACGTCGTCAAGCCCTTGAGATGTTGGACCGCGATGCGGCTGTTGTTCGTACCATCGAGTCACGCCATGCCGATACGGCAGCTGCCGATGCTTTGGCGGGTAGAGACTTGACGTTTCATGATAATGTGGCCAATGCTCAGGCACGTGATTTCTACATGGCTCATGGTGCTGCTAAAATAGCACCTGCCATGGAGTTAGATAAGCCTGACGGCACACGTCCGGTACGAGTAATGACTTGTCGTTACTGCTTACGCCGCGAAATGGGCGCATGTCTGCGCACGCCGCAGGGAGCACAATTACCCAACCGGCTGTATCTACGTCCGATTTCCGAGACGGTCTCCGCTTCGGTTGGACTGCTACGCCTGACCTTTGACTGTGCCGCATGCCGTATGCACGTGGATGCTATGCCGAAGTCCGAACGCTGAGTTCTGCATTGCGGCTTTCTATCTGCGGCATAAAGACCTAATAAGAATTTGTACAATACATCGATGCGTCGTGGGTGTTGCCCTTTACGGCGGAAAAACGTATCTTTGCATTCGAATACAAACATTCGACCGAAGATGCAAAAAACAAAAAGATACATATCGTTGAAACATAATGCGATACGCATAAGTGTCGCTGCGTGCTTTGTAGGCCTCTGGACTGCCGTACAAGGTGCGTCCGTACCAACTCAGGACGTGTCTGCGAAACCTGCCGATGCTTCGCGACAAGCTGTTGGCCTTGTGCTAAGCGGCGGCGGTGCAAAAGGTATAGCCCATATAGGTGTTATACAGGCGTTAGAGGAAAACGATATACCGATAGACTATGTGTCCGGCACCAGTATGGGTGCCATCGTCGGCGGTCTGTATGCAGCCGGATATACGCCGCAAGAAATGATGGAACTGCTCACGAGTCCCGGATTCTCATATTGGAGTTCGGGAAAGACCGATCCGGCATACGTCTATTACTTCAGTCGAGACGAGCCTACATCGTCCATGCTTACCATTCCTGTGGCGCCCGGCGATAGCACGGCACGTCACTCTTCGGTGGCAGCTTCGCTTATTTCGCCGCTGCCTATGAACTTCGCTTTCATGGAATTGTTTGCACCATATACAGCGCAATGCGGTGGCAATTTCGATCGATTGTTTGTTCCCTTCCGTTGTGTAGCTTCGGATGTGGAAGCTCAGTGCAAGGTGGTACACTCGGACGGCAGCCTCGGTGACGCCATACGCACGTCCATGACTTTCCCTATTGTTTTTCAACCCATACGCGTGGACGGACGGCTGTTGTACGATGGAGGTATATTCGACAACTTTCCTGTGGACGTCATGAGTGCCGACTTTGCTCCTGATATTATATTGGGCGTGGATGTCTCCACTCCAGCCTCCGGTCCACAAACTTCGCTCATGGACCAAATAGACAAGCTGGTAATGCACCGACAGGATTATTCCATGGACCCGGCACGCGGCATCAAGGTTAAAGTTGATTTACACAATTTCGGGCTTTTGGATTGGGAGAAGGCCCGGCAGATATATCGTATAGGTTACGACACGACCATGTCCATGATGGACTCGATTAAGGGACGCATACATACGCGTGTCCCGTCAGTGGCGCGTCAGACCAGACGCACGGCCTTCAAAGCCGCCACTCCTGAGTTGCGTTTTGACAGCATCAGCGTCAATGGTGGCACTCCGCGCCAAAACGCGTATATCGAATACGTATTCCGCGGTCGCAGTTACGAGGGAACAACTTCTGACACCATAAGTGTCGATCGTGCCCGTGAGGCCTTTTACCGGGCGATTTCGCCCGGACGCTTGCGTGACTTGTCGCCGCATGCAGTCTACAACGACAGTACCGGGCTTTTTGCTATGGATCTTCGGGCCGCTGTACGCAATAATATCAATATCGGGGTAGGGGGCTATCTGACATCTTCGACCAATAATTACATCTTTGCCGAGATAGATTACAAGACCATGAGCTATTCGGGCGTCAACGCCGGACTGGACGCTTGGCTTGGCCAGAGTTACCTTGCGGCGCAAGCCAAGGCCTCGCTGGTGCTTAAAAGTGCTGTGCCTTCGTCTTTGGGGTTGGATGCCGTGGTTTCGCGCAGCAAGTATTACGAAAGTGAGCACTTATTCTACCAGACAGATGCTCCGACATTCAATATCCATAGCGAGTATATGGCACGCCTGCATTGGGATTTTGCAGCAACGCGCCGCGGACGCTTGAGTCTCGGGGTCGGTTATGGCTATTTACGTTCCTCCTTCTATCGCAATATGCTTCGACAGGGTTCGGGCGTGGGTAGCTATATGGACGATATAGGCCGGGACCGCTCCACTTACAGCTTGGGTCAGGCGCTGATACGTTTTACCGCCAACTCTTTGGACAATATACAATTCCCCACAGATGGCAGTTCGTACGATCTGTGTGCTATGGGAGTGCTTGGCCGCCAATGGTATGACAGTCATGACGGAATACTGGGTTACGGAGAACGTGAGACTTCGCCTCAGTGGTTGCAATTGGGTGTACGTACGGCCAATTATTGGTCCTTGGGGCGGCATGTCTCGCTGGGCTTGACAAGTGACTTATTGCTGTCCACGCGTAAGCTTTCAGGCGTTTACAGCGCCGACATAGCAGATGCTCCGTCCTTTGTGCCTACAGCCGCTACAGCCGGAGTGTTTAATCCCACACTGCGTGCCACATCTTACTTGGCTGCCGGATTGGTGCCGGTCTACAAGGTCAATAGCGCCCTATCGGCACGTGTCGTGGCCAACGTTTTTGTCCCCTTGCGTCCCATCGAGCAAACCGACATAGGCACTCTTGGAGATGGTCTGGGCTCGCGTCAGGGCGGATGGTTCGATGGAATACAGTTTTTTGGTGAAGCGCAAGTGTCTTATGCGCTGCCTTTTGCTACCATTGCAGGATATGCCAATTATGTTACCGGTGATGGTGCCAAGAGATGGAACGTCGGGCTCAGCTTTGGTTTCTACCTTCCGGCGCCTACTTTTCTGCGATAATGAATGCACTCTATATCGGTCGGATTATGTACGCCCTAATCTGGCGAAACGGACAAGCGAGTAATATAGCATAATTCATTGATATTCATAAAAACCATGCCTATGGATGAAATTTATATGCGACGTGCGCTCGAGTTGGCCGCCCTCGGATGCGGTTACGTCTCGCCTAATCCTATGGTTGGCGCTGTTATTGTCGGTCCTGACGGACGCGTTATAGGCGAAGGCTGGCATCGCCGTTACGGCGGTTGGCATGCCGAAGTTAATGCAGTGTCCTCGGTGCGTCCAAGTGACGAACACTTATTGGAAAAGTCTACCATTTATGTCACCCTTGAGCCATGTTCCCATTACGGGAAAACGCCTCCATGTGCCGAGTTGCTGGTGCGCAAACGATTCCATCGAGTAGTCTTGGGAACCATTGACCCATTTGCCAAAGTTCGCGGCCGTGGCATAGCCATGCTGCGCGATGCTGGTATCGAAGTGCGTATAGGTGTGCTTGAGCCTGAATGTCGCGCTCTCAATGCGCATTTTTTTACCGCTCACGAGAGCGGACGTCCCTATATTACGCTCAAATGGGCGCAAAGTGCCGACGGATATATCGGATTGGCCGACGGAAGCCCCATAAGATTATCCACGCCGCTGACCTCGGTGTTGGCGCATCGCCAACGTTCTCTGCACGATGCCATACTTGTAGGTAGTGGTACAATGCTCTCAGACCATCCGCGCCTGGATGTGCGCTTGTGGGGAGGGAACAATCCGAAGCCTTTGGTATGGGATCGCATAGGACGCCTAAGCAAAAACGATTTGTCGTGTACAACCGAGCCGGTAGAGGTCTGCCGTGATGCCTCGGTAGACGAGTTGTTGGCGCGGCTGTACTGCGAAGGCATTACATCGCTCTTGGTCGAGGGAGGGGCAAGCGTGCTTGCTTCGTTCATTGCGAACAATACATGGGATGCGGCCCGTGTCGAAATAGCTACAGACGTTAATTTGGCCGACAATGGCGGTGCTTGCGCACCGCATATTGAAGTTGAGCCCACTATTGTACGAACCTATGGCGCCAATCGAATATTATGGCATATTCAAGGACTCTATTAGTGTTCGTGTGCGCGTTAAAAACCTATAAAAACGGCTCTCTCGGTGCTGTTTTGCCGTTGTAAGGTTGTGGGTGTGGGCGTAAAATGATAACTTTGCAGGTTAGAAAACAAAAGAACACTACGCATGCACAAACCACTGCACTACATACTGCTTGCAGCCGCTGCCGTCGGCATTGCCGCCTGCAACAGCGAAGCCGAAGAGAACCCCGATGCTCCGGCATACTCCTCGGCCACTGTTACCGAATTCAAACTCTACGAAGATTCCAAGATTTTGCCCAATTTGGATTCGGTATATTTCTCCATAGACTTGGCCAATGCATTGATATACAATGCCGACTCACTGCCTTATGGCACTCCGCTCAACAAACTTCGTCCGATGATTACGACCGGCGGCGCGTCCGTGGCCGAGTTGCACGTTCCGCGTGTCGGCACCACCGACACGGTCATAGACTACATCAAACATACAGGAGATACCGTGGATTTCAGCAATGGTCCGGTACGCCTGCGTCTTGTTTCCGTGGACGGTAGCTTCGAACGCTCGTATACAATAAAAATCAACGTTCATGCGGTCAAGAGTGACTCGTTGGTGTGGACACGCGCTGAGGTCGGCAACCTGCCCTCGCGTTATGCCGTGCCTAATGACGGCAATGCTGCCGCCACTGCCTCGGCCATCTACTGCCTCACCGAATATCAGGGCTCATATTGCTTGGCCAAGGCGGTCAATCCGGCCGATACATGGCAGTATATAACCCCGAATTTCACATTTAAGCCTGTAATAAGCACCTTCAGTGCCGGCGATGACGCCCTTTACGTTCTCGACGAAGAAGGCAACCTATACACCAGCGCCGACGGCGCATCTTGGAAAGCCACAGCCCAACGATGGTTCAGTATTTATGGCAATTACGGTAAAGTACTGATGGGTTGTGTACTCGATGGTGGCAAGTACTACCATGCGTACTATCCTGCTGACGGGCGTCCCAAGACACAATTGGAGGATGGATTTCCCGTGCGCGGTGCCTCACAGACTATCAATTACACATATGATTGGGCCTCCACACCATTGGTGTTGCTTACCGGCGGACGTCGTGCCGACGGAGTGCTCAGCGCCGACACTTGGGGCTATGACGGACAGTCATGGGCCAAGCTCAGCCATCGTCCACTACGTTACGGCATCGAAAACCCTGTGGTGGTACCATATTTCGTGACAGCCGTAGACACTACCACATGGCTCATAGACAAGCAGTCGGTGCTGCTGGCCATGATGGGCCGCCGCTCCGATGGAACACTAAATGACACGGTGTTTGTGTCGCATGACTTCGGAATGCACTGGGACAAGGCCGACCAATTGCAACAGATAGACAAGAACACTTTGCCGCTGCGTTATGACGCCCGTGGTTTTGTGTATTCATCGACTTTGGGCATCACTTCGGCCGCTGCACTTAATTGGCGACTCCTTGCCACCCCGGCAGTGTCGCCTATGCTTATCCCGATGGTGTCGCGTGAGGCTTCGCCTATGGCGACCAAGCCTGTCAGCACCTGGGAGTGTCCCTATATATATATATTCGGGGGCAAGAACGCTTACGGCAACTTGTACAACACCGTATGGCGTGGCACTATAATGCGCTTCACTTTCAAACCGCTGCAATAAATGACTGTGGAGAAGCGTCAATATAAACCACTATGTCGTTCGTGGCGGTGGTACCGGGTAATATGCTCGGCCATTGTCGTTGTATGCCTGACCACAGCCACGGCACACGCTCAGGAGACTCCTTACAAATTCAGTGCCGGCATAGCCGTCGGCATGAGCGGATATCTGGGTGACGCCTCCACTAATCTTCTCAAGCATCCCGGATTTACGGCTTCGGGCATATTTGCCTATCAATATGACAGCCGTTGGAATTTCGTTGGTCGCTTGGGAATACAAACTCTCAGTGGCGATACATCGGGTATGGACAATGTGCTGCCTGCCGGAGCTACGTATTCCTTTAAAAGCCAGGTGTATGATCTCGAAGGCAATGTCGAATTCAATTTCTTCAGCTACGGAATAGGAGAAACTTACAAGAAACTGAAGAGATGGACTCCGTATCTTAGCCTTGGCGTGGGTCTGTGCATGGCCTGTAGCGATGGATATACAGCTTGGGCGCCCACGCTACCTATGGGCTTCGGTGTCCGCTACAAGGTCAGCGAGCGGTGGAATCTGAGTGCGTCATTCGTAATGATCAAGGCTTTCGGCGACCACGTGGATGGAAAAGAACTTACGGACTTACACCATATTAAATCATCTTTTGTTAAGAACAACGACTGGTACTCGCGATTTCAGATAGGCGTCACCTACGAATTCGGACGCCGCTGCGAGACATGCCATTATGTCGATTGACCAAATAGATACAGCAATGACCACCACAGCCACCAATACACTGCCCCGACACGTGGCCGTCATCATGGACGGCAACGGCCGATGGGCGTTGGCACAAGGACTTGACCGTTCGGCAGGCCATGTCGAGGGTGTTGCCACGGTACACCGCATCACGCAGGCAGCCTCGGATATGGGCATCAAGTTCCTGACGCTGTACACTTTCAGTACCGAGAATTGGAATCGTCCGCCCGAGGAAGTGGGCATGCTCATGCATCTGATAGTTACAGCTATCGAGCAAGAAACCCCCGAATTGATACGAAACAACGTGCGCTTGCGTCTTATAGGAGACCGCGGCCGCATTCCGGCATTTGCCATGGAGCGGCTGGACAAGTGTATGGCCGATACAGAAGCGTGCACAGGACTCACGGTTATCCTGGCCATCAGCTACTCATCGCGTTGGGAAATAGCCCGGGCAGCACGACGTATAGCGGTAGATGCCGCTGCCGGGACGCTGGATGCGCCTTCGGTCAACGAGGAAACCATTGGGGCGTATTTGGCCACGGCCCAGTATCCCGACCCGGACATCGTCATACGCACCGGCGGAGACATGCGCTTGAGCAATTTCCTGCTGTGGCAGGCCGCTTATGCCGAGATTTTTGTGACCGATACGTATTGGCCGGCTTTCACCACGGCCGAGTTCGAAGAAATTATACACAAGTATATGCTGCGCGAGCGTCGCTTCGGCCTTACCGGAGAACAGGCCCGCAGGACATCGACCGCACACGACAATATCACTGACGCGGACGCCTTGGACGCCCAAGTCGCAAACATATAACAAGCAACAACATAAGGTATACAGCATCCATACACATATATGCGCAAGATCCTTCTGACACTTCTACTGGCACTGGCTTCCGCTATGGCTTGCCCATCAGCTTCAGGCCGGTCCGCGACCATAAGCACTGACACTATATTCAACCCCACAGTTGTTTTCAGCGCCATGCCGCGCACCTACGAAATCGCTGACATCAAGGTTACCGGAGCACCGGCATATGACGACTTTATAGTCCTCGGATATGCAGGTATCAAGGTAGGCGATCGGCTCGAAATACCCGGCAACGACCTAAGCAATGCTATCAAACGCCTTATGCGACAAGGCCTCTTTGCACAGGCTCGCGTCAAGGTCCTCAAAACCTGTGGCGACAAGGCTTGGCTCGAATTGGAGCTGCGCACACAGCCACGCATTTCCGAAATCAACTATATCGGAATGAAAAAAGGCGAGCGCGAAGACCTTCAAAAGATGCTGCAGCTGATGAAGGGCAACCAAATAACACAAAACATCGTCAATCGCGTTGAACGCATTACGCGTAAATACTTTGCCGACAAGGGCTTCGGAAATGCTAAAGTTGCCGTTACGCTCCACGAAGATCTCAGCAACCGCGACCAGATGATAGTAGATATATCAGTGGATAAGCGTAGCAAGGTCAAGGTACACAAAATCTACATTACCGGCAACAGTGTGTTGTCCTCCAATCAGATACAGCGTGCCATGAAAAAAACCAACGAGAAAAATAAGTTGGTCAACCTCTTCCGCCAAAAGAAATTCGTCGAGCAGGACTACCGCGATGACCTCAATCGTATTATCGAAAAGTATAACGAAAAAGGTTATCGTGATGCTGTCATCGTGAGTGATAGCGTTGTGCCTTATAACGAAAAACTTGTAGATGTCTATATCAATGTTGACGAAGGCAAAAAATACTACATCAAGGATATCAATTGGGTAGGCAATACAGTGTATCCCAATGCTGTACTCAACAGCGTCCTTGGTATGCAGCCCGGAGATGTCTACAACCAAAAGTACATGAACAAGCGACTGAGTGCTGATGATGATGCAGTCAACTCGCTGTACATGGACAACGGATATCTCTTCTTCCAGCTCGTACCTATCGAAAAAGATATTGACGGTGATAGTATTTCGTTGGAAATGCGCGTTATGGAAGGCCCCCAAGCCCGTATCAACAACGTAGTAATCAATGGCAATGATCGTCTTTATGAGAAGGTTGTGCGCCGCGAGTTGCGCGTCAAGCCCGGCGAACTGTTCAGCAAGTCCGACCTTATGCGCTCGTTGCGTGAAATAGCCCAAACCGGCCACTTCAACCCCGAAAATATGGCGCCGGACATTCAGCCCAACGAGGAAAACGGCACTGTCGATGTTATTCTCAATCTCGAGTCCAAGGCCAATGACCAAATTGAATTCTCCATGGGCTGGGGACAGACCGGCATTATCGGCAAACTTTCGCTTAAATTTACCAACTTCTCTATTAAAAACCTGCTGCACCCCAGCACATACAAGGGTGTCATCCCACAGGGCGAGGGACAAACCTTCACTATAAGTGCACAGACCAACGCCCGTTACTATCAGGCCTATTCGCTGTCATTCCTTGACCCGTGGTTTGGAGGCAAGCGACCCAATTCGCTACAAGTATCCGCATATTATAGCCGTCAGACCGGTGTCAACTCCTCATACTACAATAGCCAGTGGCAAAATGCCTACAGCTACCTTGGTTCAAGCGGGTATTACGACTACAATTATAACTACCAGAACGCTTACGACCCTAATAAGGTCCTGCAAATGGTAGGCGTAAACATCGGTTTCGGCAAACGTCTCAACTGGCCTGACGACTACTTCACTTTTACCGCCGAATTGGGCTACAACTGGTACTACCTCAAAAACTGGGAATATCTGTATTATATGAACAACGGTACATCCAATGCCATAGTTCTTGGCCTGACACTGGCCCGTTCGTCCATAGACAATCCATTGTATACGCGTAGCGGTTCGTCATTCTCGCTTAACTTACAGTTGACACCTCCCGCATCGCTTTTCTCCGGACATAAGGACTGGGAAAAACTTTCCAAGGAGAATACCACGGCCTCCAAGAAGGAGCTGTACCGCTGGATAGAATACTGGAAACTGCGTTTCAAGTCGCGAACATATACCCCGCTGGCTAATGCCAACGGCACTTGGACTCCAGTATTAATGACACGTGCCGACATAGGTCTGTTGGGTAGCTACAACAAATGGCTTAAAACGCCATTCGAGACCTTCTATGTAGGCGGTGACGGTATGTCCGGTAGTTACACCTATGCCACCGAGACCATAGCTCTGCGCGGATATGACAATGGTCAGTTCACTCCATATCGCAGTGAAGGCTACGCATACACACGTTTCGGAGTCGAACTTCATTTCCCGCTCATGCTTCAGCCTACCACCACAATATATGCCTTGGCCTTTGCCGAGGCCGGTAACGCCTGGACATCAGTTAAAGACTTCAATCCATTCACGCTCAAACGCAGCGCCGGTGTCGGTGTTCGCATATTCCTGCCGATGGTGGGTATGATGGGTATAGACTGGGCCTACGGCTTTGACAAAGTCTTTGGTGAACGCGGCGGAAGCCACTTCCACTTTATCCTGGGACAAGAATTCTAACGAGACATACGCGTTGCCACTAAACCTTATGGCACATACGGTGTCTAAAAGACATACAAGCAATCAATTCGTAAGACAATGAAACGAACACTCTTGACATTACTCGTAATCGCAGCCGCCACCTTGGGCGCTTCTGCGCAGAAGTTTGCACTCATTGATATGGAGTACATTTTAAAAAATGTGCCCTCCTACGAGATGGCAAACGAACAACTTAACCAACTGTCACAACGTTGGCAGAAAGAAATCGAAAACAAAAGTAAGGAGGCCGAAAACCTCTATCAATCATACTTGGCAGACAAGGTGTTCCTGACAGAGGAACAGGTCAAGAAACGTGAAGAGGAAATTGTGGCCAAGGAAAAAGAAGTTACCGAACTACGCTACAAGTACTTCGGCCCGCAAGGTGAACTGGAGAAAAAGCGCGAAAGCTTGCTCAAGCCTATACAGGATGATATATACAATGCCGTCAAAAAATTGGCTCAGGAACGCGGCTTTCAGGCGATATTTGATCGTGCATCATCTTCTAACATTATATACGCCTCGCCCCAAATAGACGTCAGCAACGATGTGCTGGCCAAAATGGGCTACGCAACGGCTAAATAGCCTTGGCGCGGACCAACCAATTTTACGGGCCAATCAAATAGATAATTAGTAATAAAAATACTTATAACCACTACAAAACATCATGATTAAAAAAATCGCAATCGCTTTGGCCGCAGTAGCCATTGCCCTTCCCGCTGCCGCCCAAAAGTTCGGTGTGGTAGACGCTAACAGCATTTTTACCGCAATGCCCGAGACAACGGCAGCCAATAATCAGCTCAACGAGGCCAGCAAAAAATACGAGGACGAGTTCAAGAAACTGCAGGACGAGTTCAATAAACAGTTTGGCGAGTACCAGCAGCTGGCTGCCGATACCCCGGCAGCAATCAAGGAACGTCGCGAAAAAGAACTCCAGGAACTTGATCAGAAGATGCAACAGTTCCGTCAGACAGCACAGCAGGATTTGCAGAAACAGCAACAGACCCTCTTGGCTCCCATCGAGACAAAAATCCATGAAGCCATTAAAGCCGTAGGGCAGGAAGGCGGATATACGTTCATTTTTCAACAGGAACTGCCCGTATACGTTGGCGCCGATGTCAAGGATATCACTGCTGATGTTAAGGCCAAATTGGGCGTGAAGTAACACTTCCACATCAAAGGTAATACAGTGGGGGTGTGTCGTAATTGGCTTTTACGGCACACCCTCCTTTTTTTTTCTCGCGGTTCCGATAATCTATCAAGCGGCGGTTTTTTGCGAATTTTCCCCAAAAAGGCGTTTCGTAACCAAGAAAAAACCGGATATATGCAAAAACAGAGCAAAAAAAGGCGTATTTCCCCCGTTTTTTGCCTGTTTCGCCATTATTGACCACATTTTCGCCAGATTGAAAGCGCCGACGTACACCTCGCCGTTGACGCTGCCCGATACCGAGCAGTTTTCAATGGTGCCCCA
>DAAP01000060.1 GCA_001701165.1 Bacteroidales bacterium H4 | reverse complement strand
GCCGTGATGGTCCAGAAGCGGTTTTTGCCGTTGACCAGATCGCCCTCGGGGATGGCGCTTCCTACTGCCTTGTTGACGAGGGACTTGGAAAGTCCGAGGCCATAAGAGGCGGCCACTTGCACTTTGCGGAAGAATTGGAGGCCGAAGCCGAAGTTCCAGGATACATCGAATTTCTTGGCTTCGAAGGCTTCCTTGACGGCTGTACCGGAGGTCAGGAATGCGAAGCTCGGTCCGGTAAAGATGTAGGGGCTCAGGAAGCTGCCGACTACGGGAAGTCCGAATTTGTACTTGATGTTGATGGGGATTTCGAAGTAATCCTTGGATACTTTTTCGGAGGCGGAAGTGCTGCTGATTGTAACGTTGGAGGTACGGCGTACGTACATCAGCGAAGCATCGAAGCCGAGGTTGATGGCGGGAATCATGAATTCGGCCTGAACACCGCCGGTAAATCCGGTGCGGTTGCTACCGTCGAGAATGTCCTCATTGAATTTGAGGCTGTTGACTGCTATACCTATACGGGGTCCGAAAGAAAATTGGGCCGAGGCGGTAGTGCTGATAGCAACTACGGCGATGATGGCTACGAGTGCGCGGCGAAGGTTTTTAATCATAATCGTTAGGTTGTTTGTTGTATGTATTGTGTTGTATTACAGATCTATGCTCTCATGTCGGCGTCTCGTGCGCCGACGATTGGGCAATGCACAAAGTTAAGCATATTCTGCCATATGGCAAAGCAAGTGGTCGGCAATCCTGCTTTGGAGGTTTGTAAAACTGAGGCCTGTCGATGCTTAAAGTGTTCAGTGTATGCGTGGTACGGATTTATTGTGTTTATTGAATATGCGCAAGGCTGATGCAACGAATGCCCGGCATGCTGATGCTCTGATGCCGGCCACTGAGTCGATGTCGGTATCGCTATCTATGGGTACGAGCCTGAAATTTTGGTCTTTAGCATTGGGCTGCAGGGTGAAAACAAGCTTGTATCCGGCTTCGGCAACATAGGCGTGGCCTTTGGCATCGCGCTTGAGTGTGGCATGCACCATGGCTCCGCCGCGCGTGTCCGTGGTTTTCATATTGGATATGAAATTGCCTAATGAGTAGACCAGCAGTGTATTACGCTCGTTGTTTTTGTCGTTTGGCTCGAGTTGCATGGGCTGTATCACGTGGGGATGTCCGCCGATAATGAGGTCGACGCCTCGGTCTTTGAGAAATTGGGCCATATCGCGCTGAAAGGCGTTGGGCAGCAGTCGATATTCATCGCCCCAATGTATGGCTACGACGAGGATTTCGGCTCCGGCGGCACGAGTGGCGCGGATGTCTGCATCGATGGTTTTTCGGTCGATATAGTCGACTACGACGTTGCCTGAGATACGGATGCCGTTGGTGCCGTATGTGTAGTTGAGAAATCCAACTTTGAATCCTTTGATGTCCTTGATGTAGGGTAGTGCTTTGGCTCGCGCCTCGGCATCGGGGTAGGTGCCTATATGGTCTACTCCTTTGGCGTCGAGGGTCTTGATTGTCGTGCACAGGCCTCGGTCGCGTCGATCGAGAGTGTGGTTGTTGGCCGTGAGCATCATGTCAAATCCGGCTTCGATGAGTGCATCCACGTATTTGTCCGGAGCGTTGAAGCAGGGATATCCCGAATATTTTGGGCCGGCCACGGGGGTCTCGAGGTTGACAACGGCGTAATCAGTGGCGCTAATCCAAGGGGCAACGGCATCGAAATACCCGGAGAAATCGTAGTCGCCGCCTGTGCGGTACGCGGCATCCAATTGTCCTTGGTGCATCATGGCATCACCGGCAAAAACCAGCGTTGCCTGCTGCTGTGGCACCAGTAGTGAGAGTATTTCGAAAAGTAATGAGGCGAAAATCAAGGATTTATATGTTTTTAGGTGTACATGTTACGGCTTGTCGGTGCGCTTGTACATCGTCCGGCGTTATTGCTTGGGGTACACAGCGCCGGTAGCGGCGAGTAGGGTGTTGCGCATCAGCATGGCGATGGTCATGGGACCTACGCCGCCGGGTACGGGTGTGATGTAGCTGCATTTGGGGGCTACGGCGGCAAAGTCCACGTCTCCGCAAAGCTTCCAGCCGCGGGCACGCGTTGCATCGGGCACGCGCGTGGTGCCCACATCGATGACCGTGGCGCCTTCCTTGACCATATCTGCCGTCACGGATGCGGGTACGCCCATGGCGGCCACCAATATGTCGGCCGTGCGTGTGATTGAGGCGATGTCGGCCGTGCGGCTGTGGCATACGGTGACAGTAGCATCGCCCGGATAGGACTTTTGCATCATGAGCATAGCCAGAGGCTTGCCTACGATGTTGCTTCGTCCGAGGATTACGCAATGCTTGCCCGAGGTGGGGATTTGGTATCGTTGCAGCAGTTCGATGATGCCTGCCGGGGTGGCGCTTACAAATCCGGGCAGCCCTATGCTTAGTCGCCCGACATTGGCCGGGTGAAATCCGTCGACGTCTTTGTGCGGATCTATGGCTTCGATGACGGCGTGCGTGTCGATGTGGCGTGGCAGCGGTAGTTGCACGATAAATCCGTCGATGTCGGGATTGTTGTTGAGGTCGCGGATATGTTCCAATAATTGCTCTTGAGAGATGGAGCCTTCGAAGCGTAGCAGTGTGGAGTCGAAGCCGCATTCTTCGCAGGCTTTGACCTTGGATGCTACGTAAGATTCGCTGCCGCCATCGTGTCCGACGAGTATGGCGGCGAGGTGTGGTGCACGCCCTCCGGCGTCAACGATTTGGGCCACTGAGGAGGCTATCTCGGCGCGGATGGCGGCGGCGGTTGCTTTGCCGTCAATGATTTGCATGGTTGTATGGTATATGGTTCTGTTCGGTGGCGGTGGCGTGAGTGCCGAGGCCGTAGAGCGCGATGCTCTTAGCGGCGCTGTTTGGCCATTTGCTGCATCTGGCGCATTTGTTGTGCCATCTTCAGCGGGTTTTTGCGCATATTGGCCACGGTTTGCATCATCTTGCGCATATCGTTGAAGCGTTTGAGGATGCCGTTGACCTCTTGATAGGGAACTCCGGAGCCTGCAGCCAGGCGGCGACGACGGCTTTCGTTGATACAATCGGGGTGTGCGCGTTCGTAGGGGGTCATGGAGTCGATGACTGCTTCTGTGCTTTTGAATACGTTTTCATCAATGTCCATATCTTTGATGGCTTTGCCCACGCCCGGAATCATGGAAGCCACGGACTTGAGGTCACCCATCTTCTTGATTTGTTTCAGCTGGTCGCGGAAGTCGTTGAAATCGAACTTGTTTTTGAGCATCTTACGTTCGATTTCGGCGGCTTGCTTTTCGTCGAATACTTGCTGAGCTTTCTCGACCAGTGACACGATGTCACCCATGCCGAGGATGCGGTTGGCCATGCGATCGGGGTGGAAGGTGTCGATGCCGTCCATCTTTTCGCTTGTGCCTATGAATTTTATGGGTTTTGTGACTACCGAGCGTATGGTGAGGGCTGCACCGGCCTTGGCATCGCCGTCGAGTTTGGTGAGAACCACTCCGTCGAAGTCAAGGCGGTCGTTAAATGCTTTGGCTGTATTGACGGCGTCCTGTCCGGTCATGGCATCGACCACAAACAGTGTCTCAGAGGGTTTGACGGCTTTTTTGATATCAGCAATCTCGGTCATCATAGCTTCGTCCACGGCCAGACGACCGGCGGTATCGATGATTACCAGGTCGTTGCCGTCGCGCCGTGCTTGCTCTATGGCGTGCCTGGCTATGGACACGGGGTCTTTGCTGCCTTCTTCACTGTATACGGGAACTCCGATATTTTCGGCCAGAGCTTTGAGCTGGTCTATGGCTGCGGGACGATAAACGTCGCAGGCCGCCAGTAGCGGGCGTTTGCCTTTTTCGTTCTTCAACTTGTTGGCCAGCTTGGCTGTAAACGTTGTTTTGCCCGAGCCTTGGAGGCCGCTCATGAGTATGATTGCGGGGCGCCCGTCGATGTGCAACGGTGCGGCGTCTCCACCCATGAGTTTGCTCATCTCATCGTGGACTATCTTGACCATGAGTTCGCCCGGCTTGATGGCCGTGAGAACGTTCTGACCCAGCGCCTTTTCCTTGACTTCGTCTACGAAGGTCTTGGCAATCTTGTAGTTGACGTCGGCTTCGACAAGGGCGCGACGTATTTCCTTGAGGCTCTCCGAGATGTTGATTTCGGTGATGCGCCCTTGGCCTTTGAGAATTTTGAAGCCTCGTTCGAGGTGCTCGGTAAGTTTGTCAAACATTGTGTCTTGTCTTTAGGTGGGGATGGGATGGGTGTAATTTTGATTGAAACAGGCGATGCCGCACGTGGTGTTTAGAGCAGTCGGTTGGTCTCCGTGTCCGGGAATATGACCATGGGCTTGAATTTCTTGGCTTCTTCCAGCGGCATGGAGGCGTAGCTCATAATAATGACGATGTCGCCGGGCTGGACACAGCGAGCGGCAGCGCCGTTGAGGCATATCACTCCGCTGCCGGCCTCGCCGGCTATGGCGTAGGTGTCGAGGCGTGTACCGTTGTTGTTGTCGACGATGTATACTCTTTCGCCGGGAATGATGCCTGCGGCGTCCATTAGGGCGCTGTCGATGGTGATGCTTCCGATGTAATCGAGGCGTGCCTCGGTGACGGTGACGCGGTGTATCTTGCTCTTGAGAACTTCTACGTTCATTTCTTTTGGTTGTGTGCGTTATTTGTGCAGGCTGTCGGGGTATGCGATGTTGTCTATCAGGCGTACATCGCCGCAGTATACCGTGATGCAGCCCACGGGGTTGTGAGTCTGGTCCCAGGTCTTGACGGGTTGCATTGTCAGGGGGTCTACGATGTTATAATACTCGACACGGAGCGAATCGGTGGCGTTGAGTGTCTCGGTGACGCGGGCTATCACTTGGTCCACGGTCATGGTTTTGGACCATTGGAGGCTTTCTTCCATGACGCGGTGTATTGTGGGGGCGATGGCACGTTGCTCGGCTGTGAGGTGGACGTTGCGCGATGATAAGGCCAGTCCGTCTGCTTCGCGGACAATGGGGCAGGGTACGATTTGCAGTCCGTCAAAGCCGCCTTCCAGGGCTACCATGCGGCGGATTACTGCTATCTGTTGAAAGTCTTTTTCGCCGAAGTATGCGCGTGTGGGGTGTGCCCATTCAAACAGTCGGCTGACAATCTGCGCCACGCCGTTGAAGTGTCCCGGTCGGCGCGGGCCTTCCATGACAGCAGCCACTTCGCCAAGATCGAAAACGCGAGTGTCAGGCTCGGGATATACTTCCTCGGGGGTGGGTACGAAGGCATAGTCGACGCCGAGGCTCTCCAGCAGGGAGCAGTCGCGGTCTACTGTGCGTGGGTAGGTGCGCAGGTCTTCGGCGTTGTTGAATTGTGTGGGGTTGACGAATACGCTGACTACGACTACATCGTTTTCACGGCGTGCGCGGCGCACCAGCGATGCGTGTCCCTGATGCAGGGCTCCCATAGTAGGCACCAGGCCTACGCTTTTGCCTTCGTTGCGGGCGGCTTGGGTCAGTTGGGCCAGCTGTGCCGTCTTAGTGACTATTTCCATTGTGTGTATAAAACTATTTGCGGGGACGTGCGTAGTGCCCGTCCCAATCAGAGCGCAAAGTTACAATAATTATATCAATTGGCCTATAAAAAGGTGTGGCATCACATAAAAACTTTCGGGCCGCCGTGTACGGGAGGCGGTGAGTGATTGTCAGATGTTGTCGACGAGAGTGTGCAGGTCTTGGAGCTTGCGCCACTGGTCGCTGTAATCGAGACCTTTTTCGCTGTATTTGGACAGTTTGAAGCCGGTCTTGGGCGTTATGCTGAGCAGTTGGGGCGCTATGTAGCGTTGTGCCGCATCGATGCATCCGAGTATGCGGTCTGAGTAGTATGCCCACGGCGTGTGTGCGTCTATCAGCCCCAGTGCCACTTGCTTGTCGGCGGGTACGAAGCGCAATGCATCCAGGCTTTTGGCATGCTTGCCGTCGAAGGGCAGGTAGAATTGTGCTACCTTGAGGCGCGACAATGCCTTGGGTATCACGTCATCGGCGTAATCGACGTTTTGCCATGACGGGACGATGGTGTCGCCACCGCTGATAAATATGGATATGTGCATATCTGCGGGTACGCCGTCGATGCAGGCATTGGTGAGTGCGATGAGTACTTCTTGCAGGGTCATCACGTCTATACCGCCCATGAGCAGGTGTTTGGTGTATGCATCGGTGGATATGCGCCCGAATATGGTGTCGTCCAACTGTAGGCTGCGGCATCCCAAGTCGTAGAAGTGACGTATGGTGTCGCGGTAGGTGTCGGTTATGTCGGCCAATAGTTGCTCGGTATCGGGGTATAGCGAATCGGGCTTGCCCTGACTCATCGAAAGTATGCGTACGTATAGTTCGCTCGGTGACGGTAGTGTCTGGCGGCATGTGGCACGGCCGTTGACGATTTTTTGTAAGTATTTGAAGTCTTCGTAGAATGGATGTTCGGGGTTGGCAGCGATGCGTCCCTTGACGCGCAGCAGGTCGGTCAGAACGTTGTCCTCGGCGTATACGCGGCCGCTGTCGAGGCGCTCTTTGGTCAGGCCGTTGAGCCCGAAATAAAAATCCTTGTCCCAATATTGGCGGCGGAATTCGCCGGAGGTCACTTCTGTCAACCCGGCTTTCAATTCGTTGGCTACCAGATCGTCTACGGCGCGGTCTTCAATTTTGCGGTATGTGGCGGCGTCCATGGCGCCGGCAGCGTAAAGCCTCTTGGCTTCGGCCAATTCCGTAGGTGGGAGAAAGCTTCCGATAATATCAACTTTCATTTTTTTTGAGGTTATAATAAAGTGCTTGTATAGGTTGTTTTGCGTGGATATTGTGGCGTTTTTACTGTTGTAAACGTCGAGCTGATAACTCGGCCCGATAGGATGGTGCCGATATTGTGCCCGGTTGTGTTGCCTGTGGCCCGGCCGGGGTGTGTCGGCTTCGATGCCGCAAAATTACGAATAGTTTTTTACGCCGCAAAGTAAATTACGGAAAAATTTCCATAATACATGCGGATATGTGGATGAGGCACGGACAAGCGATTAGTCCATAAATGTTTAGCTCGGAAGGGTATGCTTCTTGTAGCCGACGGGTGTTGAAACGCACTTGTTGAAGTGTGCGCGGACAGGTTGTGCATCGGTCAGTTGGCGATGGCCAATCTCGGTTCGGGGCGAAGGTCGTAGGCGGAGCGCAGTATCTCGAAGTTGTCGGGGTTTGCACGCAGGCAGGCCGTGTCTTGCAACAGCCTCACGGCACCTTGGCGTAGGTCGGCCGGCATCGGGGCGGCTCCCGGTCGTAGGTCTTCGGCGGGGATGACCGGTGCTCCGATGGGCAGTAGTTGCGGCAGTCTGAAGAAATGGCAGACGGCATTCAGTACCATTGCTGTTGCCCGGGCCTTGCCTTCGCGCGAATACCCGGCGATATGCGGGGTCGCGATGGAGGCGTGTTCCAGCAACTCGCGGTTGATGTTCGGCTCATCTTCCCAAGTGTCGATGACGGCAGCGCGTATATGGCCGTCGCGCAGGCCTTGAAGCATTGCAGAGGTGTCGGCCACAGGCCCACGGGCGGCATTGATGACGATAGGGGCGCGCCGCAGGCTGCGGACAAATGTCGCATCGCACATATGCCATGTGGGGTATGCGCCGTCACGCGTCAGCGGAGTGTGAAAGGTGATGACGTCGGCTCGGGCGGCTATGTCGTCAAGGTTGTACCATGCACCCGGATCGCCGGCTGCGGCACGCGGCGGGTCGCAGCACAGTACGTTCATGGATAGTGCGCGAGCCCAGCGTTCAACGATACGTCCCACGTGGCCTACGCCAACTATGCCTATGGTATGCTGCGCCATAGGTCTATTGGCCAAGGCGAGTACGGACGATAGCACGTATTGTGCCACGGCCGGGGCATTGCATCCGGGGGCATTGGCCACGGTAATGCCGTGACTATGGCAATATGCGAGGTCGATGTGGTCGGTGCCTATGGTCGCGGTGGCCACCATGCGGCAGGGGCTGCCGTCAAGTAGCGCCGCGTCTACGCGAGTGCGAGTGCGAGTGATTAAACAATGTGCATCGGCCATGGCTGCGGCATCTATGGCCGACGGTTCAAGGTAGCGTACTGATTGCACATAGGGTTCCAGAACCCCTTTGATATAGGGTATATGTGTATCGATGATAATATTCAAAGGAACATTCTCCATAAGTATATGGCGGTGTAAATGGCAACGATGGTGGCTACAGCCGGGATTTGGACCTGTCGCTGCTGACGTGCGATGTAATTGGTGAAATGATAGGCGGCGCACATGCACAATACGGGCAGGTAGGCGCAGACATTGGGATAGTCGGCAAGGGTGATGATGATGGTGAACAGGGTTACCAAGGTAATACTGCCGGCGTATGCGCGCTTGTGTGCGTTGTAACTGAGCATTCGCATGAAATTGGCGCTCCACGATACCATGGCAATGACGGCGGTGACAGCCACAGCCGCAAAGACATGCAACGTGTCATTGAGCCCCACGGAGGCAAACAGCGATTCCAATTCGGGAAAACGGATATCGTCGGTGCCGGCAATTCCGCATCCGAGCATCACCCACCATGGCGAAACGATGCCCAGCAGGGCTGCAAGAAGCGTTTTGAATCCCATGATGCGCATCTGTCCCAGTCCTAAGATAAATACCGGGATGTATAGCGCATAGCAATATTGCGTGACGGTCATGCCCGATAGGAGCAGGAAGATAAGATAGATATTGCCTGTACGGTTTCGATTGCCATAGGTGTCGTATAGAAGGAATAGGCACAGTATCAGTATGATGCACAAAAGAATGCCGGTGGATAGTTGTACCAGCAGGTCGGGCGTGGCCATACACATGGGAAAAAATATGGTGGCTTCGAGTGTCGAGACTGTGCCCAGGAGGTTGTAGCGCTGGTTTAGTATCAGCATCATCACTGCCGTTGTCAGGATAAGTCCCACGTTGACAAGCATTGAGGCATAGGATGATTCAATCCATAAATTGGCCGAGGGAGTCACTATGCCGCTGTTGGCATTAATGTGTATCACGTCTGCGGAGGCAAAGAACCATCGCGCGCCCACCATCATCACTATGGCAGTAAAAATGGTGGCTGCCTGAGACTGTACCAGCGAAAAATTGTGCGCCTTGAACATAGTTGGTTTAATCGTTGTCTTTTTAAGCCCGGCATCGGTTGAAGATTGCGGATGCCGGCCGTTTCGTTTGAAAATGGCGAAAGACCCAGGGATTTCTGTCTGTTAAAGCCGTCATTTCATCAAAGACAGAACATCTCGGCCGATGTCCGAGCGTAAGTATTTGCCCTCGAAGTCGATGGCGTCCATGGCTTGGTATGCCGTTGCAAGCGCTTCGGCCAGGGAGGGTGCTGTGGCAGATGCGGCAATGACGCGTCCTCCGGCCGTGACCGAAGTTCCGTCCGGGTTGCGCCGCGTCCCGGCATGGAATAGCACTGCCTCGGCCGGAATGCGACTCGTGTCTATGGATATTGCCAACCCTTTGGGATAGCTGCCCGGATACCCCGGGGATACGGCCATCACCGTGGCAGCTGCCAATGGCGAGATTTTCAGGAGGGTGTCGCCCAGTGCGCCGTTTGCCGCTGCCGCGAACAATTCGAGCAGGTCCGAGTCGATGCGCAGCATCACGGCTTCGGTCTCCGGGTCGCCCATGCGGACATTGTATTCAATGACATATGGATTGGAGGCAACATTGATGAGGCCCAAGAAAATGATGCCGCGATAGTCGATTCCGCGGTCGCGTAGTCCGGCTAATGTAGGTTCGATGATGCGTGTGCGTACCTTGGGCATAAAGTCACTATCGGCAAAAGCTACGGGCGAGACTGCGCCCATGCCCCCGGTGTTTGGCCCGGTGTCCCCTTCGCCTATGCGCTTGTAGTCCTTGGCTACAGGCAATATGCGGTAGTTGCCTGTGCCGTCTGTCAGAACAAATACAGAGCACTCGATACCGCTGAGAAACTCCTCAATGACTACGCGAGCCGAAGCCTGTCCGAACATTCCGGACAGCATCTGACGCAGGGACTTGCGCGCCTCGTCAAGTTTGTCGATGATGAGCACGCCTTTGCCGGCTGCCAGCCCGTCAGCCTTGAGCACGTAGGGAGGTTGCAGGCTGCCCAAAAAATCTTCGCCTTCGGCGATGGAAGCGGCGTCAAAAGTTCGGTATGCGGCCGTCGGGATGCCGTATTCGGCCATGAAAGCCTTGGCGTAATCTTTGGAACCTTCGAGCGCGGCGCCCCCTGAGTCCGGACCTACCACCAATAATGAAGGAAAGCGGCGCAGCAGTGCTTCGCGAATTCCGCCCACGAGCGGATCCTCGTTGCCGCACACCACCATATTGACGGCGTGTGAAGCCACAAAATCGCCCACAGCGTCAAAGTCCATAGGCGAAATCTCAACGTTGATTCCGTAGTCGTCAGTGCCGCCGTTGCCCGGAGCTATATATAGTTCGGCCAGCAGGGGGCTTTGGGCCAGTTTCCATGCCAATGCACATTCGCGTCCGCCGCTGCCCAGCAGCAGCACATTATATTTGTTATCCATAGTTGTTTGTCCGGTTGTATCCTGTGTGTCAATGCTTGTCGTGTCAGGCGGAGCATAGTCCGTGTGCGGGAAGTCACCTCGGATATGGTCTACGGCGTGCGTTCATCCTCCTAACGCACCGCAAAGATACGATTTTTTCATCAAACATGCAGGTGCGTATGCACGCCTTGGTCGGCTATGTCTTGCACATTTCGCAAAAAATGCGTAACTTTGCGGCGCAAACGGGGCGTAGCGCAGTCCGGTAGCGCACCTGGTTTGGGACCAGGTGGTCGCAGGTTCGAATCCTGTCACCCCGACGGCCAAGGCGGCTTTCGATGTATCACGCATCGGAGGCCGCTATTGTTTTTTTGTTAAAAAATACGTTAATGTTGAGCGTGGTGGAACTCCGGAGATGGCTATGTCCGAAAAAATTCGTAACTTTGCAGGAATTAAATATCCACCGCAAAAAGCATTTAGATTAATTATGGAGGTAGACAAAGTCTTATACATTTCGCAGGAAATAGCGCCGTATTTGCCCCAGAATGTCATGTCCGGATTATGCCGCGACTTGCCGCAGGGTATCCAGGAGCTTGGCGTTGAAGTACGCACATTTATGCCGCGTTATGGCGCCATCAACGAGCGTCGCAACCAACTGCACGAAGTGATAAGGCTGTCAGGTCTGAATATCGTGATTGATGACACGGATCATCCGCTGATAATCAAGGTGGCTACGCTGCAGCCCTCGCGCATGCAGGTTTACTTTATAGATAGCGATGACTACTTCCAGCGCCACAATTCGGGTGCTCTGGAAACACAGAGTTTGGCTTCGGAGAACGACGAGCGGCTGATGTTCTTTGCTCGCGGCGTCCTCGAGACGGTTAGGAAATTGCGCTGGCCGCCGGTTGTGATACACTGTTCAGGCTGGATTTCCGCGCTTGTGCCCCTGTATATTCGTAAGAGTTACGCCAAGGACCCGGCATTTCGCAATGTCAAGGTGGTGTACTCGTTGTTTGCCGACGAAATGGAATCGCCGTTGGATGCGCGTGCTGTCGAGAAGTTGCGCATGGACGGCTTCAGCGCCAAGGATCTTGCCGTAATTTCTGGAGGCCCGGTGGATACGGCCGCATTGCATCGCATAGCCATGCAATACAGTGACGGTGTGGTTCAAGCTGTGGCGGACGCCCCTGTCGAGGCCGTTGAGGCAGCCAAGGCTTCCGGAAAACCTTTCATGGCCTTCCCCAGCGAAGAAGGGTATGCTGCCGCATATATGGACTTCTACAAAAACCTCTGACAATACGCAAAGGCTTCTCCGATACTATTTGAGAAATACATGATGAACAAGTATCTCACCATTCTCGCCGCTGCCGCCATGGCTGGGTCTGCAATGCTGACCCCCTCGTGCGACGACTCCTCTGACATAGGCAACTCCATCACGCAGGACAGCGTGGCCATAATCGTAGACACTACTTTCACTCTCACCGGACAATCTATAAGCAACCATCAGGTCCTGTCGCGTTCGGTTACCCAGATGATAGGACGTGTAGACGCTCCCGGATATGGCAGCATTTCCAGCGAAATAGTCACTCAGTTCATGCCCTCCAATGTTTTGGACACCGTAGGTGTAGGCGTCAATGATATCGACTCGTTACGTCTGGTGATGATGCTCAACATCGGCGAATACACCGGTGACTCGGTGGCGCCCATGGGATTGGAAATATATCCCTTGACGCGTCAACTTCCCTCGCCGATATACTCGGACTTCGATCCGACAGGCTACTATGACGGTTCCAAACGTTACGCTTCGCTGATATACAATGTCAGTGCCGTGGGCGAACCTGACTCGGTCAAAAAGCTCAAATACCGTATGTTGGCTGTGACCCTGCCGCGCGACCTCGCCAAGGGACTCTATTCGGCTTACCGAAGCAATCCTCAGACGTATTCTACGCCTTCGGACTTTGCCAAGGTATTTCCCGGGCTATATATTAAAAATACTTTCGGCAACGGCCGTGTGACGCGTATCGCTTCCACGACCATGCATCTGTATTATCACAAGACATACTACGACGAAAGCAAGAAAAAAGACACTACGGTCATGCGTGCCGGCAACTATTTTGCCGTGACGCCTGAAATTGTTACCAATAACAACATCAAGCTGGAAATAGCGCCCGAAATCAATGCCCGTGTAGCCCAAGGTCAGTCTGTCATTATGGCTCCTGCCGGACTTGACGTGCAATTCCGTTTCCCCGGCAACGAAATGATTGAGAAATATCGTGCCAATGTTTCCAAAGGCCTGGGCGTAATCAATACGGTAGGTATCAGCATCCCGGTAGAGGAGATAGCCAATAAGTACTCCATAAAACCGCCGACATATCTGTTGATGACCTTGACAAAAGACAAAGACAAGTTCTTTTTGGAAAGCAAGATACCCGACAACAAGACATCTTTCTATGCCACATACAACACGACGAGCGGTACTTATGAGTTTATCGGGCTACGAGACTACTTCCTTGATTTGCTTAAGAAAGACCAGATTACGGACGAAGATATCACTTTCACATTGACTCCGATATCCGTAACCTACGAGACCAATTCGTCGTACTACGGGTCAACGACCACTGTGACGGGTGTTGTGCCTTACGTTGCCACCCCTGTCATGGCGCGGTTGATGATTGAAAAATCAAAAATATCGCTTGTTTATAGTAAACAAACCATAAATTATTAGTAACTTTGCACCGCTCAAGCCGAGGAGACATCCCCTTGACCGGTAGCATAGGCCGCAATAGCTCAGTTGGTAGAGCATTTCATTCGTAACGAAAAGGTCGTGGGTTCGAGTCCCACTCGCGGCTCAGACACAAAGGGCGCCATAATGCATCACGGCATTGTGGCGTCTGTCTTTTTTGTAGACATATGCAATATTGTCCTAAATAAAATCGGAAAAAAGGAAAAGGAAGTAGTCACTAAGGCAGAAAATAACTACCTTAGTAGTGAGTGCTCAAACTCGACTACTTCCTATGGTAAAATTAACACTATTTGCGCAAATAATCTCGCTTCTGCCCAAAGAA
>DAAP01000010.1 GCA_001701165.1 Bacteroidales bacterium H4 | reverse complement strand
ACGGTGCGGTCGATGCGGTTGATGGTGAGAGAGACGGACATGCCGCCATCTGTCTTGGACATGTGGAAGTCGTAAGGTGCGGCGTCCGGGTCAGCATCCGGCAGGACAAAGCCGGCAGGCGGGGCGATCTGTGCATACGCACAGCACACGCCCAAAGCCACTGCTGTCAGCAGCGCTTTCAGTCTTCGGGTGGTTCTGTTCATAATCAGGTGTTTTTTTAAGGTTGGTATTCTTTCTCTCTCTATCCCCGGATGTCCAAGTGATTTCTAAGGGGCATTGGTGGGAGAGAGGATTTATTCACGGCAAATTTACACAACGATTCTTCGATATGCAAGTTTTTTAATGGTTATTTTGTTTTTTAGTTGCTTATTTGTGAAAAGGAGTGACAGGTGTGTCGTAAATCAGGTGTATACGAACAAAAACAATGGAGCTGGCGTTGTGACAATAGAGGCACGAAGGTGGCAGTTGCGGACAACGCGTGGCGCCAATGTCTCGTAATGTTAAAAACTTATGGCAACAAGCACAAATAAAAATATGGGACGAAAATACAATCCAAAAAGATGTAGAGCCAAAGTCTCGCGCCATAGTCAGTTAGGGTTGCGTTTTGCGGTCTGTGTGGCTGTACTCATAGGGTTGCTGATATTGTGGGCGACTTTTGCGAGTGCCGAGATGCCTCACGGCGTGTTCTAACGGTAGTGTTGCTCTGTATTGGTGTGGCGTGGGGATATCAAAATAGTGGACTCAATAGACCCAAAATCGTATATCCTACAGTGATACAGCCCCATTTTGTATATAAACACCAAAGACATTCTGCCGGAGTGGACAGAATGTCTTTGAAGTCTTGGTTGTGTCGTAAGAGTGAGGGTCTTAAGCTTTCTTGACGCGACGCTCTTTGATACGAGCCTTTTTGCCGGTGAGACCACGCAGGTAGTACAGTTTGGCGCGGCGAACTTTGCCATACTTGTTGACTACGATGGAGTCGATGAACGGCGACTCGATGGGGAAGATACGCTCAACGCCGATGTTGTCGGACATTTTGCGTACGGTGAAGCGCTTTTTGGCGCCTTCGCCCGAAATTTTGATAACCACACCGCGGTATTGCTGGATACGTTCCTTATTACCTTCTTTGATGCGGTAGGCCACGGTGATGGTATCGCCGGGACCGAAATCGGGATGTTGCTTGCCACTGGCAAAAGCCTCTTCGGCAATCTTGATTAAATCCATTTTAGTTTTCTGAAAATTAAAATGTTAGCACTGACGCAACATTCGCGGGCTACCAAGTCCCGCCAGCGGTTACGCATATCGTGTGCAAAGGTACGATTTTTTCCGTTTCCACCCAAATGTTTTTTTGCTGACAATGTGCAATTTGGCTTTAGATGCGATATTTTGCCCGATGCGGCGAATAAGGGAACGGTCGATTTTGACGACTTTGGGTTTTTATTTACCTTTGCAATAAATATGGCGCGTGCCTCTGACCGTGGACTGAGAACACAATGCCGCGCCTGATTGTTGAGCATATATGAAGCCAAGTACGGCATTGCAGACCGATACGGATATACAGCCGACGCCGATGCCAGCTCGAAGCATGGCACGCACGGTGGTGAAGGTAATGTTGTGGACACTGATGTCCATGATGCTGCTGGTCACCGGAATAGTCGTAGGCGTCTATTCGGTGTGGTGGCAGCGCGATGCGTTGTATGCTGCCGTCACCGCTGTCAATCGCCGACCCGGGACGCATCTCGAGGTAGGCGAGGCGAGGCTTATATTCCCGCTTCGAGTCAAGGTTCGCGACATGTCGCTGGTGCAAAACGGCGACACTATGATTCGTCTCGGGGCGGCAGATGCAGACGTACGACTTCGGCCCTTGCTTGACGGACGTGTCAACGTGAGCGAAGCATTGCTTTCGCAGGCGATGTATCGCATGGGGTCGCGAGACAGTGCCACCTGCATAGTCCTTAGCGCCGAGCACATAGACGCAGCGCCGCTGTCCGTATCTCTTGGAGACACCTTGCGCATACGCCTCGAGCGCGGAGCCTTGGCCGGAGCTTTGGTGGACATGTATATCAATCCTGTGGATACGGCTGCGCCCAAACCATCGTCCGAGCCCTCGCCCCTGCTCATAGAGGTGGAACATCTGGCCTTGTCGAATTTCGCCTATCGCATGAATATGCTTCCGGCGATAGATACTTTGCAGACGGTGATAAGCCGTGGAATGATTTCCGATGTACGCATAGACATTGCCGGGCAAACCGTTGAAGTCGGCGACATCGGCGGCAGTGGCCTCAATGTGGCATATATAGCGCCCGATCAGGCCACTGTGGAGCGCTTGGCTGCTCTGCCGGCAAAAGTCGATACCATATCAGCGCCCGCTGCGCCGTGGACGGTGAAAGTCGATGGGATACATTTTGACAGAAGCAAGGCACTGTACACTACGTGCGGCTTGCGCCCTCAACCCGGTCTGGATTTCGGGTATATTGCAGTGGATTCGATGAGCCTTGACATTGAAGGGTTTTACAATCGAGCCTCCGAAGTGCGTGTCCCGTTGTGTATCAGCGGTCGCGAACGCTCCGGCATAGTTTTGCATACAGACGGCACGTTGGCTATAGATAGTGCCGCCCTGCGATTGCAGCACTTTGACTTGAAAACTTCGGGTGGAACGGCTATGGACTTTAATGTCACACTTGGCACCGACTCCGAGCAAAGTATAAGCGTAGACATCGCGCCCTCCAAGGTTGCGGTCAGTGACTTGGCATGTATGTTCCCCGACTTCGACAACTATCTGCAGCCTTTGCGCAAGGACACGCGTGTAGCTTTGGCCGCCGAGGTCACCGGAAGTATGAACAATCCCGATATCGGACACTTGTCACTACATGTCCCCGGAGCATTGAGACTTGACGGCGGCGGACGACTGCACAATGTGCTGACACCTGAGCGTATGACCGGCAGTATAGACCTTTCAGGAAAACTCGGGGACATCGACCCATGGCTGCGCCTTGTTATGGGACCCGATGCCGGGGTGCGCATTCCGCCCATGGACGTCAAGGCCGGCATCGATTTCGGCAATGGCGCATACAACGGCAACTTGCAAGCCACCACCTCCGCCGGCCAATTGACCCTTGACGGAAATTTCAACGGACGCGGCAAAGCGTATGACATACAGCTGGACGCATACCAATTCCCGATAGACGCTTTTATGCCATCGTTGGGCATTTCGGACGTCACGGTCGGCATCAATGCCAAGGGTCGCGGCCTGGACATAATGTCGCCGCATACATCGGCCGATATAGACCTTGACTTGGCGGACATCACCTATAACGGCGACCGCTTGACGGATATAGGAGGGACGCTGCATGTCGCCGACGGAATGGCCATATTGCGCATCGACTCGCACAATACCACGGCCGATTTCTCCATCGAAGGTTCGGGCAATATACAAGGAAGCCGTTACAATTGGATAGCTGCCATCGATGGCCGACATATAGACTTGATGTCGCTCAAGGTCGGCAACACCCCGGCTACGATGAGTATCAATGCAGACATAAGTGCTGACATCGATGCCGCCAATCCGCTGCTGCTGGATGCTTCGGTGGATTTGCGCGACTTTGTGTATGCTCACGAAGGTGGAACAATGACAGTGGATCGCGTGCGTGCGCGGCTTGCCGCTTCCGACACCACGGTCAATCTTAATGTTAGCAACCGTGACCTCTTTGCCCTGTTCAGTGCCCCTACCGGGTTGCGCGAGGTTCTGGCTCACAGCGACTCGCTGATGACGACCCTTGCCGCCCAATTCGAGCGGCGTCGCATAGACATTCCCGAGGTGCAGCGTGCATTGCCGCGCTTCGAACTCGATGTCCAGGCCGGCAACAACAATATGCTCACTCAGGTATTGGCCGACAACCACATGGGCTTTGACAATATGCGTCTGCGAGCTTATAACGACACCGTCATGGCATTGGATGGTGACGTCCTCGGCTTTTTCACCGGAGACACGCGTCTCGATTCGGTAGACCTCGAGATACACCAGCATGGCGACCATCTCCATTACGGGGCAAAGATACGCAACCTTCCCGGTACGCTCGATGCATGGGCTGCCGTGGATCTCACAGGTTTTTTTCGCCCCGGACGTTTGGGCATCAATGTCAACCAACGCAACATCAAGGGACAGACCGGTTTCCTTGTGGGAGGAGAAATCGAGCTCAATGCCGATTCGACAGCCACGTTGCACATCACGCCTCTCAATCCTACTATCGGCTACCAGCAATGGACTGCTAATGAGGGCAATTTTATACGCTATTACTATGCCACAAAGCATATAGACGCCGATTTGCATATGCGTAGTGCCACAAGTTCGCTGGCTCTGTACAGCGAGCATGCTCATGAGCATGACAATGCTATGCACGGAGCCGATGAAGACCTCGTGGTCAAGGTCAGTGACATACGTCTGCAAGACTGGATAGCACTCAACCCCTTTGCACCGCCCGTCAAGGGAAATATTTCGGCCGACATACGTGTCAACCGCCTAAACAACGCACTCAACGGCGAAGGACAACTATCCCTCGCCGGGCTGACCTACGGGCGCGAAAAAGTGGGAGACATACGTGCCGATTTCGACTTGGTGACACAACGCTCGGGATTGTTGCGCACCAATGTCGATTTATGGGTCAACGGCACCAAGACGGTGACTTTGGCCGGCGCCCTCAACGACTCGACGCGCACTTCGCCCTTCAATATGGATCTGACAATGATACATTTCCCGTTGTCCACGTGTAATGCCTTCCTGCCGGGAGTGGCCAAATTATCAGGCACTCTCAACGGGCGCATGGATGTCAGCGGTGACAGCGACCATCCTCAGTTGGATGGCAATCTGCAATTTGACAAAGCCGCCATCAATGTCAATATGCTGGGCACGACCTTTGCCATGAGCGACACCCCTATACCCATAGAAAAAAGCATTGTACGGCTGAATGGTTTCGCCATTAGCGGCTGTAACGAAAATCCGCTGACCATCAACGGTAAAGTTGACATAAGCGACATGTCTCGGATGCCTGTGGACTTGACTATGAAGGCTCGCAATATGCAGATAGTCAAAAGTACACGTGCCGCCAAGGGTGCCGATGTATACGGCAAGGCTTATGTGGATATTGACGCTAAAGCACGCGGTGATATGTCCGTGCTCAAAACCTCGGGCTCGCTGAGCGTGCTTGCACCCAGCAACTTTACTTATATTATGCCCGATGCCGTCAACGCCATACAGAACCAATCGGTGGAAGATATGGTGCATTTTGTCAACTTCAACGACTCGGCGGCTATGGCTCGTGCCGACTCGGTGGCGCCGCGCGAAGGTACGGCTCTGTTTGTTGACTTCGCACTCAATATCAATAACGGCACCACCATCGGCGTAGACCTGAGTACCGATGGCAAAAACCGTTTGCAACTCAATACACAAGGGTCGTTGTCGTTTTCGATGAATCCCATGAACAGCGGTCGTATGGTAGGACGCCTAAATATCTTGGACGGATATATACGATATACGCCGCCGCTGATGTCCGAAAAGAAGTTCGCTTTCGATGAGGAAAGCTACGTGGCCTTCACCGGCGATATGCTCAATCCTCGTCTCAATATCAAGGGCGTTGACCGGATTCGCGCCAATGTCACTCAGGAAGGACAAAATTCGCGGCTGATCAACTTCGATGTCTCGCTCGATGTCACCGGAACGCTTGACCGCATGGAAGTGGCCTTCGATCTGGCTACGGACGATGATATCACCGTGGCCAACGAATTAGCCTCCATGTCTGCCGGTCAGCGAGCCAACGAGGCCATGAACCTGCTGCTGTACAACGTCTATACCGGTCCGGGTACCAAGGCCAATGCAGCACTCAATGCCAATCCTCTCTACTCCTTCCTGTCTTCGCAACTCAATTCGTGGGCATCCAAGGCCATCAAGGGCGTGGACCTAAGTTTCGGCATCGATTCGTATGACCGCACCACGCGTACCGGAACTTCGCAGACCACTCAATACTCGTACAACATCTCCAAGTCGTTGTTTGACGAGCGTTTCCGCATAGCCATCGGCGGCAACTACTCCACTGATGCGGATGCGGACGAAAACTTGTCGCGCAACATCATCTCGGATATTTCCATAGAGTACTACCTCAACAATGCACACACCACCTACGTCCGCATATTCAGGCACACCGGCTACGAGAGCATCCTCGAAGGCGAGATTACGCAGACCGGCGTCGGATTTGTGTATCGTCGCAAGATACGCCGCCTGTCCGACATGTTCCGCTTCGGCCGCCGCAAGGATAAGGATAAAGAGACGGACAAAGACAAAGATAAAGAAGCGAAAACCCAAGGCGACCTGATACCGGCGGCCGCGACGCCCGAAACAAAGGATTCCATACCTGCAGACAATGTTCCACTTCAGAAATAATATTATAATATATATATTGGCCGGCATGATGCTGACGGTGTGGTCGTGCTCGACTACGCGGCGCATTGATGAGGGCGAATTGCTGTATTGCGGCGTCTCGAGGGTGGAAATTGTGCCCGACAGCGGTGCTCACTTCAGCGCCGGAGTACGCAGCGCCGTCAAGGAAGCTGTGGATGTCCCCCCGAATAATTACTGGAAGTTGGTGGGGTGGCACTATCCGTTCCCGCTGGGGTTGTGGGTGTACAACAACTGGCCGCGTGCCGAGAAGGGCTTCAAACACTGGATTTACGAAAAACTTGTCGAGGATCCCGTACTTATCTCGGACGTCCGTCCGGAGGTGCGTACTCAGATGGTCGAGCAGATATTGCAAAACAACGGATACTTCCGCGGTAAGGCGACATATACCATGCTGCCAAAGAAAAATCCGCGCAAGGTTTCCGTAGCTTACGACATCACCACCGGTCCGGCGTTTACTTTCAATGATATTGAGACACCGCCGGATACTTCCGAGCTGGCACACAAGGTGGACTCGATAGCATGCAAGATTCCGTACTTGAAGCCCGGTAGCATCTACTCGGCCGACTCGCTGTCCATGGTGCGCAATATCATTGCCGATGGGCTGCGCAACAAGGGTTTCTACTATTTTCGACCCGAATTTATTGAGTATTTGGCCGATACGGTAAGCGTACGTGGCAAGGTCAATTTGCGCATAGTTCCGGCGGCCAATATCCCTCGTCAGCTGATGCAGTCCTACCGCACCGGTCGTGTCACTGTCACCGTATATCCCAATCGCGGGGCGCAATATGCCGATACGATACCCCTGAAAAATATGACATTGGTGCAGGTGAAGCCATCCAAGCTCAGGCCTTCGGTGATACAAGACAACGTCACCATTAAGCCCGGTCGTATTTTCTCGGTACGCAATATGGATCGCACTCAGTCGTATCTGGCGCGTTTAGGTATCTTCAAGTCCATCAATATCGAGCCGGTGCCGGATACGCTTGCTGCGCCCGGAACGCCTCCAACGCTGGATGTTAATATCGCCTGCACGTTGGATGTGCCACTCGAGGCCTCAGTCGAAGTCAACGCCTCCTCCAAAAGCAACTCATACATCGGTCCCGGGCTGGTGTTGGGACTGACGCACCGCAATATGTTTGGCGGCGGTGAACAACTTAATGCCTCGCTGACCGGCACTTACGAATGGCAGACGGGTAAGGAGCGCTCAAACCTTTTTAATAGCTACGAAATAGGGCTGACCACTTCGCTGTCGTTTCCGCGTCTGCTTGCGCCGTCTTTTGTGCGCCGTCGTCGTCGCCAGATTAACTGGACACGCTTCACCCTCAACGGCGACCTGCTCAATCGTCCGCACTACTTCAAGATGGGGCAGCTCAATGCCTCGATGTCTTACGAATGGCTGGCTTCGCGCCATACCAACCTGACGTTCACTCCCTTGAAACTGTCGTACACAAAGCTCATACACACCACCGAGGATTTTGACAAGATTATGGACGAAAATCCGGCTGTAGCCCAATCTTTCCGTTCGCAGTATGTCCCGCAGATGATTTTCGGCCTTAATTATGACCGCTATTACGACAGCGATAATCGACTGACTTGGACTTTCAACGTCCAAGAAGGCGGCAATATATTCTGGAGCGTATACAGCCTTTGCGGTGTCAAGGGCGAGAAGGAACTATTCGGGACTCCGTTCTCCCAATTTATCAAGGGACAAACCCAGCTTGTGTACTCGCGACGTCTCGGTCACGGCGACCATTGGCTGGTGATGCGCGGAGCTGTCGGTGCCGCCCATGCCTATGGCAATTCGTCACAAGTACCTTATGCCGAGCAGTTCTATTGCGGAGGCGCCAATAGCGTGCGTGCCTTTACGATACGTACCGTCGGCCCCGGATCATACCATGCTCCGGCAGATGCTACAGGTCAGTACTTTGACCAAACCGGCACTTTCAAATTCGAGGCAAACATCGAGTACCGTTTTCCGTTGTACGGGTCGTTGCATGGCGCATTATTCCTCGACAGCGGAAATATTTGGTTGCTGAAGCCCGATGCACAGCGTCCCGGAGGAGTGCTGAAGGCGCGAGACTTCCTGCGCGATTTGGCGCTCGGCACCGGCGTGGGCATACGTCTGGATATTTCGATGCTTGTCGTGCGTCTCGACTGGGGCATAGGTCTTCATGCACCATACGACACCGGGTATAGCGGATACTTCAATCTCCACCGCTTCAAGGATGCCAATGCCTTGCACCTGGCCATCGGCTATCCATTCTAAGATGTTGTGTGATAGCGATAATGTGGTTCCCCATAGTTCCGGCGCAGTTGTTGAAGCATGGGTTGGGCCAATATTATGAGCGCAGCTTTTAATCGTTTGCCATCAAATACGAGCAATACTTGTTGAGCATATTTGATAGTGGCAGATCGCCTTTTTGATAACGTTCGGCATCGAGCGTCAGTATCCTTTCACTTATCTTTCGATGACCTTTGAATACGGCTTTGAGATATGATGTGCCATTCTCTTGGATAATACGCACATTGGAAAAATATTGCGTTAGATCCTCCGCATCATAGACAATAGAATAGCTCGGACGCTTGGCTCCGGGAATATCCTCTATCAAGATGTTTTTGGCTACAAGGTCTTGTATGTCACGTATGGCGGTGTCTTTGGAGCACTTAGCTAACGAAGCCCAGGTCTTTGATGTTATCTTTGCTTCATAGCCGTCTAAGAAGAGATTGAGCATCTGTGTCTGTCGTTCTGTCATTGGTATGAGTCCTGCCTTCTGCCAGAAGAAGCTCTTGTTCAAGATGGTGGTGACGATGGCTTCTGCATTGTCCAAAGCATCAATCAATTTATTTATATACCATACCAGCCATTCCGTGATGTCGCCATCGCCACGTTGCATACGTTCCAGTATGTCGTAATAGTGTTTTTTATCCTTATTGATCTGAGATGAGATATTGTAGAAACGCAATTCGCTATTCTCTCCACGATCCAAAAGCATGTCGGAGAGAATTCGAGCCAGTCGGCCATTGCCATCTTCGAAAGGATGAATGCATACAAACCAGAAGTGTGCTATGGCAGAACGGATGACGCTACCGACAGTATCTCCGCCATCAAACCATTCTATAAACTTTTGCATCTCGCTTTCTACACGATTAGGAGAAGGCGCTATATAATGTATCTTCTCTCTGCCGAACATACCGCTGACAATATGCTCCTCATTCGTGCGATACTGTCCAATCTCAATTTGTCGGCCTTCACTGAGACCGGTTTGAAAGAAAGCCGATTGCCAAGCGCATAGTTTCTCTTTACTGAGAGGTTGGTCATAGTTTTGGATCGCTTCGAGCATTACGCCCACTACTGAGTCAATATAGTGTGATGGTGCTGTGTATTTCACATTTTCTATTCCCAGCTTTTGGGCGATTGAGGAGCGCACTTGATCTTCGTTCAGATGTATGCCTTCTATCTCGGAAGAATATACCACATCATGTGTCAGGTTGTCTGCCATTGCCCTGAGTTTGCTGCCAAAGCCGAGCGAACTTAGTCTGCCGTAAAGCAGACCCTGTTTACGACAGACTATTTCCTGAATCTTTGATACTTCGGACGCATCCCAACGGAAGTTTGTCCAATTGTCTCTTTCGTGTATATACATAAATGCTTTTATTTCATGTGCGACAATGAATGAGGCTAAACGTCGCATATTATGCGACAAAATTAGCTAAATAACGCCTAATCACCAAATATTCTCATAAGAACGCCGCATAATTTGCGGCGTTCTTATGAGAATATCGTCGCATTTCTTGGCTTGGCTAAGCTCTTTTCGCTGTAATAGGTTTGATTAGCTGCGCCTCAACGAAATGTATCAAAATCGTTGACACGGTAGGGCCGCAATACATTGCGCCCGCGCAGTATAGGGGATAATGTATCAATTATCAGATTAATGGGTCGTGCCGACACGGGCGCTAGATATACCCCCCCTACAAGCCATCTAAGGCCTGACCACCACGACACTATCAGGCGATTAATGTCAAAGACAATGGAGACAATCATTAAGATAGACGGGGCCGAGTACCCCGTGCGTCAGACC
>DAAP01000040.1 GCA_001701165.1 Bacteroidales bacterium H4 | reverse complement strand
GGTGATACTAAGCATATAGACCCGGCCGCAGGTTGCGACTGCCGATGACAATACACAACGTGTTTCTGCGGTCATGGAAGCATATAGTGTGCGGCCCGGCCCTTTTGGCCGCTATCCTTGAGCATGTGTTTTGATATTAGGTCATAAATGTCTCGTAAGGCCGTATCTTGCGAGCAGTGGCATATCTTGGCCCATTTTGAAGTGGTAAGTTTGCCTTCGAAACCATCCCATAGTCTATTGATGACTATGCGCTGCCGTTCGTTGACTTCAATATCTCGGTATCGTTCCCAGTATCGAGCTTTTTCCATAGTTCGAGCGGTGACACTGAGAGTATGGCTTATTGCTCTTTCCAGGCATGAGAAGAACCACAGGAGCCACTGTGTCACATCGAGGGTGCCTTTTTGAGTTTCTTCCAACGCCGAATAGTATTTGCTCTTTTCGCAATTGATTTGCGCTGACATGCTGTAATATCTGCCACTTCCGTCTAACCGCGACAGAAACATATCGGCGATGGTTCGGCTGATACGGCCATTGCCGTCATCGAATGGATGTATGGATACAAACCACAGGTGAGCGATTGCCGCCTTGATAAATAAAGGACAGTCAGTGTCGTTGCACCACGTAATGAAGCGGCTCATTTCTGTCGGCACAGAATCGGAAGGCGGAGCAATATAATGAACACGTTCATGTCCTAATGCCCCGGAGACAACTTGCATCGCTTCCTCGCCTTTACGCCAGTTGGCTACAGTGATGCTGATACCGCCGCTTCTTCCGTAGGGGAATAGGGCGGAGTGCCATCCGAAAAGCCGTTCTTTTGATAGTGGTGCTTCGGCGTTTTTCACTGCGTCCATCATTACATTCACGAGTCCTTCGACATAATGATCTTCGTGCAGCAGCCCATCGTCTTCGAGGCCTAAGTGTCGTGCTATGGAACTGCGTACGGACTCGGCGTTGAGCATTACGCCCTCTATTGCCGATGAGTTGAGCAAGTCTTCGGCAAGGGCGGTGAGTTGTGTTTCGCTTTTGCGGTCAAATTCGAGCAGTGACATTTGCCCGGTCAATTCGCCATGCAGGAGGCTTAGACGGCTCAGTGGCTCTATCAGTAGGTCAGAATTCCATCTGAAATTTGGCCAATCGTCTAATTGCCAAATATATCTTGTCGGTGTTCGGTCGTTTTTCATACTGCAAATTTACCCCTTTGCGGCGAAAAAAACAAATTTGCACCGCAAGTTTGCGGAGATTTGTGTCTATTGATGATGTTTAAATGGTTAGCTGTATGTTAAAATAATGTTAAAACGTAGATTTACTACGTAAAATATGGTGCGTGTTTTGCGCTAATAGAGAAATTACTCGTAACTTTGTGCAAAAAGCGAAGATATAATAAACGACACTCCTTATGATAAGAGAATTTTGGGTTAAGAATTTCCTCTCAATCCGCGATAAACAGGAATTAAACTTTGTAGCTAAGGAACCGGATTCCGAACTTGTAGTAGAAGTCGTTGAAGGCGTTTTCTTATACAAATTAGGGGTCTTGTACGGCTCTAATGCGTCCGGGAAGTCTAATATGTTGATAGCTTTAAACGAGGTCTTTCGGCTGTTGATAACACCAAAATTGGATGCAGCCGAGGAAATTAAGGGCCGTGTTCCGTTTATTCTCACAAAGGATAAGCCAACACAAATGTATGTCTCTTTTTATGCGGATGACATTAGGTATGACTATGACGTGGAGTTTGATAATACTCACATTCTGAGTGAGAGCCTGTATTACTATCCGAATAAATCGAAGGCGTTGCTTTATGACCGTAAGTTTGTCGGCGAAAATTTGCAGGCGGATATCAAGTTTGGGGCAAGCCTCAAATTGTATGTTAAGACGCAGAACAGCATCCGCGAGAATACTTTGAACAATCATAGTGTCCTTTCTGTTTGCCGTAAAGCTGCTTTGAAAGAGGATATTGCTCCGTTTAATAGGCTTCATGCTTGGGTTATGGATAATTACCATGATGTAGATGGTGATGAGAACGCTGCTCCGGTAGAGATACTTAAAGAGGTCTATGCTGACACAAGAAAACGAAAGTTTTACGAAAAGATGTTACGGAAAGCCGATTTAAACATTCTCGGTTATAAGCATATTGTAGAGGATCGTCAACTTTCGAATGATTTTCGAGAGTTGGTTAATAATGCAAGTATTCCGGATCAGGTCAAGGATGTATTGCTTAAGCCAACAGCTGATTCTATTGCATTTATAAACCATTCAGATATTGGCGACTTTGATATTCCAATCAAATGGCAATCCAAGGGTACAATAAAGTATATACGTATTTTGGGTGCGTTGTACGATATGATTACAGGTCCGCATGTGTACTACCTCGATGAGTTAGGAGAGGACTTGCATTATGACTTGCTGTACTACTATCTCAATGTCTTCATCTTCAATTCAGAAAAGTCCCAATTGATTATTACCAGCCAGGAAACGACACTTCTTTCGCAGGATTTAATCAATGAGAATCGGGGTGCAGTGTGGTTTGTTGATAAAAATAGAGAGACAGCTTCATCTGAGTATTCTCGAGGCGACTCTTTCGGATTGCACAAAAATTTATCTTTGTACAATTCGTATCGTATCGGTAGGTTGGGGGCAAAACCCGAATTAGGAAGTTTTTTTATCGATTTGGAAGACTAAATATGGGAACATTAAAAGACAAAGCACTTATCCTTGGTGAGGGAGAAACCGAGTTTTACTATTTAAACTCTTTGCGTGATATGTTTAAAAGTGTGGATATAAAACCGGATCGACCGAAACACACAAATCTTATGGAATTGGAAAAGCGAATCGAAGAAAGCATACAGGATTATGATTACATCTTTTGTGTTATAGATATGGATACAAAAGATGATAAGGCTGAACGTGTTAAATATGGAGAGTTGAAGAAGAAGTATGCTAACCCAATTGTTAGACCTGAGAAGTGTTGTAGAGTTGAATTTTTTGAAACGCATCGCTGCTCTGAGTTGTTCTTTTTGTATTATTTCGACTATACGTCTCGTATGTATAATGACCAGAACGCCCTAATCAAAGACTTGAACAAAAGGGTGAAGTATGAAAAAAAACAATCTTTCTTTAAGAAGACAAAGGGGCTGCATAGTTATTTTGAACGAAAAGGAGGAAGCCTTGAAAATGCTGTAAAAAACTCGAATTGTTCTATACGAGAAAAACATGAAACGGAAAGAGATTATACTTATTCTGAACTTGGTCAATTGATAATGAAGTTGAAGAAATTAAACTCTTAAATCAAGATACAGGACGAAATTTCTAATAATCCATGCTGTTATAGGGTAATGGTACTTCGATTCCAAAACGTTGAATAGAGATTACATATATTCGTTATCTTAAGAGTAGACAAATTGTGTTTTGCTGTATTGCGGTAGTGAAATAAGACGACTTATACGCTATAATAGAGACAAATAGATGTGTTTGTAAAACTTTAATATGACACACTGGCTGCGTTGTCTTTATTGTGTATTATATGAATAGTTTTACATTGGCTTGATCATTGACTCGATGAAGGCGATTTCGTCATCGGTAAGGTTGTATTTGCGGTAAAGTTGTCGGTCGATATCGGCTACCGACTGCGACCAGTCAATGTCCGATTTGTCCGTGAAGTCCTGAAGGGGAACAAATACGAAGCATTCTTTAGTGACGTTCACGGATGTCACAGATTGTCTTAGGAGATATCGAGAGAACTTGCAATGCAAGTATTTGCAATAATTTTCAGCCTCAATTTGTGAATGAAATACAGCCGTATCAATATAAGTCTCAGTGTTTATCTCCATAGGCTTAAGCACCTTTGGCTCGGTAAGAACTCTATAACCGTCACCTGGTTTCACGCTCATTTCGCCATTAGATGGAACAAATCGGCCAATTATAACCTTATATTGATCTATAAGTTCTTTCCCTTTGGGTATTTCGTCACGCTCAACATAAGCCCATCCCTTACTTGTGAGAATCTTGACTGTTCCTTGTTCTTTGCCTCGAAAATAAGTCCTAAATCCAAATGGGTTTATCGGTAAAACACATTCATTTAAGAATTTTGCAGACTCGTGAATTACTTTGTCAAGTATTGGTATTGCAGCATTTGACCGTATTATTGTTGAGAACTGATTTAGCCTTCGTGTTGCGATTTGTGCTTTGATAGCTGAATTATTTACGATACGACATCCTCCAGAATGATTTAAATCCCAAAGAAAATAGCATAGTCCTCCTGCAATATCTACTGTGGGAAATAAGTCCTTGCTTAATTCGTAATCATATAAGACACTTAACGAAGCATCATTCATCATCTGTTCTCTGAACTCATCTAACCCCCTCCCTCCTGCATACCATCGAGCAGGCATAATCAGTGAAATATATTGGGGCTTTACTTGTTTGGATATAGACACAAAATGGTGGTATATTGGAATTGCGCCTCTATCTGTCCCGCCGTCCATTATTTGATACGGGGGATTTCCGACTATTGCGTTGATTTTCACGTTTTGTCCTACTAAGTCATGGACCTTTTTGATGAAGAGGTCCGGTTGGTTTTTTATTTTGTTGATAAGGTCATCCGGCGTGTATGTATTGACGCGGATAGGGTGGAAGCCGACGAGGGTACGTCGTGTGATGCTGCGTGCCATCTTGGTTTTGCAGACGATGAAGACATTTTCGCTGACTGCTTTGGCCCAGACGCCCCATTCGTCCTCGACCGATTCGGGCGAAGTGAGCAGCTCGCGCAGGCGTGCGCGGTATACCGAGTAGGCCACGTATAGCGGATATAGACCCGTCTTCGAATTGATTTCCAGGATATGAGTCTGTGGGTTGAAGACCTCCGCCGTCACCTTGCCCCGGTCCACGAAGCGCGGCTCCGGCAGCGGTGTCTTGAATTCCTCGTCATAAAAGGCATAGCCGCCCAAGGTGTCCGACATGTGCATATTGACTACGCGCCACGGCGTCAGCACCGTCTCCTTGTCCGGGTTGCGGAACGTGGCAAATATCTGCGTGATACGCTCGATACGCTGCTCTATGGACAGTCGGTCGGCGTTGCGAGCCATCTCGCGTATGCGCTTGGCTGCGGCGGCAAAGATGTCCGGGTCATAGTACTTGCGGAAGGCGTTGAATTTCTGCTTGGATACGCCGCGCGGCATAAACTCCTCCCACGACTGCGGGTCAATCTTCGAGGCGAAATTGTCGATAGTGATTTCCTCATCGTCCTCGATGTCCGCGCCGTATATCATCAGCGGCATACGTATCGAGATGCCGCGCAGAATTGATATGGCGTTTTCGCGGTTCTTTCGGCGTTTCCTCAGTTCCTCGAGACGCCGCTTTTGCTCCTCGGACATCTCGGCCTTGTCCTTCTTGGAGCGGCTACGCTTCTCCAGGTCTTCCAATTCGCTGTATTCCTCGTTGGTGAGACCCTGGTTGTTGATATCCATCGACTTGGTGCGCGGCATGGCCTTGGTAGAGCCTATAGTCTTCTTGAGATCCTCGAATTCATTGATCTCAACCTCTCCCAGTTTCAGCAGCTCGTCGTTGTACAGGTACCCGTCCTCGAAGCCGTTGGCGACTACTCGCTCGATATACACCTTCTTGAGCTGGCGCAGCATCGTGTCCACATCGAACTTGTGCATCCGTGACCCCTCCATACCTATGACCGGGCAGAAATTCAGGAACTCCGCCATGGCCGTGCGGTCGTCCGAGGACGTCTTGCCCGCCTTGGTCGAAATCTTCGCCGTTTCGGCCAGCACCTTGAGCGTGCGGTCCGGCGCGAAGTCAAAGACATAGCAGTTCTCCTTGACGCGGCCGTTGATAGTCGCCGGCGATTGTACGCGGAAGATAGTCTGCATATATCCGGCAGCCGCCGTATTCAGCGATCCTGACAGCATAAGCACAGCCGTCCATTCGCGGACGGTGACGCCGGTGGTCAGGCGTCCGCACGACAGGGTGATGGTGCGTGTCTCGTCCGGATTGTCGCCGATTTTCGAGCGCAGCAATGCCAACGCCTCCGCGTTTTCCTCCTCCGTAGGGTCGCCCTCGCCGGCTACGTTCACTATATGAAAGTGCTGGAAGACGGGATGCCGTTCCAGCATACGCTGCAAAGCCAGGGCCGATTTTACGCCCGGAATCATCCATAGCGTATGGCGGAAATTGTTGCGATACTCGTCCGTGGCGAAAGGGTAGGCGCTATCCGTGTCCTTGTCCTTGCGGCACAGCAAGTCCAAAAAAGCCGCAACGTCTTTGCGGTGTACAAATTCGCCCGAGTCATTGACGCGGAAAAACTCGCGGAAATTGAAAGCCACGTCCTCGTCGATATACTCCTTGAGCAGTCGTCCGAGGTCGTAGGTGTATATGTTCATAGTAGGCAGTCCTTCATAAGGATTCGGGTCGCCGAAATGCTCCAAATCCCATTCGGCCTTGGCCTTTTGCTCCATCACGTAGTCCCAGGTGTAGACCTCGCTCTCCTTGTATTCGTCAAAGAGGTTGAAAGGCGTGCCTGACAGCGACAGCACCTTGGTGTCGTCCTTGATCAGTTCGTGTATTACGCTCTGACCCAATTCGGTCTGTGTGCCCTCATGCGCCTCGTCCACTATCAGCAAATCCCAGCGTGTGGAGAATATCTCGTTGTTCTTGTCAAACTTGCCGCCGACTTGTTCCGAGCCGCGCAAGTCTTGCATCGAGGCAAAATATGTGTAATGCAACCCTTCGGTCTTTGCCCGTGCCTCAAGCGAGGCAAACGATTCGCCCTTGTTGCGCGAGCCGTAATCAAAGTCCCGGCGGTCATATAAAATTTTGTGGAAGTCGTCATACCAGCCGTCGTCCACCACCGGGCGATGGGTAAGAATGAGTGTGCGGCGGAACCCCATATCCTTGACCACTTGTAATGCTGACAGCGTCTTGCCGAAACGCATCTTGGCGTTCCACAGCATTTGATTGCTTCGGCGGAACTGCTTCTCGGTCTTGTCGATGGCGTCTCGTTGTTCGGGTCGGAAAACGATAGGATTTTGTCCCTCTGTCTTTTCCGATGCCGAAAGCGACTTTCGACCCTCCTTGACCGCTTTTATGGCATTCTTTACGGTGGCGAGGTCGGTCTCGAACCACTCGCTGCCCCATCCGGCGGCGGTTCGCCGCTTGATGCCGCTGCGTGTCAATACCTCGTGCACCGCTTTGTCGTTGAAAGACTTGACCGTGCCTCCGCCGGAGTATAATGTCACTTCGGTATACAATAGCTCATAGCTGATTCCGGCGGTACGGGTGTATTGGTCGATACGCTTCTTGGCCGCCTGGTTCAATACGTGCGAACAGGGTGAAAATCCGCCGAAATCGCTGCCGTCAGGCAGTGTCGCTTCGCCTATTTTCAGGCATCCGGCATGTGCCGTATCGTTGATGCGGAAGACATAGATTAGTTTGGGCTTGAGTGTCGAATCGAAGAGCATGGTATAGCAGTCATTTAGATATTGAGTTCACAAAAGGCTCGACCTGGCGATCACGAGGTTTCTTGCGCCAGTCGCGTATCAGGCAATATATTCCGTTGTGACGGTGAATGTCGCCGGTGCGGCATCCCTCGCACGGATGTTGGACAACCTCGTCGCCGAAAAGGCTGTGCTCGACTGTAGGCTGTCCGCAGGTGTCGGGAATGACGCATTTGAGGCCGTCCATTAGCCAGATATTCCACGACACTATGTACGCAATTTGCAGCAGCGACCGCTTCAAAGGATCCTTGCCGAATTTGTCGCGATAATAATCGATGAAAGAATACAACAGCGACTCGCGGGCGAGGACGACATTATCGCCCTGCCAGTCATAGCCGTAGACGCTTTGGAAGGCGACGGCGGCAGCTTTGAGCCACTCGCCGGTGGTCTCCGTATTCTCGCCGATGACGCGGAGTTTGCGGTCAAGGATGCCTATGCGTCGGCCGAGAGGTATAGCTTCGCCCGATACCGTGTCATATCGGCCGGACAGGTATGGTGCTTCGCCACAGGTGATTTCGAGGCGTACATCGCGTACATAATCCATCCATGTTTTGCCATGAGGGAATGACACTTTATCGGTGTTTACCGTCCATGTGCGGTCCTCGTTCTCGGTATTGAACACACCGTCGCGGCCAAACCAAGCGCTGTCCACAAGATTGACTTGAGCATTGCATATCCATGCCGGGGTGAAGACTTCCGCCTTGTCGCGTGAACGGTTCTGCTGCGCTTCTCGCGACTTGAGTACACGTGGCTGTATGACGCGTCCGTGGACGCCGACAACCAGTTCGGGCCGAATTTCGTCATGATAACCGTAACCCTCGCCTAAGTCGGCGTAATCATCTGTAGCCCAGATGATATTCCGTTGTTCGCCTTCCGGTAGACCGCGACTGGCCGTATGATCCTTGAGCAATAGCGCAAGGACCTGCGGGTCGAGATCATTCTCAAGTATGTCTATAAGTAGCGAAGACGGCATACAATGTCCACGGTGAGTGCCGTAGGCTCCGTATGGCAGCAAAAAGTTCTATGGGGGGATAAAAAAAAGCGGGAGCCGTGTCGTTGCTCGCTCCGCTACCTGTGGCCGTCGAACTTGCCAATCCGCCAAGAGCAAACAACGCCGACTCCACGCTGTATATATGTACGTAGTCCAAGACCTGCTCCGAGAGATTAAAGCCCTCTCGGAGCGTGCCTTGGATGGTAAATACATACCGTGGCGCCTATCGTTGCTATGTCCTTTGACGGGTATTTGGAGTGTTCGACGTTCCAGGCAGCCAAGAACAAGCGTAGATATACGCTTTTTTATCAAAATGTACGGTCTTTGGCACAGACGCTTGTGGGGACGGCTCTGCGTCACCTTGCGCGTGTGTCAAGACTTATTGCAAAGATAGGTAAGATTTTCCGGACACGCAAAAACTATTTTTTTGCGTAGGTCAATAATGTTTAGTGAACTTGTTGAGTTAAAGATTTTTAAGCTATTTGACTTGATTGAGGGCAGGAAATACGGGCGTCGCTGTCAGTGGGCAAGGAGGGCGGCAAGGGCATCTATGCGCTCGGCGAAGGCAGCGATGAGAGCCTCGTGGCGTTGGCGTAGCCCGTAGATGTTGAGGCCGCAACCCGGTTGGATGCAGTATTCTTGGCCTGCATCGTTGATGTGCCCTTGCGGACACTCGTACTTGGTGCCGCCGCCGAAGATTGCGCGGCTGTCGGTGATGCGTCCCAGTGGCTCGGGGTCGGTGATGTCGCGATATAGCTCGCGCATCGACTCGAGGGTATCGTTGGTGTACTCGGGCTGGTATGCGTCCAGACATTCAACGACGAATGTCAGCGGGTAATAACCTTGAGGAAGTGGTGGCGACAGCGGCTCGGTGGAGTGCAGCACATCGCGCAACATATCGGCATCGAATAGTCGGGCCTTATATATTACGGCAAGGGTGGCTTGTGGACAGGATGATATGTCGCCATAGACAACCCCCAAAGCGTAGTCGCGCGGTACGGTTGCAATGTATTGCGGAAACCATTGCAGCGCGCTGCAGTGGATGTCTGTGCGCTCGTCCTCGGGCAGGCTCCATGATACCAGATACTTGCGGTAGAGGCTTGAGCCTATGCCCGTCATGGCGCGCCCGGTGATGTATTCCCACTCCTGTTCGGAGGGGAATACTTCGGGCTCGACAAGTCGTCGGCTGTATCGCATCTTCAGGCACTGAGCCCGCAGGTCTTCGGCGTCTATGGTCATGTTGTGCGTATTGGCCGTGGCTTCTCGGTTCAGCGTCCGGCGTTATCGATCATGTCGCGCAACTTATTGTTGAAGTCGTCGGCCTTTATGAGGTTCTCCATATTGAGGTGCATACGGTAACGCCAGTAGTGGCGTGGGTTGGCCGGGACGTTTATAATTTCGTCCGCGGGGTTTTCGCGACGCAGTTTACCGTCCATAGCCAAGTAGTCTTGCAGTGGCAGTATGCACAGCATTGACGGTGACTTGAGATGCAGGTCGACGATGGCATCGCATATCCATGGTTCGGCAAAATATGGCGCTGTGCCGCTTTGTTGCAGTACTTCGTTGAAGTACCGTTGTGTTTTTTCGCGGTCTTCTTCCCACCATACGCGTATGCCACCCATGTCGTGTGTCGATGTGGTACATACCGAGTAATATGGGTAGTCATGTGTATTGCCGAAGGTTAGATTGGGGTTCTTGGGCATACGCTGTATTTCCAAAGTCAGTATCTCGAGGTTCTGCATCACTGCGGGCACACAGTCCGGAATCATGCCGAGATCCTCGGCGCAGGTGAGCATGTCCGTAGCTTCGGTTAGCGGAGGCAGCTTCCACATGGCTTTGCCGTACCAGAAGTCGTTGTGACGGTGGTAGAAGAAGTCGTTGTACAATCGATCGAAGCACCAACGTTCGTAGTCGTTGAGCGATCGGTAGATGTATGTGTATTGAGCCGATATGTGAGGGTGATATTTGCCTTTTTCGCGGCTGTCTTCAATAAACAATACGTTGTCTATCAGGCCCAGCAAAGCGTTGTACATACGTGTGTTTTTGTCGTCCTTGGGCAGTGTGTCGAAGTATTCGGCAACTTTGCGCTGAGTATCGAATTCGGGGCGCAATCTGTAGCGTCCGTATCCGGCGTCTACGAGGAATGTCTTGCGAGCCTCGTCCGTGTATTCGCCGAAGAAGTCGCTCAGGAAGTAGTCCATGATGAACGGCGTAGTTTGGAGGTCCACATCAATCCAGAAGTCATAGTTGTATCGCAGTTCATCGGGAGTGAAGGGCAAGGCGGGGTTGAAGGTGCCCAGTAGGCCGTGTATAGCGTCCATAGGTATTTCCCAGATACGGAAAAAGCCTAAGACGTGGTCTATGCGGTATGCATCGAAGTATTCCGACATCTTGCGGAAGCGAGCTTTCCACCAGGCAAATCCGTCGCGGTTCATTTCCTCCCAGTTGTATGTGGGGAGCCCCCAGTTTTGGCCCAGAACAGAGAAATCATCCGGCGGTGCGCCGGCTTGGCAGTCTATGTTGAACAGGCGTGCATCGGTCCATGCGTCTACGCTTGTGCGCGAGATTCCGATTGGAATGTCGCCTTTGATGACTACACCTTTGCTGTGTGCGTAGTCGCGCACGGTCTTCAGTTGCTTGTCCAGATGGTATTGGGTGAAGTATACGATGTTTGTTTCATCGGGAGCCTCTTTGGCCAGTTTTTTTACCAAATCTTTGGAATACTTGGCATATTTGTCCCACTGCGAGAAATCGGCCGTGCCGAATCGGTCGCGTAAGACGCAGAAAGCTGCGTAATTGGGTAGCCATCCGGTGTTGCGTTTTACGAAGGCTTTGAAGTCGGCCGAAGCTATTGTTTTGGCACCGTCTTGAGTGTATATTTCGCGCATATATTCGGCCTTGGCACGTGTGACGCGCTCGTAGTCGATGGTGTCCAAGCCATTGAGTTCGGCTGCCAAATCTCGGTAGTATTTGCGACGTGCCGGGTCGTGCAGTTCGCCCACGGCTTCGAGGCGCAAGTACATGGGGTGGAGCGCGAATATCGAATTGGCATTGTAGGGATAAGAGTCCGTCCATGTGCCTGTCATCGTGGTGTCGTTGATGGGCAGGATTTGTATAAAGTTTTGGTGCGTCATTGTTGCCCAGTCTACCATCAATGGGAGATCGTAGAAGTCACCGACTCCAAAGTCATTGCGAGTGCGTATAGAGAATACCGGGATTGCTACGCCGGCACCGCGCCATGGCGCCATAGGATTGCGCAGACGCATTCCGGTAAGCAGTGTGGCGGTGTCGCGTGTGGGTTGTGTCCCGAGGGTGCGGTTGTTGCCCAGTTCCCAAGCTACGAGTTTGCCCGAATTCTTGTCAAGAATCACAAATTTGTATTCGGTGGCAACGCTGAGTCTGTCAGCCGGTATATTTACGCTCCACATCGGAAAGTCGTGCGCGGACATGACTAACGCTTGAGTCGGATCCCACTTGCCTAAGGACGGTGTTTCGCCGCATATGGCGAGGACCTGCTCCGGACGTACCATTGGTGCCCATACCTGAATGGTGACCATGCCGGCGCAAGGCAGCACGCGAGTGGCTGTGGCTGCATCGTCACGGCGGTTGATACAATCTGCGATGGCAGACGAGTAATATGGTTTGTCCCAGGGTTGGTCTTGCCAGCGGTCGTTGACGTATATGGCGTGGCCTGCATCTTTGGGCATATAGAAGTGGTGTGGATGTCCCCATTCGCGCTTGCTGCTGCCGTCATCGCGGCGTATTGCGTATGAGTATTCGAAGTCCGGAGTGTTGGCCGGGATGTCAATCTCGGCTGTCCATTTGTCCGTACCCAGGAGTTTCATTGGTACGGATGTGTCGATGTTGTTAGAACCCAAGTGCGCGATGTTGCCCGTAAGAACGAGGTTCTCGCCCCAATTGGTGCGGTAGTTGACACTGAATACAATCTTCATGGTCGGTGTATTGTGGCTTTTGTTGTTCGTATATGGATAAAAGTATGATATAGTATCAAAGGACGGGCGCCGTGGCGTCGTGCTCTTTTCGGTGTAAATGTACGAATAATTATCTGCAAATGCAGTTTTGCAACACTTTTTAACCGAAAATACGCTTTGTCTCGTATGTCTTCGATGTCGCCTGCCACATCCGAGTATGCATAACTTGGTTTCACCGGATTTAGATTGTTCAGTCAGCACTGTGATATGTGTTCGAATGTAAAAATACACTAACTTTGTGCTTTGAATACCGGCGCTAAGACTACGCGTTGGAGCAAAAACATGCATTAAAACTAAATTATGTCCGACACATATTACACGATACAAGAAGAGGGCGAGGGTCAGCTGCGAGAAAAGCTGAGCCGTTTCATCGCTTATGCACATCATATAGACAGCGAGGAAGATGCTCGGACGTATGTTCAATCGTTGCGTAACCGCTATCATGACGCGCGACATGTGTGCTGGGCTTTTGCGACGCGTGACGGGCGACGTTTGTCTCAGGATGACGGCGAGCCATCCGGCACGGCCGGGCGTCCGATATTGGGGCAGATAGATTCGCTTGGATTGACAGATGTCGTTGTGGCTGTTGTCCGCTATTTCGGCGGCATTAAACTTGGTCCGTCGGGTCTGATTGCTGCTTATCGAGAGGCCGCCCGCTTGGCATTGCAGTCCGTGCCGACGGTTGAGTGTCATAGCCGATGTCGGTTTGTGTTTACATTCCCGTATTTAGCTATGAATGATGTAATGAAGGTGGTGAAGAGTGAGGACTGTACGGTCGTGGATCAATTGTTTGACAATAGCTGTTCGATGGTGGTTGATATTCGTGAGGACAATGCCGAGCGGCTACGCGGACGCTTGGAAGCGGTGTCCGGTCTTACGTTTGCGGAGTAGAAGCCGTCGGTCTGGACTTATATACCGCCGAGGTTGATTTTAAGTCCGATATTATGGTCTTTTTCGTGTGGTGGTACGCACATGTTTCTGTTAGACCGGAATGGCGAGCATGGGAATGTCAGCGTTCAATATCATTTTGTGTGCCAGTCCCGGGTTGAACAAGCGAGCAAAGGCGTTTTGTCTTTTGTTGGGGATTACGATGATATCCGCAGGATTGTCTTTAACCAGGCATCCGAATTGCTCGGCAGCACAGTCTGCGTTTATGCTCATCGTGTCGAACTCGAAATTTGGGAAGTTCTTTTTGCAGAAAGACATGACGTTGAGCAGTGATTCCTTGTTGGAACGTTCGAAAGGCCGTCTTTTGGCCGGCAGATGCACCAAGGTGACTTTGGCCGAGATATTTTTGAAGATGCGTGACATTGTGTCCAAGGCCAAAAGGTCTTGCTGCTCGAGATTGGTGAAGAAATGTATTCGGATGTCTGTAGCTTCGATGTTTACTTTGATGTCCTGTGGAATGGTTAGCACCGAGAACAAGCATTTGTCCAGCACTTCGGCCGACACGCTTCCTATCATTTGCTCCTGCTTCTTGGCGTAGCTTCGAGTACCCATGACAACGAGGTAAGGTGGGTTAGCCTTGGCGTATTCGATGATGGCGTCTTCGGGGACGCCTTCCATGACTACGGTGTCAAAAACCACAGGGCTAAGTTCGCCGTATTTGATTTTAGACCTTACGACATTGGCAAATTCGTCCATGTGTCTGTGTGCGTCTTCTTCGATTCTCTGTCGAGCATCGTTGTCGGCTATTTCGTAGGTGAGCTGGTCGCTGAGTTGCATATTTCCGGCAACGTAAGGGTCTATGAACGAGTACAGAAGCCGTATTTGGGCGTTGTGTCTTTGAGCCAGGGCAAAGGCTATTTCGAGTGCATTGACCGAATAATCGCTGAAATCAACAGGTACAAGTATACAATGCGATTTTTCGTTGAAAGGTGAAGGCATTGGCGTGAATATCTCGCGATGCTCTATGATGCGCAACGCTAAGGGCAGGTCGTTTTCGTGTATACGAACACGTACGCCGGAAGATACCGTCGGGTGTTCGAGGTTGACGTTTTGCAACAATACTTCGATGCCTTCTTTTTCGAGGAGATTTTTTAGCTCTATAGCGCGATCGTATGTGTGTATAGCAACGGTGATAAGACGCATGTGTGTATAAGCCGGTTAAGGTTATTGATACAGCCTATGGACGCCTCGCATGTGCAAGGCATCCATAGAATGAGTGTAATGTCTTTTGTGGGTAAAGGCCGATATGTTTCAGTCTTTGTTCTCTTGCTCTTTGAGAATATCCACAGCCATATCATAGATTGTGGAGTCGTCAAGTACAACGATACCACCATTTGGGCCGGGCTCGATGTGTACGCCGCAGTTTTTGCCGAAATCGTAGTTGCTGCCGCCGAAATAGTTGCGTACGGTCTGAACAGTGATGTTGAGCTTGTCGGCGATGCGGTGCATCGAACCGTCGGGCAGACTGTCTTTGAGTTTGCGCAAATCGTTGAAACTGATGGTCTTAGTCATGATGGTATCGGTTAGTTTGGGTGATTATTATATAGTTATTGATACGTGAGGGGAGGTTCTTGTCGTTATTCTGGGTATAAATTTAGTGGTCTTTTGTGAGTTGACCAAAAATATTTATGGATTTTTTTTATGTTTTACGACACTTATTTTGTGTGTCCGATTGAATATAGATTGTAAGGTGCTGATAGATGTGCCATTGTCAGATGCGCTCAACGTTTGATGCATCTATCCACGCGGCAGTGGAGTTGTTGACTTTCACATGATACCACAATTGGGCACCATCGTTACTTGCGGCGTTTACCGAGTCTATAATGACGAGACGTGTGCCTTCATGCACCGGAACAATCTTGTCTGTCTTGTCTGTCTTGGCAGACGGCGCGGGGGTGAGATTGGCCGAAGGTGTGGTAACTATGGCAATGTCATTATTGTCTATGGCAGCCGCGCTCTGATAGGCGACAATCGTGGTGTACACTAATACTATGAATAGCACCATGGCACCGAAGAACCCTACTTTACGGGTTGTGACATTAGACAAAAACAGATATATGGCAATAAGTCCTATAATTAGGGCAAACAAAGCGAAGGCGGTCCACGCCCAAGCGTTGGGCGACATTAAGGCAATTACTTCCGAATGTATTTTGCCAAGTATTGACGAGTTGTCTTCGGGTTTATCTTCGAGTGTCGTGTTGACAAAATCGAGGTTGATACGTGCGTCTTTGTTTGAAGGATCGATTTTGAGTGCGCGTTCGTATGCCAATACGCTTTGCGCAATCTTGCCCATGCGAAAGTAGGTGTTGCCCAGATTGTAGTATATGTCTGACGACACGCCGTATTCTTTGATTATGGTCTTGTATAGGTCTGCGGCCTCGGTATAGTTTTTTGAATTATATGCCGAATCGGCTTTGGCCGAAAGGGTGGCCGCAGTTTCGGCCTTGACCATGTTCTGAGCGGCATCTGTGTTTGTGCATAATGCTACAGTAATGGCCAATACTATATATCGCAATATGTTATATGGGTTTTTCATCATGCTTTTGCGGATGCTTTGGTGGGTTGTTTCTTGGTGCTTTCGACAGCTTTGATGACGGCCGAGGATTCGTCAAACAGGCCTTTGAGATGTTCCGGCGAAGAGCTATCCGGGGTGAAGCGAGCCATTTCGCATTGATCCAAGATGTTGATTGTGCGGTCTGTGAGTTCCTCGCTTATGCCGCTTTCGAGCAGTTTCTCTCGGATGTTGTCACGAGTGAGTGCCGATGACGGGATGCGGAGCTTGTCGCTGATATATCCCCACAAGGCGCGAGCCAAGCTTTCGTGGAAGGCATCTGCGTCATTCGCCGTCAAGGCTTTGGCTGCCAAGTGTAGTCGCTTGGTGGCCACTTTGTTGGCGCGGGCGGTACGACGTGCAGCCAGGTCGCTGTTGGCGCGTATGTGCTTGCGATATACTATGATAGTAGATACAAATGCCACCAATACAAGTATATATAGTAGCACGTAGATTGTTTCGAAGAAAACTCGGGCGGGTTTCTGCGCAAGTGACGCAGTATCCACTCGGTGGATGTAGCGAATGTCCTTGAGACCTTCGCCGAGGTCTTTTTGTTCAGCCGATGATGCCGACCCGCGTATTACGCTGAGGTTATATCCCTTTTGCTTGATGGTCATATAGCGTCCGGTCGACGGGTCGAAGTATACGAAATTCCATGACGGAATATTGAGGGTGCCTACCTCTTTGGGTACGATGGTGTAGGTTACGGCACAGGTGCCGCGCATATCCGTTCCGTTGAAGTTGGCATCGCTGACCACCTCGGGGGTATACTCTTCGACGTTTGCCGGGAATGACAGGGTGGGGGCGGACAGTGCTTTAATGTTGCCTGTTCCGTTGATGTTGAGGGTGTAGGTGAGGGCCTCGTTGGTGCGCGGATGTGCGGGGGCGATATCCGTAGTGGCTGTGAAGTGTCCTACCGCGCCTTCAAAGCCATCGGGAGTCGGTTGCGGGAGGTCCTCAACGCTTACCGAGATACGGTTAGATGTAGTGGTGATTTTTTGCTCGATGGGACGATAAGTAACAAAGAAACCGTTTGAAATAGGTTCATAGGTCTCGAGAGTCACGTCATATCGGCCCGAATTTATGGTTAGTGTCCCTGCTTTTTGAGGGTAGAGTAGGCATTTTTTTAGCACAGCGGAGTAATAGTTCTCGCCACGGAAATGCTCCATTTGAGCCTCGTTGCTGCCTACGGGTAATTCTTCGGAGATGAACCCGTCAAATTGGGGCAGCGTAGTGGCGCGGAAAGAGGATATATTGTGCTTGGTATACACTTTTATGGTCGCGATGACAGCCTCGCCTTTCCACAGGTGTTTTTTGGACATATTGACCGTGACGATGAGGTCGCTGGGTGATACCTTGCCTGCACGTGGTGCAGATGCTGCAGGCGCCGGCATCGAAGATGAGTTTGATTGGCTTTGCTGCGAGGTGCGGTCCGGTGGAAGTATGGTAAGCCTTTTGGCTTGGGTGCGCATATTGCCTACGCTGACAGCCGGAATGGTTACCGTGGAAGCTTTTTCGGCTTTATATAAATATGTGTATTGGCGCTGTATGGACGATTCGACGCGACCGTTAATTATTGTCGTACTTTGCATAGTCGAGACTCCGGGGCGCGAGGCGTTGAAGATCTTGCAATTAGGTATTTCGGGTGCGGTTCTGACTACGGCATCGCTATTGTTGACAGAGATTGTGACGCTGAAACGATTGCCTTGAATGACGGTGGCCGGAGCCTCAATCGAGACCGATTGTGCGGTCGCGATGAATGACGCTGCGGCCATTATCACAAGGGATGTGTAATATCTTAATGCGGACATAACGTGTACTCAATTGTTGGATATGCATTTACCAGGGCTTGTCTGTGGTGCGTCGGCCATAACCTTGGCGTTGTTCTTGGTTCTTGCGCGTTTTGTTTTCTTTGTTCTGTACGGCGTTGAGTATCTGTTGTGAGGACTGACTCGGTTTTTGTTGCTGCTGTTGTTGCTGCTGTTGTTGCTGCTGTTGTTGCTGCTGTTGTTGCTGCTGTTTGTTTTTATCTTTGTCTTTGTCCTTGTTGTTGCTGCCTCCGCCTTGACTTTCCGGCGGAAGTTTGAGCTGTGCTATGCGTAGGTTCTGCAATGCCTTGATATTGGATGGATTGCGTCTAAGTATGGCTTTATAGTTTGATATTGCTTGCTGATAGCTTTGGGTAGACACCTGCGAGAGAGAGTCAGCCAATTGGTTGGATGTGCTGCCCGCCGAAGGAGCACCCATTTGGATGTCTGCACGGCGTAACGAGTCGGCAAGGTCTTTGAGATAATCTCCTATAAAAACTGCGTCGTTGCCCAGATTGTATATTGCTCTTTCGCTGATATTTGGGTCTGATGCTGTTTTACCCAAATTGGCGAGCGCCAGGCGTGCCTCGCGCAACTTTGATGTGTCGGCAGCAGTGGCGCCCATGATTGTCGCCATAGCCTTGTCGTATTTTGCTGCCTCGGAGTACGGGTTGGCCTTAAGTGCTTTATCGTAGTCTTTGATGGCATCGACATAGAGTTCTTTCTTGTATTTTTCGTTGCCGGCCTTAATCGCATTTCGCTCGGTCTTGTTGGACATGTCTGAAGAGCATGAGGCCATAATGGCCGCAGCAAGTGCCAGCATGGAGGTCAGCGAGATTATATGGGCGTATTTTATCAGAACCATGTGTTTCATTTTTTTTCCCTTCTATAGCCTTTCTTTTTGTTTAGTTCGGCAAAGAAGTGTATGTGTTTTAGCCATGAAGTTTTGCGTTCGAGCAGTAGTATGTCGCAGATTAATAGTGTGAGGGCCAACCATGCAAATAAAGGGAACTGTTCGGCGCTATTCTTGTACTTTACGGCTCCAAAGTCGGACTTTTGGAGGTTGTCTAGTTGTTGCACAAGTTTGTCCAACGCATCTGTATTGGAGCCGTTGACGTATAAGCCTTTTCCGGCCTTAGCTATTTCTTTGGCTGCATTTTCGTTGACGGCTGTGATGACTTCCTTGCCATCGTTGTCCGTGAGGTATCCGCTGCCAATAGGTATGCGAGCTCCCTTTGATGTTCCAACGCCGATTACATTGACTTGTATTCCACTGTCCACCACGGCTTTGGTGGCATCGATGGCATTTCCATCATGGTCTTCGGCATCGGTAAGCAGGATTATGCACTTCTTGACGTCTTTTTTATTGCTGAAGCATTTTTTGCTAAGGTTGATGGCCTCGCTTATGGATGTGCCTTGGTAGGGCATTAATGATGGGTCAAGGTCGTTGAGGATAAGTTTGGCAGAATAATAATCTGTGGTTAGAGGTAGTTTAACCTTCGCATCACCGGCAAAAACTACGAGACCGACTTTGTCATTTCCAAGACGATCAGTGAGTTTTTCCAAAAGTAGTTTGGCTCGTTTTAGTCGTGAAATGCTTTTGGGGTCGTCTGTGGAGGCGGCAAGCATTGAGCGCGAAGCGTCAAAAGCAATCATTACTTCGATGCCGCGTTTACTGTCAGTCTGTTCGGTTTCGCCAAAGCGTGGGCGAGCTAATATTATGACAACGGCTGCAAGTGCTATAAGTTGAAGGGTGATTTTTATTCCTGCCTTGTAATGGGAAGCGTCCGGCATCAAGGGTGCCAGTGTCGATGGATTGCCGAAGCGTGCAATCTTGCGTCGACGAGACAGCTTGGCAAGCCAGTATAAGAAGTATACTACCGGTAGCGATACCAGCAATATCAATAATATGGGATTGGCAAAGTCTAACATTGTCTATATGATATTCGAGGAGAATACGCTCCTTCGTCGTCAGTTTGATGAATTATGCATGTTAAGGCACTGTGCGGAATAGTGTGTATCTTAGGACAAGTTCGAGAACCAGAAGTCCGAAAAGCAGCCAGCCCCACAGGGCGAAGTCGTCTTCGGTGTGACTGAATTGCCGGATGCTCATATGGGTTTTTTCCAAACGGTCGATTTCGTTAAAGATGTTCGATAGTGTCTTATTGTCTGTTGCACGGAAATACTTACCATTGGTATGTGTGGCTATAGATTGAAGCGTAGCCTCATCGATGACCACTTGCTGCATTTCGTATTGCATCCTGCCTAATGCATCGATACTTACAGGTGTGAGTGCGTGGCCGCGAGTTCCGACGGCTATTGGGTAAACTTTAATCTTGCGTTCTTGTGCTACGGATGCAGCATCCGAGGGCGTTACGACTCCGGTGTTGTTTGAGCCATCGGTGAGCAGAATCACGCTCTTACTTTTGGCTTTTCCATCAATGAGCCTGGATATTGAAGTGGCGAGACCGTCTCCAATGGCGGTGCCATCCTCGAGCATTTCGGGTTTGATGCCTTCGATATAATTAATTAGTGCCGAATGATCCATGGTTAAAGGAAGGCCTGTCAAGCTTTCGCCGGCAAACACAACCACACCGATGTTGTCGTTGGGACGTCCGGTAATGAACTTCTGAGCCATCTTCTTGGCTGCTTCCATTCGGTTGGGTTTGAGATCCTGGGCCAGCATACTGGAAGAGACGTCGAGAGCGATAACGATGTCAGTGCCTTCGGTGTCTGTTGTGCGCCAGCTGTCGCTCAATTGAGGACGTGCAAGGATGATAATCAGACAAGAGATTGCTCCGAGCCTCAGCACAAACAGTAGGTGTCGCAATCGGGCACGCCACGACGTTGGCATATTGGCGAAAGGTGCTGTGGTTGAAACGCCCATAGTAGGGCGAGCGTTTCGTGCCGTATATACGTATCTTGCAATAAGCAAGGCTAAGACAATGGGTATCAGCCAAAGTAAATGCGGATGAGCAAACTGCATGATGGTATTCTAGCTTTTTTGTTTTGTGTTCGTAGTCTTGGGCCTCTTGTTGTTCGCGACATGTTTGCCCTTGGAATTTTCGTCTGCTTCGGGCAAGGGACGTGTCGTGGACACAAAGTCGCTGACGGCATTGAACGAACGGATGTTTTCGGAAATATCCGGACGTTGGCGTGCAAATTTTACGAAGTCGGCCGTGCGAAGCACCGGTCCGAGAGCGTCTATGAAGAGCTTGAGTGTGTCCTCGGCAGACATAGCCTCGAGGATTTGTGTCGTGGTCATTTCGCGTGCATTGACGCCAAAGCGCCCGTCAATGTATTGTCGTAGGATGTCCGTGAGCTCGGTGTAATATTCTTTGTCATGTCCGCTTTCGGCGAGGTGGCGTGCCTTCAGATGTGTAAGGCGTTTAACGGCTAACTCGTAAGGCGGAATCACCTTCTTGTGCGGTAGTAGTGTCGGACCATTCTTCTTGTACAGGAAGAATATGACGGCACCGAGGGCGATGACAAGTAGAGCCAGCAGTGGCCAGTACCACCACTCTGGAATAAAGTCATACCATCTGCCCGGAACGGAGACGGTGCCTTCAAAGGGATTGATAAGCAGCGAGTCTTTCATTACCTTTGGCATGTCCGGTTCGAGAACCTTGAGTGTCACTATGTCCGAATCAATGGTGTCGGCACCATTGACAAACCTGAACGGCCCAATGCTTTGTGTGCCGGGCTCGAAAGGTTGAATAAGGTATGTATATACCACCTGAATACGGCCGTTACCCAAGTCTGTCGAGTCGATGGATGTTTCGCGAACTTCAACTTTATTGAGCGTGCATACGCCTTGATCGTCGCGTTGCACCTGATCCATCATCAGGCCGTAGTGTCCGTTTTTGAGTACTTCGACGCGGATGTTGGTGCGGTCGCCCATGGTCAGTGTGGTCGAGTCGATTTTTGCCGATATGGAGATGGGCGCGACTGCTTCGCCGGGCTGTTGGGCAAAAGCCCCCGATGCATAAAGCGCAAGGGCAAGGACTGTGGCAGTCTTTTGTGCCGACAGTTTGAGCGAAGTCTTTAATATATGTTTAATCATGTTGTGTACAATGTGTCGGACAATCGATTATTGGCCGTTAGCTTCGTCCGCGGTTTTTGAACAAGCCCATGAGCGCGCGAACATAGTCCTCGTCCGTGGCTACGGAAATGAAGTCCACGCGTGCCGAATGTAATGTCTCGGCCATGCGCTGCTGGTTGGTGTACCAGTGTTTGTCGTAGATTTGGCGCGCGTAGCGGCTGGAAGTATCCACCCAGCGGGTTTGCCCCGTTTCGAGATCGGCCAGGCGTATAAGGCCTACATCCGGCATCTGAGCATCACGTTTGTCGTATACTTGTATTGCCATGAGGTCATGGCGATTGCGAGCTATCTGCAAAGCCTGCTTATAGTCTGTGCTGTCTATGAAGTCCGAGATGAGGAAGGCTGTGCAAGCACGCTTGGACGCGTTGGCAAAATACTTTACAGCGCCCTCTATGTCGGTTTTGTTGTGCTTTGGACAAAAGTCTATGAGTTCGCGGATAATCAGTAGAATTTGTTTTTTGCCTTTTGCCGGTGGGATGTACTTTTCGATGCGATCCGTGAAGAATATGGCGCCTATTTTGTCGTTGTTTTGTATGGCTGAAAATGCCAAAGTGGCAGCTATTTCGGCAATGATATCGCGCTTTTGCGAACCCACGGCGCCGAAAGCACCACTGCCCGACATGTCAATAAGCAACATTACGGTCAGCTCCCTTTCTTCCTGATAAACCTTTATGTAGGGCTTGTTGTGGCGTGCGGTGACGTTCCAATCGATATCTCGAATGTCATCGCCGTATTGGTACTCGCGCACTTCGCTGAACATCATGCCGCGTCCTTTGAAGGCCGAATGGTATTCGCCTGCAAAGATGTTTTGCGACAGTCCGCGGGTCTTGATTTCGATTCTGCGGACTTTTTTTAGAAGTTCTTTCGAGTCCATGATTCAGCGCATTGAGCGGTTGGTCTGTATGGGTTAGGGAACAAGAATCTTGTCAAGGATTTCGGTGATGATTTCGTCTGTGGAAATATTGTTGGCCTCTGCTTCGTAGGTTACTCCGATGCGGTGGCGAAGGATGTCGTGGCATACAGCGATGACATCTTCAGGTATTACATAGCCGCGCTGGTGTATGAATGCGTAGGCGCGTGCAGCGCGTGCCAGCGATATGGAAGCACGTGGCGATGCTCCGAAGGCGATGATATCTGTCAGGTCGTTAAGACCATATTCGGCCGGGGTGCGGGTAGCATAAACGATATCCACGATGTAGCGTTCGATTTTTTCGTCTACGTATATTTGCTCAACCAGTTTTTGCGCATCAATGATTTCGGCGGGCTTGATGATGGGACGTATTTCGCGGCTCTCGTTGGCAATATTTTGGCGAATGATTATCCGTTCCTCTTCTTTTGAAGGATAGCTTATGACGACCTTCATCAGGAAGCGGTCAACCTGTGCCTCGGGCAATGGGTATGTGCCCTCTTGCTCGATGGGGTTTTGTGTGGCCATTACCAGAAATGGTTGGTCGAGGCGGAAAGTGCTGTCGCCGATGGTGACTTGACGCTCCTGCATAGCTTCAAGCAACGCGCTTTGTACCTTTGCCGGGGCGCGGTTTATTTCGTCGGCGAGAACGAAGTTGGCAAATACCGGGCCTTTTTTTACTTGAAATTGTTCGTTCTTGACGCTGTATACCATGGTGCCTATTACATCGGCCGGGAGCAGGTCTGGTGTAAATTGTATGCGGCTATATTTTGCATCAATAAGTTGGGACAATGTCTTAATGGCGAGTGTTTTGGCAAGGCCTGGCACACCTTCGAGCAATACGTGGCCATTGGAAAGTAAGGCGATGATGAGAGATTCGATAAGGTGCTTTTGCCCAACGATTGTTTGGTTCATTCCCTCGGTAATGAGGTTGATGAAATCGCTTTTGCCCGCAACCATGTCATTGAGTTCGCGGATATTTACGGTGTCGCTCATAAAAACTGGTATCTATAAGTTTTGTCTATATGTTCGATAATTGCAGTAGCCAAATCCGGTGTGGGGATTTGGCTACTACAAAATTACGTATAACGGCCTTTCTGCCGAGACGCAATGTGTTAAAAGTTTTTATCAAACGTTTAACTCATAAAAACCTTAACCTTTTTTAGGAGATTTGCGTCATAGTGTTACTAATATTCACATGCGAAATGCGATGTGAACGGTAGAACCAAGGATGTCCGGCGCAAATGTCGGGGGTGATGCCGCAAAGGAATATATGCTCTATTCACGGAAGTATAGCCGCTTAACGCGTGAGGATACAGATGTGAGTACTTCATATGGGATTGTGTCCAAAGTTTCGGCCAAACGTTGTATGGGTGCGTGTTTGCCGAAAATTTCCACCGAGGATCCGATATGCGCCTTCGGGCAGTCTGTAATGTCAATCATGCAGAGGTCCATACAGATATTGCCGATGGTGGGGCAGGGTATTCCTTCGACCACAAATGAAGCGTGACCGCATCCGAGGTGTCGATTTACACCATCGGCATAGCCTATAGGTATGGTTGCGATAATGCTGTCGCGTGTGGTAACACCGCGACGGCCGTAGCCTATGGTCGCACCGGCTCGGTATCTGTGCATGGCGATGATGGACGTACTCAGTGTTGCCACGGTTTTTAGCGTTGATTGATCGGCATCTCCCGGTAGCGGTGAAATCCCGTACATGCCTATACCGAGGCGCACCAAATCATACGCATAGCGTGTGCGACCGTAGCGGACTATACCTGCAGTGTTGAGTATATGGCGCCGTATTTCTTTGCCGTAGGGGACGCTGTCACGCAAATAACTGCTAAGGCGCTCGAATGTGTCAAGTTGGAGCATTGTGTAGTCGTTCATGTCCGGGCAGTCGGCTGTGGCTAAGTGCGAAAAAGTCGTGGCAATGTGCAGATGTGGACACTGCGAAAGCATTGAGGCAAATGAGCTAATTTCGTCTTCGTTTTTTAGTCCGAGGCGATGCATGCCCGAGTCTATTTTGACGTGTATCGGATAGTGGGAAAGACCGGCGGCTGCAACTTCGCGCTCTATATTGGACATGATGTCGTTATCCAGGTCTATAAGTGTGGGCTCCAGTCGGTAAGCGACAATGGCGTGCGGATTGAGACACCACGGGTCGAGTACGATAATGGGCATGGTGACCCCGGCGCGTCTTAGACGGACGCCCTCGTCCACGACTGCAACGGCCAGATGGCTGAGGCCACAGGATTGGAGCGTACGAGCGACTTCGATGTCTCCGCATCCGTATGCATCGGCCTTGATCATGGCAATCATACCGACACCTTTGGTCAAAAACGAGCGATAATGACGCACATTATGGACAAGCGCTTCAAGGTCGATGTTCAGGTGCGTGATGTGGCGTAGCGAACACAATCGGTCGCGTATCAGTCTGCCTTGTTCCTTGTCCGATATGTTTACGTACAGCATTGTACGTTGCATGTCACGAGCATTGAGCGTAATATGGCGTTCGAATGCATCGTTGTCCGCAAAACGGGATATTTCCACACCCGAGGCCGCCACATCGGACCAGTACTCCGGGCTGCCGCCGATGACGTATGCTTTGGTGACGCCTGCCGCCTTGAGTACCTTGGCTGCCGAGGCATGCCCCCATGCATCGGCCACCGGGGCGCTGACGCATACTCGTAAGTCATGTTCCGGTGAAATGCGGCGACGCACATAGTCAAGGGCAGTGGCAATTCCATCCATGTCCCCGGTGTAATAGTCCAGTGCAAGGGCGCTGTTGCCGCTCATGTCCGTTATGTCTATGCGCCCGGATATGTCGTATCGCCCGATTTCGGCAGAACTAAAGCGTATTTCCTTGTCAAATATGGCGGCTACTTGGACGCATATATCCCATATGTCGGTACATGGATGCAAGCCCTTTTCGGGATACATATCTTTGAGTACCGCGGCTATCAAGGGGTACGAATTGTTATAGAATATGTCCGTAGCCGAGGCAAAGAGCCGCGCCTTTTCGCGGCATTTGCTTTCTATGGAGTCGAAGCCTTCGCTATGTTCTTCGGTGATGGATGTGAATATGCCGATGGTAGGGCGTATGATGTCCGCAAGTATTTCCATCTCACCTTTGTAGGAGATGCCGGCCTCGATGATTGCAGCATCGGCACCTGCTGCGAGCCATAGCGATTCGGGTACACCGATGCTTGAGTTCCAACTGCGTGGGCTGCGAGCACAATGTTCCCGGATGTGGCAATTGTTAAGCAGTTCCTTGGTAAATGTTTTGCCTATGCTGCCTGTGATTCCTATTACCGGCCCAAGGAATGTGTTGCGAAGGGCTTTTGCGCTGTCCCACAGTGCTTGGCGTACATCGTTTACAGTGATAAACGCAGCGTCAGGGTATGCGGCATGGTCTGTTATGCCTTTTTCAACTAAGAATACGCGTACCCCCTTGGCGTACATGTCCCGGATGTAGCGGTGTCCATCGCCTTGGGGTGTGCACAATGCCGCAAATACCGTGTGGCGCGGGTCGGTCAGCAGTGCACGGCTGTCGGTGATGACCGTGCGTAGCAGCAAATGCGCAGACGTGACATTGCCGGATATGGTAAGCGCGTGTACTGCCGCCGAGAGTGATTGTATGTCAAAATATGGGTTCTTTTCCATGTATAGGCTATTATTCGATGATGGTACAATGCAAAGCCTTGAGACTTTCGGCTCGGTACTGCATCGCCCGTTGTCGTGTGTCTTTGTCGAAGTATGTATTGAAAAAAAAATCGTAGATGATGTCTATCGCCATTGAGGACGGATGTTTGAGATCTCGGTCATAGAAACGGTAATCGCGCAATTGGTCACAAACAATTTCGTAAGCCGGGAAATACTCGGCGGACGGACATTCGGTGATGATGCGCTCGGTGGCAAGGTGGAGTACGGCCTTGCTTAGATTATTTCCATGAAGGCCGTCTGCAAGATGCCGCACCGGACTGACGGTGAGTATGACATGTTTGCTTCGGCATAGTTCCTTCCATGTCTCGACAATAGCATCAATGTCAAGTCGAGTGCTTTCAAAGGAGCTTTGCGGAATCTTGTGACAGTTGCCGACAATGTAGCCGCCTGTTTTATAGGTGTATACCCATGCTGTGCCGAAGGTTATTATCCATGTCGAATCAGAGGCAAGTCGTTTGCCCAGCGCCTTAATGTCGCCATTGAGTCGCTCAAGAAGTGCATTTGCATCTGTGTCCGAGTATCGAGTGTTCAGATATAAACAGCGCCATCGTCCGTCATGGAATACCAAGTCATCGTGTGTGAAGTCCTTCGATGCAAGCGCGCGATGCATAATAGTGGCAATAGAGGCCGGATTGAAGAGCACGCCAAGTGGATTGGCTTGCACATCAAAGCCGTCTCGTCTTAAGCATTCGCCGATGTTGTCTGTAAAGCAAGAGCCGAGCATGGTAATGCGGTCGTTGTGGCTGATGCCGCATACTCCGCGAATGGGTTCGACCGGTGTGTATAGGCGAATGTCTGACATTTATGCTGCTGAGGTCGACTTAAAACATTCGATAATCGATGGAAAGTACTTGGAACTCGGTGCGGCGATTGATTTGGTCTGCCGCTTCGCGATCTTCTTCCTTTTCCAGCGCGTTTATAAAGTCTTCGGATAGTACATCGCCCTCTTTGAATTGGGGATATTCTTTTGCTATGCGCTTTGTGACGGTTTTCGGGCGAGACTTGCCATAGCCTTGACTTTGCAGCCTGTCAGGAGATATGCCCACGCTGATAAGGTAATCAATGACCGAGCGGGCACGGCGTGATGATAGGTCGAGATTGTATTTTTCGGAACCATGTCTGTCGGTGTGCGAGGCCATTTCTATGGTTACGTTGGGGTTGTCGCGCAGTACTTGGGCTAATTCGTCCAAGGCTTTCTTTGACTCGGGACGCAGTGAGGCTCGGTCAAAGTCGTAGAAAATGTTTTCGACAACGACCGGCTTGGTTATGGAAGACAATACGAAATCGACGCCGTAGTCGGCATCTTCTTCGGTATACTCGCTTGTGAATTCTTGGCGTGCATTCAAATACCCTTTGGCACCCGCCATCATGACGTATGACACGCCGCGATCTAGGGGGAAAGAGAACGACCCGTCATTGCGGGCTACCTGTTTTTGGTTGCTTCCGTCATTGCCGACAATTCGGATTACGGCGTTTGGTACCGGTTCGTCATCTTTGTCAATTACCCAGCCTGAAATGGTAATTTTCAGCTCGGGCAATTCAAACGAATATATGTGGTCGTATCCGCGAGCGTCGCCGCGGTTGCTGCTGTAAAAGCCGCTCTCGCCTTTGCCGAAAGTGATGCCGAAGTCATCGCCGGCGCTGTTGAGCGGACGCCCCATATTTGTCACGTTCCAGCCGCCGGAGGGTGTCATCTCGGCACGAAAAATGTCGAGACCGCCAAATCCGGGGTGTCCGTCAGATGCGAAATATAGCACCGAGTCGGTGCGCATGTAAGGAAACATTTCATCACCTGGAGTGTTGATCCACTCTCCGAGGTTTTCGAGTGATCCGGCGCGTTCCTTGATGTTGACGCGCCAAATATCCTTGCCGCCGCTACCGCCCGGCATATCGCTGGCGAAATACAGCCAATTACCGTCAGGGGATACGGCCGGGTGTCCGTAAGATGATAGGGTGTCTGCTGTAATCTCATATTTGACCGGCGCGCTCCATTTGGCATCGCTGCGTTGCGATGTGTATATTTCCACTCCGGTGTTTGCCGATGGTTCGCGACGAGCCTTAGTCAGGTACATTGATTGTCCGTCAGGCGAAAAAGACACTATGCCTTCGTCCAGTTCGGAGTTTAGCTCGCCTTCGACGGGTTCGGGCCTATTCCATTCGCCGCGTTCGTTCCTTGTTGCGACAAAGATATCTCCGTTCTTCATACCGGTGATTTCGCTGCGTTTGTTCCCGGATGCTTTTTCGTTTGTAGACGTAAAGTACAATCGGTCCAATTCGGGGCTATCGTACATCGGGGCGTAGTCGCTGCGGCGCGAGTTAAAGAGTTTGGCCGCTTTGACCACGTATCGCGTTTGCAGAGCCTTGCTTTGCCCCATTCTGGCTCCTACGAGGCCGTCTGAAGCAAGTTTGTCTCCGGGTTTCCATTGGATGTAAGACTCATAAGCTGTTACAGCCTGGGCATATTTGCCGTCAGCGTGCAATTCGCGTGCCAATTGCAGATACACGGTTGAGTCTTCCCATCCATAGCGTATGGCGTTTTGGAAGGCAGCAGCAGCGCGCGCGTTTTGGCGTAGGTGACTATGGCACAATCCCAACTGATAGGCGACTTCGCCACGCTGTTTGCGTTCCTCTTTTTTTGTGAGCTTGTTGTATATCTTGCGATAAGTCTTTGCGGCATCGAAATATTCGCCACGGTCATATTGAGCCTTGGCGTCGGAAAGTTTTGGCCCGCCGCAGGCGGTCAGGACAAAGGTGCCTGCAAGTATGGCGACGTATGTCGCTGTCCGGAGCATAATATTCATGAAGTTATCTTATTACGTACGTAATAGATTAACGTATTGTAGCGGTTTCATATTGTACACCATTCTAAACAAAAGGCGCAGAGGGTGGTGTTGTGTGTCACATCACGCCGGTTTCGCGCAGGTGCTGCTGCCAATGCCAGGCGTTGAGCATTGTCTGCTCTAAAGGCGTTTCGGCTTTCCAGCCCAGAATCGTATTTGCTTTGGACGGGTCGGCCCATACCTGAATTATGTCGCCTTCGCGTCTTGGGGCAATGGCGTAGGGAACCTTGACACCGGTGGCTTTCTCGAAAGTGTTGATAAGTTCGAGTACCGAGACGCCATGACCCGTGCCAAGATTGAAGACCTCGACATTCTCGTCCATACCATTGTTTACGATACGTTTTACGGCAGTGACGTGCGCACGGGCAAGGTCGTTGATGTCGATAAAATCGCGGATGCATGAGCCGTCAGGGGTGGGATAGTCATCTCCGAAGACGCTCAACTGCTTGCGTATGCCTATCGCTGTCTGTGTCAAATAGGGAATGAGATTTTGGGGTACTCCGTTGGGCAGTTCGCCGATAAGGGCGGATGGATGGGCTCCTACGGGGTTGAAATAACGCAAAAGTATTGCGTTGAAGCCGGTACCGGCGGCCACAGTGTCGCGTATGATGTCTTCGCTGATTTGCTTTGTGTTGCCGTAAGGCGAAGTCGCCGGTTTAACGGGCGACATCTCCGTTACGGGATTTGTGTCCGGCTCGCCGTATACGGTGCACGACGATGAGAAGACGATGCCGCGGCACTCAGGGGCGCCGTTGATACATTCCAGAAGATTGAGCAGCGAAACGATGTTGTTTCGGTAATATAGTAGTGGTTTGTGTACGGACTCGTTGACGGCTTTGCTTGCTGCAAAATCGATTACGCCGGCGATGGTGGGATGCGATGCAAAGATTGAACGCATTGCATCGAGGTCGGCGCAGTCGGCCTCGATGAACTCGGGACGTTTGCCGGTTATAGCATCAATACCGTCCAAGACACCGAGGTTGCTGTTGGAGAGATTATCGACTATGAGAGCCTCGTATCCGGCATTAATAAGTTCGACCACGGTGTGTGATCCGATGTAGCCCATGCCTCCGGCTACGAGTATAAGCGGCTTGGTCATAAAAGTGAATGTTTTATATAGGTGGGATTCTGTCTATAAATGTTTTGACTTCATATTTTCAGAAGACGGAAGTTGTCGTTGCTTTATAGTTTTGTTGCATTAAGAAGCAACTCTTTTTATAATGTCTAATCAAATGTAGCATTTAGTGTCTTCTTTACTAGAATTGTGCGCGCAACAAAATATACCATTCTGAGCAAAAACATCGTCTGAAATCGCTGTTTCGACATCCGAGTGACAAATACAGTGATGACTTGACTGCCATTGCTGATGCAAAGGTAGCAATTATTTCGGAAACGTCAATCTACATATTCAGATAAGAAAATATTGCGTCTATTCATCACTCTCTTTCTTAGGGCCTGGCGCTGCTTCGACCGCTGCGGTCTTGATGCCGGTCACCTTTGCCGTATCGAAAAAAGACGTATGAATGTCACGTTTGACACTGTCGCCAAAATCTGCGAAGCCCTCGGCCTGCGCCTTGCGGTTGTGCCAACTTCTGAAATGAAATAAAACGAAAAGCGACCGCGTCTGCTCTACATGGCGCGGTCGCTTTTTTGTTCTCTCGATGCTCGCAGTCTGCGGTCGTTAATCTTCGGGCAAGTCGTGCAGCACGTCCAGCCCCTCGGTGTCATTCGTCCACCGCAGCGTGTCGCCTTTGGCGAGGATGTACTGCGGAAGCCCGATAAAATGTTCCTCGTCATCGTTGAATATGGGTTCGTAAACCTCGAAGTCGTTCCATCGCCCTACATACTGAGCATCATCATAGATGCTTTCCTGCGCCATTTTTCGCGTTTTTGATAATATTTTCTTGTTCATATTTTGCTGTTTTCCGCAAAGTTAGTAAATTTGCATCGAAGATTGAGCATACTTCCCACAGATCGGCACTTATGTGCGCAGATTCGGGCGGGTCCTCAATCTTCTTTTTTTATTCTAATGTTGTAAAGTATTTCTTCCGAGGTGTTTTTTGTTTTTATTTCGATTGTTAGTCCATTAATCTCGGCCTCGTAAACATTAAATGAAAATGCGTGATGCTTTCCTGCTTCCTGCCGTATAAACTTGGCCTTTGGCATCCACGTGTTATATTGTTTCGCTAATTCCAGTATTTCTTTGAGGTTGTTGCGGTTTTTGTTCTTTGCGAAAACCTCCATAAAGAAATCGCGATTAACAACAATTCGCAGGTTGGACAAATTGATATAAGCTCTTTTCCCGGCTGTACCATCAGGGAGAATTTCTTCGGGCAAGTTCGATTTGCTCCATTGTGCGACATCCTTTCGTAACGAGGTCTGTTTCGCTTTCGGCAAGGCATTTATTCCTCCCTGCGCTGCCGTTCCTGCTGCCGCCTTGGCTTCGCCCTTAGTGAGTACGTCCTTGACGATATTGGCGTTTGGCGCGAGGTTGTCAATGCGGTATATTCTGACGTTTCCGGCAATATCTTTTTTGTAAAGGTCAAGCGCCCCCGACATGCCGTTCTGTGGGTCGTAAAAACGTAGGCTTCCATCGGGGAGGCGTTCGGCGGTGATGATATGCCCCGAGCGCTTGCGCTTCCATCGCCATGCGATATGATAGCGTCCTGTCTCGGTCATTGCGGCAGAGACCTTCGCCCATTTTAGAGGTGGTTGCTTGATGTGTCCATACCTGTCTAAGGTCGTACGAGCGATTACCGGGATGTCTTCTCTCGTGATGTTCTGCCATGCGGTATGCGTTGCTTTCGATAGCCTGCTGAGCGCCGAACCTGCCGTGTTTGGTAATGCCGAAACGTCGAAGCCTCGTAGTCGCAACTCGTATGCCACCACGCATGTTTGGCAGTTGACGCTGTAAGCCTTGCTTTCGCCGTGATGCGGATTTCCGTGCATTTTGTTGGCCTGCTCGTGGCTCATCGGGCGGCCTCGCTTTATGCCGAGGTCTTTTTCGATTTGCAAGTATGCTTCGATATTGGCCAGCTTCTGCTCGTCGGTCAGATAATCGGGCTCGAAGCGTTCCCAATAGCGGCGCTTGATGTCTTGCGCCTGCTTGCGCAACAGAAACGCAACACAACCATTGCGTCTATTTCGTATACAGATGCACTTCCCGGGAAAAACAGAAGCAAAGCACCGCAAACGTTTTAGCTTGATATGCCGTGCGTTGCGGTGCGTGTGTATGTCGAGAATGTGAGTTTGGGAAAGGCCGCTTTTGGAAGCTAAAACTCGCTCGTAAAGTGGAACTTTATGTCAGGGAAGTCGTGTTGGGCCATTTGCAGTACGTAGTTTGAATCGGCGAGGAATACGTCTCGACCTTGGGTGTCGGTTGCGATATACTGGTATTTGCGCTTTTTGAAGGCCTCCAGCGCTGCATCGTTGTCCGACTCAATCCAACATGCTTTGTAGAGAGATATTGGCTCCCAGTGGCATTGGGCTCCATATTCGTGTAGCAGTCGGTATTGTATAACTTCGAATTGCAGTTGTCCAACGGTGCCAACGATTTTGCGGCCGTTGAATTGGTTTGTGAAGAGTTGTGCCACGCCCTCATCCATCAGCTGGTTTAAGCCCTTCTCAAGTTGCTTTGATTTCATCGGGTCGGTGTTTTCGATGTACTTGAACATCTCGGGCGAAAAACTTGGTAAGCCTTTGAAGTGTAGTTCGCGTGAACCCTCAACGATTGTGTCACCGATTTTGAAATTGCCTGTGTCCGGAATTCCGACGATATCGCCCGGGTATGCTTCGTCCACAATACTTTTTTTCTGGGCCATGAACGCTGTGGGAGCGGCAAATTTCATGATTTTGCCTGTGCGCATCTGTTTGTAATTGTGGTTGCGAAGGAATACGCCTGAGCATACCTTGACAAAGGCTATGCAACTGCGGTGGTTTGGATCCATATTGGCGTGTATCTTGAATACAAATCCGCTGAAATCAGGATCTTCGGGTTTTACGGTGATACTTTCGGCTGTTACGACGGGACGCGGAGACGGGGCTATTTTCACAAAGCAGTCAAGCAATTCTTTGACACCGAATGTTTTGAGTGCCGAGCCAAAGAATACAGGCGCCATTTGGCCTGCCAGATAAAGTTCGCGGTCGAAGTCCGGGTATACGCCTTGTATCAGGTCCAAGTCTTCGCGTAGTTTGGCTGCATCCACCGGACCTACGGCAGTGTCTACGGCCGGGTCGTTGACATCTGTGATTTCGACGCGTTCGCTGACTTTTTGCTTATTGGGCGTGAATAGGTCAAGTGTGTTTTCGTAAATGTTGTAAACGCCTTTAAAGTGCGCGCCTATGTTTATGGGCCAGCTTAGGGGACGTACGCCGATTTTGAGCTCGGCCTCGAGTTCGTCCAGTATCTCAAATGGATCGCGGCCTTCGCGGTCAAGTTTATTGACAAATATTATGACCGGTGTGCGTCGCATGCGGCAGACTTCCATCAGTCTGCGAGTCTGGGCTTCAACGCCTTTGGCAACATCGACGACTATGATGACTGAATCGACGGCTGTGAGCGTGCGATATGTGTCTTCGGCAAAATCTTGGTGGCCGGGGGTGTCAAGGATGTTGATTTTGTATCCATCGTATTCAAAGCCCATGACCGATGTTGCAACAGAAATACCACGCTGTTTTTCGATGTCCATCCAGTCGGATGTCGCGGTTTTCTTGATTTTGTTGGATTTTACGGCTCCGGCGATGTGTATTGCGCCACCAAAGAGTAGCAATTTTTCTGTAAGGGTTGTTTTGCCGGCATCCGGGTGCGAGATAATGGCGAATGTTCGCCGGCGTTGTATTTCAGTGTCGAGTTCGGACATAAGTTGTTATGGTGTATATTGTCTGTATCGATAGTGTTGTGTAGAGAGATGTTATTGTAGTTGTTGTACTACACGGCATAGCGCTGATTGCCAGTCTGGTATCCTGATGCCGAAGGTGCGGCGTATGAGCGAGGTGTCCAGTACACTGTAGGCCGGGCGTGCGGCTTTGGTCGGATACTCAGCCATGGTGATGGGGGTGATGGATGATTCATCGAGCCTACCTATGCTGGCTATGGCAGTGGCGAGGTCGTACCATGATATTTCACCATTATTGGCGAAATTGAAGATGCCGGAAGATTTTTGTCCGGACACAATTATGTCGCGCACGACATCAACTAATGTGGTGGCCTCGGTGGGTGACATCAACTGGTCGGCAACGACACGGAGAGGCTTATGGTCTTTAAGTCTGTTATAGATAGTACGGACAAAGTTATGTCCCCATGCGGCATATACACCGGCAGTGCGTATAATCAGGGCATCCGGACATATAGACAATGCAGCAGTCTCTCCCGCCAATTTAGATTGGCCATAAACATTGAGCGGTGCAGTCGTGTCTGATTCGAGATAGGGACGTCGGTTTTGACCGTCAAATACATAGTCTGTGGAGAAATGCACCAGCTTTACGCCCAGATGGTTACATGCGTAAGCTATGGCGGCTACTGCCTTATGGTTGACAGCATAGGCTTCTTCCGGATGATCCTCTGCAGCGTCTACGGCTGTGTATGCGGCGCAGTTTACCAATATGTCAATGCCGAAATCGGTGATGGCTTGGCTGACGGCTTTTTCGTTGCGGATGTCGAGGTCGGAGTGTCCGCAGGCATGTACGTCAAAACTGTCATCATTGTCCAATGATGACACAAAAGCCCTGCCGAGTTGCCCGTTGGCACCGGTGATTAGTATTCTATGCTTTGTCGAGCGCATATTTTCTGCAAAATTACAAAAAATCTCGGGATTAATGTGTACTTTTGCTCTTGCTTGGCAGGCATAAATGCGCGGAGCCGAGACATCGAGGTGTTGTCTATAACAGCGTCGCAGGATGTGCCTTACCGGCATTGTTTTATAGTTCAGAACGATAGAGTTGCATGAATGACACAGGTGAAACAAAACGGCATAAGCAGAATAGACGCTTGGCCGATGGCGTAGGTGCAGCTAAAGCACTGCTAAAAAGGCAGTGGCAATACTGTGCCGGCGGTGTATGGAGCGACACGCGTGATACTTTTGGGGTTAGAGTGGTCAAGACCCTCAACCTATCGGTCAAGTCCTTTATGGATGCCAATTTGCAGTCGCAGGCATGTGCTATGACATATCGCACGTTGCTGGCTATAGTCCCTGCGTTGGCCATGCTCTTTGCCGTAGGGCGCGGTTTTGGCATACAGACATTTCTGCAGAATCAGTTGTATGAATTATTGCCCGGACAGACTGAGGTGGTGAACCATGCCATGGAGGTCATAGACTCGTATCTCGGATATACGGGCAAGGGCGTCTTTGTCGGTGTAGGAGTTGTCTTGCTGCTATGGACGCTGATTTCGTTATTGAGCAATGTTGAGGGAGCTTTCAATCGTATTTGGGGCATACGTCAGGGACGCAGTTTTTGGCGTAAGATGATGGATTACACTGCCACGTTGCTTATTTTGCCCATATTGCTGATATGCTCCGGGGGCTTGGCTTTGTTCGTCTCCAATACGTTACAGCATCTGTTTGATTACGAAATAGCCACTCCGATGATTTCGATACTATTGAAATGTGCATCCTGGCTGCTGACATGGCTGTTCTTTGCTGCGGCTTATATATTGATACCCAATACAAAAGTGCGTATATCCAATGCTTTGCTTGCCGGAGTCATCGCCGGTACCGGTTTCCGGCTACTGCAATGGTTGTTTGTGACCGGGCAGGTGTATGTGACGCATTACAATGCCATTTACGGTAGTTTTGCGTTTTTGCCGCTGCTTTTGATATGGCTTCAATTGACGTGGGTGATCACGCTCAGCGGAGCTCTGATATGCTATACATCGCAAAATATCTACCATTTTTCGTACAACGAGGACATTAAGCATATTTCGTGGAACTATTATCAAAAAATAGCGGTGGCAGTGAGCGCCGTGGTAGCTTATCGGTTTGACAAAGGCATCACACCTCCGACGGACAACGACCTATCTCGGGTGTACAATATACCGCCGCGACTTGTGACAACAATAGTAGATGAATTGACCCATGCAGGAGTCATCAATTGTGTTATACTTGATTCCAAGAACATGCTTGTCGGGTATCAGCCGGCGCGGCCTACTTCCGAATTGACTGTCGGACATGTTGTGGATGTGCTTCATCGGTATGGGCGCAATGATTTTGTCGAAGATTTTGATAATACTTTCGGCAAGGTGGGCACTATGCTCGACCGAATAAGCAAAACCGCTGCAACAGCAGACAAAAGCCCTGTATCATCGCTTGTAGAAGATTTCGATTATTCCAACCAACCATCAAATATAATAGAATCATGAAGAAAGTAATTGCAACTTCCGCCGCTCCCGGCGCAATCGGTCCTTATAGTCAGGCCATCGACACCGGAACATTCGTATATGCTTCCGGTCAAATTCCCATCAATCCGGCTACCGGTGAAATCCCCGAGGGCATCGAGGCGCAGACCAAACAGTCACTTGCCAATGTGTGCGCAATACTCAAGGAAGCCGGATTGACAGTGGATAATGTGGTCAAGACCACTGTATTCCTTGCTGATATGGGCGATTTTGTCGCTATGAATGAAGTGTATGCCTCGGTGTTTACCGCTCCGTATCCCGCTCGTTCGGCTGTGGCAGTGAAGACCTTGCCCAAGAACGTGCTTGTCGAGGTGGAAGTCATTGCGCTTCGTTAAGCCTTGATATGCCGGGTGGGATAGTCCTTAATTTACTGTTCCCTTTCTGCGTGCGGCCAGCATTTCGGCAACAACGAAATTGCTCCCACCCACAAAAACCACAGCATCGTCCTTGCCGTCGTCATAAGTCGTTTTGGCGGCGGCAAGTGCTTTGTGGTAGCCATCGGATACGGAAGCGCAGACCTCGCCGCGAATGCCGACAAGTGCGGCGGCGGCAGCCACATCGGCTGCACGTGCGGCGCGAGGAGTATCGGGAGCTACAAAGAAATAACGGGCGTCACGTGGCACAGATGTCAGAATGTCCGCGTAGTTCTTGTCTGAGACGAAACCTATGACAATGAATAGCTTGTGATGGTTCATAGCTGCCAGGCGAGGCGTAATGAACTTCCAGCATCCGGGGTTGTGTCCGGTGTCGCATATGACGGTGGGGCGGTGTTGCAGCACGCTCCATCGGCCTGTAAGTCCGGTGTCAGTCACGTGTGCAAAGCCGTGGCGGACAGCCTCCCCGTCAATATGCCATCCGCGTCTTACGAGGGCCTCGATGACGGCCATGGCCGTGGCGGCATTCGCTTTCTGACATTCGCCGGTGAGTTGTCCCCTGACATCTCCCCAGCGCGTACCGCGGTAGATGTACATACCGTCTTTGTCTGTATCTATGTGTGCCCAATAGGGTTTTGCAACGGAGAGTGGAACACCGACAGAATCGGCAGCCTTGCGGAATACGGGCAGTATCTCGGCATCGGCTTCGCCTAAAACGGCCTCGGCGCCGGGCTTGAATATGCCGGATTTTTCGGCCGCTATGGCTGCGCGAGTATTGCCCAAGATGGCGGTATGTTCCAACGAAATATTAGTGACTGCGGCTACTTCCGGATTGATGATATTGGTCGAATCGAGGCGTCCGCCGAGGCCGACTTCAATGACGGTTATGTCCACATTTTGTTTCTTGAAGTACTCGAAGGCCATCACCGTGGCCAGTTCGAAGAACGATGGATTGCATCCGTGTATGTCCATGGACATATATCGTTGTACAAAGTCGACTACATAATCATGGCCAATGGGCGTACCATTAACGCGGATGCGTTCGTCAAAGTCCAGAAGATGCGGAGATGTATATAGCCCAGTGCGGTATCCGGCGGCCTGAAGTACGGCTGCAATGGTGTGTGCCGTGCTGCCTTTGCCGTTGGTGCCGCCGATGTGCACGCATTTGAGTCCTCGGTGCGGATTGCCGAAGGCGTCAGACAGTAGGCGTATGTTTTCGAGCCCGGGGTTGTAAGCATCCTGTCCGATATGGTGGAACGTCTTAAGTCGTGCGTATAGGTATTGGAGTGTCTCGTTGTAATCCATTGATGTCAAAATATGAATAATCCGGCGATGCCGGCGGCCACGATGGCCCAGATGGGGTGTATTTTTGTGAAAAATACTACGCAGAAGGACGCGACACATATGATGATACTTGCCACGATGTCATAGGTCTCTGTTCCAAAGTTCTCATTATTCATCAACAGCAGTGCCGCTGATGCTATCAGTCCCACCACCACAGGTCGCAGGCCGAGGAATATGCCTTTGACGTACTCGCTATCGCGATGACGTATGATGTAGTGGTTGAGACGTGATACAAGAACGAAAGAAGGAATCATCACCACCAGAGTGCATAGGAGCGAGCCCAAAACGCCCCACCACCATCCATCAAATCCGGCGACTCCGGGCGCTGTATAGCCAATGTAAGTGGCCGAATTGATACCTATGGGCCCTGGTGTCATTTGCGAAATGGCTACGATGTCCGTAAATGTTTTGTTTGAAATCCAGCCCGGTTCGACCACCTCGCTTTGGATGAGGGCGAGCATGGCATATCCGCCGCCGAAGCCGAAGATGCCAATTTTTAGGTAGCTCCAAATAAGGTGCAGGTATATCATCAGGCATGTCCCTCCCCGGACTTGAAGACATTGTGCATACTGCGCTTAAACGCGAGAATGCCGCCAACGGCGCCGAGCACAATCCATAGTATTGGATTGGAAACTACGGGTATTTTGGACCATATTAGCAGAGCAACGCCAATGGGGATGATGGCCGTGCGCCAGTCGATGTGTGCCGCGCGTGCCGCCGAGATTACGGGGGCGACTATCAGTGCAACCACGGCCGGACGTATACCTTTGAAGATTTTAATGAGTGTGGGATTGTTGTTGATAAGTTCGGGCGTAAGGAATATCGCAATGGTCAGGATAATCAGGAAAGAGGGGAGTATGGTGCCTAATGCGGCAACGATGCTGCCTCGGCGCATGGCCACGCGGTCGCCTACGGCTACGGCAATGTTTACGGCCAGAATGCCCGGAAGCGACTGGGCCACTGCCAGCAGGTCAAGGAAGTCTTCGCGGCTTATCCAGCGGTGGGTTGTAACGATTTCGCGCTCTATGATTGAAATCATAGCCCAACCGCCGCCAAAGGTGAAGGCGCCAATCTTGAAGAACGTCACAAATATCTGCCAAAGCAGGTGCTCGGACGCGGGTGTATGTGTCTCGGTGGAATTGTCCATTAGGTATGCGATGTACTCGGTTTGTGCTCGCAAAGGTACGCAAAAAGTGGCAGACAGCATAACTGTGATTGTGCTGTCTGTCGCGATGTCTGTTGGTGTGTATATTGATGCTGTCCGATCCTATTTTACGGGGATAGAGAGTTCTTGCCCTTGCGCCTCAGAAGTCTACAGAGAGACGTACATTGAGTTGGCGTCGTGTCAGATAGTTGGGCACGGCGTATTGCAGGTTGTTGACATCGGTTACCCAGTAATACGAGCTGACATTGCTGATGTCCAACAGATTGAAGCAATCAAGGCCGAGCCATATACTCTTGATGTGCTTTAAGAATCCGGAACGCTGCCGCCCGTCGGCAAGCGGTGACAGCAGGGCGTAGCTTAGGCCGACGTCCACGCGCTTGTATGCCGGGGCGCGGAAATAGCCCTTGTCGCGTGACGAACGCGGAGCTGTGGTGGGTAGTCCGTCGCTGAATATGCCGCGCAGGCTGAATTTGAGCTTGGGCAGCTTGGGAAAGTAATCGGTGAAATAGAGCGCAAAGCTATAGCGTCGGTCGGTGGGACGGGGCACGGTGACGCCGTTGAGCTTTTCGCGAGTATCCATCAGTGAAAAGCTGACCCATGAATCGCTGCCGGGTACGAATTGCCCGAAGAGTTTCATGTCCAGTCCTGCGGTTGAGCCTGACGTAGAGTTGACGCCCGAGTACGTTATCTTGAGGTTGTCAATCTCGTAAGGTATAAGGTTGCCGAGGATTTTGTAGTATGCTTCGGCGGAGAGCTTGAACGGACGGTCGAAGGCTCGGAAGGTGTAATCGCCGCCGAGAATAAACTGGAAGCTGCGTTGCGACTTGATGTCACTGTTCAAGTGTATGGTATAGTTGCCTTTGTCATCGACTACGGGCTGACGGTATTCTTTGTAGAAAGGCGTCTGGTAGTATAGGCCGGTGGCAAAGCGGAAGGTCCATCGCGGCGCACGCGTGGGAACAAATCCGATATTAAATCGCGGACTTACTAGTGTTTCTTTATTGAAGTCCCAGTAGCTGAGTCGTATGCCGCCATTGACGTTGAAATAGCCTATGGACGAATTGATGCGCCAAGTGTCTTGGACATAAGCAGACAAACGGTTGCCGGCGATATCCTCGGCTGATTGCAAGTTGTAGACCACGCGAAGAGCATTGGGGTCAAAGGGTAGGGAGTATCCGGCTGAATCACGTCGTTCCCATTCGCGTGTGCGGTCGTGGATTTTTTCGTGGTTGTAGGTGATGCCGTAGGCTATATTGTGTCCGGCGATGCCGTTGGCACCACGCAGCGACAGCGAGAATACGGATGCTTTGAGGCGGTTGCGCGAGTGCTCGAAGTAGCGACCTATGCCCAGCTCGCCGCCTACGCTCCCATCGCTGTCCGATCCTCCGGTGCCTGCTTGATCAAGCCAGTATTCGCCCGAGATGTCGTAGGCTACAAGCTCGTTGGTGAGGTAGCCGGAGGCCAGCAGTGTATACTCGGCTTTCTTGGAGGGCTTGAAAGTGATGTTGCCGGCGCCGAAGAACGTTTCGAAGCGGTCCTTCTCCTGGCCGTCAAAATAGACCTTGAATTGCTTGGCATCGGTGGAGGTGCCGAAATTGGTGCTACGATCGTGAGGTATGAATTTGTAGTTGTTAATGCTGATATTGCCCAGTACCGAGGCGGTCCATTTGGGACTAATCTTCAGCGTCATGTAGGTCTGGTAGTCGAAGAAGCGCGGGTCGTATTCGCCTTTCTCGTCCATGGAACTGAGTAGCGATGAATTGCTCTTGTAGCGAACGCCGTGCAACTGGCTGAAGCGTTTGCTCGAGGTGCCTATGGTGAGTCCGCCGCCTTGGAGGCTGAGGTTGAGCGAGCCTTCGAAGGCTTCGGGCTGGCGATAGGTGATGTCGAGCACCGAAGACATGCGGTCGCCGTACTGGGCGGCGAATCCGCCTGTGGAGAATCCGATGGTGCCTACCATATCGGGATTGATGATGGAGAGGCCTTCTTGCTGGCCGGAGGAAATGAGCTGCGGTCGATAGATTTCAACACCGTTGATGTACACCGAGTTCTCGTCAAAGGTGCCGCCGCGTACGCTATATTGCGAGGACATCTCGTTGCTTTGCGTGACGCCGGCCATAGTGGAAATGAGGCTCTCAACGCTGCCGCCGCTGACATCGGGCGCCAGTCGGTAGCTGTCAGTATTGATAGTTTGGACTGTGCCTGTTTGTTTTTGGTAATCGGTGACGGTGATGCCTTCCAGTGTGATGGTGACGGGTTCCATCTTGACATTGAGGGAGGTCTCGCCCTTGGCGCCTATGATGCGTCGTGTCACCTCGTGGTAGCCGATGCAGGAGAACACCACGCGTATGGTGTCCGCCGCCGGGGCTGTTAGCGAGTACGTTCCGTCAAGTCCCGAAGTTGCACCTATGGCCGTGCCGCGGACGTGCACGCTGACAAATTCGAGTGCCTCGTTTTTCTCGTCGGTAATTTTTCCGTGTATCCTGACCTGCGCTATCGTGACGCCGCAGCCGAGTACGATTGCAAGTATAAGCCAAATGACTCTATGTATGTGCGTATTACGCATTGTTGTCCTGTGGATTTAGATATGCTATTACCCTTAAATAACGCGAAATTCCGCTCTAAATTGTACAATGCCCTCCGAAACTGCCCGCCCACGGCTTCCTTCGCCACAAAAAAATGTCCCCTGCACGTGCGTGGGTGTGACGTGCAGGAGACAAGGGTGGAGAGATCTTATATCTGATAGTTTTAGTTGTATCAGATTATCACTTTTTTACGGCCTTGCGGCGATACAAGGATATAAATGCCGTGAGACAGCTCGGACAACTGCTCCTTCGTGCAATTGGTACGCACACGGATGCCTTGCAGGTTGTACACGTCGAATTCGGACAGCTCCGTCGGGTCATCGGCCATGACGTCTTCCACGCCGTCGAATTTCTTGACGATGACTTTCATTGGCGCGGTGATGCCGTCACAGTATGCCAGGATGGTCACGCCGCCTTCGGCCATACCGGTCACTACGCCGTCGGTGGTTACGGTGGCAATCTCGTCATCGAGGCTATACCACTTGACTGGCGATGAGGTGGACGATGCCGGGGTGACGGAAGCCGATACAAGTATAGACTTGGTGCGGTCTACCGAGACTTTCTTGTCCTTGACGACAATCTGGAATGGGAGCTCTTGGATGTCCTCGAATTTGCTCCATCCGGTAGCGGCCTTATAGGCGTCCACACATCCCTGCGGAACATACAGCGTGGCATACGAGTATGTTTCGCTGCTGAAGGTGGCTGTGCCGATGCTTGGCGGTGTTGCGGCATTGCTGTATACTTCGAAGAGGTACTTATTGTTGACGAAGGTCTTGTTGGGGATTGATGCTGTATTTTCGCCGATATACAGCGTCCTAAGCTGCGTCGTGCCGCTCAGTGTCATCTTGAAGTCTGCGCCCCATTCATACGGTAGCACGAGCGTCTCGATGGCGTCGCAACCGTTGAATGTGCTTGCATCCAGCTTGCTTGCCTTCAAGATACCCAGCGACTTCAGTCCGCTACAGCCCATGAATGTGTTTGTCCCAAGTTGTGCGAACTTGTTCAAGTCAAGTTCCGTAAGCCCAGTGCATCTAGAAAAAGCGCTGTTGCCCAATTCGGTCACGTTTTTGAGGTCGATGTCTTTTAGAGCGGTACAGCCAGCGAACGTGCAATCACCGATTGACTCCGTATTGCCTAAGTTTACGTTTGTCAGACTGGTACATCCGGCGAAGGCGAAGTTGCCGATAGAAGTGACGGAGTTGGGGATGGTCACGGAAGTGAGTCCGGAGCAGCCGTGGAAAGCGTCGTAGGCGATTGAAGTGACGGAGTTAGGGATGGTCAGGGAAGTGAGTCCGGAGCAGCCTGAGAAGGCGCCGTCGCCGATGGAAGTGACGGAGTTGGGAATGGTCACGGAAGTCAGCCCGGAGCAGTTCAAGAAAGCGTAGTCGCCGATGGAAGTGACCGAGTTGGGAATGGTCACGGAAGTCAGCCTGGAGCAGCTGGAGAAGGCGAAGTCGCCGATTGAAGTGACGGAGTTGGGGATGGTCACGGAGGTCAGCCTGGAGCAGCTGGAGAAGGCGAAGTCGCCGATTGAAGTGACGGAGTTGGGGATGGTCACGGAGGTCAGCCTGTAGCAGCTGCGGAAGGCGTAGTCAGGAATAGTGGTAACTTTATCACCTATTATCAGAGACGAAAGGCTTGTACAGAATTTAAATACAGGATAATAGTTAGACCCCATTTGGGTGCACTTTTCGGCATTGAAAGTCACGAAAGTGAGCCCGGAGCAGTCCCAGAAAGCGCCGTCGCCGATAGAAGTGACCGAGTTGGGGATGGTCACGGAAGTGAGCCCGGAGCAGCCGCGGAATGCCGAATAACCAAGCGTGGCGACATTCTTCATATTTATGTCCGTTAAACTGGCGCAGCCATAGAATGCGCTGTTACCTATCGAGGCCATACCCTCCAAATCTATAACTGTTAGGCTTTCGCACCCACTAAAAGCTTCGTTCCCACAAGACTTGGTATATCTAAGCGAAATATTATTTAACTTGGAGCAGTTATAGAAGGCTCTAACTCCGATGTATTTCAGCGTTTTGGGCATTTTTACGGATGTTAAAGACTGACATTCGTTGAAAGCATCGTTCCAGATACTTGTTACGCCTTCAGGAATTGTAATGGAGTTCAACGAAGTTCCTTTAAAAGCAGCCGATCCGATGGCAGTAACCTTATATGTCTTATTGTTTTTCGGATTTATTGCGGAGGCAGGGATAACGAGTTCCGGCGATCCTCCGCCGATAACATAACATGAGTCGCTGTTTTCAAACACTTCGAATTGTATGTTATTGTAAACAAATGTTTTATCGTTTATGCCGGTCCAGGTCAGATTCCAAATGGACACGCGGTCCTTATTGGCATCGAGCTGGGAGTAGCAGTTGTTGATGATTTCGATGGTGAAGTTGCCGTTGTAGTTGACATCGAGGCTGAAGTCGTAGGCTTTCGCTTTTTCGATTTTGTCGAGAGTTACGACTTCGCTCTTGATGACGTTGCCGGCGGCGTCCTTGACGTTGACGGTGAATTGGCATTTGCTCTCGGGGAATGCGAAGCCGTACTTGAATGTCAGGGTCTTGATGCTTCCGGTGAGTGTGGGCGATACGAGGCTGCCCGGCGCGGAGGTCTTGCCATTGAGGGTGGGGGCCAGTGTTCCGGCAGCGCCGATGAACTTGAATATCGGGTTCGAATCGTCATCTCCGCCGCCAAGGATGATGGCATTTGTTGCAGTCCATCCGGTATAGTTCTTGTATGTTCCGTAGGGTTTGGACAGGGCTTGACCGTTGTTGAAGGAGTTGAAATCGCCTTTGTAGTCACCGGAGGGAGTGGGCGTCGGTGTCGGGTCGGGGGTGCTGCCGCTTTCCGCGTTGAGTTTGACGTTGTCTACGCACCATGTGGCGTAGTTGGCATCTTTGG
>DAAP01000052.1 GCA_001701165.1 Bacteroidales bacterium H4 | reverse complement strand
GCGCCTATTTTGACACAGCCCCGTCGTTTGTCGTGTCGTTACGGAGCAAATGTTATCCTCGACGGATTGCTATTGAAGGGTAGGAATGTCGTATATCGGGGTGTCGGGAAAGTGACGCGCGACATATCGTCCGATGAAAGCGCGTGTGTCTTCGGCGATAAGTCGGTCGGTAGAATCCAAGAAGGTGTTGTAGAGCACGCAGTGCAGTTGCAGGCCGCGTGAAGCTATGGCTTCGAACGACAATATTGTGTGGTTGATGGATCCCAGTCGGCTGTTAGTGACCAATGCTACGGGCAGACGTCGCGTGACAGCATAGTCTATGGCCATGAAGTCGTCTGTGATAGGCACCATCAGGCCCCCGGCACCCTCGATGAGCACGATGTCATAGCGTCGTTCAAGCTCAACGCGTGCCGTATCAATACGGTCCAGAGGAATGGGGCGGTCTCCATCGAGGCGTGCTGCCAGTTGCGCCGATGCCGGGAAGGAATAAATCACAGGAGCGGTAAGACCTTCGTCGTCTTCGGGCAGCATCCCGGTGCCGCTGAGACGGCGATGGGCATCGATATCTTCGCTGTGGCCTACATTGCCGGTCTGTATGAATTTTTGGCTGATGGCGCGTATGCCTTTCGATGCATATCGGCGCAGCAGCCATGCGGTGGCGTATGTTTTGCCTGCATCGGTGTCGATGCCGCTTACAAATATACTTGTTCCCATAGTGAAAATGATGCGTGTGTGTAGTAGTGTCAAATGCTCATCTACGCAATTCGTCGTGTGTTGCGGCGCAGGCCTGCAAAAAAAACGAGATTGCGAGTTTATTTGAGTACAAAAGTACTAAAATCCCGCCATTTCCGGCGTCTAAAACAGGGCTGTTTTTCATCGGATTTTGATGTATTAGGATATATTTGTACCTTTGTGTGGTGCAAACGGGCGCTCTCGGGCTCTTGTGACACCCGGCACTATTCGAACAATGACAGACAAAAACACGCATCCAAACAACAAGGTGCAAGGCCTGGCCAAGCGGCTGTGGAAACAGCACCCCATTTTGAGCAACGCAATATTGATGGTTGTCGCCATTCCTGTGATGGTGTACATAGGCCTGCTTTTCGTGGACTTGTGGACACATCATGGAGCCAAGACGGTGGTTCCCAATGTCAAAGATTTGATATATAACGAGGCTATGGCGGTTTTGGACGAGGCCGACTTACAGACGGTCATAGGAGACAGCATCTATGACTTGAGCAAGCGTCCGGGCCAGGTGGTAGATGTCTATCCGAAGCCCGGGGCCGTTGTTAAGCCCGGACGTGAGGTCTATTTGACCATTGTGTCCTTCTCACCACAGCAATTTGTGCTGGATGTGCCCTTGACCGACACCTCGAGCAAGCAAGCCGTATCCTACCTTAAGTCGCACGGTATACGCAATATACATATGGTCTTGGTGCCAAGCGATTACGAAGATCTTGTGCTGTCCATCAAGGCTGACGGCAAGCCTATCAGACTTGGAGACAAAATACCGGTGACAGCCACCATAGTTCTGGAGGTAGGTAAGGCGGCAAATCCCGTATACGAAACCATAGACGATGCCGTCAATGCCGTATTATCTGATAGTGCCGATACACATAGTTCGGAAGAACCGGAAGAACCGGACGACTCACCCTCGATGTTCGACTGATCCATGGCCGACGTTGATATGGCCGACACCGGAGGCATATTTCGCCCTATAGACGCCTTGGCCGGGAATGCCCCCGGCTTGGAGGATGACGATGTCCTTGACGAAGATATTGACGAGGACGGCGGAGAAGGCGGCGATGCACCAGGCTTGCAGCCGGGCGGAATGTATGAGCATTTCCGTTTTGTAGCTGACAAGGGTCAGCAATTGGTACGCATAGACAAATTTTTGGTGCTGCGCATGGAGCATGCCTCGCGCAATCGTATACAGATGGCTGCCGATGCCGGGTGTATATGGGTCAATGGACGCCCCGTTAAGTCCAATTACCGCATCAAACCTTTGGATGTTGTACAGATAGTCATGGATCGTCCTCGTCACACTTTCGAGATTGTGGCACAGGATATTCCGTTGGATATCGTGTACGAGGATGATGCTGTGCTTGTCGTCAATAAGCCGGCAGGCATGGTTGTGCATCCGGGACACGGCAATTACGACGGCACACTGGTCAATGCCTTGGCATGGCATTTCCGCAACATCCCGGGATACGATGCCTCTGACCCGCGCATGGGGCTTGTACATCGTATTGATAAGGACACCTCGGGACTATTGGTGGTGGCCAAGACACCCGATGCCAAGACGGCTCTCGGTCGCCAGTTTTTTGCCAAAACCACGCGGCGCGAATACGTGGCCGTGGTATGGGGCGTGCCCTCGCCGCAGGATGGAACTGTAGATACCTACATAGGCCGCAATGTGCGCGATCGCCTACAAATGGCCGTGACTGATGCCGAACATGGCAAGCATGCCGTCACGCATTACCATACCCTTGAAGACCTTGGATATGTCTCGGTCGTGCGTTGTGTCCTCGAAACAGGTCGCACGCACCAAATACGTGTACACATGAAACATTTGGGACACCCACTGTTTAATGATGCACGCTATGGGGGCGACCAAATACTGCGTGGACTTCGTTCGGCGTCATACAATCACTTCATTGCTAACTGCATGGAAATATGCCCGAGGCAGGCGCTCCATGCACGTACACTGGGTTTTGTGCATCCGGTGACATTTCAGCCGATGTTCTTCGAGTCGCCCATGCCCGATGATATATCCGCATTGATACAGAAATGGCGAAAGCGCAACATCTCCGGTGAATAATAAGGTTTCGACTCCGATTCATAAATCAATGGTATTTATAATCGCTACAAATATTCATATCTATAAATATACAATTTAAACTGCTCATGATAGTATACTATCGCGATTGACATATTTTTTGTATTTTTGGAATCCAAATTCAGTCACTCCTGCCAGCGTCAGCTGGTCTTCGATTTCGTCTTTCAGTTGCTGATTATCTTCGGCGTCGGCCTCATCGTATTCCGGAAGAAGGTATTCGTCAGCTCCGTTTATTTCGAGTTGTGAAAACAGCTCGGTATTGTCGGCTAAGGCGTTGTATGCCTTGTGTGCTTGGCACAGTGAAATCGTTAATGTAGTTTGCATAATGATGTGTTTAAGATTTTCGTTATCGTTTACTTTTTCGTAACTTTGTGCGTGTTCGCTTCCGTTACCGATGCAAATGAAAGGAAGATATTCTAAACAACAAAATAAAAGTGAAAAAATATTCCGTTAAAAAGGGTCAATAAATAAAATGGACTTAAAACAAAGACTTCTTATCTACATCCAACGCCTGGGTGTCTCTGTTGCTGAATTTGAGCGGAATGCCGGCCTTTCGAATGGCTATATAAAAAATTTCAAGGGCTCGCTCGGAGTTGACAAACTGGAAAGACTTCTACGTGCCTACCCGGAGTTGTCTTACGAGTGGTTGGTGCGCGGCGAAGGCGATATGCTGAAGGCCTCCATTAAACAATCTTCAACCGGCGACTTTTCTCCGAATGTCAACGGCAGTGGGAATAGTGTGAATTCTTCTGCTGATGTCGACCGTTATCTTAAGGAATTGTCCGCCCAGCGAAAATTGGCGGAGCGCACGCTTGACCTGCTCGAAAAGCGCGACAGCCAACTCGACCGTCTCATCTCCATCATCGAAAACCAAACCAAATAAATACAATTATGGACTTTAAGGACTCCATCCTCCAGCTCGCCGAACGCATCGGCAAGCAAAAAAGCGAAGTTGCCACCGAAGAAGCGACAAAAAATGCGTTTATCCTCCCCCTCATCGCAGCCCTCGGGTATGATGTGTTCAATCCCTTTGAGGTCGTTCCAGAAGTGGATTGCGACCTCAACAAGAAAAAAGGCGAAAAAGTGGACTACGCTATCAAAATGGATGGCGAGATTGTCCTGCTTATTGAATGCAAGCAGTGTGACAAAAATCTCAGTCTGCATGACACCCAGCTGCGGCGTTATTTCGCGGCTACAAATGCGCGGTTCGGCGTCCTTACCAACGGCATCGAGTATCGCTTTTATACCGATTTGGATAAGCAAAATATTATGGACGACAAACCGTTCTTGGTGGTGGATATGCTCGACCTTTCAGATGCGGATATTGAGCAACTGAAGAAATTCCATAAATCGTATTATGATTTGGCAAATATTCTCGGTACGGCGCAGGAGCTGAAATATACAACGCAGCTTCGCAGCGTCCTCTCGTCTGAATTCTCCTCGCCGTCTCCCGATTTCGTCAAGTTTTTTACAAAGCAGGTTTACGATGGTGTCGTCAACCAAAAGGTATTAGACCAGTTCACACCGCTTATTAAAAAAGCTGTTTCGGGTATTGTTAACGATGCTATTTCCGCCCGTCTCGGTATCGCCATGCGGACAGTCGAAGATACACCCAAAACCGAGGCCGCTGCGCCCGAAAATACGGCGGAGGATGTGTCTACCGCGCCGGCGTCTGCTTCTCCTCGCGAATTGCCCGAGGGTGTCGTTGCTGTCAATGAGGAGCGCGGAACGGTCACCACGCAGGAGGAGATAGACGGGTATCTCATAGTCAAGGCAATTGTCCGTTCGGTCGTCGATGTTTCGCGCGTTACCTACCGCGATGCACAGCATTACTTTTCGGTGCTTATGGACGACAATAATCGTCGCCCGATATGCCGTCTGCGGCTGAATGCCAAATCGGTAAAATATATCGGCTTGATTGACGCGGATGGGAAGGAGACTAAGCACGAGATAAAGTCTCTGGACGATATTTATAATTTTGCCGAGGCTCTCTGTTCTGCTGCTGCCTTGTATAAAAATAAATTATGAATACTCCCGAAAGCCAGGAAGTGGTACGGTGCTTCTTCGAGGCGCTGTACCGCCTCAATACCGACCGTCGCATTCGCGGCAAACAGACCTTTGCGGCTCGTTACGGAATTAATCGCTGGAACTTAAACAGCCTCGAAAAAATGTAAGTCGCGATATTTTCCAGCCGGCTTGGCTGTCGTTCCTCGTGCGCGATTATGGCGTCAGCGCAGACTGGTTGCTCACCGGTCGCGGCGATTTTTACCGCCGAGATTGACAAACTTTTTAATGGTGCATTAATGGTGCTTAATGGTGCATTAAAACACGCTATTTTTATTGGTCGTTTCCGTCTTGCGCAATCGGTAAAATATGCGGTATCAGCAATGCTGCGGCCTGCTTCTTCTTGTTCAGTACCTTTGCGTATATCTGCGTTGTCGCAAGGTTGCGGTGTCCGAGTAGCTTGCTGACTGTGTATATGTCAACGCCGAGGTCGAGCATCATAACCGCGAAGGTATGCCGAGCGCAATGGAATGTAATATGTTTATCGATGCCGGCAAGGCGACTCCATGCGCTTAGCGTATAATTGGCGCTTGTTAATATTGGCAACCCGGCAAAGACCAGGGCTTGTGGTTCGGCTCGGTCGCCCATCAGCATCACGGCCTGTGGCAAAATGTCGAGGTACTCGAGGCCGCCGGTCTTTTTCTGTGCGAAAACGATGCGCGTAAAATCGCCCTGTCGATGAACCTCTCCCCACGTAAGCGTGGAAACATCACTATATCGTAGGCCGGTCAAGCAGGAAAAAAGGAAAGCTCTGCGCAGTATGCTGTTGCGGCACGGCGTCTCGGCAAGTCTGCTCAGCTCGTCAATGGTGAGATACTGTCGTGTGGTCTCTACTCCTTTGATGTTGCCGACGGCGGAGGCCGGAGACTTGCTGATGATGCCTTGCGCCACGGCTTTGTTGAGTATGGCTTTGAGTTTAGTAAAATACAGCTTAGCCGAGTTGGGCGACAACGGTTGCCCGTTTTTCCCCCTCCGCGATAGCGACATAGAAAGGTGTCTGTGAAAGCCTTCAACCCATTTTTGCGTGATTTGTGCAAAAGTAATATCTCCATGACGCTCGTATGTGTGTAGTCTGATAATTGTACTTCGCCATGGTGCTGACACTTCGCCCTGTGCGTTCGTGTGCTTATTTGCAAACGCTTCGGCAAAATCAAAAAATAATACGTGCTCACCGCTACTGGCGAGCCCCTGCTTCTCGCGCTGAACGTCGATGATGCGCTGCGCCTTTATCGCGTTCGCAGCTTTGAGCGTCTCGCGGTTTTTGGCTCTGTCCTCTGTTCTCCGGCACGAGGTAGAGCCGCAAATATTCGCTTCGGCGTCGGCCTCCAGCGTTGATGTCGAGATATAGCGCTATAAGGCCATTAGCTCGGCTTCGCTGGCGGAGGTAGACGCATTCTTTGGAGTATTTTTTTTCGGCATGTCGATATTGGTTGAGGGCTGTTTTTTTCGCGCAACAAAAACGCACCACAAATTAGCACAAGGCCGGCATATACGCGCACTTTTTCGGAAAAAATTACTAACTTCGCGCTTGCAAAGCCGCTACTTGCGTGCGCTCGACTGCTATCGGTGTGCGTTTGTTCTTGTCGGGGCTTTTGCAAACGGAAACTTACCTGACGGATATGAAGGAAAAGCAACACCTTGAGCAAGAACAGACGATGACGCAGCGGTTGACGCCGCAGCAGGTACAATATGTAAGGATGCTTGAGATGACTGCTCCCGAGATTGAGGAAAAGGTACGCCGAGAGGTCGATGACAATCCGGCGTTGTCTGCCGGTGACCCGGACGAAGGTGCTGAAGGTCATGACGATGCGAACGCCGGCGAAGACGCCGGTGGCGATGGCGAAGGCTCGAATGAGACTGCTGAAGAGATGCAGCGTGCCGACTATGGTTCGGATGAGGACGTACCTTTTGATGCGCCTGAGATGCCTTACCGCGCCCGCTTGGGTGGCGGCGATTCCTCGTCAACGTTTCCTATAGAGGCCAATGCGGATGTAGCCAGTCAGGCCGATTCGCTATTGGCGCAACTGGCCGAATATACGCTTGATGATAAGGTTCGCCTTGCCGCCACTTACATTATTGGAAATATAGATGCTAATGGACGCATGTCACGGGCTTTAAGCGCCATAGCTTCGGATATCGCGATAGCCGAGGGCGTGGAAGTCTCGGAGGCGGACATGCAACGTGCCTTTGATGTGGTGCGGTCGTTGGACCCGGCGGGCATTGCCGCCACGGATTTGCGCGATTGTCTGTTGCTTCAATTGCAGCGTCGCAAGCCCAAGACCTTTGAGCTGCGTGTGGCTACCGAGATTGTGGACAAGCATTTTGACCTTCTTACGCACAAGCATTACGACCGTCTGAAGGCGCGTCTGCATGTGGATGAGGATGATATGCGTAATGCAATAGATGTCATACGTGGTTTGGATCCCAAGCCCGGAGGAACCAATGCAGGTGAGGCCCCTGATGATCGTTTGGAGCATATCACGCCCGATTTCACTGTCGAGTACTTGGGCGGAGGACGTTTCAGCGTTTCGCTCAACCAACGTTTACCGGCCTTGGCTTTGGAGCAGTCCTTTGTGGCGTCTGTGCCATCGATGCCGGCCGATGCGCCTAAGATGTCGCGTGCCGATGCGAGGCGCCGCGATGCGGCATTGTTCGTGCGCCGTAAGGTGGAAGACGCCAATACATTTATCTCTATGGTTCAGCGGCGCAATGATACGTTGCTGCTAGTGATGCGCACCATAGTGTCTTTGCAGCAGCCCTTCTTTGCCGCCGGTGGCGATGAGCACCTGATACGTCCTATGATACTCAAGGATATAGGTGGAATTACCGGTATGGACCTCAGCGTAATATCGCGTGCGTGTGCAGGCAAGTACGTGGCCACGGCGCGTGGCGTATGGGCGCTGAAGATGTTCTTTAACGAACGGCCTATCGAAGACTCTGACACCTCGACGATACAGGTATTGGAAACCATGCGCTCGATTATTTCGGGCGAAGACCACAAGGCTCCGCTGAGCGATCGTCGTATTTGTGAACTCATGGCCGAACGTGGAGTGCCCATAGCACGTCGTACGGTGGCCAAGTATCGCGAGCGATTGGATATTCCGGTGGCACGGTTACGCAAGAAGCCTTGACGCGGCAGCGGAGCCTGCATGGAGTGTGTAGACGATAATAGCAATTATTCTTGTGACAACGAAAAATTCTGACATATAACATACAATGGAACAGACATCGACACCCAACCGTGAACAGACCCCGACCTCCGGCCGCGAGACGCAGAAGTCCGAGGACGCCGAGGTTGTCGGCGTGCCGCTTTCCCTTAGCCGTGCAGCACGCTATGTTTCGGCGGTATTCTCGCCGTTGCTCATTCCGACATACGCCGTGGCCATGGCCATGTGGATTACACCGCTGAATACAACTCCCGAAAATGTTCGCTTCGTGGCGTGCGTGCTCGTGCTGTTTATTACCGGCGGCATACCCATGGCAATGCTGTTGACGCTGCTACGATTGGGACGCATCACCGATGTTGACATCAGCGACAGACGTCAGCGCACGCTGCCTACGCTGCTTATTTCGCTGTGCTATGTGGCTGCGGGGCTGTACATATGGCGTATAAGTGCGCCGTGGTGGATGATTATGTTTTTTGCCGCGGCTTTTGTTGTGGCTATGGTGTGCATTGCCATATCACGGTGGTGGAAAATCAGCGGCCATGCTACTGCCATCGGCGGTGTCTTGGGCATGGTTATATGGCTTGTGCTGTCGGGATTGACCGACATCGACCCCATGCCGTGGGTCACCGGTATGGTGATTGTAGCAGGCATCGTGGGTACGGCTCGCGTCATCCTTGGAGCACACGGCACTTTGCAGGTATTGGCCGGATGGGTGCTGGGTGCGTTGGCCACCTATCTCATGCTTGGTATACCCGCCCCCGACGCAGTAGTGATATATCCTATTTGACAACTATATAAAGTGAATTATGCAACCGCTTATTAGTATCATCATGGGGAGCACCAGTGACCTTCCCGTAGTCAGCAAGGCTGCGGCTTTCCTTGACAGTATGTGCATACCCTTCGAGATGCACGCCTTGAGTGCCCATCGCACACCGCATCAAGTTGAGCGATTTGCCTCAGAAGCACGCTCTCGCGGCATCAAGGTCATTATTGCCGCCGCCGGCATGGCTGCTGCCTTGCCCGGCGTTATCGCGGCGCTTACGCCCGTACCTGTCATCGGGGTGCCCATTCGGTCGAGTTTGGAAGGCCGTGATGCTCTATTGTCGATTGTGCAAATGCCGCCGGGTATACCTGTCGCAACTGTCGGCATCGATGGAGCGCAGAATGCCGCTATCTTGGCCACGCAAATACTGGCGCTGTCGGATGCAGACATAGCCGATCGGTTAGATCAATGGCGCAGTTCGCTGGCTCAGAAAATAGTTAAGGCCAGTGCCGATTTGGCAGCAATCAACACATACAAATACAAGACCAATTGATATGACTCGCAATATACAGCCGATATATTACCACCGCCGTTCCACTCATAAGGTTTGCATAGGCGATGGCGGTGTCGTTGTGGGCGGCAAATCTCCTGTACTGGTGCAGACGATGACAGACACGCCCACATTGGATATTGAGGCTAGTGCTGCGCAGGTGTTACGTTTGGCGCGAGCCGGTGCCGGATTGGTGCGCCTGACAGCGCAGACCGCCCATCACGCTGCCGCCCTGGGCGATATACGTCAACAGCTGGACCTCGCAGGATGCCATGTGCCGCTGTGCGCGGATATACATTTCAACCCAAATGCGGCCTTCGAGGCGGCCAAGCATGTAGAGAAAGTGCGCATAAATCCCGGCAATTTTGCTGATCCGGGACGTACTTTTGCCAAATTGGAATATACTGACGAGGAATACGCGGCCGAGCAGCAACGCATAGCCGAGCGGCTGCGTCCGCTGCTGGCGTTGTGCCGCGAACGTAAGGTCGCCTTGCGTCTTGGCGTCAACCACGGATCGCTTTCGGACCGCATCATGTCTCGCTATGGCGATACACCCGAGGGAATGGCCGAGAGCGCCATGGAATATCTGCGCATCTGTTGTGCCGAAAATTTTGAAGATGTAGTCGTCAGCATAAAGGCCTCCAATGTGGTGGTGATGACGCATACCGTACGCTTGTTGGTGGACGCCATGGATGCCGAAGGTATGGATTTCCCGCTACACCTTGGTGTAACTGAAGCCGGCGACGGCGAGGATGCACGTGTCAAAAGCGCGGCCGGCATAGGGTCGCTGCTTGCCGATGGTATAGGTGATACCGTGCGTGTGTCGTTGAGCGAACCACCCGAATGTGAAATCCCGGTGGCGCACATACTGCTTGCGCATACGGACGCAGTGGCATGCCGCAATGCCGTAATGGGATCGAGTGCATTGTACGATTTTGGCGCTTGCGGACTTGAGCCTGTGACCGGAGATATATATGTTCATGGTGTGGACGACCCCAAGAATGCGCCGTCGACAGTATTGTCGGCCTGCGATGCTATAGAGTGGCGTCGCCGTTTGGCCGAGTATATAAACAAAGGGAACAGAGAACCGGTAATGGCTCGGCTGAATTATTCGATGTCATTGCGTGGTACGGCTTTGGCTGTTGCCGTGGCAGCCGATTTAGGCGCGTTGTTGCTCAACCCGCTGCCGCTACTGACCGGTATACAGGTTACGGCTCCCGGAGCAAGTGTTTCAGAGCTCTCGCGATTGTTACTGTCGGTGATGCAGGCATGTCGCCGCCGCATCACGCACACCGAGTACATTGCATGTCCCGGGTGTGGTCGCACACTCTTTGACTTGCGTGACACATTGGAACGTGTTCGCCGCGCCACTTCGCATTTGACCGGGCTCAAGATTGCCGTCATGGGATGCGTGGTCAATGGCCCCGGCGAAATGGCCGATGCCGATTATGGGTATGTAGGTGCTGCCGCCGGACATATTTCATTATATCGTCGTCGTGAGTGCGTCCGCCGCAACATTCCGCAGTCCGAGGCCGTACAAGCCTTGATACAACTCATCACGGAATGCGGTGACTGGAAAGAACCGAATTAAAGTGGAGTAGGGTTCTAAAGATAAAAAAAACTATAAAGTCCTTAATTTACAACGTTCACCCATAAGGTTATATTCGTTATCTCTACTTTTACGATAATTTACAAATAAATATGGTCGAACCTACATACCATACCCTTGATAACGGCCTGCGCATTGTGCATCTGCACCTTAAAGGCTGTGCCGTAGGACATTGTGGTTTTGTTGTCAATGCCGGCAGTCGTGACGAGGATCTCGTTGCCGGCGAGGGCGGATTGGCGCACTTTGTGGAGCATACCATATTCAAAGGCACGCGTCGCCGTCGTTCGTGGCATATCATCAATCGTATGGAAGCTGTGGGTGGCGAGTTGAATGCTTTCACCACAAAAGAAGACACCGTTGTATACTCGTCCTTTCCGCATGGCAATACACGCCGTGCGTTGGATTTGCTTGTAGATCTGGTGACGGCTTCGCAGTTTCCTGATGCCGAGCTTGAACGCGAACGCGAAGTTGTGCGCGACGAGATTGCCTCTTATCTGGATGTGCCCGCCGAAGCCGTTTTTGATGATTTCGAGGATATGGTTTATGCCGGCACTCCTTTGGGCCACAATATCTTGGGTACGGATGCCGGGGTGGGGGCTCTCGGTAGTGGCGATTGTCGACGATGGTTGGCACGTCATTACACGGTATCGCATATGGCACTGTTTTATGCCGGGCCGGACACGGCCGAGGCTTTTGTGCGTCTGGCTACCCGGATGTGTTCCACTATGCCTGTGGACGACCCTTTACCTCCTACCTGTACACAGAAAGAGTTGCCCGATTTTGATGTTTCGGTACATGACGAGGTTCGCACTATAGGCAGCCACCAGGCTCATGTCGTGATAGGATGTGCTTTGCCGGTGCGCAATAGACGAAGCAAGGTGTCTATGGCGTTATTGGCCAATATATTGGGCGGACCCGGCATGAATTCGCGGTTGAATGTGCTGTTACGCGAACGCCGCGGATTGGTGTATAGTGTCGAAGCTGCTACAACGCATTTTCGTGATAGTTCGATGTTTACGGTGTATTTTGGGTGCGATCACGAAGACCGTCGCCGTTGCCACGACATCGTGTGTCGTACCATAGAGGCGGCAGCTGCTACGCCTATGACGGCAAGGGCTTTTGACGGGGCGCGTCGTCAGTATCTGGGACAGATATTGCTGGCAGATGACAATACTTCGGAGCGGATAATATCGCTTGCACGTGCAATGATACACCATGACGAGGCTCAAGGAGGAACACCGCGCCCAATGACGCGTGCCGAACTGTCTGCGCTGATGTCAACGCTCACACCGGGCGACATCCAAGAAGTGGCAGCTACTTTAGCGCCACGGCTGATTTCTTTGGCACTGGTGTAATGTGCTCCCTAAGGGACGATAGTTCTTAAAGAGCCATAGCCCTAATACTATTCATAAACTGTTATTCCCCCAAGTCTTTAATTGTTGGGTCGATTTTTCGTGCAACAATAATCAGCGGGTAATAAGTGAGAGTGTAAGAGCCGTCTTCGTGACGTGGATAGTGACGCAGTATGCGCCGTGCCATAGTTACGGCATCGGTGCCGTGTGCCAGCGCGTTGACGCCGGTACGGCGTAGGTGTTCGAGTACATCACGTGTGCTGTCCATGGTTATGGTGACCACCGAGGGTTGGCATATTAGGGGCTCGAGCGCGGAAGGCAGCATGGCACGCCATTCGTTGGCCGTGGGAAGGTGTCGGTCCAATTTAGGACAGGTCTCGAGCAGTTCGGGAAGATTGCCGCGTACAAAAGTAGAGAATGCAATGTATCCGCCGGGAAGAAGCACTCGTGCACATTGTTCAAGGAACGATGTGGGCGAGTTGAACCATTGTATGGTCGATGACGAGAGAATAAAATATGCTGAGCGTGGCTGGCGGCGACGTATGGCCACTTCGGCATCGCAGCAGCGCGAGACAGCATTGTCGTAATAGGCGGCGGCGTCCGTATGGGCGATGTCCCACAGTTCGATTTGCGATGCGGGGGCGCATTCATCGGCATACAGGCGCGTGAGAGTGCCTGTGCCGCAGCCAATTTCGAGGATATCGCCGCATAAGGCGTCCACATTGGCAGCGTTTTTGAGAATCTTATAGAGTGCTTGCGCGATTTTTTGCTGTACTTGTACCGAGGCTTCATTGTATGTTTCGGTAGCTGCGGCAAAGCGCGTGGCCATGGTGTCCTTGTCGACGATATAATCGTCGATGATAGATTGCATGTCGGGCAGGTGGGCGTCTTCTGTGATTACCGTGGGTGCTTTGTCGCGCCATGCGCGCATTTGGTTGGCCGGCGGAAAAATGCGGTCGTGGCGACCTATGATTGCCAAGTCCCAGCGGCATACTTGCGGGGCATGGAATATGGTATGTGTCTCCAGTGCATAGAGCTCGTCGCGCAGCGAGGAGATGTCACGTCGTGGCGCCACTTCGCGGAAGGCTGAGTAGTGTCCGGCGTCCAGACACATACGCCGGTGGAACTTGCGTAGGTTGCCGGCATTGAGCCCCTCGGCTGTGCCGCGATATATTTCGACAGGAATGCCGAGGGTATCGCTTATCGGGTCGGGAGTGCCACCAACGGCTATGGACTTGGTGATGCGAGGCAAAATCTCGTGTATGGTCACCGAGGCGGCAAAGACCCCCATGGACCAGGCCACAAGACATATCTCATCGTAGGACGCCACCACAGACCAGTCGAAAGTGAGCTGACGGTAATCCCACACGATGATGATGTCGTAGCCGTGTCTGCGCATATGTCGAAAGACGCGCCAATCCATGCCCCATCCGGCGTATATTAGGATGAGGCGGTTGTTGTTTTCGCGGCTTATGAATTTGTATCGCATCGTGATAGTGGCTTTGTTGTGGTGCGGATGGATGGTGCTACATTGGTAGAACAATGTGCAGGTCGTTGCCCCCGAGCTGGTTTTGGTAGATTTCGTGCACGCTGGTGTTGATGTGTATGCACGCCGAGGACAATTGCCCCAAACGGTTGATTAGGTCTTGGTTTTTTGTGGCTGTGCGCAGGAAACGTAGCAGCAGTGCCGTGTCGCGTACCCATGTTGTCTCGCCCAACTCTTTGAGCGTGTTATAGCTGTCGGCAGGGTCTTCATTGGCCACGAGCACGTCCATTATATTTCCCAGTCGGTCGATGGAAGCCTGGCAAAGCATGACCATGTGAGCCATAGCGTTGTCATCGAAATCAGTATGACCAAGGCGCACTGCGGCAGCATAGTCATCGAGTGTGCGTGCATCGTAGTGCGGCGGCCGGGCCAGTATCTGCTGTGGGGTGGGCGGAACGCTGTCGCGGTCGTCACGGTCATTGCCGCCCGTGCACAGGCTTGCCGTAACCGCGACAATGGCGGCTACGGCAAGCACTATGGCGAGTGTCGCGACGAGTCTTTTGCGCTGTCGCGTGATCATTCGCTTATGAGGTCGTGGCCTGTCATATCGGCAGGCTGGGCCAGACCCATGATATGGAGGATGCTGGGAGCTACGTCCGCCAATATGCCGTCTTTAACCTTGGCCTTGGTGTCGGAAGTGACATATACAAAGGGCACGGGGTTGAGCGAGTGTGCCGTATTGGGAGTGCCGTCGGCGTTGACTGCGTGGTCAGCATTGCCGTGGTCGGCAATAATAATGGCTTCGTAGTCATTGGCTTTGGCAGCTTCTATGACGTCATGCACGCATTTGTCTATAGTCTCTACGGCCTTCTGTATTGCGGCGTATACGCCAGTATGGCCTACCATGTCGCCGTTGGCGAAGTTGACGACGATAAAGTCGTATTTGCCTGTATTGATGGCTGCTACAAGTTTTTCGCTGACTTCTGGGGCGCTCATCTCCGGCTTGAGGTCGTAGGTGGCTACTTTGGGAGATGGTACCAAGATGCGGTCTTCGCCGTCGAAAGGCTGCTCGCGTCCGCCGTTGAAGAAGAAAGTGACGTGCGCGTATTTCTCGGTCTCGGCAATGTGCAACTGCTTCTTGCCTTGCTTGGAGAGGTATTCGGCCAATGTGTCGGGTACGTCCTTTTTGTCAAAGAGGATGTGCACACCTTTGAAGGATGCATCGTAAGGAGTCATGCAGTAGTACTGAAGTCCGGCAATGGTGTGCATGCCTTGTTCGGGCATGTCCTGCTGTGTAAGTACGGTGGTAAGCTCCTTGGCGCGGTCGTTGCGATAGTTGAAGAATATGACAACATCGCCTTCCTTGATAGTGCCGTCGAAGGTGCTGTTGTTGATGGGCTTGACAAATTCGTCGGTGACATCGGCATCATAGCTGTCCTGCATGGCTTTGACCATATCTGTGGCTTGTACGCCCGTGCCCTGAATAAGCAGGTCGTAGGCTTCCTTGACGCGATTCCAGCGTTTGTCGCGATCCATAGCGTAAAAACGGCCGATGATACTGGCAATCTTTACCGGGCCTCCGGCGCAGTGCTCCTGTATAGTCTTGATGTATGATATGCCGGAGTGAGGGTCGGTGTCGCGTCCGTCCATGAAGCAGTGCAAGTAAGCCTTTTCGAGACCGTATTCCTTGGCTATATCGCACAGAGCCAGGATGTGATTCAACGATGAATGTACGCCTCCGGTGCTGGTGAGACCCATAAGGTGCAGCGCGTGTCCTGTCTGCTTTGCGTAGGAATAGGCATTTTTGATTTCAGGGTTGTCCATAATGGAGCCATCGGCGATGGCGCGGTTGATTTTTACCAAATCTTGATAAACGATGCGTCCGGCGCCGATGTTGAGGTGACCAACTTCGCTGTTACCCATCTGTCCGTCAGGAAGTCCGACGTTTTCGCCCGAAGCCTGAAGTTTGGAGTGGGGATATTTTTGAATGAGGCTGTCCCAATAAGGCTTGGGAGTCTCGTATATAGCGTTGCTGTGGTCGTGGGGACCGATGCCCCAGCCGTCCAAAATCATCAGTAGTGCTTTCTTTGCCATAGTCTTTTGATGAATGTCGTGTGTTGTTATATTTTCGGTGTGTTTTCGAGAGAGTGCCCCGTTGACTGTAAGTCCGTTTTGGCACTACAAAGGTACGAATATATAGCCATACTTGCAAAAGTTGTGCCACGTGACAGGTCTTATGTAATCTCGGTCGGTTTGATGCTGACGCGTAAGACGTCGGTACGAATTTTCTGCCGGCGTTGCGTATATGCCGGCAGTGAATATTGAATACTTGCTAATATGGGCAAATGTGCGTGTACAGACCTATGCGCGTCTTGTAGTGGATTTCACTTCTTGGGGCGTATTTCGTTGGCTGTGATTTCGTATGGTATTGCGGTGATTAGATGGCTGAGAATTTCGGATCGATCAAGCCGATAGATTTTCAGGGCTGATGATACGGGGTAAGTCGCGAAGGTGGCATCCACTACGGCAAAATATAATTCAAAACTGTTTATGGCGTGTTTTACGCCGATGTAATAACGTGTTATGCCGGCATAAGTGCGCGGCAGCAACTTGAACCCCCATCCTTTGGAATCGCGCACAATGGCGACCATGCATTTGCGCGTTATGGTTGACGTAGAATGTTGTCCGTTTTTCGTATTAGCCGTATTCCCGGATGTTTCGGGTTGGCTGTCGTCATTGGCTTTCGGGTCGTAGGATATGGAGACATTGCGCTTGTGCGCGGTGTTGATGCTGCTCATAAGTGTGCGGTACAGCGGCCCGTGGTGCGAGGCATCGGCCAAATTGTGCAGATTGATAAACAGGTGTATCATCTCGTGTATGACTGTGTCTTCGGCCTGTTTGTGCGTGAGATTGTGTGCGGTGCTGAAACAGAGATAAAAGTCGTCATCGGCGTGTCGCCCCTGACGATGTATATTGCCGTTGCGAGGCGCGCATTTGCCGACAAAAGTGTGTGCCGTACTCAGTCGCAACGGAACCTTGGGCAAGCGTCCGCCGAATAGTTGCAGGTTGAACCTATCGTAAGTCTGTTCTATGAATTCGAGTGTAAAATGCATTGGTCGTCTATGTGTCTGCTTATTGATTGCTGCCTATGAGCACACTTGTGTAGTACGACATCGGCCACGATAAGCCCTCCGGCAGGTGTACGGGGTGTTGCGGCAGCATCTTAAGTGTTCAAAAGATTGGACACAAGTATGATGATTATGCAGGCCGGTGCGAGGATGCGTATAGCAAAGATGACTAGCGGAACCATCATAGAATGACGTGCCCTGCCATGACTCAGCTGGTCGCGCATCAATCCCTTGGGTGCAAACCATCCGATGTATATGCATGTAATCAGTGCCACCACGGGAAGCATAATGTAAGATGTGAGGCTGTCTAAAAAGCTGAAGATGCTCTGTCCCATTATGTGTATCCATGACAGCGAGCCAAAGGACATGGCGCATATCGCAGCGCACGCGGCTATGGGTAGCAGTGTCACCAATACTGCAGTTGAGCGCTTGGTGTTGTATCGATGTTGGATATATGCAATGGGCACTTCGGCAAGTGACACTGTGGATGTGAGTGCGGCTATGAGAAGCAGCGCAAAGAATGCTATGCTCCACAATTGTGTGCCCGGCATATGGGTGAACATTTCGGGAAGCGTGACAAATACAAGGGTTGTGCCTGAAACGTCTCTATCGGACAAACCGAAGGAAGTGAGTGCCGGGAAGATAATCAAGCCCATAAGTATTGCCACCAGCAGTGTGCTGATGCATACTGTTACCGAGGTGCGGGTCAGGTTGGTGTCTTTAGGGAAATATGAGGCGTAGGTTACCAGAATGCCCATACCCAAACTCAATGAGAAGAAAGCTTGCCCCATGGCGCTGACGACCACTGAGGGTGTGATTTTGGAGAAGTCCGGCGATAGGAAGAATTTGACTCCTTGACCCGCACCGTCCAGTGTCAGTGTATAACAGCAGAATACGGCCAACAGCAAAAATAGGATGGGCATAGTGATTGTAGACAGGCGTTCGATGCCTTTTTGCACTCCGCCGAGGAGTATGGCAATGTTTATTCCCACCATCAGCACGGCATTGACTACGGGCATAAAATCCGTATATACATAGTTGTGCATGACTTCGGTAAAAGCCTCATTGGCATTGTCGTGCAACCTCAGGTTGCCGTAGAGGTCGCCGGTAATCGAATTTAGCAGATACTCAAGTGTCCATCCGCCCACGACCATGTAAAACATCATAATGAGCGTGGCCGCAATTACGGCCAGCAGCCCTCCGTAATGCCATTTGCCGTGAGGCGACAATGCTTTGTACGATCCGATGGCATCGCAGCCTCCGCCGCGACCCAATGCAAACTCGGCCAGCATAACCGGGATTCCAAGCACGAGTATACATAATACGTATATAAGCAGAAATGCTGCGCCTCCGCCGGCCTGAGTCTCGGCCGGGAAACGCCATACCGTACCCAGTCCCACAGCCGAACCGACAGTGGCGGCTACGAGACCTATCTTTGAGGCAAATTGTTGTTGTGCCATGTGGTGCTTTTGAAGAAGCTTTTGACGGGATGAGATGTGTCTTATGGACTATAAAACTTTTACTCCATTCCAAACTTTATGTCTCTTGGAATTTGGCTCGTAATGCGCCGTGCTCCTATGGGCTAACTATGCTGGTAGAGGTAGCGCTTGATGGAGCGCTTGGGGGTTTTTTCGAACTCCTCGTACATCACGGAGGTATCCGATATGTGACTGTATGCAGGCAGTTCGTGGTTGAGCTGCTCGACATTTTGTCGCATAAGGTCTTCAATCTGCGGCATGGTCATACCCTGCTGTGTGGCATTTTCGATGTCGGGGTATATCAGTGCTTGCAGACGTCCGCCGCCACTGTCTACCACCAGACATTCGCAGACGTATGGCATATTGCTTAGGCGCTGTTCTATTTCCTCGGGATAGATGTTTTGACCGCTGGGACCGAGTATCATGTTCTTGTCGCGTCCGCGTATATATATGTATCCATCGGCATCCACGGTGCAGATGTCCCCGGTGTTCATCCATCCGTCTTGCATGACGGCTTTGGTAGCTTCGGGATTATTGTAGTAGCCTTTCATAACGTTGGCTCCTCGAACCCACAGCACTCCGGGCACTTCGGCAGGGTCGGGTGAGTCAACGCGCATTTCCATCCGGTCGACAATGCGCCCGCATGATTGTGGACGTGACTCCTCCCATGGTGCGTATGCTATCAGTGGTGCACACTCGGTCATTCCGTAGCCCACGGTGAATGGGAAGTGTATGCGTCGCAGGAATGTCTCGACGTCCTTGTTGAGACCGGCGCCGCCGATAACCATCTCTTGGAGGTTCCCGCCGAAGGTTTGGGTAAGTTTCTCTTTGATTTTACCCAACAGGACATCGTCTACAAAAGGCATTTTCAGCATCAGTTTCATCATGGGTTTGTCCAACAACGGGAATACTCGCGTCTTGATGATTTTTTCGATTATCAAAGGCACGGCCACTATCAGCTTGGGCTTGACCGTGGCGAAGGCTTCCATAATGATGCGCGGTGAGGGTGTGCGTGTCAAGAAGTATATGTGGCAGCCCTTGACAAAGGGGTGCAGGAATTCGACCATCATTCCGAACATGTGTGCCAAAGGCAGCATGCTCACCAACGGGTCGCCCGGCAGCAGGAATTCCAAATGATCCAGCGTATACTGAATATTAGACCACATATTGTGTTCGGTGATCATTACGCCCTTTGAAAATCCCATAGATCCTGATGTGTAGTTGATGAAAATTACATCATCCGGGTCGCGCGGCTCATATACGGCGTCTTCTGGCGTAAAGCGTTCGGGATATTTGTGCCCGAACAGTTCGTTGAGGTGTCGGCGAGCCTCGGAAATGCGTTCGTCTCGCGACACCAGCAGCGAGTAGTCGTCTATAAGGAATATGGCTTGTAGGGCGGGCATGGCATCGGCATCGATGTTTTCCCAGTTGTTTTGTCCTATGAAGAGCAAGCGTGCTTCCGAATGGTTGACGAGATGTTGTATCGTGTCAGCCTTGAAGTCGTTGAGTATGGGTACGGCGATGGCACCATATGTCAGTGTAGCCAGGACGGCCGTGGCCCACTGGCTACTGTTGCGTCCGCAGAAGGCGATTTTGTCGCCGTGTCGTATGCCGGCGTTTTCGAAGAGGATGTGTAGCTTGGCTATCTTGCGCGCCACTGCGCGATATTGCAGCGACGTGCCGTTGAAATCGGTGAGTGCCAGCCCTTCCCAGTTTTCGCGTATGGCTTGTTGGATGTAGGCGTTGAGTGAAGTCAGTTTCTTGTCCATGGTCCTATGTGTATGGATTATTGGGTGCTTGGGAGAGAGCATCGAATGCAAATTTACAAATTAGCCGTATAATTACAAACATTTTGGATGCTGTTTTTTCTGAAAAAAGTGTAACTTTGTCGGCGAAGCCCTTTAGATGGTATATAATATATGAATGTAACACATTAAATAACAAAAGGATAATGAGAAATGTATTTTTTTTATCGCTGACGGCTTTGGCTGCAGCCACGACCGTATATGCCGGCGACTATAAAGTGACTGTGCCCTTAGGCGCGGATGATGAAGGCGCTATGGCTTACTTGGTCAATTATGACACCGGTGTCAATATCGACAGCGTATTGGTCGAAGACACCACCGCAGTCTTCTGCGGTCGTGTGGATGTCCCTATACTTGCGCGCGTCATCGTAGATGGCGATCGTCGCGGCCAGTTTGTTCTCGAAGAAGGTACTTACACCTATCGTCGCGGTCAGACAATACAGACGCCCTTCAATCTCAAGGAAGCCGAAATAGCTGAATACATACGAGATGCAAGTCAACGTCTGCGTGCCACCAAAGACGAAGACGAGCAGAAGAGAATATACAAGGCGGTTACGGCTCACTTGGATTCGGTAATGCGTGCAAATATAGATAATATCATCGGTTATACGCTGTTCCTTGATCAGGCATACGAAATGGAGCCTTCCGAGGTTGAGGATTTGGTCGAGCAAAACCCTACGATGAAGCAATACATGCGTGTACGCAAACTCCTTGATGCCAATCGCGCCAAGGCCGAGACGCAGCCTGGCGGAATGTTCCGCGATTTCGAAATCTCGTATGACGGCGTTACCCATCGTCTGAGTGACGTTGTAGGACGCGGAGGGTATGTCTTGGTGGACTTCTGGGCCAGTTGGTGCGGACCGTGCATACGTCAAACAGCCGTCATCAAAGACTTGTACAACGAGTTTAAGGATAAGGGCTTGCGCGTGCTTGGTGTGGCTGTATGGGATGAACCTGACAACACCCGCAAGGCAATCAAAGACCACGACTTGCCGTGGGAATGCTGGCTCAACGGCCAAACCATACCTACAGACGTCTACGGCATTTCGGGTATACCGTGTATAATACTTTTCGGGCCGGACGGAAAAATACTGTCGCGAGACAAGCAGGACGATGACCTCAAGGCCGATGTGCGCGCCGCCCTTCAAGCAGCGCATTGATGGCGGCGGGGGCTGTCAGTGCTGCCACGACAATGCCGACAATGTCGGCTATCAAGTCGTAAACATCTGAAGTGCGGCCCATGCCCAAGGCGCCTTGCGCCCATTCGTCCACGGCCGAGAATACGGCCATGCACAGACATATAACAATTACCACGCCGGGGGTCAGCATGTGCTGGCGTCCGGCGTTGCTTTTGCGTAAATTCCAGCGTCCACCGCGACGCCAATCAAACATAAAGGCTCCGGCCAGGCCTCCCATCATTACTGCGTGCATCACTTTGTCCAGCCCATCGAAGGGAGGCACGTCCAGGTCGGGCAAGGGTTGCGGCGCTAAGGTCAACCACAAAACAGCTGCCAATGTCACCATGCTTGGCCAATATCGGCGCAAGATTTTCATTGTTCGGATGTCTTTTGTTTTGATGTATCATCTTTCTTGGTGGCTCGGCGTGGATTAGCCGGAAACCATCCGCGATGAACACGTTTCACCTGCTCATTGACTTCGTGGATGCTCCATAGGCAGCTGAAAGCCGTGACTCCCAGGAATATGGACGCTATGGCATCGTCTACGTATATGCATAATCCGAGCAGAATGATGCCTGCACACAGAAACCACCAACGTATTTTGCGTCCCACGTAGTACTCTCCCTTGATTACTAACGGATGGAACAATCCGATAATGAGGAATGTAGCAAGACCTACGGCCAATCCGGCAATGTGGTATTGCGTCAAAAATTCAGTCATTTGATGTGTGTCTTATTTTAGATGTTATCCTGCTAAAGTGACCATAATCGACAAAATGGGTATTATGGGGGTTGGCTCGTCAGACATGTACTTCGGACAGGTCAATGAGCTTGTTGAGAATGGCGAAGATGGCTAATGCCGCCGTCGAGTGTATCTGCAATTTGTTGTTGATGTTGCGGCGATGGGTGGTCACGGTATGTATCGAAAGGAAAAGTTTGTCCGCAATCTCTTTATTGGACATTCCGCGTGTGACGCAGCGTACAATTTCTTTTTCGCGTTCGGTGAGAATGTCTCCCGTGGGTGTCGGCGTCTTGCTTTCGACATTGCTTGTCGGTTCGGCACGCTTCGTCACTTCCTGTTCTAAAGTTTGCACCGCCGGGACAAATATGCGGTCCTCGACCATGCAGTGTCCCAATAGGTCCTGTTCGCAGATGATGATATCAAAGAGCGCCGAATTAAGCGAATCTACACGTGCCCCGCTCCCGGCATAATGGCATATAAATATGTCCTTGAGCTCGTTAAGCTTGGATGCTATGGGCCGATGTACATGTTCGAAGTCGGAGATGTGGTATCCGCCGGGGTTAATGCCCTTGATGAGGTGGTCCACATAATTGAATACATGGCTGTTTTCGTACTCCATGTGTCGGCGCACCTCCTCGACATATCCGTCATAGAAACGCAGGATTAAAAAACCCACGTTGGCCGGATCCGAGCAATTTATGGATGCTATAAGTTTGCGCCGTATTTCCGGAAGGATGAAGTCCAAAAAATACGTGTGTGCATTTTTTAAGTATTTTACCAGTGATGGCAACGATATTTCAAAGCGCTCGTAAGGCCTGTCGCTTAGAAAATTGGCGACGGCAAGGAATGTCGAGGTGTCCACTCCGTTGTCGGCGCAAACTTGTGCCACCGTCTTTGTTCCGAATCCAAGAGCTATTTCGAAGCGGCTCAATGCCATCAGCAACAGGTTGTTCTCGGCAATGAGCTTGCGCATAGGTTCTTGCGGAGTGTATGGTTCCAATGAGCCGTATGCTGTGTGTTTGGTTGTTCCGAACATTGTATTTGCTTGTCTTTATCGTTTTGTTTGATGCAAAGTTACTAATTAATTTCCAATTGGGAATGTGCGGAGTCGTGGGTGATAATCCGTTTCCCTTTCGCAAATTCAAATAGATTTTGTACCTTTGCGGCATCATGGGTGCTGAGCCTTCGGGTTCGGCTGAGATGATACCCTCATAACCTGTTGGCGGATAATGCCGTCCGGGGAGTATGAACGATGTACGAGCCAAAGTGCACAGCCCCTTGTGTATTTGTGGGGACGGATAGTGTCCCATAGTCCGGAGATGCTCCGGGAATACATGTGCAATAAATTGGCTCTATGCAAGATACATACGATCATATTTCACAATCCACCGAGCGTTGCGGCTCTGTCGCGATGCCGTGCGGTGTATATGTAGGCCAAGACGGCAGGCATCGTCCTACGGTTCTCTCTGTGGCCGGTAGTGATAGTATAGGCGGCGCCGGCATACAAGCGGACATTAAGGCGTGCATGGCCTTGGGTGTATTTGCCATGACTGTAATCACTGCCGTCACTGCCCAAAACACCGTGGGCGTGCGGTCATACGTAAATATAGGTGCCGAGTCGGTATATGCCCAGCTTAATGCCGTCTTCGATGATGTACGTCCCGATGCAGTCAAGATCGGCATGGTTCCCGATGGCCCTACCGCTGCAGTTATAGCCGAGGTGCTGGCTCGGCGCTATAATGGTCCTGTGGTGCTCGATCCGGTAGCTGTAGCAACCAGTGGCGACCGCCTCTGCGACGATAGTGCCGCTGCAGAGATGGTGCATCGGCTTTTCCACATGGCTACAGTGGTGACGCCCAATATACCCGAGGCGCACATGCTCACCGGCATGGACATTGCAACGCGGGCTGATATGGAGGCTGCCGCCCGTGACATCATCCGTCGCTACAGCTGTCGGGCGGTACTCCTTAAAGGAGGACATTTGGTGGACGCAACATCGGAGCATCCGGCAGAAAAAGCGACCGGATGTACGATGGACATCCTGGTGGAGGCCGCCGATACCCCGGCGCGTGTATTCCAAGGCCCGGTTGTGCGCACGCCCAATACCCATGGTACGGGCTGCACGCTGTCCTCGGCTATAGCGGCATACCTTTCGCGAGGATATGCCTTGGAAGAGGCTGTCGCACGGGCTAAAGCGTGGCTCACCGATGTCTTGCGTGCCGGTGCCGACTGCCATTTCGGCCATGGTCACGGCCCGGCTCTCCTCGTTTGGAATTCACCGACAGAAGATTAAAGGTCCTAAGGGACCTAAAGACCCTAAAGACCCTAAAGACCCTAAGGATTCTAAAGACCCTAATTGCCGTTCATTCAAAATAAAACACCATACAAAATATGACCATTATCATCAACAGTAAATCATACAATGTGACCATGGGCGCCACTCTGGCCGAGGCACTGCAAAGCGTACTCGGCACCATTGAGGGTATGGCTGCCGCCGTCAACGGAATTGTAGTACCACGCGGAACTTGGGCCACGCATGTTCTCAATGAAGGTGATGACATCATACTTATCAAAGCCGCCTATGGGGGTTGACATGCCAAATATGAGCGAAAGCATGCCGCTGAAGCTCATAGTTATTACTCCCGAGGCTGTTGTGGCCGACGAGGCGCACGTTCTGACGTCTATACTCGAGCTTGACGACAGTCTGCGTGTGCACCTGCGTCATCCGCAGGCCGGAGACGCCGATATCTCGGCCATCGTAGACGGTATTCCGCGTGCGCTGTGGAATCGTATCAGCATTCACGGGCACAATGCCGTGGCTGCCGCTCATGCCGGCATAGGCGTACACCTGTCCTCCTCGACTTTGGCCGAGGGTGGAGCATTGCCGCAGTGTGTCGTCCTGTCCGGTAGCTGCCATACGGCGGCTGAGGTCGCGGCGGCTCCCGCAGCGTTGTCTTACGTGACGCTGTCGCCTGTATTCGATTCCATATCCAAGCAGGGATATGCGGCTGCGATTAATGGCTCCGACCCTGCTGTGCGCTTGTGTCTTTCGGCGCGAAGTGTTATTGCCTTGGGCGGAATGACGCCTGAGCGTTTGAATGATGTTGCAGCCGCCGGTTTTGCAGGCGCCGCCTTCTTGGGCTATGTCTGGGAGGGAGACGATGTGCAGGAGCGATGCCGCCGCATCGTTGCCGCTGCTCGCAAAGTCCGTAGGAGGGTACTCGAACGCACGCCCTCTCTTGTGCATTTGGTTACTGATGGAGCGGATGTCACGGACACAGTGGAGCAGGTGCGTCAGGCCGTCTCGGGCGGATGTAGCTGGGTGCAGGTGCGTATGAAGAATGCCGATGCGACTGAACGTGATGCGGCGCTGCTGTCGTTGCGAGACTTTTGTCACAGCCATGGTGCTACCCTTATCGTAGATGATGATGTGCAGGCTGTACGCCGTACCGTCATCGATGGGGTACACCTCGGGCGCAATGATATGGATCCGACAGAAGCTCGCGCCATTCTCGGGCCTGTACCGCTGATAGGTGCCACCGTAAATTGTGCCGCCGATGCCGAGCGTTTGGTTGGTAAACCTATAGACTATATCGGCTTAGGCCCATGGCGTTTTACTACCACCAAGCGCCGTTTGGCCGACCCTCTTGGCGCTCAAGGTACGCGTGACCTCGTACGGCACATACGCGACTTGGGTATACGCGTACCTATACTTGCCATAGGAGGTATCACCTGCGAGGACATCCCGGCGGTATTAGCCTCCGGAGTTGACGGTATTGCCGTCAGCTCGGCAATTTGCCGTGCCGCAGACCCGGCTGCTGCCGCAAGTCGCTTTATACAAACCTTTGCCGCGACAAGGCCAACGTGATGCGCAACGCATACGACAGACAATACTTGCAATATTTACAATATAGGACAAACAACACATACACAATAATATGGAAGATAAACAACTGACAATCGGCGGAAGGCAATTTGCTTCGCGCCTATTTGTAGGTACAGGCAAATTTGCCTCGTCCGAAATCATGCACCGCGCCATCGAGGCCTCGGGTACGCAGATGGTTACCGTGGCGATGAAACGTGTCAATATGGCCTCTGATGCCACCGATGACATGCTTTCGGCTATAGATCGTGATAGAATACAGCTGCTACCAAATACTTCGGGCGTGCGTGATGCACGCGAGGCTGTTGTGGCTGCACGCCTCAGCCGCGAAGTTTTCGGCACTCCTTTTATCAAGTTGGAGATTCACCCCGATCCCAAGTATCTTATGCCTGACCCCATGGAGACCCTTGCCGCCACCGAGACTTTGGCCAAGGAAGGATTTGTGGTACTGCCGTATGTGCAGGCCGATCCTGTGCTGTGCAAGCGCCTCGAAGAGGCCGGCGCAGCCGCAGTGATGCCATTGGGCGCGCCCATTGGTACCAATAAAGGGTTGCTGACGCGCGACTTCCTCGAGATTATCATCGAGCAGGCTTCCGTACCGGTGGTCGTGGATGCGGGACTTGGCTTGCCCTCGCATGCTGCCGCAGCCATGGAAATGGGCGCTGATGCGGTGCTGGTCAATACAGCAATAGCAGTAGCTTCTGATCCCATAGCCATGGCTCGCGCTTTCGCCGATGCGGTCGATGCCGGACGGCGCGGACGCCTCGCCGGTCCGGCCGGCACCTTTCGCCATGCCGTTGCCACCAGTCCTCTCACAGCATTCCTCAACGACTAATTAAACCCTATAATATTTATAATGGCCATTATAGCCGTTATAGCCAAACAACAATAAGCCAGTATTCCGATTTATGAAAGTATCAGATATCGCGGTGTCTTCATATCCCAAAAGCACTAAAATATACGTTCCCGGGACGCTGTTCCCGGACATCCGCGTGGCTATGCGCCGCGTCAGCCAATATCCCACCGTCACAATCGAGGACGGCAAACGCATCGAACACCCAAACGAGGACATCACACTCTATGACACCAGCGGCGTGTACACCGACCCGAACGTGCCAAAGGACATAAAGAAAGGTGTGCCGCGTTTGCGTCAATCCTGGATAGAGCGCCGCGGCGATACCGTGGCTCTGGATGGAGTTACAAGTGCCTATGGACAGCGACGCTTGGCCGACCATAGCCTCGATGACATACGTTTCCCACGAGCCATGGCTCCGCGAGTGGCCGCTGAAGGTCGCCGCGTCACCCAGATGCATTATGCGCGCAAGGGTATAATCACACCCGAGATGGAATATGTCGCCATCCGCGAAAATCTGGACAATGCCGAGCGAGGCATCGAGTCGTACATCACTCCCGAATTTGTGCGTGACGAGATTGCCGCCGGACGAGCCCTCATTCCGGCCAATATCAACCACCCTGAGGCTGAGCCCATGATTATAGGCAGCGCCTTCAGTGTCAAGATCAACGCCAATATAGGTAATTCGGCGCTTTCTTCGGGCATAGCCGAGGAAATAGACAAGGCTATGTGGAGTTGTTACTGGGGCGGCGATACGCTTATGGATCTCAGCACCGGCGACAATATTCACGAGACGCGCGAGTGGATTATACGCAATTCGCCCGTGCCCGTAGGCACAGTGCCCATATATCAGGCACTCGAAAAAGTCAATGGGGATGTACAACGCCTTACCTGGGACATTTATCGCGACACGCTTATCGAGCAATGCGAGCAGGGTGTGGACTATTTTACCATACATGCCGGGGTGCTGCGCGAGCATGCCTCCCTAATCAAGGACCGCCTCACCGGATGTGTTTCGCGCGGCGGATCTATCATGACGCAGTGGACGGTGTTGCATGATAGCGAAAGCTTCCTATATACGCATTTTGATGAGATATGCGAGATCCTTAATCGCTATGACGTGGCCATATCCCTTGGCGACGGTATGCGCCCCGGAAGCATACACGATGCCAACGACCGAGCTCAGTTCCTCGAATTGGACGTCTTGGGGCAGCTGTGCGCCAAGGCGTGGGAACACGATGTGCAGGTGATGATTGAAGGCCCCGGGCACGTACCCATGCAGAAGATACGCGAAAATATGGACCGTGAAATCGATAAGTGCCACGGCGCACCGTTCTATACGCTTGGGCCGTTGACGACGGACATTGCTCCCGGTTATGACCATATTACCAGTGCTATAGGCGGTGCTGCCATCGGTGCCATGGGCACTGCCATGCTGTGCTACGTCACGCCTAAAGAGCATCTGTCGCTGCCTGATCTTGAGGATGTGCGCACGGGCGTTATTACTTACAAATTGGCTGCACATGCAGCCGACTTGGCCAAGGGATTTCCGGGTGCGCAGGTGCGCGACAATGCCCTGAGCAAGGCCCGCTTCGAATTCCGTTGGAAGGATCAGTTCAATCTGTCGCTTGACCCCGAGCGCGCACGCGACATATATGTCAAGGCGCGCCGCGATGCGCCCGATGCAGACGACAAGTTCTGTACCATGTGCGGCCCTAACTTCTGCGCTATGCGCATATCTCAAAATGTCAATCAAGAATGTAGTAAATAAGAGGTGTTAGGTTTTAGGTCTAAGGCTTAAGGGGTTGTAGAGTCCTTAAGGTCCTTAAAGACCTTAAAGACCTTAAAGACCTTAAGGTCCTTAGAAACTCTAAGACATTCCCCTCAAAATAACAGAATAATACATTTATGTCCAAAGAAATTATATCGCCGGACGACAACCACGGTTTTGCCGACATCATCGACCGATACGGCTGGGATGACACCACCAAGCGTGCCTACGCAGTCACGGCGTCGATGGTGGAGGCGGCTCTTGCTGTGGCCGCCGCCGATCAGCGCCGCTTGACTCCGGACGAGTTCATGGCGCTGATTTCGCCGGCTGCCGCTCCATATATCGAAGACATGGCCGCTCTGGCACAGCGCTTCACCCTCGAAAAATTCGGCCGCACCATCTCGATGTACATTCCAATGTACGTCTCTAATGCCTGCGCCAATGCCTGCGTATATTGCGGCTTCAATCATGCCAACCCCATGGCACGCACCATACTCACCATGGAACAGGTGGAAGCCGAATGTCGTGCCATACGCCGTCTTGGGCCTTTTGAAAACCTGCTGATAGTTTCGGGCGAATTCCCGGCGTTGTGCGGCACCGAATACTTCGAGAATGTGTTGCATACCTGCCGCCCGTACTTTCACAACCTCACTATTGAGGTGCAACCCATGCGTCAGTCGCAGTACGAGCGCTTGGTCGATGCCGGACTTAACGGCGTGGTATGTTTCCAAGAAACTTATCACCGAGACGGATATTCCAAATACCATCCACGTGGTATGAAATCCATATACTCGTGGCGTCTCAATGGGTATGACCGCATGGGTCGTGCCGGTGTGCATAAAATTGGTATGGGTGTCCTCATCGGCCTTGAGGAATGGCGCACGGATGTCATTATGATGGCTCGCCACTTGCGCTACTTGCAAAACAAGTACTGGCGCACGCGCTATAGTGTCAATTTTCCCCGCATGTGCCCCAGCGAAAGCGGGTTCCAGCCCAATGTGGTCATCTCGGACCGCGAATTGGCTCAATTGACTATGGCCTTCCGCATCTTCGACCACGATGTAGATATCTCGTACTCGACACGCGAGAGTCCACGCTTCCGCGACAATATGATGCGTCTGGGTGTAACATCCATGAGCGCCGGCAGCCGGACCGAGCCGGGTGGATACGCCACTTCGCCCGAAGCACTCGAGCAATTCCACGTCACTGACGAACGCAGTCCCCATGCCGTGGCCGAGGCTATACGCCGCAACGGCTACGAACCGGTGTGGAAGGACTGGGATGCCGTGTTCGACAATGATCATACTCACTGAGAAATAGGACTTTTCAGGCTTTTAGAGACTCTAAGGTCCTTAGGGTCTCTAAGGTCCTTAGGGTCCTTAAAGTCCTTAAAGTCTCTAAAGTCCCTAAAGTCCTTAAAATAAATCATCATAAGACAATGACCGATACATATTTTACAGATGATATGGCCGAGCGCCATTCGCGCACTATGGCCGTGGACGACATAGGACTCGAAGGAATCCAACGTCTGGTCGGCGCCATGGTGGGCATCGTAGGTGCCGGGGCTTTGGGTGGTGCCGTGGCTGTGGCACTTGCCGCCGCCGGTGTGGGACGCTTGCGTATTATCGATTTCGATCGTGTGGAACTCTCCAACTTGCCGCGACAAACAGCTTATACTACCGGCGATGTAGGTCGCCCCAAAGTCGAAGCCTTGGCGGAGCGTCTGACGGCGCTAAATCCGTCCGTGGCTGCGGATACACGCTTCGAGCGTCTCGGTGCGGACAACGTGTCTTCATTTGTGCAAGGTTGTGATGTCGTGGTCGATTGTACCGACAACGGCGCCACTATGACCATGGTGGCCGATGCGACACGTGCTGCATCCATACCATGTGTGCTGGGAGGCGTGGCCGGACGACAAGCCCAAGTTATGTCCTTCAGTCATGCCGCCGGCCCTGCTTCGGTATCCTATCGTGACATCTTCGGAGACGGAAGTCGCGGACGAGCTCCCCGAGGTATCTTTCCCCCCGCGCCGGCAACCGTGGCCGCTTTGCAAAGTGCCCGCGCCCTGGACATGCTGCTACATACAGACCGGGAAAGCCTTCCCACAGTCCTTGTGCTCGATATTGACCTGGCCACTCTCCGATGCCGACGTTTGGCACTATGAGCTTCAGTATACATCGCCGGCGGCAACGGAGTAGGACGTGATGTTGCAACAGATCGTCTTATACAGCGCTTCTGTGGAGTGTACGCACCGTTGCCGATGCCGGTCTCTTCTTTATAGGTTTACATTTGTATAATGTTACATTATTAGCAAAATGGCTCGCTTTGACTATGCTTGCGTCTTAAATTATGTGAAATTATAAAGTTTTATTATATTTTTTTTGTCCAATATATAAATAACTTTTACTTTTGTATGTGAAAAAGCGTTCGATGGGTTTCAAGCCAATCTCGTCGGACACGTTCTATTATTCCTCTCCGACCTCTCCTTACTTCTCCGGCAGCTGTCTCTATGCTATGCCTATTACAAATAATCCGAAGTGAAACAAACCTAATAGAAACCTTGCAATTCATTAGAGTAGAACAATGATCCTAAAAATGAAGAAGTTCATGGCCTTGGCCTTGGCCATGGCACTTTCGGCCATAGGCAGTGTTGTCTCCTACGCCGACAGTACTCCCAAGCAGGAATTCCGTGCCGCTTGGTTCACACCTGTCAATGGAGGATGGCCCGTATACGCTAATAGAGGAAATGTCACTGCGTTAAAAAACGAGATTATCAACAGGTTAAATCAAGTCAAAGCTGCCGGCCTCAATGCTGTCTGCGTCCATGTGCGCCCTTTTGCAGACCGTCTGTACAATAACACAAAATATACGCATAACGGAACGCTGTACGCCGTGTACGAGCCCGTAAGCCATTATGCTTCAGGAACTCGAGACAACTCATGCTCAATCGACTTGTTGCAGACTTGGATTGACGAAGGCCACAAACGTGGCATCGAGGTACACGCGTGGGTCAATCCTCTGCGTTGGTGTACTCCCTCGGGAAATTGGTCAAAAGGCGACAATCCGTCGTATTCCACAAGTTCTGATAATGCAGTGAAGGACTGGATGATTACGGCATATCAAAGCAATAATACGACCAAGTTCGTCTTTAATCCCGCCAGCGGCAAGACACAGGCACGTCTGAGAAACGTGTGTGCCGTACTGACCGGCGCGTATGACATCGATGGTATCGTCTTTGACGACTACTTCTATCCGGACGGTATAGCCGAGGATTCAAGCGCCGATGACTGGAGTGACTACCAGTCGTATAAGAATAATGGCGGAACAATGAGCATCGGCGACTGGCGTCGCAACAACGTCAATAAGCTGATGGAGATGTCCTATAACATCATCCACGACATCAAACCATACGTGCGATTCGGTATCGCTCCGGCAGGTGCTGCATTCAATGGAGTGAAAGAGTCTGACGGGCTTCCGGCTCCGTACGGACACACTTATGAAGGCCTGGTCTGCAAAGCCGGTGACTGGCAATACAGCACAATATATGCCGACCCGATAGCGTGGATACGCAGCAAACATGTGGACTACCTTGCTCCGCAGCTCTATTGGACCAATTCGCATAGCACCAACCCCTACGGCCCGATGATTGACTGGTATAGCATTGCCGCCAAGAAATTCGGACGTCATATCTTCGGCGCTTTGTCTATCTCGTTCCTTGAAAAAGGCAACAATACCTCCAATTACGATGAAGTCATCCGTCAGGTCAACCAGACGCGAGCCACCACGCGCGACAATTTCCCTGGCGAGATGTTCTATAGCAGCCGTTCGATGTTCGGTCCGACTTGTAGTGGCCTTGACTCCTACCTCAAACAGAAGGTATATCAATATCCGGCATCGGTGCCGGCCATGACGTGGTACAATGCTCCCGACTTGGGTAAGGTGACCAATGTCAAGCTTAGCGGAACTACTCTTTCGTGGACAGGCAAGAGCAACAGCCGTTACATAGTGTATGCTGTGCCTCTGGGTACAAATGCAATACAGGCAGCCTCTACCGAGCACAACGGATTGCGTGCCGAGTATATCGTGGACATCACTTACTCGACAAGCGCCACTATTCCCTCGAACAAAACTTCGGGCTACTGGCACGGCGTGGCCGCCCTCGACCGCTATGGCAATGAATGGGCCATGGGAGCTACCTCCAATATGCCTCCGTCCGAGACGCTCAAGGCTGTGACGCTGACCTCGCCGGCAGCCGGCGAAAGAGTTTCGATAGGGTGTACTTTCGGGTGGAACGACCCGGCTTCAGCCACAAGCTATGACTTGCAGATAAGTAAGGACAAGAACTTTGCAAGCGGCGTGTCCACTTACAATGTCAATACTACATCCTGTTATGTAGACCTGACAACGCTTTCCACCTCTTCCACCTATTATTGGCGCGTAATCAGCCATAAGGGCGGTTACATCGATGGGACGTCCGAAGTGCGTTCGTTCTACATTCCCGCTCCCGAGACACTGTCTTCCGTGACGCTTACCTCGCCGGCAGACGGTGCCCGTGCTGCGACATCGCAGACGTTCACTTGGAATGATCCCACGGGTGTCAATTCCTACGAATTACAGATTTCTACCGACAAAAACTTCGGAGGCAATGTCTCCAAATACACCACCTCCGCCACATCTTATACCATAGATATGACGGCGCTCAATTCGTCCACCACATACTATTGGCGCGTGATCAGCCGCAAAAAAGGCTATCTTGATGGTGTCAGCGCAGTCCGTTCGGTATACAATCCGGGACCTGAACAACTGACCCCCGTGACACTTGTAAGTCCCACAGCCGGCGAGCAGGCCACATCCGACAACGTCACTTTTGTATGGAGAGACAATGTCGCCTCAGACAGCTATACTTTGCAGATTTGCGGCAATACCGATTTCGGCACCGGAACCAAGGAATACAATACCACAGCCAAGTCGTATACAGTGAACACCGGAGGTCTCAATTATTCGACTCCGTACTATTGGCGCGTCATCAATCATCGCTCCGGATATTACAAGGACGGTATCTCGGCCGTGCGCAACTTCATCACCAAGGAAGAGCCTTCGTGTATCAAGCCGCGCCTCGATTGGCCCGAAGACGGAGCAACGCTCAATGACGACATTGTATTTGTATGCAGCGACAATAATGACGACAAGGCTGTCCTCGAGATTGCCACCGACCTCAATTTCTCCAATATCGTGTTTACCGGTACCACCGGATGGCACAAGGAGTATCCCTGTCTGCAATACACCGTTCCGGCCGAGGTTCTCGGCGCAAACGGCACCTTCTTCTGGCGTGTCCGCGTCAGCACCGCCGGGCTCAAGGACGCTGTCAGCGATGTGCGCAAGTTGATTATGGGCAACGGTGTCAACCCCGACTACGGCAACTACACTCCGCGCCGCGAAATGATTGAATATCCCACGGTGACTCCGTATAATGGCAACAACACCACCCAAATGACCCTCACCAATCTGTGGATACGCAATGCATCCAACAACAACCCCGGCCTGAGCGAAACGCTGAGTCGCGGTATGGTTGCACGTGCCGACAAGAATGGCGACCAGGGTGGCAGAGATGTCGTATATATTTCGGCACGCAGTGAAAATAATAGTAATGCATCCTCATCTCTGATACGCTTCGACGGCACCACCGGGCAGCAACTGTCTACACTTAACCTTAACGGAGAATTCACCAAAGCTTTATACCCGACCAACGATGTCCTATTGGATGCAAGCAAGCAGGTGCTGGTGCATAACCTGTCTTTGGCCAACAAAACGCTCTCTATAGGTGTTGTCAATCTTGCTACCTCAAGCGTAACAACGATGTTTAGTCAAAATACCGATGTACGTGTTGACCATATAGATGTCTGGGGTACTGTATCGAACATCGGCACATATTATGTACTCACCGCCAACGGCACCACTGCCACGCGATGGAAGGTTACTAATGGAAACGTTATAAGGGAATCTATGTCAATCAATGCGATAGGCGCCGCCGGACGCGTTGTATTTACCGGTCGCCCCGACCGATTCTATGTAACCGGAACAGAAAGTGTGCCCAAATTGTACAGCTGGGGCAATAGCACGCCTTTGGCGACTCTTTTTGGCGATAACTTCTGTGGAGGTATGGCATATTTCACCCATGACGGATACTCGTTCATGGCCATTGCCACCCACGACAATACGAAAGGAGCCAAATGGACTATATGTTCCGGTGTAGATTTTACTGCTTCCGGTAGCCGTTCGGAGCACTGGGTTGTACCTACGCAGGGTATGGGCAATTCGAGCCATTATTGGACTGCAAGTGGCGGCAGTGGCGACCCGACGATGCCTGTGAGTGTGCTACAACGAGACTCCTATGAGGACGGTGTTCATACACTCGACAACGCTGCTTCGGCTCAAAATACAAGATTATTTGTTTACAGCTCGGGTGACGGACTTGCGGCATATTCGATGACGCGTCGCATCGTCACGGGTGTGGAAGATGTCGTCTTTGATGGAGCCGATGCCGATGATTCCGAGACGGAATACTACAACCTGCAAGGCATTCGCGTACATCAGCCTCTTGCCCCCGGCATTTATATACGCCGTCAAGGTAACGTAGTCACCAAGGTGACACGCTGAGGCCGCAGGTGCATGAATAAAGCCACGGGGTCGACATCGCAGGGTGTCGGCCCCATGTGCGTGATACACGTTAGATGACGACTGTTTCGGTGCTCGGATATGGATGGTATGGTTTTTGCTTGATTGAAACCAATTCACATTGCTCGCGAATACGATGACACAATATAATACGGACAATACGACAGAACAGAATATGCAAGGTGTAGAGGCCAAGGCCTCAGTGCTTGTGTTCCCGCGACAGGGAATAGAGCGCAAGATTGGTTTTGACGCAGTGCGCGCCATGGTGGTCGGACGATGCAGCTCGCCGCAGGCACGCACATTGGCTCTCGAGACTATGCAGTGGAGTGCCGACGCCGGCGAGGTGCGCTGCCGTTTGGCACGTGTGGCCGAGATGGTGAAGGCCTTGACCGGTGATGACATCCTCGACCTCGGCACTGTCGAAGATTTGCAACGACCGCTTAAAAGCATCTCTGTTCCCGGGACATTTGTCGAGGCATCCGAATTGCTGACCCTGCTCAAAGCCTTGAGGCAAGCTATGCGTGTTCGCTCGTGGCTTGACAAGACCGAAAACAGCGGTGCGGCTGTATATCCGCATTTGCGCGACATCGCCGCCGACATGGATACCGCTCCGGAGGTGCAGCGTGTCATAGCTTCGCTCGTAGATGACCTCGGACAGGTGCGCGACAATGCATCCGCTGCCCTTGCCGATATACGTCGCGAGATGTCAACCATACAACGGCGCATGGCATCGGCTATGCGCCGCGTACTGGGCGAAGCCGTTGCCCAAGGATGGGTACAGCCGGATACCGCCCCGGCCATGCGTGACGGTCGTCTTGTGCTGCCTGTCGCGCCTATGAACAAACGTATGGTGCAGGGTATCGTACACGACGAGAGCGCCACGGGCAAGACCGTCTATATCGAGCCGGCCGCCGTAGTCGAGTTGGGCAACCGCGGACGCCAATTGCAGCTTGAAGAAAGGCGTGAAGTCGTGCGCTTGCTGGTGGCTGCTGCCGATAGCATTCGTCCGCATCTTGATGCGCTCCTCGACCTTAACGACCGACTCGGCCTCCTCGATTTCATTGCGGCTAAGGCACGTGTGGCCATAGACACTGAGGCTGCCATGCCGAGGCTGTCCGACCGCCCCTGCTTAAATCTGCAACAGGCGCGGCATCCGGCACTCGAGACGGCGCTGCATCGCCATGGTCGTGCGATTGTTCCGTTGGACATCACTCTTGACCATGATAAGGGTCGTATACTTGTTATTTCCGGTCCTAATGCCGGCGGCAAGTCCATAGCGCTGAAAACCGTGGCTGTCGAGCAATATATGCTGCAATGCGGAATGTTGCCGACGGTGTCCGCCGATTCGGATATGGGCGTGATGAAGCGCCTGATGGTGGACATCGGGGACGACCAATCCATGGATGACGACCTGAGTACTTACAGCTCGCACCTGTTGGCGATGAAATATATGCTGGAACATTCCGGAGATGCCGACCTCTTCCTTATCGATGAATTCGGCTCGGGAACAGAGCCGCAGATAGGTGGCGCTATAGCCCAGGCGCTATTAATGCGCTTCAATGCCGCCGGGATGTGGGGCGTGGTCACCACCCATTACCAAAATCTCAAGACTCTTGCCTCCGAAGTTCCCGGATTAATTAACGGGTCAATGCTCTACGACCGCCAGCGTATGCAGCCGTTGTTCCGTCTCGATATAGGACATCCCGGTAGCTCGTTTGCTATCGAAATTGCTCGCAAGACCGGATTGCCGTCCGATGTCATTGATGATGCCTGTGCCATCGTAGGTAGCGACTATGTCAATTTGGACAAGTACCTGCTGGACATAGCACGCGACAAGCGTTACTGGGCCAATAAACGCGAGGACATTCGTCGACGTCATAAACATCTTGAGGAAGTCATCGACCGTTACGAGACCAAGCAGCAAGACCTTGACAGCCGCAGTCGTGCCATACTGGACGAGGCGCGGCAGGAAGGCCTGCGCATCGTCAGCGAGAGCAATGCGGCTGTGGAGCGTACTATACGCGACATACGTGAGGCTCAGGCCGAACGCGATCGTACGCAACAGGCACGCGAGCGTCTGCGCCAACAGCGTCGCGCCCTCGAAGACAAGGCTGCCGAACAGCCGGTCGAGCGTGCCCCAAAATCAACCAATAAGGCCAAAACATCCGTGCCAAAGGCCGCAGTGTCGTCCAAGGTTGAGCCTGTGCGTACAATAGAGCCCGGTGTATATGTATTGCTTGACAATCAGGGACAGCCCGGCCGCGTCATCTCGCTTGATGGCAAGAAAGCTATGGTGGCCTTTGGCGCATTGAAGATGGATGTTCCGGTGGCACGGTTGACGCCTACTATGCGTCGTCCCGAAAAGGGTGGGGCATCGCAGGCTGCGTCCTTTGTCTCCGTGTCCACGGGCGAGGATATACGCCGTCGTCAATTGTCCTTCAATCCGGAGATAGACCTTCGCGGCTTCCGTGCCGACGAGGCTTTACAAGCCGTGATGCACTTTATAGATGACGCTGTGCAGTTCAGCGCCGGACGCGTGCGCATCCTGCACGGCACCGGTACGGGTGTGCTGCGTACCGCAATACGGCAGTATCTTGATACAGTCTCGGCGGTAAGGTCCTATGCCGACGAGGATGTCCGCTTCGGCGGTGCCGGCATCACTGTCGTCAATCTGGGGTAATCCGGGAGAGAATAGTGGGAATAATAAGAATAATGGGAGCAATGGCATAGGTCCAATTACTCCCATTATTTCTATAATTTCTATAATTTCTATTGTTCTTGGTGTTCTCCGAGGACTCTTAGTTTTTGCGGCCTTGGAGGTCATCGTTGGTGATACGAGCGGCTGTTTTTTTGACCGAGGCGTTGAGGTTGCCGAAGCGATAGCCGACTGATAGACCTATCTGCATACGCATATCATCCATGCGCATCACGCTTGTGCCGGTGTATGCACCGCGAACAGCCTCGTTTCTGAAGTAGCTGTTATGCTGTCCGAAGGGGTTGGTCAGTCGCAGTGAGACGCTTAGTGCCTTGTTTTTTAAGTAACTGCCTGTAAGAGAAAGTCCGTACCAGAAATTATTCATAAAGCCGTTTTTGCTGCGGGTGAAAGCATCGGATAGAGAGAACTGATAGTAGTTGGCCCATAGTTCGGCTTCGATATTGAGCGGCAGCTTTTGCGTGGCACGCATATAGATATTGCCGCCCCAGCCGGTGTTTTTGAATATCGTCTGGCTGATGTCGTTATAATTTATGCTGCCGGAAATCATGACAGAAGTTTTGTCCATGGGCGTCCATTGCATAAAGCCACCGGCTGAGAATGTACGTATCTTGCCTATGTTTTCGTAAGTGTTGTGCAGGATATTGCCTTCCAGAATTGTGACGCCGGCTATGTCGTTGTTGGTGAATGCGTATTGCGACCACAAGTTGAGGTTGATGCGCGGACGTATCAGCATATAGGTGAGTTTGACGCTCTGTGCATGTGCACTTTCGAGATTGGGATTGCCTTCTGACAGGGAGGTCGGTGTGTACTTCTTGGCCGGGTTGAGGTAGGATATACCGGGGCGGCTGATGCGTGTGGCGTAATTGGCCGTCAGGGTATTGGCATCGTTAATTTGCCATGAAGCGGCGGCACTGGGTACCCAGTCGTTGAGGCTGGATGAGAACGCGTCCTGACTGCCGTCGGGATAGTCGGCCTTGAGCTTGGAGAACTCGTAGCGTAGGCCGGCACGCAGCATCATTTTGCTGACTTTTAAGGAGTACTCGGCGTATGCAGCGGCAACGTCCGTGATGTGGCGGAAATCGCTGTACAGATTCTGCCATCCGATATACTCGCTGTTGGTCTTAGAGCGGTTGCGACGTAGGATATACTTGGCACCCATGTCCAGCGTATGACTTTTGACTACGGGGCGAGTCCAGTCGGCTTGGAAGGTATGCTCGATGAAGTTGAGTCGGAAATCGTTGTTGAAATCCGTGTATTCGAACATTGAGCCAAAGATGTCGCTGTAGTGCGTATCGGCTTGTTGTTTTTGGCGCGTGGTAGAAATCATATAGCTGAAAGTCAATGCTTCGCCCTTGCGCCGAGTCAGATGCTGATAGTTGATGTTGCCGTCGATGTCGAAGTAGGACGAGTTGGCGATATCATACGTGGAGGAGTATTTGCTGAGCAGGCTACCGTTGGCATCGGTCAGGGACTGTGTCCCGGTGCCATATCCATTGACGTGGTATTCATAGCCGTTAAATTCGCCGGAGATGAGATTGAGCGAGTCGATTTCCCAGGATGCTTCGCCGCCGAACCACTCGACCAAGCCGTGGACGCGTTGATCCTCGGTGCGTAGGCTTCGTGTTCCGTTTTCGTAGGTATAATCGTATTCTGAGCGGTTTCGCTGCATTTTTTCGGGAATACTGGATACACCACCGCTGATACTGAAAGTCACTTTGTCGATTTGGGAGGATAGCCATAGATTACCGTCCGCACGATTGTTAATAAAGTCGTAGCTGCCGCCTACGCGACCGGTGATGCCCTTGATGACAGTTTCATTGTCCGTGACGATGTTGAGGATGGCGCCGATACCCTCGGCATCATACTTGGCACCCGGTTCGGTGATGACTTCGATACGCTTGATGGATGCTGCCGGTAGGGCGTCAAAGATGTCCTTGGCGTTTTTGCTGAGCGAGTTGCTGGGACGGCCGTTTTTGAAGACCTTGAAATTAGAGCTTCCGTTGACCTTGATATTGCCCTCGCCGTCGACGCTGACCATAGGGACGCGGCGCAGGACTTCGCGGACAGTGAGCGTCTGTGCCGTTGCATCGGCCTTGACGTCATAGCCTATGCGGTCGATTTCCTTGGTGATTATGGGGCGCTGAGCAGTAACCACGACTTCCGAAAGCTCGTTGATGCCGGAGGTCATTGTCCCGAGATCGGCTACGGGGGCTGCATCGCTGATGGTGAAATTTTTGACGGCCACGGCGCTGCCAATCACTTCCAGTTGCAGGCGGTGTGTTCCGGCCTTGGCGATACTGCCCGTCCAAATGCCCAGCGTATCAGTGACGCCGGCTGCCACGGGGTGGATGCTGTCGCTGCCGAAAACACGGCATGTTGCATATTCTTCGGGATTGCCCGACGGGTCTACGGCTTTCACCTTGACGGTATAGGCCGAGGCGGGCGTGCTGCCCATACATATTATTAGGAGGAGCGCGAGGAGGAATGATGTCGCAAATTTGTTCATCGGATTGTGTGGGGGCTTTTCTTAGAATTCTTGTCATTTCGCCGGGGCTCCCATCGCCGGGAACCCCGGGCCGAAAGACGTAGAATTGTCTGATTGTTATTATCTAAAAAAACCTATGGAAACTGTTTCTTTGAAAAAATCTCTTGTATTGTTCTTTTGCTTATTAGACGCATAAGGCGTCCTAAAAGTGACATAAAATATGGTTAAATAAAGTTAATATCGCAATGGGCTGTCATCTGGACATGTTAGAGCATGCACTATTTGACTGTGTCATTATGGTCTGATAATTTTTATCGGCAGCATTTGCGACGGAATTTGTTGGTGGTGACTATCAATGTTGTCCTAAACGTTTTG
>DAAP01000033.1 GCA_001701165.1 Bacteroidales bacterium H4 | reverse complement strand
GGCACCGCGCCCTTCGACCAGTGGCTGCTCTCGCCCGCCATCGACATGGACAAAGTCTCCGACAAGACCCTCACCTTTGACACCCAAGTCAACGGCTACGGAGCCACAACAACCACGCTCAAAGTCTACATCGTCACCGACCCGGCCAACCTCGCTACAGCCACCGAGCTCAAAGCCACTTTCGCCACAGCTCCGGCAGCAGGAGCCGACGGCAAGACAAAATACAGCGAATGGGTAAAGAGCGGCAACGTCGATCTGGCCAAATACAAAGGCAAAGTATACATCGCTTTCCGCTACCAAGCCTCCAAAGATGCCAACTACGCCACCTGGTGCGTAGACAACGTCAAACTCAACGCTGCCAAATGACAAGCGTCACGACACACCCGCATATTCAATAACACAAGCCAATACACCATACAAAACATATGAAACCACTGAAATCATATCTGGCGTGGGTAGCCGTGACACTCGCAGTTGCGGGAGCCACCACGGCTTGCCAAGACGACATCGACGATCCCATCATCGATGCCCCCGTGGCCAAAGACCAGCCCAACACATCCATACTCGAGTTCAAAACCAAGTATTGGAATGACGCCACCAACTACATAGACACCATCGGCACACGCGACGACGGCAGTCACTACGTCATCTCCGGACGCGTCGTCTCCTCCGACGAAGCCGGCAACGTCTTCAAATCTCTCGTCATCCAAGACGGCACCGCAGCACTATCGCTATCCATCAACTCCTACAACCTCTACCTCAAATACCGCCGCGGACAAGAAATAGTACTCGATGTCACCGGCATGTACATCGGTAAATACAACGGCCTCATACAACTCGGCCAACCCGAATGGTACGAAAACGGCGGCGCTTGGGAAGCATCCTTCATGTCGCCCGAGTACTTCACGGCACATGCCCAGCTCAACGGCTTCCCCGACACCTCCAAGCTGGACACCCTCGTGGTCAACTCCTTCTCCGAGCTGCCCACCGACCCCGCCGGCCTCATCAAATGGCAAAGCCAATTGGTACGTTTCAACAACGTATCCTTCGCCAACGGCGGCAAAGCCACTTTCTCCGAGCACAAATCCAATGTCAACCAAAGCCTCGTCGATGCCGAAGGCTCAAGCATCAACGTTCGCACCTCCGGATACTCCAATTTCTGGAATAAGACTCTTCCCGAAGGCCACGGCGATGTCGTTGCCATACTCTCGTACTACGGTACCAGCGGTTGGCAGCTCATACTCAACGACTACGAAGGCTGCATGAACTTCGGCAACCCCACCGTTCCCGAAGGATCGCAAAGCAAACCATGGAGCGTTGACAAAGCCATCGAAATCGAAAAAGCCGGCACAGAGAAGTCCGGATGGGTTTCGGGATACATCGTCGGCGCCGTAGGCCCCGAAGTCACCGAAGTCAAGTCCAACGACGACATCGAATGGAAGGCCGATCCTCTGCTGAGCAACACCCTCGTTATCGGACAGACAGCCGACACAAAGGACATTGCACACGCACTGGTCATCGAACTGCCTGACGGCTCCAAACTCCAGACCCTCGGCAACCTCGTCGACAACCCCGGAAACTATGGTAAGCAGATAGCCCTCCGCGGCACCCTCGCCAAAGCCATGGGCACCTTCGGCATCACCGGCAACAACGGCACCACCAACGAATTCTCCATCGAAGGCCTCAACCCCGGCGGTGAAGGCATTCCCGAAGGCACAGGCGTCAAAGAATCACCCTACAACTGCGCACAAGTAATCGCCGGAGTTTCCGGCAACGCTTGGGTCAAAGGCTATATCGTAGGCTCCAGCGCCGGCAAGACCGCCGCCGAAATGACCAACGCCACCGGCGCCGCCGCCGCCACTTCCAATATCTTCATAGCCGCCAAGGCCGACGAAACAGACTACTCCAAGTGCGTACCCGTACAGCTTCCCATCGGCGAGATACGCACAGCCCTCAACATCAATGCCAACCCGGGCAACCTCGGTAAGGTTGTGGCAGTCAAAGGCTCACTCGAAAAATACTTCGGACAGCCCGGTGTCAAGACCGTCACCGAATTCGACCTCGAAGGCGGTGTTACACCTCCCACACCTCCCACAACATCCGGCGACGGCTCGGAAAACAACCCCTACAACCCCGCCGAAGTCATAGCCTTCAATCCCCAGTCCTCGCAGGAAGCTGTCAAGAGCGGTGTATGGGTCACCGGCTACATCGTAGGATGGGCTGACGTCAGCGCCGCTCCCTACGCCATCAACGCCGAAACCGCCCACTTCGATGCCTCCGCCACCATGGCCACCAATATCCTCGTGGCATCCTCGGCAGACGTCAAGGACGTCTCCAAGTGCATAGGCGTACAGCTCCCCACCGGCGAAATCCGCAGCGCACTCAATCTCCAGGCCAATCCCGGCAACCTCGGCAAGTCCCTCCAAATCAAGGGCGACATCATGAAGTATTGCGGCGTCCCGGGCATCAAGAATGCCACCGCCTACAAGCTCGAAGGAGGCTCGACGCCGACCCCGACACCCACCGACCCCGTGGCCTCGATAAACGAGAACTTCGATGCTTCCTCCAGCATCCCCGCCGGATGGACTCAGAAGCGAGTGGCCGGCGACAAGGCATGGTATGTGCCCTCGTTCAATGGCAACAACTACGCCGCAATGACCGGCTTCAAGGGCAACGGTCCCTTTGACCAGTGGCTCATATCCCCGGCCATCGACATGTCCAAGGTCTCCAAGAAAGTGCTGACTTTCGACACTCAGGTCAACGGATTCGGCTCGACACAATCCGCCCTCAAAGTCTTCGTACTCACCGCAGCCGACCCGACCACAGCAAAGACCACACAGCTCAACCCCACTTTGGCCACCGCTCCTGCAACCGGATATAGCGACTGGGCCAACTCGGGCGAACTGGACCTGAGCGCATTCTCCGGCATCATATACATAGGATTTGAATACACCTCGCCCGTAGCCGACAACTACGCCACATGGTGTGTAGACAACGTCAAACTCAACGCCGAAGGCGGCAGCACTCCCGACCCGACACCGACGCCAACTCCCTCCGGCGACTTCAAGGGCGATTTCAACTCGTTCAACAACGGACAGCCACAGTCCAAGTACGGGACATACACCAATAACACCGGATGGACAGCAACCAACGCCATCATCCTTGGCGGCGGCGAAAACGATGCCAACCCGATATTCAAATTTATCGGCGCTGCCGGAACACTGGCTCCGACCCTCAACGGCAAGACCTCCGCACCGGGCAGCCTCGTATCGCCCGCACTCACCGGAAGTATCAAGACGCTGACATTCAAGTACGGCTTCGCTTTCAATGAAAGCAAGTGCCAATTCACCGTCAACGTCAAAGACGCCGCCGGCAACGTCATCAAGAGCGAAGTCGTAACTCTCGACAAAATCGAAAAAGCGAAAGCCTACGACTTCAGCCTCGATGTCAACTACAACGGCAACTTCACCATCGAAATCATCAACAACTGCTACTCCCAGATAGCAGACAAGAATAAGGATCGCGTGTCCATTTGGAATCTGACCTGGACCGAGTAACAACACACGCCAAAGACCGGCCACGCCACACCGCCACACCCCGGCGGTGTGGCACGCCGGCCTTTAGCTTATTTCAAGTAATACCGGACATCAATGAAACTCACCAAGACTCTTGCCGCAGCGCTGCTGGCCCTGGCCTGCACAGCCCCGGCATACGCCCAAGAAAACAATGCGGAACGCATGATTACCCAGACCGCCGGCATCGCGTTCTACAACCTTGAGAACTTCTTTGACACAATACCGAACAACCCGCTGGGCCGTGACCTTGAGTACACCCCCAACGGCAAGAACCAATGGGACAGCCGCAAGTACTGGAACAAGGTCAATAACCTTGCCCGCGCAATCTCATCGTTCACCTCCAAGCGCACCCCCAACGGCCCGGCAATCATCGGCGTCAGCGAAGTCGAGAACCGAGGCATCCTCGAAGACCTCGTGCGCGACCCGCAACTGGCACCGTGGAACCTACAAATCGTACACCACGACTCGCCCGACAAGCGCGGCATCGATGTCAGCCTCCTATACAACCCCAAATACTTCAAACTGGAAAACGTCACCAACCACACCCTCTCCGAAGTACCCTTTGCTACACGTGACCAAATGTGCGTCGTCGGACGACTGATGGGACAGCGCGTGGCCGTCATCGTCAACCACTGGCCTTCTCGCATCGGAGGCCAGGAAAAATCCTCGCCCAATCGCGAAGCTGCCGCACGCTTGTGCCTCGCCATCTCCGACTCGCTGTGGCGCGTTGACCCACAAATCGGCGTAATCATAATGGGCGACCTCAACGACGACCCCATGGACAAATCCTGCGCCGAAGTCCTTGGTGCCAAACGCGACAAAAAAGACGTCACCGAAGACCACCAATTCTTCAGCCCATTCTGGTCCATACTCGACCATGGCACCGGAACGCTCGCCTACAAGAGTTCGTGGAACCTCTTCGACCAAATAATCATCTCCGGCAACCTGCTCAATACACCCGAAAATCGCTGGCACTTCCTGCGTGCAGAGGTACTCAACCGCGACTTCCTCAAAGACACCGAAGGAGCACGCCAAAACTACCCGCTGCGCACCTTCGCCTCCGGAGTATACCTCAACGGATACTCCGACCACTTCCCCACCGAAATATTTGTGACGCGCCGCATCCCGGCACCCAAACGCTGACACCCGCGTCCACCCCCACACACATACCGCGCCGCAAGCACGCCCCACACAGCGTCTTGCGGCGCGGCCGCTTTTCGCCGTATCCACCTGTCGATTAAGCAAAAACGGCAGACTCGGCAGCGGCATAATGGCGAATTATCGTAGAGATGCAATGTATTGCGCCACTATGAAAGCAAGAGCCATATTAATTTCAAAGCAGAAACAGTCCATTCTATGAGCCATTATTGTTGGAAATGCGGTCGGTGTCTCGCAAATAAAGAGTTCTCTGTGTAAGACCAAAACTTATACGCCAAGACTAAACATCAGCGGCATTCGACGCTCTAAGAAATAGACACAAAAAAAACAAAACAAACCCTCGCGCGTTCCAGAACGATGCAATAAAAGAAATGCGTCGCCAAGTACATTAAAACAGGCAATAAGCACCCGAAAGAACGCTATTTTACATGTTTTTCTTCGCTTTTGATGTTATTTCCCAATTTTATCACTATCTTTGCAACGTCAACAGATGTCTATAACGTCGCATTTGCTTCACATTATTACACAAAAGCGATTGACACCTCCGACAAAACAGCACCCAAACAAACCCAAAACAGACTACAACCCTATGAATAAGATAATAGCCTTAATTATTGCCTGCACATTCTGCATAGCATCATCCTATGCCGTAGAACCTCGGCTGGTACAATTATTCGAATTTGAAGGCCGAGCAGGACTTACCCTGCCGATAGGAGGATATCACGGCGGTAACAATCAGGCTTCTATGTCATTTGGTCTGGAACTACGTTACAATACGGAAGAACAGCCTTGGGATTGCGGTGCATTCTTGCAACTTGACGCGGCTGTGCGGCATTACGACATGCCCAACAAGCCTGGTGGGTACTGGCTACAGACCAACCGCACTTGGGCCTACGGCGTAACCGGCGACTACAACTTCAGGCAGGGATACCGTGTCAACCCATTTGTCGGCATTGGCATTGGTGCTGCATCTATTGACCAAGTTGGAGATTCTAAATATTGGAATGTCGAGGCCGAGAGTTCCTTTGTGTTAATGCCGCGAGCAGGCGTCGAATTGTTCCATCACATACGACTGACGGCACACTGCATGATTGTGCGGCGCGGCTTCCACACGGCGGCCCTCACCATAGGCTTCGTAATCGGCGGAAGACCCAAGAAAAAGGAATAAGCACATTTTACTCCCATACAACAAATCGGCGAACGCTCGTGAGGCGTCCGCCGATTTATTTCTGTGTCCGTCAGGGTTATGCCACCGAAACGGGTATTCCCGTGTCGGCGGTTATGCGTTTGGCTATGGCCGACAACTCGTCACGTCCGACCTTGATAAGTGAATGTTCGGGTGTCTGTCGATCGATGGAATAAAGCATTATCGAACGCGGCCGGATGTGGCGGTAGGCATCGCACAGAGCCTTGATTTCGAGGTCGGTGGTATTGTCTATGGCCGTGCCGTCGTGAGTTCCGCGCGTCAGCAACGTCTGCACTATTGCCTGTCCGGCGAATTGTTGGAGACATCGGATGACGCTCTCGGGCGTCGTCTCGGGCGATGTTGGCCGATTGAGGGCGCGGAAGGTGGCATCGACGGCGCTGTCCAACTTGACGATATTATTGTCCACGCGGCGCAAGGCGGCGGCAACCGTGTCCAGCCCGGCGTGGGTGCTGTTAGTGAGGACACTGACCTTAGCCTGCGGATAGTAGCGGTCGCGTAGTTCGAGGGTGTCGTCTATGACTCCGGGAAATTCGGGGTGCAATGTCGGCTCACCATTGCCGCTAAAAGTGATGACGTCCAAAGGAGCCGATTCGGCCTGCATTTTTTGCAGTTGTGCTTCAAGCATTTCGCGCACCTGCTCGCGCGTAGGCAGTCCGGTGGTTCCGGCGCCCTGTGCATTGTACCCGGCCTCGCAGTACAGGCAGTCAAAAGTGCAGACCTTACCGTCGTCCGGCATCAGGTTAACACCGAGCGATACGCCGAGACGTCGGCTATGTATCGGCCCGAATATAGTGGAATGGAATAAAACAGTTTGCATATCGATGTATCTATTGGGCGTCGGCGGTAGTGATGCACGTCTCAGCTCGTATATTATATATTATTATTTCAAACATTTGGTCTCCGTTCGGCTATCACTAACGGTCATTCGGAGACGACAGCCGTAGGCGGACGGCGGCGCACAAAGAAGCGCGTCGACTGGGCGGCTATCAGCCCCGTAAGCGCGGCCATGGCGGCCACGACAAGCAAGTCCACCGGGTCGAGCCTTACAGGGTACCACGTAATCGACATAATATCCTGTGCCTGTTCGCCGGCGCCGAGGCTGAGAAAATGTCCGTACTGCTGCGCCAGTGTCAGAGTCACACCCAGCACCATACCTATGGCGGCGCCCACAGCCGTAATCAGCCACCCCAAGGTGATGAACACGCGGCGCGTCATGGCGTGCGTGGCACCGAGGCAACGCAGGGTCTCCATATTACGGCGCTTTTCGAGTACGACAAGCGACAGCGTCGAGACTATATTGAACAGCGCGATGACAAGTATGAAGGCTAACATCAGAAAGGTTATCCATTTTTCGATGGCAATCATGCGAAAGGCGGTGGCTCGTTGTTGCAGCCGCGTCTGCACATCATATTGCGGCCCTACGACATCGGCCACGACATCGCGCAAGGCATCCGTATCGACATCCGTGTCCGTGAAAACTTCCACGGCCGTGGCCTGCGCATCATATTCCATAAGGTCGCGCGCCACCGACAGCGGCACCAATATATGGTCACGGTCGATATCGTTTTGCTGTGTGCGGAAGACTCCGCTAACGCTGAGAGTGGCGCCGCGGAATGCCGTCATAGGATTGGCAGGATTGATGCGCCCCACCCTGCGCGGCACATACAGACGCACGGGATGATCGGCATCCGGCGCCGCCATTAGCGAGTTGGCCACGCCTACCGAGATGGTGGCGGCGGCAAAGTCTTCGTCCAAGGCATCAGGGACATTCCAAGCCAAGGCGCCGTCGATGATGGACTCGCCAATAGTAGATAGTGTGTCATATCCATGCGGAATACCCTTAAATACTACCGGGACTTGATGCTCGCCGGAGATGAGCAATGCACGCTCGGTGACTACCGGGACAGCCGTAACACCGGACACGCGTGCCGCAATAACGCGACACAGACTATCGGCATCGGCGATGGCTCCGCCGCTACGCGGCGATACGCGCAGGGGCGCATCTAATACGGCCATATTGGCGGCAGCCAGGTCGCCAAAGCCGTTGAATATAGACAGCACCACTACCATAGCGGCTACGGCCACAGCGATACCGGCCATCGACACAAAGGTGATGACATTGACCGCATTGTGCGAGTGACGCGCCCGCAGATAACGGAAAGCTATGCGCAGCACCGGCATCGAAGCCATAGCGCGTCAGTCGTTGGTCTTGGCTGTATCCGCGCCATCGTCTCCGGCAGCAGCGTCCGCCTCGGTATTGCCTATGCCGTCGGTGGCGAGAAGACGGTCGATATTCTCGGCATAGTCCAGCGAATCGTCCACGAAGAATGTCAATTCGGGCGTCTTACGCAGCTGATAACGCACGCGCTGAGCCAATTCGTAGCGTATAGTCTTGGCCGAGGCATTGATACTCTTGATGATTTCGGCAGACCGCTCGGAGGGGAATATGGACAGATAGGCGCGAGCCACCGACAGGTCGGGGCTGATACGCACGGCGCTAACACTCACCAGCGTGCCATGGGTCTTGGCGGTCTGTAGGCGAAACAGCTCGCTAAGCTCCTTTTGCAGAAGTCGCGATATTTTGGCTTGTCGTGTTGTTTCCATATTATATGATGTGTTTGTTTATTAATATACAATCTGTGAGGGCTCTGTGTTCAGCGCACGCGCCGCATTATCGTCATGCCGTCGCGTATGGGCAGAATGACTTTTTGGAAGCGCGTATCGGCCGCCACCACATCGTTGAAACGCGCCAAAGCGCGCGTCTGCGCATCGGCATGCGCGGCATCATCGGCCAGCACCTTGCCACTCCACAGTGTATTGTCAGCAAGAATTATGCCACCTATGGGCACTCGGGCGGCCACCATCTCCAACATCTCGAGATACAACCGCTTATCGGCGTCTATGAGCACCAAATCCCATTGGCCGGGCAGGCGCGGCACCACCTCCATGGCATCGCCTATATGCAGACGGATGTCGACACCGCGTGCATCGGCCGCAAAAAGCGTGCGCAACTCGTCCTCGCGCTCATCGTCCACCTCGACCGTATCGAGCGTACATCCCGCAGGCATACCTTCGGCAAGGCACAGCGTCGAGTAGCCGGTAAAGGCGCCGATTTCGAGTATACGGCGCGGTGCAACCATGGCCGTCAGCATCTTCAACAGTCGCCCCTGCACATGGCCGCAGCACATGCGCGGATAGACATGCCGCAGATTGGTACGACGCCATAGCGCCTCCAATTGCGGCGGCTCGACGTCTATATGTCGGGCTATATACTCTTCCGCTTCCATACCACAAAGTTACGAATTTTTTCGGCCTCGCGGCATATACGCCATATCCATCATCGACCAACGACCTCAAAAAAAAGCGGACACAACCCGCGAGCCGCATCCGCTTTTATTGTTTTATGTATGTCTACGATTACATCTTAGCTTCTTCGCCTTTGAGCAAAGCACATACAACGCACCATGCGATGGCTACGATGAGCGTAAGCCACCAGCCGAAGGCCAACGACAGGAAAGTCGTGCCAAGCAAAATGCCGAAAAGCAGAAAAACACCGGTCGTGATATAGGCAAACAGCGGAGTCACAACTTTCTTCGAGTTTATCATACAAGCCGATACTATCGGAAGTATTACGATAGCAAGCGACATTATAAGCAGCAATGAGCTGTCTGCCGTAAAGCATTTTATACCCATAACCGAGGCAAATCCTAATACAGATACCTGCGGAAGTATTAGGTATAGAACGGCTACAAGGATACCGCCTCCGGCGGTGAGTAAAAATTTCTGCTTCGGATCAAGGGCAAGGAGTTTTTTCTTTAATTCGTCCATGTCTTTTGTTGTTATTAGGTGGATAGATTCAGTTAATTGCCTACTCTTTTTAGAGGTAAATATGTTTCACGGCACTTTTTGCTGTCATCGCAGCCGCACGACTAACATTTTGTGTAAATTAAGCACTTTTCATCATAACATCAAAATTTTTTGCAAGAATTAACCTATTTTTACATTCGACCGATTCTGTGCTTTTCTTACCATACAACGTCCGCACCTAACAGCAAAGCGCGGGCGCAGCCATCAAGCCGCGTCCGCGCCATTATACGTGCGTATGTCTATGCGTTATTTTGCCGTGAAAAAGTGTATCGGAGCAGCGCCGCGCCCCCTATATCCGGCTTCGGTCATATACGCCCATCCAAGCAGTTTGAAGCCGTATTCCTTGCCCGGCTCGGTCTTGAGGTACACAGTCATAATGCGGCGGTCTTTATCAAATTTAGCACCGCAGATATTCGGAAATATATCGGGATTATTATCGTAATAATCGCAAGCCATAGGACTGTTAACCACCGGTTTGTCAAAGAAAACCTTGACGGCATACCTGTCGGAAGCAGGCACATCGCGAGTTCCGTCGGCCAACGAGCAGCCGAGGATGGTAATCTGGCCACGTCTCAGCTCGCAATAGCGCTGCGTCACATCAAGATCGTTGACAGCTTCCACAATAAGCGGAGCTACCTGTGCCAGTGTACGATAGCGGTCGCGGTTGTTGCGATATTCGGTCATCGCACCCACAATTTCCGGCACTACCAAAAATCCTCCGGCCACTTGCCCTTTAATGGCTGTCTCGACATCCGCACTGTCTTCGGCGCATCCGGCGTGCGCCAAGGCATATTGTATTTCGACCGAGCGCACCATCGACTCGCACAACATTGTACGAGCGCCGCCATAAGCCTGAGCCGCAAGCTCTTCTTCCATCAGGTCGGCCGCCAATTGAGCGTTACCGTTAAAGGCCGAGATGTTATCTTCTATGATCGGGTTGCACATCGGATGCGAAAACTCATGAACTATCAGGCTTTCAGTGTTATGGAATACCGGTATCCCGTTCTCGTCCAATTTCCAACAGCCTATGATAATGACCGACTCGGCCGGCATCCCGGCACGTTGGCACGTCACCCCATAGTTGCCTATATTGAGCAGACTTACGGACAATCGTCCGCGTATTTCCGTGCCATAGAATTCTTCGAGCCAAACCAAGTCAACATTGGAGAGCATGGCTTCAAGATTAGCTATTACCTTATCATAGAATGGCTTATTCGACACATAGAAGTCGTGAAATCCGCTCTGACGGTAAGCATCATCCAGTAGTCGCGCCATTTCGACATCCTGTCCCGCCGACCAACGACTGTCCAGCTTGGACAAATCCGAGCCGGGCAGCAGCACCAAATGCCCGCTCTGTATCACCGTATGTGCCGCCAATGCGGCCACCGCGTCATAACTCAGTCCCTGTGCGCCGCGCAATTCGTTGAGCCGCGCCACTGCCGGATGGCCCTTCAACGGCGCCATCACCGAGTCCAGCACGGTTACATACTGCTTATTAACATTATTCACATACTCGTCGAATCCGGCAAGTCGACACATCGAACTGACAAATTCGACATTCTCGTCCACGGATACCTTGACAGCCGACGCTCCAAGCCCCAAAACAAGGCACAGCACCATTACATACTTTCTCATAATTTTTAATTTTTATTGGATGAGAATTATTGCGGTATATTTTGCTTATAAATTTTCCGGCAAAGCGGCAGATTGCGCCGGACGCCCCAAACCATCCGAGGTCTCCATGCACTCCGGAGCTCTGAGATCATCGATTTACCGCAGCCGATGTTCGAAAGACAAAATTACATAAAAAAACGCATACACCCAATATTGTCCTAAATA
>DAAP01000061.1 GCA_001701165.1 Bacteroidales bacterium H4 | reverse complement strand
GTACACTCCGCGTCCCGGGTGGGATGTCGAGGTCAAGTCCCATTTCGATTTCGTTCTCTCAGAAATTATTACTAACTTCGCAGTAACCAAAGAAAGCTCTTATTCGTGTGCGTCAGGCAGTCGTTTGTCTGCACTCGTTTTTCTATGCTCTTTTGCATAAAATAGAATGGAGCACTATTGTGGCCCCAATATACAGATATGTCATAACAGCTAATGGAACCCAACGAACTGCCGCAAGACCCGGCAATATTGATGAGTTATATTAACACCCTTCTACGCGATCGCTATGCCTCGCTTGACGAATTGTGTGAAGATACAGGGATAAATTGCGAGGCACTTGTCGCGCGTCTGGCGCAGGCCGGATTTGAGTATAACGCTTCGCTCAATAAATTCTGGTAAATATGGGTGACGCGCAAACAGAAACGCCGGACTATTTGGTTCAGCTAAACGAGCAGCAGCGGGCTGCTGTCCTCTATACTGAAGGGCCGCAACTGGTCATTGCCGGTGCCGGTTCGGGCAAGACCCGCGTGCTGGCCTACAAGATTGTGCATTTATTGTCCCATGGATACGAGCCGTGGCGTATCATGGCGCTTACGTTCACCAATAAAGCTGCGCGAGAAATGCGCGAACGCATCACCACCCTTGTGGGAGCCAAGGCTGCTTCGCGCATACTTATGGGTACATTTCACTCCGTGTTCGCGCGTATGTTACGCTCCAATGCCAAATTGCTGGGGCTTAATAGAAATTACACTATCTACGATGCCGCTGACAGCCGCAATCTGGTCAAGACCATCATCAAAACCCTGAGCCTTGATGAAAAAGTCTATAAGCCGCAGTCCGTAGCCGCCGTAATATCCAACGCCAAGAACGATATGCTTTCGCCCGAGCAGTATATTGCAGATTCCGGTATACAGCGTATCAATACGGCTCGGAATATGCCGCGTCTGGGCGAAATCTATGCGGCATACTGTGCTCGATGCCGTCGTGCTGATGCCCTCGACTTTGACGACTTGCTATACTATACCAATATTCTGTTGCGTGACCACCCGGATGTGCGACGTCATTATCAAGAATTCTATCGCTACATACTTGTAGATGAGTATCAGGACACCAATTTCGCGCAGCACATGATCATATCACAGCTATGTCCTGATAATCCCGGGTTGTGTGTTGTGGGCGATGACGCGCAAAGTATATACTCGTTCCGTGGCGCCAACATAGCCAATATTCTCAATCTCCAACGCACATTCCCCACCATTAAGACCTTCAAATTGGAGCGCAATTATCGTTCCAGTCAGAATATCATTAACGCCGCCGGAAGCCTTATATCCAAGAATAAGCAGCAGATACCCAAGAATGTTTATTCAGAAAATGGGGTAGGGACACGTATCGAAGTAGTGCGCAGCTACAGCGACTACGAAGAGAGTTTTTTGGTGACCAACCGGATTTCTCAGCTCAAGATGTCCTCTGGTGACACATACGAAGACTTTGCCATTCTCTATCGCACCAACGCACAAAGCCGTATACTTGAGGAATCACTACGCAAGCGCAACATCCCCTACCGCATTTACGGCGGACTATCCTTCTACCAGCGTAAGGAAGTCAAGGATGCCCTGGCATATTTTCGCTTGGCTATGAACCCCGATGACGAAGAATCTCTAAAACGAGTCATCAATTTCCCGGCACGCGGCATTGGTGATACAACGCTCAAGAAAATTCTTACGGCAGCCGCCGTGAACGATGTGCCTTTATGGGCCGTGGTTAAGGCACCCCTCCAATACGGACTTAATATTAACGCCGGTACGCAGCGCCGTCTGCGCGCCTTTGAGGATATCGTCACCGAACTCAATGACATGGTGGCAACCGGCGCCACGGCTGATGCCATATCTGATAGGATGCTAAGTCTGACTCACATGATGGATGAGTATAAATCGGACAATACCCCCGAGAGTATCACCAAGCGAGAGAATCTCGAAGAACTCACCAACGATGTTAAGGCCTTTGTGCAATCCCAGCACGAGCAGGGACTTGGCGAAGGTACCATACCTGAGTATATGGCACAAACATCCTTGGCCACTGATGCCGATACTGCCGAGGCCGATGCGGACACGCCCAAGGTAACGCTTATGACAATACATGCCGCCAAAGGATTGGAGTACGGCAATGTATTTGTGGTGGGCGTGGAAGACGACCTATTGCCATCGATGATGAGCAAAGACTCTCCGGCAGCCATAGAAGAAGAACGACGCCTGCTTTATGTGGCCATTACACGAGCCAAACACTACTGTATGCTATCCTATGCCACCTCGCGTTTTCGTAACGGCATAACAGAGTTTACCAAGCCCTCGCCCTTCCTTAAAGACATCGATCCAAAGTACCTGTCCTTCCCCTCAGGATCGGAGATTGTCGAGAACAGCCTGGATCAAACGCGACGTGTTAAGCCGTGGCTCACTCGTAAGCCGCCGATACCCGTCAGGCAGCCACAGGCGTCGGCAAGCACATCAGATGAGTCCACATTCCACGCCTCGCAACTTTCCGTAGGTATGGAAATACGACATAGCCGCTTCGGCAAGGGAACAATCACCGAAGTGGACGGCAAAAATCCCGGCGGAGCACGCATAAAAGTACGCTTCGATACAGGCGAAATCAAGATTCTGATGCTGGCATTTGCTCGCTTCACTATCCTTTAAGTATTACTTCATATCGTGTACAGCACACTATTCATCAATAAAGCATTGTCAAGATTGATTCTGCATAGATAATTTTACAGCAATACATTCCAATGACCATAAACCAACTGCCCACTCCTTTCTATATAATTTACGAAGACCGCATACGTCGCAACCTTGATTTGATAGCGGACGTGGCTGCGCGTGCTGATGTCGAGATTATCATGGCCTTTAAGGCCAATGCCTTATGGCGCACCTTCGACATTGTCCGTGAATACGGCTTCGGATGCACTGCAAGCAGCATCAACGAATTGCGTTTGGGGCGTGAATACCTTACCGATAATATTCACGCCTATTCGCCGGCATATACGGACGATACCATTGACGAATATGCACACAACTGCACACATATTACTTTCAATTCGTTGAGCCAATGGGAACGCTATGGCGCGCGTTTGCGTGGTACGGGTGTCAGCGCCGGTCTGCGTGTCAATCCACATTGCTCCGTCATAGATACGGACATATACAATCCGGCACTTCCTGGTAGTCGCTTCGGTGTCAGCGCCTCCGAAATCGGCAATAGTCTTCCCGAAGGCATTGAGGGCCTGCACTTTCATGCGCTGTGCGAATCCACGTCTTACGACTTGGCCAAGGTGCTTGAGGCCTTTGAACACCAATTCGGACATCTGTTGCCGCAAGCCAAATGGGTTAATATGGGGGGCGGCCATCTGATGACACGACAGGGTTATGACACAGGACACCTCATAGAGTTGCTCAAAAGTTTTCGTCGCCGCTATTCGCATTTGCGAGTGATACTTGAGCCGGGCAGTGCCTTTATGTGGCGCACCGGAGACCTTATTAGCAGTGTCGTTGATGTAGTGAGTCATGACGATGTCAATACCGCAATTATGGACGTATCCTTTGCATGTCATATGCCGGACACGCTCGAAATGCCCTATCGGCCTACAGTGAGCGAAAGCGTTTCCGAACAGCCCGGACATACCATCGCATACAGGCTCGGTGGCAACTCGTGTCTCAGCGGCGACTTTGTCGGTGATTGGCACTTTACCAAGCCGCTGTGCCCCGGAATGCGCCTGACATTTGAAGATATGAACCACTACACCAACGTCAAGACCACCATGTTCAACGGCATACATCATCCGGACATAGTCTTATGCGACCGTGACGGCCAATGTCATTACCTGCGTCGTTACACCTATGAAGACTACAAAAGTAGAATATCATAAACAAATGTATTACAATTGTTTAGGCAATAATAACTTGAGTTATACTATATATTGTCTCAAGTGACTCCGAGCGAGTGTCATTCCGAGACATATGCCACATCTAAACACAACAAAAACAGCCACAATGTTATTTTCAGTCATTATCCCGGTATACAATCGTCCGGACGAAGTCCGCGATCTGCTTGCCAGCCTGCTGGCGCAAAAAGCCTGTAACTTCGAAGTAATCATTGTCGAGGACGGCTCAACGATACCATGCAGTCGGCAGTGTGAAGATGCTCGTGCCGCCGGTCTCGATGTCAAGTACTTTCATAAAGACAATGAAGGGCGTTCCATTGCTCGCAACTACGGTATGGAACGCGCCAAGGGAGACTACTTCGTTTTCTTTGACAGCGATTGTGTAATTCCGCCGGAATACTTCGAGACTGTCTCTAAGGCCCTTGCCGAACATCCCACCGACTGCTACGGCGGACCCGATGCCGCCCATTCATCTTTCACTACCACGCAGAAGGCTATAAATTACACTATGACATCCTTCCTTACCACCGGCGGCATACGCGGTGGTAAACTTGCCCTCGAGAAGTTCACCCCACGCACCTTCAATATGGGCTTTTCGCGCCGGGTCTACGAGACTGTAGGTGGTTTTCGTGAGATGTTTTCCGAAGACATAGATATGAGCAAGCGCATAGCGCGTGCCGGATTTACAACCTCGCTCATAGCAGATGCCCCCGTGTGGCACAAGCGCCGTGTCGATTTCCGTAAATTTCTGCGACAGGTATACGTCTTCGGGATGTCGCGTATCACTCTCAAGCTGCTTTATTCCGAATCGCTCAAGGTCGTGCACACCCTTCCGGCTGTAGCCGTGCTGTTGGCCGTTGTTATGGTTGTTCTTGCCATCATGGTGTCCCCGTGGTGGCTCCTGCCAATAGGAATATACCTTGTGGCTGTGTATGTTATGGCTCTGGCTGCTACGCACTCGGTAGTAATAGCGGCCAAAGCTGTGCCCGCCGCCATCATTCAGCTCGGCGGCTATGGCACAGGCTTTATACAGGCTTATGTGTCCAAGATAGTGCTACGTCGCGGACGTGATGTTAACCGAGAAATCGAAATGCGCCGTGGAAAATAATACCCCGACCCTCTTGATACGCGACCTTCCGTTAGAACGAAAGCCACGCGAAAAGGCCATCGCCCAAGGGTTTGATGCCTTGACAGACGCCGAACTCATGGCCATAATATTCTCCACCGGTATTAAGGGCAAATCAGTACTCCAACTCTCCGAGGATATCCTTAGAGACAATGACGGCCACTTGTCGATGCTCATGCGGATGACGCCGCAGCAAATTATGGAACGGTACAAGGGTATAGGTCAAGCAAAGGCGGTGACACTATTGGCTGCTTTGCACTTGGGCGAACGTTCGCGCGCCGATTGTGTCGAAAGACAAAAAGAAAAAATATGCACATCCGAATTGGCTTTTCGAAAAATGGCGCCGGTGTTTCTCGGTCTTGACCACGAGGAATTTTGGCTATTGTTGCTTAATAGGGCGCTGATGCCGCTTAAAAGCGTGCGCCTGGGTGTAGGCGGCCTCAGTGCCACGGTCGTCGATGCAAAGGTTGCCGTGCGTGCCGCCCTTGATGCTTATGCTTCGGCTGTTATCATGCTCCACAACCATCCGTCAGGCAATACGATGCCAAGTCCGCAGGACGATGTTATCACACGCAAAATCAATGACGCTATGGCCTTATTTGATATAAAAGTTAATGACCACCTTATTGTAACCGATGGCGACTACTACTCATATCATGATAATGGTCGAGTGATTTAACCATGATATGAAAGCATAGCTTCCATCGGTTAGAAATAGCCGATGATGTGCAATATAGAAGGGGTGAGGATGGCGGTGAAAATGCCATTGAGAGTCAGGCCGAGGCTGGCGAAGGCACCATAGCGATCGCTGACACCGAAGGCGCGCGACGAGCCTACGGCATGAGCAGCAGTTCCCATTGAAAGACCTTGTGCCATAGGGCTGTGTACGTGAGACCAGCGCATTACGCCGAATCCGATGATTCCACCGAAGATGCCTACGCTGACTACTACGGCAGCAGTGAGTGATGGAATGCCTCCCAACGATCCGGTTACCTCCATAGCGATAGGTGTTGTAACGGACTTGGTGGCCAAGGACATAACGATTTCGTGTGATGCTCCGCACAAATCGGCCACTATCACCACAGAGATGATGCCCGATATGCATCCGCCGAGGGCTGATAAGGTGATAGGTAGTAATTGCTTCTTGACGGTAGACAATTGTTTGTACAAAGGTACTCCAAGTGCTACGACGGCCGGTTTGAGCCAGAATTCGATGTACTTGCCATATTGATTGTATGTATCATATGGGATATCATAAGCTGTCAGAAAGACTATGATGAGCGCAATGGTCACAAGGATAGGGCTGAACAAAGAAAAATGCGTCCTTTGCTGGATAATTTGTGCCGATCCGTAGATGACAAAAGTCAGCGCTAAAAGAAAGTACGGATTATTGATGTATTCCATGCCTCTGATATTTACGGACCAACTGGTGTATCCATCCGGTGACAACAATAACGACGACGGTGCTTGCGGCCGATGCCATAATGATGGGAAGTAGCTGAGCCTTGATTATGTCAAGATGCAGCATAAGAGCCACGCCCGGTGGGATAAAGAAAAAACCGAGATTCTTCACCAAGAAATTGGCTATACTCTCGACCCAGCGCAACTTGACCCATTTTAGTTGCAGACAAGCCGTCAACAAAAGCATACCTATGATACTTGACGGCAATTTGATTCCGGTGAGCCACACAACAAACTCGCCGATAGCAAGGAATCCGAAAATGATTCCGCATTGGTAAACCATAACAAATCTTTTTATACCTAAAAACGGCTGCAAATGTACGGCGTTTCCGCCGAACAGCCAAATATGAATATGATAGTGTTGTTGAGATAGCTGGTAATTACCACAATATTAGGATGCTAATTTCTGAAAACATGGTCTGCAAAGCATAATGAGAACAACGGAACCCATAACATCGAAAACAAATGTCGATTTCGGGCAGGTATTTGACGAGAAATGTGTAAATTTGCGTAGTCAAAGGCAGGGATATTGTCTTGCCTAAATATTTAAACACCATACAAACAACATCCTACCAGCACAATGAAAGCAGACGTACTTCTCGGACTACAATGGGGTGATGAAGGCAAGGGTAAAGTTGTAGATGTGCTCACGCCGCATTACGCTGCGGTGGCACGTTTTCAGGGCGGCCCCAATGCCGGACACACTCTTGAATTCGATGATAAGAAATTTGTATTGCGCTCGATACCCTCCGGTGTATTCCAAAAAGGCACAATCAACGTCATAGGCAACGGCGTCGTTCTCGACCCGGTGCTTTTTGCCGAAGAGGCGCGTGCACTTGAACGCGACGGCGGCGTGGACCTGCATGCATCGCTGCGCCTTTCGCGCAAGATGCACCTGATACTGCCCACCCATCGTCTGCTTGATGCTGCCGGCGAGAATGCGAAGGGCACTGCACGCATAGGTACCACCGGCAAGGGCATAGGTCCTACTTATACGGACAAAGCCGGTCGTAATGGGTTGCGTCTTGGTGATATAGACTACGACTTCGAAGCTAAATATACTCGGCTCAAGGCTACGCACTTGGACCGTCTGGCTCGTATGGGTGCACAAGTGGATGCTGATACGCTTGCTCGGAATGAAAAGGCATGGATGGAGGCTCTCGAGTATATACGCACCTTCGAACGCATAGACAGCGAGTACTATGTCAATGAGGTGCTCGACAACGATGGCGCTGTATTGTGCGAAGGTGCTCAGGGTACGCTCCTTGATGTCGACTTCGGTTCATATCCATTTGTGACATCGAGCAATACCGTGTGCGCCGGTGCATGTACCGGATTGGGTATATCCCCAAGACGGATAGGCGAGGTCTTCGGAATTTTCAAGGCTTATTGTACGCGCGTGGGTAGCGGTCCGTTCCCCACTGAGTTGCATGATGACGTTGGGCGTGAGATGCGTGACCGTGGTCATGAGTACGGGGCTGTCACCGGACGTGAGCGTCGTTGTGGATGGCTCGACTTGGTTGCTCTGCGCTATTCGGTAATGCTCAACGGCGTGACACAGCTCATAATGATGAAGAGCGATGTCCTCGACACCTTCGATAGAATAAAAGTTTGCACCGCATATACTATAAACGGAAGGACAACTACATATTTCCCTTTTGATGTCAATGATGCACCTATCGAACCGCAATATACAGTCTTCGATGGCTGGAAATACGACCTTACGTCCATACGCGATGAAGCATCGCTGCCCCAAGCCTTCAAAGACTATATAGGCTTTATCGAGAAATATGTGGGAGTGGGCATCACCGTGCTCTCTGTAGGTCCGGACCGCACGCAAACAATTTTCCGTGCAGGCTTCAGCCCGGCACAGAAGGCTAAAGGTTGACCTTCGCCCAGACTTAGATGTCGAGTTACAAGATACAGACCTGCCAAAAATGTTGATAAATCATATTACCAACCACACACATTAAATTACCATGGCTAGAATCAAACCATTCAAAGGCGTCCGTCCTCCGCGCGAGTATGTGGAGAAGGTCGCATCGCGTCCTTATGACGTGCTCAATTCCGAAGAAGCTCGCATCGAAGCTAAAGGCAATCCGATGTCGCTATACCATATCATCAAGCCTGAAATAGACTTTGCTCCAGGCACTGACGAACATGACCCCAAGGTCTATGAACGTGCTGTGCAGAACTTCAAGGACTTCCGCCAGCGCGGATGGCTGATGCAGGACCCGGAGGAAAAATACTACCTATATGCCCAAACCATGAATGGCCGTACACAATATGGATTTGTTGTGGCTGCCAATGTGGATGATTACCTCAATGGCGTTATTAAGAAACACGAACTGACACGCCGCGACAAAGAGGAAGATCGAATGAAGCATGTTCGCGCCCAAAATGCCAATATTGAGCCCGTGTTCTTTGCCTTTGAAGACAACGATGTGCTCAACGACATCATCAAGCGCGTATCCGCCACAGAACCGAAATATGATTTCGTAGCCAATGACGGCTTCGGACACCACTTCTGGGTTATAGACGATAAGGCAACTATAGATACAATTACGGCCGAGTTTGCCAAGATGCCGACATTATATATTGCCGATGGACATCATCGTACGGCTGCCGCTGCACTTGTAGGGCATGAAAAAGCCAAGGCCAATCCTAATCATACGGGCGACGAAGAGTACAACTTCTTTCTTGCCGTAGCCTTCCCTGCATCTCAGCTCAAGATTATTGACTACAACCGCGTGGTTCGCGACCTCAATGGGCTGACTCCCGAACAATTCCTGGCTCGATTGGCTGAGAACTTCGATGTCAAAGATATGGGCACCGAGGAATATCGTCCCAATGCGTTACATAACTTCTCGCTGTACCTTAGCGGACACTGGTACTCGCTTACTGCACGCCCCGGTACCTACAAGCCCGATGATCCCATAGGCGTGCTTGATGTGACCGTTTCCAGCGACCTTATACTGCGTGATATTCTGGGTATTACAGACTTGCGCAGCGACAAGCGCATAGATTTTGTAGGGGGTATACGTGGTTTGTCCGAGTTGAAGCGCCGCGTTGATTCGGGTGAAATGGCTATGGCCCTGGCGCTGTATCCCGTGTCGATGACGCAGCTGATGACTATTGCCGATACAGGGAACATAATGCCGCCCAAGACAACATGGTTCGAGCCCAAACTTCGCTCCGGTCTTGTAATACACCTTCTTGACTGATAACATCTTGGTAGGGCAGGTGTGCAGCATGTACACCTGCCCTACCGCTATCCACAACATATGGCAAAATGGCATTTGGAACGATGAATAAAAAAATCACAACTATCGTGTGTGTGGTGCTGTTGTTGTCTGTAGCGATGGCAGCACAGACATACACGCGTAAGTATAACGAATACTATCAGCGAACTGAGTACTATGACGCTCATGGAAAGATGATTGGGTATTCAAAGGTAAACCGATACTATAATCGTACTGAATACTATGATGCCAATGGGCATCTACAACGCACCGAGAAGTATAATGACTTCTACGACCGCACAGAAACTCGCGATGCTTCAGGTAAACTTGAAAGCACACGTAAGAACAACGAGTACTACGGCCGTGAAGAAACTCGTGATTCAACAGGTCGCCTTATAGGTTATCGCAAATGGAACGATTACTTGAAGCGTTATGATGTTTATGACGAAAAAGGACAGCTTGTTGGCTACGAAAAATGGAATGAATACTATAAACGTTGGGAATATCACGCTAAATAAAGTCAGGATTACAGATAGACATTAAAAAATTACTTTAAATTCGACACACGACAATGTACGAATCCAAGGAATTAGCTGAAAAGATTTGTGGTGGATATATACTCAATGAGACTGAGGCGTATGCCTTGCTTGATATGCCACCCGAAGAGTTGCGTCGGGCTGCGCTACAGGTCAGTCGGCAGATGATGCCGCGCAAGTTTGACAGCTGTTCCATTATCAATGCTCGTTCGGGTCATTGCAGTGAAAACTGCAAATGGTGTGCACAATCGGCACACTTTGCCACCGGATGTCAAAATTACGATGTGGTGGATCATGACGAATGCCTGCGCGAGGCGCGATATAACCACGAGCGAGGCATCGCACGCTTTTCGCTTGTAGGCAGTGGTCGTGCTGTGCGTGGAGAGGCCTTCGGCAAGGTTTGCGCTATGCTTCGCGAGATACATGAAACGGTAGGCATCAAGACATGCGCATCACTGGGGTTGCTTGACCGCGAGAGCCTGCGCGAATTGCGCCGTAGCGGTGTTACCCGCTATCATTGCAACCTTGAGACGGCTCCTTCGTTCTTTGGGACATTGTGTACAACGCACACCATCGAAGATAAAATACATACCATAGAAATGGCTCGTGAAGAAGGTCTTGAAGTGTGTAGCGGCGGAATTATCGGAATGGGCGAGACACCGCGACAGCGTGTCGAGTTTGCGTTGACATTACGTCGCATAGACCCTGTATCCATACCGGTCAACGTGTTGTGTCCCATACCGGGCACGCCGTTGGAGAATATACCCGCCATAGCCGAGGATGAGATTATAGACACCATAGCAATGATACGTCTGATACATCCCAAGGCTCACATTCGCTTTGCCGGCGGACGTGCGCGTCTCAGCCCGGAGAGCCAGGTATTAGCCATGCGTATAGGAGCCAATGGTGCCATTATGGGAGATATGCTTACCACAGTCGGCAGTACCATCGTTAATGACCGCGACCTCATAGCCAAGGCCGGATACGAATTCTAAGCGCAATTCACAACAAAAAATACGATCGGACGATTCTTTGCTATTAAAACCAATATCGGTTTATGCCTTGAAGCTCTTAAGTCCTATTATTGATATGTATAAAAACGACACAACAGAACACGCCATAGATGCCGGAGACTATGTGCGGCCTACTGCTGCGATACGGCGTCTTGTGCGAGCTTTGGACACGCCGGTACATCGGCGTCAAGAGGGCGCCTTTGTAGCCGAGGGAGACAAGTGCGTACGTGACACTTTTGAAGCCTTTTACTGCCGCATTCTTATTGGACGACGTCAGTGGCTTGAGGAACACCGTGATATGTGTATCCGAGCCGATGCTGTGTATTGTGCCGATCGTGCTGATATGGAGCGGATGTCACTTCTGAAAAGTCCGCGTGAGGTTATTGCTGTATACAATATCCCGGATAATACGCCACTTCCCGACACTGTGGGCCTTGTTGTTGCGCTCGATCATATCCAGGATCCGGGCAACCTTGGCACAATCATTAGAATGTGCGATTGGATGGGGGTACGTGATATTATAGCATCACAGGGTACTGTCGATGTTTTCAGTCCTAAAGTCGTTCAAGCTACCATGGGGTCCATTGCGCGCGTGCACGTGCATTATTCAGAACTTGTGCCGCAATTACGTCAACTTTCGGATGCAGGAATACCGGTGTATGGTACGGCTATGGATGGTGAATCTATATATAAAGCCGAACTGCCTGCAAATGCGGTAATTGTAATGGGTAACGAGGGGCGCGGGATGTCCGATGCTGTCCGTGCTTGTCTCACCGACAGCATCTCGATACCACCATATCCTGGCGATACACCTACAGCCGAAAGCCTCAATGTGGCCGTGGCCGCCTCTGTTATTATTGCCGAATGGCGACGCCGTATGCGTTGACGAGGGAAGAACGTTTATTAAAATACGCTCTTGTCAAAAGCGTGAATTACATCAACATTGTGCCTCTGTAGACAAGAGATTTAGGTCTATAATCAATATAATACGAAAGATTTAGCTTATGGCAAAGACCAAATATAAAAGCGTATGGATGTGCAATAATTGCGGAGCCACTTTCCCAAAATGGGAGGGGCGCTGTAGTGAATGCGGCGAATGGAACACTATGGTGGAACAACGCGTGAGTACATCGGCTCGCGCCGATCGCGGACTTACGGGCACTGAAGGTACGCGCCCGGTAGCAGTATCGGACATCACCGCAGGCTCGGAAAGCCGAATACCTATGCCCAGCCGAGAGCTAAACAGAGTACTTGGCGGCGGACTTGTAACCGGTTCGATGGTGCTTATAGGCGGCGAACCGGGCATAGGTAAGTCCACGCTTGTTTTGCAAAACATTCTGGCCATAAAATCCAAAACGGTTCTTTATGTTTCGGGAGAAGAAAGTGCTTCTCAAATCAAAATGCGAGCCGACCGTATAGGCCGAGGCAGCGATAACGTATTGATTGTATGCGAGACGCTTTTAGAACGCATTATGCGGCACGTCGAAGATATCAATCCCGGTATACTTATCATAGACTCAATACAGACCATATACAGCGAAGCGCTTGAATCATCGGCCGGTAGTGTCAGTCAGGTGCGCGAATGCGCTGCCCGGCTGTTGCAATACGCCAAGACTACGTCCACGCCTGTCATTTTGATAGGTCATATTACCAAAGAAGGTTCTCTTGCCGGGCCTAAGGTGTTGGAACACATTGTGGATGCCGTGCTACAGTTCGAGGGCGACAGCAAGTATATGTATAGGATTTTGCGTGCCATCAAGAACCGTTTTGGGAGTACCAACGAATTAGGCATATATGAAATGTGTCAACGTGGCTTGCGCGAGGTCATGGATCCGTCGCAAGTGCTGATGACGCGCGGAGATACATCGCTTTCAGGTGTATCTATAGGCGTGACTTTGGAAGGTATACGACCCTTCCTTATCGAATGTCAGGCTTTGGTGAGTACAGCTGCATACGGTACGCCGCAACGTTCGGTGACAGGTTTTGACGGTAAACGAATGAATATGCTCTTGGCTGTACTTGAGAAACGTGTTGGTTTTAAGCTCGTAGCCAAAGACGTGTTTCTCAACATCACCGGAGGATTGCGAGTAAATGACCCGGCACTTGATTTGGCTGTCATCAGCGCCATACTTTCCAGTAATGTCGATATGGCTGTTCCGGACGGCTGGTGCATGACCGGAGAGGTCGGCTTGTCGGGTGAAATACGGCCGGTAACGCGCTTGCAACAACGTATCCTTGAGGCTGAGAAACTTGGAATGACACATATCCTTGTGCCGGACAACAACCTCAAGGGAGTCGAGACCGAAGGCCTTAGTATTAAGATTCATGAGGTATCCAAAGTTGAAGAGGCCTTCCGAGCACTATTTGCTTAGGGATTTCCACCCGGTATAGATGCTTGTTTTCCGTCAGATGTTAAATAGAACGTCCGGGTATCATAACGTGAATGGCTAAGGGAAAACGAAACATGGCGAGACGTGCATCCTCTGATTGTCTCGCCATGTTTGTACACTTGAGTAATGTCTTGTTTAATATTCTCCCTTTTGCATTTCGTCCGGCATAGTGATGTTGCCTTCGAAGAGAACTGCTGTGATTTCGTTATTATCGGTTACAAAGAATACCAAACGTTTAAGCTTTTGGGATGTGGGGTCGTCAGAGGGTTCAGCGTATATTTCGATATGGCTGTTTTCGGCATCAGTATTGACTACAGGCTGAATATCAAGGGCGCTTATGCCGCTGTTCAGACGCTTGGTAATTGCATCGTGCGTCTCGGCGATATTGCTGTAAATGATTTCTACCGACGTGAGTTCGCCCATTTCGTCAAACTTTGAATTCTTTAGGAAATCGAACTTGTCTGTTTGTTCTTTGATGTCTTTGAGTTGATCGCCTTCAAGATAGATGTTGATGGTCATTACGCTGTCATTACGCTGTTCCGGTTGTATGTCTGCGAAGATTTGTTCGGCATTGACGGTAAAGGTCGAGCCTATCAGTAGGATGGCAAGTGCACTAAGAAAACGTTTAGCTTTCATTGTTGTAAGTTTATGTGCTTTGATTATTATGTTTTCTATATGTATGACGCGAAAAGACTCGCTTTGTGACATGTCACGATGAAAAATAATGAAAGTAGAGAGTGTATAGTCCGCATTAAACAGCCACGACACGTCCGCTGGATAGCAGGTGTGCCGGGCCGGGAAGAGTAAGTCACTCGTAGTGTTGCATATCAATTGTTATCATCGTCATCGTTTTGATTGTCCATAGCTTGACTGACAGCTGCACCAAAATTGATTTTTCCGGTGAGTACCACACAGTTTATTTCATCACCTTCGTCATTATATATGAGCGCAGTAGTGACTATGTCGGGGTCGGAGGGGTCGGGAAGGCCATAGATTGTAACACCTTGTTCGCCATCTTCCGAGTTCTCGACGAGTACCTGTAGGTTGAGAGATTTGATGATTGCTTGGCACTTGGAGCGAATTGATTTGAGGTTAGCCCCTTCTTCACAGTTAAGAACTTCCACCGAGTTGATGGTGCTGCCTTTGAGAATAGCCGCCATGTTTACATCATCCGAGTTGACGGCTTCAAAAGCTTTGGTTCCCAGCATCTTCATAAGAGCTTGAGATACATAGACCTTTTGGACGCCTTTGCCGGAGGGGATATCTGCGAATACGCGTTGTTGTGCGCATGCCATTGTTGTGCCAATGATAGCGATGGCGAGGAAAAAAGCAAGATTTTTTAGTTTCATCGTTGTATGTTTTTATATGTTAGTGTTTGTAATGTCAGTTATGATATGTGTTAGTCAGTGCTTAAGTCGGTGGCTATGCGTCATAGTCCGCTGATGCTATTATTGATGATTTTGGCCACAGCCTTAACGCTTGAACGGTTGATTTGCTCGGTCAGTCTGTCAGCATTACGTATGGCCTTCTCGGCTGCTTTGCCTGTTGAGTTTAGACTCCGAGAAAGCAGAGCGGCTACTTCGAGTTGAATGCGTTCCGCCTCGGCAGGGTCGGAAACTTCGTGGTAGTCATCATAGGCTATAGCTGCCTGGGCATATTGGGGCTTTGCAGGCATAGCTGTTGGCACTTCAGAAGGTGTGTCGCTTTCGGCTTTTTCGATGTCTGAAGGTGTGACAGTCTGTGCTTCGCATGAGGTTTTTTGCGGCTGTTGTACTGCGTTGGCGTATGTGTTACCTATTGTTGGAGTCAGTTCATTTTTTTCCGACAGACCCAGGACCATGGCAATGCAAGCGCAGGCAGCGGCAGATGCGGCGGTGTACCAAAAGGCGTGGCGGCGTTTGCGTGCCTTTTCGGCAATTATTGCGCCATTTACTTGAGCCATGAGGTCGGAGGGAATGTCTTCCGACATCGATTGTGACTTTTCTGTGGGCAGGGCAAAGACGGCGGCATCGGCTCTCAGATCTTCGGGAATGTATTCTGACGTGGTAAAGTACAGTGTCAAAGCATCTTCGTCGGCGGCTGTTGCCGTTCCGTCATACCATCTGTCGAGCAGTACGCGGACCGTAGTTTCGTCTATGATATGTGCTTTAGTTTTCATGTTTTATGTTTTTAGAGAGATTGCATTTGTACTATGATGTTGCGGAGTTGGCGACGTGCGCGTGAAGTAACTTGGCGGACGTTTGCCTCTGAAGTGTGTAGCTCGGCAGCCATTTGGCCATAGCTGCGGCCTTGTAGGCTCCATTGTATAATAAGACGAGAACGGCGCTCCAGTTGTTCTATCGCCTTTTGAAGTAGGCCGGCTGTATCTTCGGTATCTGTTTCGTCGTCCGCCTTACTTTCGGCGATGGATGCCAAAGGCTCATCGCCGGCGTCCAAAGGGCGCGAACGGATGACATCGAGGCAATGGTTGCGAATGGACACCGCACAGAAAGCTCCGGGATTGGCCGGTACCGTAGTTTCGGAGCAGTGTTCCCACAAACGTCGACATACATCCTGGACGGCATCCTGTGCCTCGTCCTCGTTTCCGAGAATGCGACGGGCCACTGCCAGCATGCTGCTGTAGCAGCCCAGGATGTTATCTTTGTATTGTTGTGCAGTCATTGTGATTATGGTTACTGTTCACTATTATGACGTAAGAAGACGCCGTTTGTGACAGCGTTGGATGTTTTTTTTCGAAAAAAGATGGATGTGGCAGATAAGCGCAAACGGCTATTATTTGCAGTCACACTGATAGATGCGCACGTCATGTGCGTAGCCGCGATAGTAGCGCCATGCATGCAAACATCCGCCCAAACGGTATCCCGCGGCTTCGAAAAGGCGGCATGAAGGCTCGTTGTCAGCAGCTACTTCGGCTGCGAGGTGAGCTATGGCCAAATGATCGTAGGCGTATTGACTGATTTGTCGTAGTGTCTCGCGGGCGTATCCGCGGCCTCGCCATTGTGGTGCAATGTATATTCCGACCCACGCGCGACGATTTGCTGCATCAATGTCATAGAGGTCTACAGTACCTACAGGGATTCCATCGGCAAGACATGCCATCATGCGTAGTTGGTTGCCTCCATACAAGCTTCCGTCATAGCTATGAATATACTGCCAAATCTGGTAGCGTGATGCAGGCGTCATATTTTGACGGCTGTACCATTCGGACACGTCGTTTTCCCACAGGTATATTGTGTCAACGTCTTCCGGTTCGAGGGCACGTAGTGTCAGCAGGTCAGATGTGTCAGTTTGTGTCATGTTGTGTCAGAATTGAGGGTCACCCACAGGGATACGTCCGGCAAGCGATCGAGCTAAAGTAGCTTCATCGGTGTATTCGATGTCGCCGCCTACCGAGAGGCCGCGTGCCAATTGTGTCACCTTGGCAGGAGTCCCGGCCAGTCTCCTATATATATAATAATTGGTTGTTTCGCCTTCCATAGTAGGACTGAGTGCAAGTATGACCTCGTGAGTGTTCTCGTCTCTGACACGCTGTACCAGAGAGTCAATTTCCAATAAATCAGGTCCTACGCCATCAATGGGCGAGATGACACCTCCCAGCACGTGATATAGTCCGTGGTATTGGGCCGTACGTTCGAAAGCGAGGACGTCGCGGATGTTTTCGACGACGCATATCGTTGAAGTGTCACGCAACGGATTTGCACATATAGGGCATATGTCGGTTTCTGAAATGTTATGACAGCGCCTGCAGTAGCGTATGCCATCGCGCATAGATGTCAACGCATCTGCCAAGCGGTGGGCTAATGACGGGTCTTGTCGTAATATATACAAGGATAGCCGTAAAGCGGTTTTACGGCCTATGCCGGGTAGGCGTGATATTTGATTGACGGCTTCGTCCAAAAGCGGTGAGGCGTATTCTTGTTGCATCGTAAACTGTCTCGGTCAGTGTATATGTGCAGTTGGCACATAATTTGTAATATTTAAATCGGTATGCAAATTTAAGCATAATTCCCCAACCTTCGTGGGCTGGGAGATGTTGAAATGACACACACCGAAAAAAAGAAAAACAAACCATGACAATGAAACGGTTCAATGCAGATACATTTGGAAGAGGCAGGGCATCCCGCAGGGGCGACAAGAGTATGCTTGGCGCCGGAGCAATGCTTGTGGCGCATCCACAGCTTACACAGAGCTGCTTCAATCATGCGGTCATAGTTCTGCTGGACTATGGGCGCGATTCCGGAGCCATGGGATGTGTGCTCAATTACAGCACCAACTTCGGTCTTAATGACATATTGGAAAATGTTCGATACGAAGGCGTGCCGGTATTTGGCGGAGGTCCAGTAGGTTTGGACAGGCTGTTTTTCTTGCATACGCTTGGAGAGGACATCTTGCCCGGAGCAAATGTCGTGACTCCCGGATTGTGGGTCGGCGGCGATTTTGATGCTGTCGCAGATTACGTCAATGCGGGGTACACAACTGAAGGCGAATTGCGCTTCTTCCTTGGATACTCCGGATGGGAGGCAGGGCAACTCGAAGACGAGATAGACGATGGTACGTGGGCAACCTTGCGTATGCCTGACGACCCGTCGGAATTGCTGCGAGGCGATGGCGATGCCGTTTGGCACAATGCTGTGCGTGCTCTCGGCAAGGAATATCGTGACTGGCAATTGTACCCACGCAATATTCATTCAAACTAAGCATAGCAACCAATAACAACAAAACAGATAATAAATAAAACAACTAATATAAATTATGAACTTTAATAATTTTACCATCAAGTCACAGGAAGCCATTCAGAAGGCTGTTGAGATTACTCGTTCGTCGGGAGCTCAGGCCATCGAACCTGTGCATCTCCTCAAAGCCATTATTGAGGAAGGCGACTCGTTGGTCAAATTTATCTTTCAGAAGCTCGGCGCCAATCTTCAGCAGGTAGTGCGTCAGGTAGATGAAGCCATTGCCAACGAGCCAAAAGTAAGCGGTGGAGAGCCGTATCTGAGTCACAGCACTAATGATGTGATGCAAAAGGCTTTGGATATAGCCAAGTCCGATGGTGATGAATATGTCACGCTTGAGGCCATGCTCAGCGCCATTTTTGAGATCAATTCATCGGCAGCCACTATACTCAAGGATGCAGGCATTACTGCCAGAGAGCTGAAAGCCGCCATCACCGAATTGCGCAAAGGCAAGAAAGCTACAGACCAAGGAGCTGAAGAACAATACAACGCCTTGTCCAAGTACGCCATTAACCTGTGCGAGCGTGCTCGCGAAGGCAAGCTTGATCCGGTCATCGGACGAGACGAAGAAATACGTCGAGTACTTCAGATTTTGAGTCGTCGTACTAAGAACAATCCTATGCTTATAGGTGAACCCGGTACCGGTAAAACGGCCATAGCCGAAGGCCTTGCACAGCGCATCGTACGCGGCGACGTTCCCGAGAACCTCCGCTCCAAGCAGATATTCTCGTTGGATATGGGTGCATTGGTGGCCGGAGCCAAGTACAAGGGCGAGTTTGAAGAACGTCTTAAAGCCATCGTTAACGAAGTCACTCAGAGTGACGGCGAGATAATCCTTTTTATCGATGAAATTCATACGCTGGTAGGTGCCGGCAAGGGTGAGGGCGCTATGGATGCTGCCAATATTCTCAAACCGGCATTGGCACGTGGCGAGCTCCGCAGTATCGGTGCCACAACTTTGGACGAATACCAGAAGTATTTCGAAAAAGACAAGGCTCTTGAACGTCGTTTCCAAAAAGTAATGGTTGACGAGCCTGACGAGGCCAGCGCCATAGCCATCCTTCGAGGTTTGAAGGAACGGTACGAGAATCACCACCATGTACGTATCCGTGACGAAGCCGTTGTGGCTGCCGTGCAGCTGAGCGAGCGATATATCACCGATAGATTCTTGCCGGACAAGGCTATTGACCTTATGGATGAGGCTGCTTCTAAGCTTAAGTTGGAAATAGACTCCGAACCGCAGGCTTTGGATGATATCAAACGTCAGATAGCCCAAAAGGAAATCGAACGAGAGGCCATAAAGCGTGAGGGAGATGAGGCTCGTGTTAAGGACATCGAAAAAGACTTGGCATCCATGCGCGAGCAGCAGAGCCAGATTGCGGCTCAGTGGAAGTCCGAAAAAGACCTGATAGACCGCATACAGCAGAACAAGGTTGATATCGAGCAGCTCAACTTTGACGCCGAACGCGCCGAACGAGAGGGCGACTATGCACGTGTGGCTGAGATACGCTACGGAACTATCAAACAAAAAGAAGACGAGAATGTGAGCATTCAGGCTCAGTTGAAGGCCATGCAGGGTGAGAAAGCTCTCATTAAGGAGGAGGTTGATGCCGACGACATCGCCGATGTTGTAAGCCGTTGGACCGGAATTCCTGTAAGCAAGATGGTACAGAGCGAACGTACCAAATTGCTGCTGCTTGAAGACGAGCTTCACAAACGCGTAGTAGGACAGGATGCTGCTATAAGCGCCGTGGCAGATGCCGTGCGCCGTAGCCGTGCAGGTCTTAGCGACCCCAAACGACCTATCGGTTCGTTCATCTTCTTAGGTACTACCGGCGTTGGCAAAACCGAATTGGCCAAGGCTTTGGCCGACTACCTCTTCGATGACGAAAATATGATGACTCGTATTGATATGTCAGAGTATCAGGAGAAGCATTCTGTGAGCCGTTTGGTCGGAGCGCCTCCGGGATACGTAGGCTACGATGAGGGTGGTCAACTGACCGAGGCAGTGCGTCGCAAACCATATTCTGTTGTCTTGTTCGATGAAATTGAAAAGGCTCATCCGGATGTGTTCAACATCTTGTTGCAGGTGCTTGACGATGGTCGTCTGACAGACAATAAGGGTCGTGTAGTCAATTTCAAGAACACCATTATCATCATGACCTCGAATATGGGTTCGGCTTTGATTCGCGACAACTTTGCCAAGATGACTGATGCCAATCGTGAGCAGACCATCGAGACCACAAAGGCTCAGGTGTTGGAGATGCTTAAAGAGAACATCCGTCCCGAATTCCTGAACCGTATAGACGAAATTATCATGTTCACGCCGCTTGATCGTAAGGAAATCGAGCAGATTGTCGAACTGCAAATGAAGTCTATTCAAAAGATGCTTGCACCCAACGGAATCACCTTGGAATACACCCCAAAGGCCATATCGCTTCTTGCCGATGAAGGCTTTGACCCCGAATTCGGTGCACGACCTGTCAAGCGAGTCATACATCGTCAGATACTTAACCGTTTGAGCAAGGATATCTTGGCTCAGAAGGTGGACAAGGAACGTCCGATTGTTATAGACGTGGATGCCGATGGCGAATTGAACTTTCGAAACTGATAATCCTATCTGAACCGAGAACGGACAATGCGGACGGACAATTTTGTGTCGAAAGTTATAGTCCGAGGGATTATTTGACAGACAATAAAGTAGCGGGAATGCATACTCGAAATGAGTTGGCGTTCCCGCTTTTTATGTTGCATCGGATATGTCAATATTTGTGGCAAGAGTCATGTAACGGGCATCCGGCACAAGCATCAGTCCCATAACATTTGGTAGACGTATGTTTAGCGTTGCTGTCCTTGCCATGACGGCACGAAGAACATGAATCTTTGTGTCGGAAGCTTCGTACCATGTTCATCACTAGGATTATTATGGCGGTTACTACTATGATTAGGACTACGATGTCTTGCCAGGTCATTTGGTCTCGTTGGCTTTATCCAGTATTGCAGCCAGTTGTGCAGGAGAGAGTGTTGCCGGATACTGAGCGAATGGCAGTATAAAGCTACACCCTTCGGCATAGCGACTGCATCCGTAGGCTGTACGTCCTTTGAGCAGATGGCCTTTAAGACATTTGGGGCAGACAATCTGTTCTATTGACGTTGGTGCAGGCTGTGTGGTTTTTGTCGTTTTTTTTGCTGTTGTATTCTTTGGCTTGGCGCTTTCTTTTGGAGATGTACGCGTTTTCCGGGTCTTAACCGGAGCCTTTTCGATGGTAATGTGATTGCCGCTGTTGTCCGAAAGGACGGTGATAACTATATCATTGACCTGTGTTTTTAGGTCGTTGACAAATTCGACTGCGCTGAACTCGCCACGTTCAATCATACGAAGACGGTTTTCCCAGATGCCGGTAAGTTTGGCGCTTTTTAGCAGCGGATCCTTAATTGTATCTATAAGTGCAATTCCGGTGCTTGTAGGTGCCAGCGTTTTGCCACGTAATCTCTTTATGTATTGGCGTTTGAAAAGTGTTTCAATGATGGCCGAACGCGTAGATGGACGTCCTATGCCGTTAGCCTTCATGGCTTCGCGGAGTGTTTCGTCTTCGATGTTTTTGCCGGCGCTTTCCATTGCGCGTAGCAAGGTGCCTTCGGTAAAAGGTTTGGGCGGTTGTGTCGTTTTCTTATTTACAAATGGGGCGTGCGGTCCGCTTTCGCCCACGGCGAAAGCTGGTAGTGTTTTGTTGTCGGACTCTTCCTCGGCATCTTCGCTGTCCTGTATCTCGGCAGCAGTTCCGGCTTGGTTTTTGTCTTTGGTAGGGAAGAGTGCTTTCCAGCCTTGTTCGAGTATTACACGACCGTTGGCTTTGAATTTGTGTTTACCCGCATGAGCATTGACCGTAGTTTGTTCGAATACGCAGTCCGGATAGAAAGCTGCGATAAAGCGCAATGCTATTAGGTGGTACATCAGTCGTTCGTCACCCACGAGAGCCTTCGGAGATTGTCCGGTGGGGATAATGGCGTGGTGATCGGTGACTTTCGAATTGTCAAAGATTCGCTTGCTCTTGGGTATCTTGCGCGCCAACACCTGTGCTGTAATATTGGCGTATGGTGTCATCTGACGCAGTATATCAGGTATTTTAGCGTGCAAATCTTCACTAAGGTACGTGGTGTCTACACGTGGATATGTTGTTACTTTTTTTTCGTACAGTGACTGTATGAGTTGGAGTGTGCGGTCGGCCGACCATCCCCATTTTTTGTTACATTCGACTTGTAGTGAGGTGAGATCGAATAGTTTTTTTGGCGCTTCGTGTCCTGTCTTCTTGGCAATACTATCGATTGTCAATGGAATGTTCCGAATGGCTTCGGCTTCGACATTGGCGGCTTCGGCGTTGTCAAATCGATTGCCTGTGGATGTAAATACTGTGTTGCGATAATGAGTTGCCAATTCCCACGAGTCGGTAGGTTTAAAATTATCTATGGCACGTTGGCGTTCGACGATAATGGCGAGTGTCGGAGTTTGCACGCGGCCTATGGACAAAACATTGCGGTTGTTTCGGTCGCTATACTTAAGCGTGTATAGCCGTGTAGCGTTCATGCCCAGCAGCCAGTCGCCTATGGCTCTGGATAGTCCGGCATAATACAAGTTGTCGAAATCCGACTGAGGGCGCAGATGGGCAAATCCGTCACGTATGGCTTCGTCTGTCAGTGATGAAATCCACAGGCGTTGCACGGGACATTTAACGGTGGCTTTCTGCATAACCCAGCGTTGTATCAGTTCGCCTTCTTGACCGGCGTCACCGCAGTTGATGATGCTGTCTGCTTTAGAAAACAGCGTGGCGATGACCTTGAATTGTTTTTCGATACCTCTGTCTGCAATAAGTTTTATGCCAAAGCGCGAGGGAACCATGGGCAGAGATGAGAGACTCCACCGCTTCCACATATCTGTATAGTCATTTGGTTCTTTGAGACAGCATAGATGACCAAAAGTCCAAGTGACGCAATATCCGTTACCCTCATAAAAACCATCACGCGAGGCATCGGCGCCAAGCAGGCGGGCGATGTCCCGAGCGACGCTCGGTTTCTCTGTAATACAGACTATCACAGACCTTTGGCTTTGGCTTCGTTCCACAGGGCGTCCATCTGTGCAAGGGTCATGTCCTTGAGTGGAGTGCCAAGTTCGTGAGCGCGTTGTTCAATGTGGTTGAAGCGGGCGATAAACTTGCGGTTAGTGCGTTCGAGAGCGTTTTCGGGATTAACCTTATACAATCGTGCCGCATTGATTATGGCGAACATTAGGTCGCCGAATTCGCCTTCGATGTTGTCTTGAGTGCCGTTTACCACAGCTTGCCGTACTTCAGATGCTTCTTCGTCCACCTTGTCCCATACTTGCTCGATTTTCTCCCAATCGAAGCCAACGTTGGCCGCTTTTTCTTGGATGCGGAAAGACTTGACAAGCGCCGGTAGAGCCTTTGGTACTCCGGCTAATGCTGTGTGGTTTCCGTCTTTTTCCTTGAGCTTTATCTGCTCCCAGTTAAGTTCCACATCGTGCGCATTGTCCACGTGTACTTCGCCAAAGACATGTGGATGACGGAAAATCAGTTTTTGATTAAGTGCGTCAGCTACGTCGGCGATGTCGAATTTACCCTGCTCATCACCGATTTTGGCGTAGAATAATATATGAAGCAGTACGTCTCCGAGTTCCTTTTTGATGTTCGGGCTATCGTTTTCGAGCAGTGCCTGAGCCAGTTCATAGGTTTCCTCGATGGTGTTGGGGCGTAGGCTTTGGTTGGTCTGCTTGGCGTCCCAGGGGCATTTGACGCGTAGGATGTCAAGGGTGTCCATAACTCGTCCGAGTGCTTCAAGCCTTTCTTGTCTAGTGTGTGACATTGTGTGTATGGATGTTAAATCTTTATTTTTCCGTATAAGCCTTAAGTCCTTTATCAAGCCAGGAGATGAAAGCGGCAATGTTTTCATCGTAACTGCGGGCTTGAGCCAATGGTGTGCCGTCGCGGCTGTCAAGAAGGACATAGTATGGTTGCGAATTAATATTAAACTTGTGGCGCTGAAGGTAGGCCCATTTTTCGCCTACAGTAGATATTGTAATATCTTGACCATTCTCTTGCACGGTGTAAGGTTGGGGTAGATCGGCTTTTTCGTCTACCATAAGTTTAATAAGTACGTAGTTGTCTTCGATGATTTTTCGCACTTGTTCTGTGTCGAATACTGCACCTTCCATCTTGCGGCAATTGACGCAGGCATATCCGGAGAAGTCCAGAACTACCGGCTTGTCGTTTTCGGCGGCATAACGCATACCTTCGTCATAATCGTGGAATTCCTTAAATTGTCCTCCGTAGAGATTGAAATCTTGAGTGGACAGCGGCGGCGCAAAGGCGCTGATGCTTTTAAGCGGCGCACCCCATAGCCCCGGCAGCAGATATACGGCAAAAGAGAATGATATTACAGCCAGAAAGAATGATCCGACACCGGTGCGTTCTTTGGGTGCATCGTGCGCAAATCGCAGTTTGCCTATCAGGTACATACCCAGTAGGACGAATAGTACAATCCAAATGGCGACAAACACCTCACGATCGAGTATGCGCCATCCGTAGGCGAGGTCTGCCACTGAGAGAAATTTGAGCGAAAGTATAAGTTCTATAAATCCGAGAACAACTTTCACTGAATTCATCCATCCGCCGGACTTTGGCATTTCCTTAAGTAGGGAAGGAAAGAACGCGAAGAGTGAGAAGGGTAGGGCGAGGCCAAGGGCGAATCCGCCCATGCCTATGGCCGGACCGACTATACTGCCTTGACTGGCGGCTTCGACCAGCAGTGTGCCTATAATGGGGCCTGTGCACGAAAAAGATACCAGCACCAGCGTAAAGGCCATGAAGAATATGCTTAAAATGCCTGTAGTAGTTTCGGCCTTGTTGTCTATACTATTGGACCACTTCGAGGGCAGTTTGATGTCAAAAGCCCCGAAGAAGGATATGGCAAACACAACAAGCATGGCAAAGAATATTAGATTGAACACAGCACTGGTGGCTATGTCGTTGAGTTTGCCTGCTCCGAAGGCAAGCGTTATGGCAATGCCCATTACCAAGTAAATAACTATAATGGACACTCCGTAGAGCGATGCATCGGTAATGGAACGTTTACGGCTTTTTGTGCGCTTAAGGAAGAAACTAACGGTCATTGGAATCATAGGCCATACGCAAGGAGTGAGCAAGGCCAACAGTCCGCCCAGGAATCCCATGACGAGCAGTGATAGCCAAGATGGAGCGGCATTTTGTCCATGGGCATCGTTGTTGACGGACATCATATCCACCGGAGCCCAGAGGTCGATCGGCTCGCTTGCTTGCGCTGTGGAGGCGGTGACCTTTGCCGTAGCGTTACCCGCAGTGTCCGTAGCGGTGGTTGCAGACGCTGTACTGCCAATATTTACGCTGAAGTTTATGCGTTTGGGTGGGGTGCAGGCACCTTCGCGGCATGCCATATATTCGATAATGCCGGTGAGGGCCGTACTGATAGGATGGCTCAAGTGATAATCGCATTCAAACGTCACTGTCCCGGTCCACTCTTTGAGCTTAAGATCGAATGCTTTGTCTATAATCATTTTAGGCTCTATGTCCGGAGTTATTTCGCCAAATGCGATTCCATCGATGTCAGCAAAAGTAATTGAGGTGGGCACCGGACCACTTTTGACTTTTTCTAAGCCATAAATGTGCCATCCGGGTTGGATAACTGCGGTAATGGTCACGGTACCGCCGTCAGAGGTCTCGGTTACGTCCCAACTCCATTTTACGGGATCAGAGATTTGGGCACTTGCCTTGGGGATGGTGACTAAAAAGCATAATAAGAGTATTGTGTAAGATAATGTCCGTTTGATCATAGCAGTAGTTTGCATTTATAATGTCGAAATGTCGTTATGCGGATTATTGGTCTCTTGTGTGATGGTCTGACGTGTTGTATAATCGACAATGCATTGGCACACAAGATGTACGAATATAGGATGTTGCCGATGCGAATGAAGCCAACTCGTAAACAGGTGAATATATGTACAAATAGGCATATGTCTATGCCCAAATTTACTTGCTTTGATAAGCTTTGACTTTAAGTTTTACGGTTTGTTTCTTTGGTGGGTTACACGTACTACCATTACAAGCCATATAGTTGATAATTCCGTCTATGGAAGCATCTGATACATCGCCGGTGAGGCGAAATTGGCGAGTGAATATCACGTCTTTTTTCCACCAGCGCAAGGTCATGTCGAAAGATGCGTCATGGCTTGATACCGGTTTTGAAGATGCCTTGAATTGTCCCAGCCATTTGATTCCGGTGCTTTTGGAGAAATCTAATGTAGTCGGTACCGGGCCACCTTTGGGTAGCGTCATATCATACAGATGCCATCCATCGGAAATGATTGCTCGTACGGTAAGTATGCCTTCGGTGGGTGATGTCATTTTGGCTGTTGTTCGCCAGCGTATGGGCTGATTCTGAGCCGTAGCAGCTATGCCAAATATTGTTATGACGATTAGTGCAGTTAGCAATCGTGTCGCTTTCATATTTGAAGTCAGTCTTATTATGGTTTAATTTGTATGCGATTAATCTTATTGGCTCGTTATGCGGACTATGGCCGTTCTGTTCTTTTAGCTGAATTAGTCTTGTGATGTCGAGTACACATACACTTAGCGGCGTAAAGCGCGGGCGGCATCATTTAGATAATCGGCAGCTCGACTATCGGCTTGTACAGCCTTACGATCATAATCTGCGGCGCGGTCAAGGTCGTTTTGCATTCGACGCCTGTAGGTTTCGGCATTGCGTGTGTCATTGCGTTTAATGTACGAGTCCATTTGTCGACGGTAGCTTTCGGCGGTGCGTCGATACGAATTGGCATCGCGTCTGTAATTCTCGGCTTGACGCATCTGGTATTCTGCATCTCGTATGTACGAGCGTGCTTGGCGAGTATTGTATTCGTCTGCATGTACGGTGATTGGGGTCAATGTCGCTATTGTGAGGACGACCGAGATTGTTGTTAGGAGCGTTTTCATAATAGTTTTTTTGAATTGGAGAGTTTAATTTGCCGTGTTCGATAGAAAATGGCTTATGTGGTAGAGGATAGTAACGATCCGTTGTCAAGGATGAATCGTTCAGCCTCGAGGGCAGCGCGGCATCCGGCAGCAGCAGCGTTGACAGCCTGCCGGAAGCGTGGATCGGCCACATCGCCGGCTGCAAAAACCCCGGCTACGCTCGTGGCTGTGGATAAGCCTTTGGTGACAATGTATCCGGCCTTGTCGGTTTCGATATACTTCGCGAATAGTGCACTATTGGGTTGGTGTCCTATGGCAAGGAAGAAACCATCGATTTGAATATCATAGCGATGCTCACGTTCGGTGCCTGCATATTCGACCAAATGTGCTCCTTCGACAAATTCTTCTCCGGTCAAGCCGAGTGTATTTGTGTTGTATAATATCTCGATTTTGGGATTGTCTGATACACGTTGTTGCATCACCTTGGACGCACGCAAGTGGTCCTTGCGGACAATCATATATACCTTTTGGGCAAGTCCGGCGAGGTATATGGCTTCTTCGCATGCAGAGTCTCCGCCACCAACGACGGCAACACGTTTCCCTCGATAAAAAAAACCATCGCATACGGCGCAGGCACTGACTCCCATGCCGCGAAAACGTTCTTCGTCCGGTAGCCCGAGATAACGCGCCGAGGCTCCGGTGGCAATGATAACCGTATCGGCGATGATGTTACGTCCGGATGCGAGAGATAGCTTGAACGGACGTATGGATAAATCGGCATCCGTCACGCGGTCGGATAGCATTACTGTCCCGAAGCGGGAGGCTTGGCTGCGCAAGTCAGCCATGAGTTGGTTGCCGTCGACTCCTTCAGGATAGCCCGGGAAGTTTTCTACTTCGGATGTTGTAGTCAATTGTCCGCCAGGTTGCGGACCATCGACAAGTACAGGGGCGAGATTGGCTCGCGAGGCATATATGGCGGCTGTATACCCTGCCGGCCCAGAACCGATGATGGCGCATTTGGTGGTGATGGCGTTGCTCATATTTACAGTCATTTTATGCGTTTATTGCGGATGCCTATGCATCTATCTTAAATCAATAAGTTCAACTTTGGGATTTGACCGGGTGTCGTATTGAAAGTACGTAGCCGGAAGGGCAGCACCACTACTGACGGAGGTGACGGACACGCTGACTGACGACCCGTCTGAAAGCCGTAATGTCAAGGCCGCGGGATAGTAGTTGGCGGCATTGATGCGTATGGTGGCTGTCGTGATTTGACCGCCTCTCTTTTTTGGCCTAAGTGTGACGATGTATTCGCTTTTTGCTTTTTTAGTCAAGGAGGGAGTGTAGCGCTGCTTGTAAGAGGTGAGAATAGCAAACGGATTTGATTCAACGACTTCGGCGGCAGTAGGCTTGGTAAGGGTTACTTCATTGTCGCTACGGTTGAGCGCCCATTGGAGTGTCCCGTTGTACCACACGGCTATATTGCCAAGATTGAAGGTGAACTTTTTGCCGGACATTGTCATTGAGCCATTGGAATGATTGCCTCCGGCGGTATATCCGAACTTGACAGTAACACTTTTGGCAGAAGTCATTGCCTTGGCCGTTTTGTCGAGTATCTGTTCGGCCGAAGGCGATGCTGCTATCACTCCGAATGCCGTGGTGAGAGCCAGTAGAAATACCAAAACGTGTCTTGGTTGTTTTAATGCCATAGTTGTTATGATATGTGTTTTTATACTAAACAATTAAGTATCGGCCAATGTTTATCTGCATCCCTTTGTATATCTTCGTTTGATAGTCGTCACTTTTGCCGTACAACTCGTGATGTGTCAGTGTTGTGAGAGCACATGCTCCAGCTCCATAGCGTCCATCTTTATCTGTCGCGGTTTATTGCCACTGGCGGGGCCGACTATGCCACATGCTTCCATTTGGTCGATGATTTTTCCTGCGCGGTTATACCCAATTTGGAAGCGTCGTTGTAGCGAGGACGTTGATGCAGTAGATTGTGTGATGATGAAACGTGCGCATTCGTCAAAGAGCGGGTCGCGGTCGTTGGTGCCTGCGCCCATATATCCGCCAATTTGGTGGTCATCGTTGGACAACTTTGGTTCGGGCAATTCGTAAGCCTTGGTGAATCCCGTCTGATTGAAGATATAGTTGACAAGGTTGTCTACTTCGTCTGTGGATATAAATGCGCACTGGACACGCACCGGTTCGCCGCTTTGGCTGTAAAGCATGTCTCCGCGGCCGATAAGTTGGTTAGCGCCCGGTCGGTCGAGTATTACGCGCGAGTCCACCATTTGGAATGTACGGAAAGCGATACGCGCCGGGCAATTACTTTTGATAAGTCCGGTGAGCACGTTTGTAGACGGACGTTGCGTGGCTATGACCATGTGTATGCCAATGGCGCGTGCCTTTTGGGTAATGCGTGTTACCGGCAGCTCAATTTCCTTGCCGGCAGTCATTATAAGGTCGGCAAATTCATCGATAACAACCACTATGTATGGCATATAGTGATGGCCGTAATCGGGGTTGAGACGTCCTTCTTCGAACTTTTTGTTGTACTCGACAATGTCGCGTACCCCGGCTTCGCGCAGCAGTCCGTATCGGGTGTCCATCTCGACACATAACGAATTTAGCACCATCAATACTTTCTCGAAATCGGTGACAATGGCACTTTCTTCGCCCGGTAGTTTGGCCAGATAATGCTTTTCGAGCTTATTGTAAAGACTGAACTCAACTTCCTTAGGGTCGATAAGGACAAACTTTAGTTCGGTGGGATGTTTCTTGTATAGTAGCGAGGCGATGATGACGTTGAGCCCCACAGATTTACCTTGTCCGGTGGCACCGGCAACCAAAACATGCGGCATAGAAGCCAAATCGGCTACAAATATATCATTAGATATTGTAGCTCCCATTGCTATGGGTAGCGGCTTGTCGTATTCGCGGAATCTCTTGGACGACAGCACCGCACGAATAGACACTGTCTGAGGGTCGCCGTTGGGGACCTCGATGCCGACAGTACCTTTGCCCGGCATAGGTGCTATGATGCGTATATGGCTGGCGGCAAGGCTCAGTGCAATATCGTCTTCAAGGCGTTTGATTTGTGCGATACGTATGCCCTCGCTGGGTACGATTTCATATAATGTCACGGTCGGGCCGACGGTGGCCTTGATGCTGTCTATAGTGATTTTGTGGTCGGCCAAAGCCTTCTCGATGCGGTCCTTGTTGTGCTGTAATTCGTTAGGATCTGCGGATATGCGCTGTGGAATGTCTTTGAGCAGTTCAAGGGTGGGAAAACTGTATCCGGGTAGAATTGCGCGATGGTCTGAGTATACTCCCGAGCCTGAGGTGCCGGCTATGGCTTTGCCATCGTCTATTTTATCAACTTGTGGCGTGTCTATGGTAAATATGGTGTCTTCGGTGTCGGGCTGTGCAGGGTCAGGATCAATGTTGAAGCCTTCGTCCGTTGCTGTTTTCGGGTCTTCAATAGTAGCGGTAGTATTTTGAGCCGTATTTGATGCGGCCGTATCTTCGGTCGTATCGATATGGTCTTTACCCGCATTGGTTTCTTTACCATCGACGATGAAAGTATCGGCAAAAGTTGTGACATTTTTTGCTTCGTTGTCTGTCGAGCGTTCGCGATTTATGGCGTGTGTCAGGCGGTAACGACGGCGTATTTCGGCACACTTATGTGCAAAACGTAATATGTCGTTGAGATAGACGCAAACCACGGTAACTAAAAGAAGGATGGATAATGCTACGGCCACGATGGGGCCGCCTATGTGCAGAAGATATGCGTTGACTTCATGGCCGTGTGTGCCGCCAAGGCTTATGGCTGTTTGGGCGTTGAATGTCACTAAGCCAACAACAATACTTGTGGTGATTGCAAGTAGTAGTGATTTGAACGTCAAGGACCAAAATTTGATACGCTTGACACCGAAAAAACCTATAGCGAGGATGAGTAGATATAAGGTCATGACTATCGATCCAAGGCCGAGAGCATCAGTAAATAATGCATTCGAAAGCCAGGCGCCTAAGCCTCCGCCGATGTTTTCGGTTGAACCGGGTTTTGCTGCCATTTGTTCGATAGACATTGATGTCGCGGCGCTTTGATCGTGTGCACCATTGCCAAGATGTGAGAGTAACATCAGCAATATCACTACGCCAGCCAGCCCGCAAACCGTGCCAAGAAATATTCGCCAAGACTTGTTGCGTATCAACGGCATTGACATGTCTGGGTCGATAGCAGTGACTGACCGCTCTACGGCTTCTTCCGTTGTCGCTTTTTCGTGGGATTTGCGTCGCGGTTTGTCCATGGCAGGCATGTCTTCTTCGGGTGTTGTCATGTCGTTATTTGCTTCGGACACGGTATCCGCCACACGCTCATATGCCGGTGTATACGTGCGGTGGCGTTCCATATCGCTTCCCGTGACGCTGTTCTTATGCATAGTGGCATGAAGGCGACGTCTGCGATTTCTGTCTTTTATGTTTATTTCAAATTCGTCCATGACGAAGGTGGATACGTTTGAGATGGATATGCGTGGCTTTTAAGTGAAAACTTATTAGTTGACCTTGCGGAGGGCCTTAATGCTGCATTGTCAGCGATTTAAGTCGGCGGATGGCTGCTGCAGGATTCGGATCGTGGAATACGGCACTTCCAGCCACCAGAGCATCAGCCCCGGCATCAGCCAGTTGTTTCCCGGTCATGTCGTTGACTCCGCCGTCAATTTCGATGATTGCCTTGCTGCCACTCTCAGCGATTAGACGGCGTAAGCGCCGTGTCTTGTGTATAATTTCCGAAATGAAGCTTTGTCCACAGAAGCCGGGGTTGACACTCATCAGCAGTACCATATCAACATCGGTGATGATGTCTTCGAGCATGCATACCGGAGTGGCGGGGTTGAGTGTTACGGCTGCACGCATTCCGGCTTGGTGTATTGCGCTGATGGTACGATGTAGATGTGTGCATGCTTCCTGGTGAACATTCATAATGGCGGCACCAGTGTCGCGCACACGCGTAATGTATCGGTCTGGGTCAACTATCATCAAGTGGACGTCCAGCGGTTTGGTGGCACGCCGTGCGATGGCATCGATTATGGGAAAACCGAAGGATATATTGGGGACGAATACACCGTCCATGACATCGAGATGATACCAATCGGCCTCGGATGCTTCGAGCATTGCGAGGTCGCGGTCAAGGTTGCCGAAATCGGCAGAAAGTAACGAGGGAGATACTATCATATTGGTTCTTGTTGTATTGTGCTGTTGTTTCGTACAAAACTATTTTTGCCGTTGGGTCTTGTTTTCCCTGCGCTTGCATGCATTGTATACAATGAAAGCCACACATACAAGCAATATGCCCACCCCGGCATATGTAAGATAGCTGTTGTAATGCTCTATTTTTTCAAATAAAACATCGCGAGGCACGCTCTTGCCAAGCCACCATCCGAGGGCTGTAAGAATAGTGTTCCAAACCCCGGCACCGAGAATGGTGAAGAGGGTGAATACGCCTATGTTCATGCGCGATAGTCCGGCCGGAATGCTTATGAGCTGACGGATGGCCGGTATAAGTCGGCCTATGAAGGTGCTGATAGCTCCGTGTTTGTCAAAGTAGCTCTCGGCACGTACAACTTTTGCGCGATCCAGTAGGCACGCGTGTCCTATGCGCGAGTCTGCAAAGCGGTATACAAGCGGACGTCCAATCCACAGCGATAGGTAATAGTTGACGTAGGCGCCGCACAATGCACCTGCTGTGGCCACAAGACATACGCCTATAACACTCATGCCCCCGTCCGGAGATGTCACTGCGATATACGCGGCCGGAGGTACTACAACTTCTGACGGAAAAGGGATGAAAGAACTCTCAATGACCATGAATATAAAAACAAATAGGTAATTGGCGTTTTCCACAAACCAGCGGAAAAATTCAGAGGCACTGAATGAGAATTCGGCTCCACCGTCAAGGGGTATCAATGCAAGTATAGTGTCAAACATTGTGTAGCGTTTAGGTCGTTTATCGATGATTAATTTATCTGCAAAATTACGAAATTTTATCCGGATGCCCTATATGCCATATAGCCAAAAAGAGTCGTAACCCGATGGAGTAAAAAAATTTGTTATTTACTTAACCTGTTTGTGGGTTTGTAACGGTGTATGTATTGAAGTTGCAGTTGGTCGGTATGGCTGTGTTCGACGGATTTTATTCACGATAGTACAATCGGTCTAAAATTTCTCTTGCAACGTCAAAAAGCTTATATACAAATGGAATATAGACTTTTATTGCAACAATAAGTAATACTATAAGAACAATACAGAATACAATGTGGAGCATATGATATGGCTTGGATGCAGAACAATAGGTGTGTTATGAATGTGCTTGCTTATATTATTCGGGCAGGGAGCTGGTTGCTCGGCCATCATTTGCCTGCTGATCGCGAGCCAATTGTAGGCGACGTTGTAGTTTTTCGCAGGTCTTGCGCGCGTAGAATAATTGTGCCTGAAGCGAGGCTAAATGCTCCGAAGCGACAATTGCTTCCGCCAGGGCAGCACTAATAGATATGGAATGTGACTTGCCTGCGGCATCGGTGACGACGGCGCTTGTGCCCTTGCCGTGATAGGCTTGCAAGGCATTTGCCAGTGGTGTCGCGGCCTCCGGCCCAACATTGAAACGCCATGCATCATCGCTGTGTACGCACGCATCGGCACTTATTGCGGTCTGTGCCAAAATATTACCGGATGCGTCTTTTATGGACAGAGATATCGGGGCCTTGGACGAGACAAGTGTGGTTGCTATGAGCCATGGGGTATCCATGTCCACCACGCGCGGCTGGATAGCGTTACGATTGGCTGCAAGGTCAATGTTTGTGGCATTACGGTGTACAAGGTATGAACCCATAGTAGAGGAAGTTTGTCGTGTAATAAAGGTCTTGGATGCATCATCAATGGCAACGGTCAGCGAGTCGACACGCGCAATACATTTGGGAAGCATGCTCCGGGCTTGGTTTGCTTGAGCTTGGGCTTTCTCGGCCATTATGGCCTTGCGCAATGCGATGCTGTCAGGATAGCGCGTATTTAGACTATCCATGAGCGCGTAAGCATGTTCGTAATTACCCATGGTAATACACCGGTGAATTGAGTCAACAAGGGTGTGGGCTCCATCGTCGGTGTTTCCACCACAACTTCCGAGAGACATAGCTGTTGTAGCCAGTGCGACCACGGCAAATGTCTTAATATTATTTGCTGCGTTGTACATCTTTTACTCCTTTTACTGTTTTGATTTTTTTGATAAGATTGTTAAGTGCCGCTGTGTCGCCTACGCCGACTACGACATATCCTTGGAAGAGACCGTCGTTGGAGTCTACGGCTATATTGCGTAGCGAAGTGTTGTGCTCTTTTGTGATTATGGAAGTTATGTTTGTGATGATACCGATGTCATCTTGTCCCAATATACGAAGTGTGGCTGACATTTGGCCGTCAAAATGACCGCTCCATCGTGTGCGTATGATACGATAGGGATATTTCTGCCTGATATTGGCGGCGTTAGGGCAGTCAGAGCGGTGAATTTTGATGTAACCTTCAGCCGAAATAAAACCGAAGACTTCATCTCCATAAATGGGATTGCAGCATCGTGCCATCTTGTAATTCAGGCCTTTGACGCCTTTGCCATGTCCAATGACGAGGACATCTGAGGCATTTGTTGTGTTATCATCGTTTTCGCGCAGCACGAATTCTTCTGCGCTGACAGTTGGAATTGCCGTCTCGGAGGTTTTGTCGCGCATGACCTCGTATTGTTCGAAGATATCGTTTATGTCAGTGCGTTCTTCTCCGAGGCTGCTGTAAAAATCCGTTGTCGTCTTGAACCCGAGTTTGCGGATAAGTCGCGTCAGTATGTTTTCTTCGATCTCAATCTTGCGATTCTTAAATCTGCGTTGCAATAATTCCCTGCCCAGTTCGGCTGCGCGGTTTTGTTGTTCTTTGAGTGTGACTCGTATTTTGTTGCGAGCTTTTGACGTGACGGCAAAAGACAGCCAGTCACGCTTGGGCTGTTGCTGCGGCGAGGTAAACACTTCTACCGTATCGCCGCTTTGCAATTTATAGTTGATTTTACGATTGCAACCGTTGACACGTCCGCCGATGCATTGGCATCCCAGACGTGTGTGTATGTGAAATGCGAAATCAAGCAACGATGCTCCTAAAGGCAGCCTGTATAGGTCGCCTTTGGGTGTAAATACAAAGACCTCCTTGTTGTAGACGTCCATGGTCATGTTTTTCATCAGCTCCGAAGGCCCGTTTTCGGCTGTTTCCAGGATATCGCGGACATTCTTCATCCATGCATCCAAGTTCCCTTCGCTTTTAATGCCCTTGTATCGCCAATGGGCGGCCAGTCCTTTTTCGGCGATTTCGTCCATTCGTCTGGTGCGTATCTGTACTTCGACAAACTTGTTGTCGGGACCACAGACAGTGGTATGTAATGATTCGTAACCATTGGTCTTAGGTACAGATATCCAATCCTTGGTGCGTGAGGGATTGGGTTGGTACATGTCGGTGACCACCGAATAAGCCAGCCAGCACTCGGCTTTTTCGCGTTCGAGAGGGGTGTCAAGTATGATTCGTATTGCGAATAGGTCGTAAATGTGTTCGATATCGTTTTTTTGCATCTTCATCTTGTTCCAGATGGAATAGATGCTTTTTGTGCGGCCTTTTATGTCGAAGTGCAGCCCGGCCTCGATAAGTTTTTGTTTGACCGGGGCGATGAAAGCATCGATGTATGCATCACGTCGCGCCTTGGTTTCGTTGAGTTTGTGGGCGATGGATGTATATGTTTCGCGGTCGGTATATTTCAGCGAAAGATCTTCAAGCTCGCTTTTGAGTGTGTATAGCCCGAGACGATGGGCCAGAGGCGCATAAAGATAAGCGGCCTCCATGGCTACTTGGCGTACAGCATCTTGATTTGGGTGGTGGTTGATTGAACGCATCAGCACAACACGAGCGACAATCATGATGATGATGACACGTATGTCTTCGGCGAGTGTCAGCAGCAGGCGCTTAAAGTTTTCGCTTTCGATGGCTGCGGCATGTGTGGCGTAGAGGTCGCGTGTCTTAAGGAGGCAGCGCACAATGGTGGCGATGTCATCGCCCCAACGTGACCGAACGTCCTCGATGGTAATACATTGATCGTGTACAATTTCGTGCAGTAATATGGCTATTGAAATAGCGCGGTCGGCACCCAAACTATCGCACAATAGCATTGTTGTAGCAATGCTTTGGCTTAGCGGATGTAATCCGAAGGTGTCACGTTTGAGTTTTCCGGAAAGAATGGATTGGGCTATGACGTCCTCAAGGGTGGCTGTATCTTCTTCGGATACACGCCCATGTAGTGCGCGAACCAATTGATTGAACTCTTTGGTGAGGTCGGCCAATTCGTTAGGACTTATAATGTCGGTCGAAATGTCAGTTAAATCGGACAGACGCATGGTTAAAGGTGGTTATATGTCTATTCTTATAATTGCTATCGAAGAAGGATAGTGGTATTCATAACTTATCGGTGACTATTCGTTGTCTAATGCGCAGATGCTTGGTCAAATGTATGATAGCCTTAGTTATGTGTTGCTTAATAGTAAATACAAAATTATTGAATTTATACTTTTGACGAGCTGTTTTAGCACTTTTTATGGAGCTTGCCCGGTTATTAGTTGTTCTCTGATTTCAAGATTTAGAATGGGTTGTCTTATGTAACCGCAGATTATGCTTATGTCACATATTGAGAGTTATCCTATGTGTTTCCAGCCGAACATCATTTTTGTGAGAGAAAAATGAATGCGGGGTTTTGCCAGATAAGGCCCAGCCCCGCATTCATGTGATTTATTGCAAGTCGTTGAGTACTTGCGCGTATCAGCCTAAATTTGCATTACTTGGTGCCGGCCAAATCCTTGTATTTGTCCATTTGAGCCTTTGCTTCGTCGAATGCGGCGGTGTCTTTTTGTATCAAGTAATACTGAGCGATGGCATGGTATGCTTCAACGTAGTAGTCAAGATAGTTGTCTTTATTAGCGGGGTCGGCATTTGCCGGATCCTGATCAAGGATGCCGATGATTTCCTCGTAGGTTTTGACGGTGTTTTCATCGGGTTTATTGCCGTTTTTGGCTGTGTAAAGCAGTGCTTTCCAGCGTAGGTATGTGGGCTCCGGCTTGATGTCGGCAAGAACTTTATCCATGTAGTCAAGGCCCTGTTGGGCTTGTTGTGCGCGTTCTTCCGGGGTGTCGTTGTCGCTGAGGGTGGATACGGCCCAAAGGCGCTTGGCGGCAGTGTAGTAGTCGCTACGTTGCGGGTCTTTGGCTTCGCCAAGGTACTTGTTGTAGAATTCGGCCGAAAGCTTATACTCTTTTTTGGCCCAATAAGCATCCGACAAGGATTTAAGGATACTTCCGTCTTCGGGGAATGCTTGAGCTCCTTTTTGGAGTACGACGACTGCGAGAGAGTCCTGATTGGCTTTGGTCAGAAGGGTGGCATAGAACTTGTAGTCTGCAGCATTGAATTTATTGGCATTGGCTGCATTTTCGAAGTATCTTTGAGTCTCTTGAAGGGCATCGCTGTCGCGGTTGAGTGCATCAAGTGAGCGGACAACGATACGCTGAAGTGTGATGTCGCCGGGCTTGTTGCGGAGGATTTCGGAGGCAATGTCATATGCTTTTTGGTAGTTATTGCCGGTGAAGAGCAGCACAGCGTAGCGTTCTTTGTCTTCCGGGAAGTGGTTGGGGTTGGCGATATATTGGCCATATTGTTTGGCAGCTTCGGTCCATTGCCCGTCTTCGTAGTATTTTTCGGCGAGTTCGCGCTGACCTAAGGCTGAGCTAGGATTTTTTTGCAGCAACTCAACCAATTTCTGTATTGCGAAGCGCTTACCGCCATCAGTGTTGAAATACACGTTGGCATACTTCACGTAGCCTTCGGGATTGTCCTCATCGAAGTATATGGCCTGCTCGTACATGGTGGCAGCCTTGTTCCAATCTTTGGCTGCAGCAAGGCGGTCTCCTTCGAAAATGTAGATTGCCGGTTCGTTGTTTTTGGATGTTTTGTATGCCTTCTTGAGGTATTCTTCAATATCCTTTGCGTATTTTACGGGGTCGGCCTTGTAGTAGGCGCGAACAATGTCCACGAGAAGTTCTGCATTTTTCTTTTCGTAAGACTGAGCCTTTTTGAAGTTGTCTTTGGCAGCGCTTTCGTTGCCGGCCTGGAGGTCGAGAGCACCTATGCCTACGTAGTTGTATCCGCAAGAGGCATTGGCTGTAAGGCCTTTGTCAAAGTAGCTCTTGGCTGATGTTTTATCGCCTTTTGCAAGATACGATTGTCCGAGGTAGTAGTATGCCATGGCTTTGTTCGTGCTCGCATCGGAGATGTTGCGTTCGAGGATGGTGATGGCGTTGTCATATTGGCCGGCTTTGTAGTACTCTACACCGTCCTTGTAGCCTTGTGCCGAAGCGCCTATGGCAGCGCATAGCAGCAACGCGGAGATAAGCTTAGCTTTCATACTATAAAAACTTAGAAACTTAGATATGTGTGGTTAATTGATTTTTTCAGATGACCGAAGGATAGTTTCGGCTTAAATTTGTGTAAAGTTACACATTAATCGTGTAATATGACGAAATGGCGGCCGGATTTGGCGTTAATCTATGTTAAGCATTGCCTCCGAGCCGCCATTGGCCTATTGAGTGTCTATTAAGATATGTGTCATGCTGTATGACACGGTGTATGGTCGTACGTAGGGAGTACTATGGCTATTGAAGCTCGACTACTGTAACTTGCATTCGAGCGGGCAGTATTCCGGTCTTCATAATTATACGTTGTCCATCAACTCCGGTAACGAAGGCGTAAAATTTGCCTCCAACGCTTGCCGGCGAAGCAGTGGTAATCATGTATATAGGGCGAGTAAGCGGGTAGCTGCCATCATAAATATTTTGTTGGTAGGGCTTGTATGGTATTGCTTCGTAGCGCATAACGCCAAGTGTTTTGACGCCGGAGTTGTCCATACGGTTGTTTATGTCTTCACCATTGACAGCCAAAGTGTCGCCTACAAGTCGCTGTACGCGCTCTTCGATGGTGAGGTTGTTGAGCGTAAGGTCTTTGGTGAGGTGGCTCACACCGATGACCCCCATGGCTGTCGGTTCTTTTTGGACGACTGCCAATACGCTGTCTATGCTGCCTGTGGCATGAACCAATGGCCCCATGGGGCGGCCATTGAGCAATGAATCGCGCATGAACATTGCAAGACCCGAGCCTTCAGAGTCGAAGTACACGTGTATGCGTTTGTCCGGTGCCCCGGGTTGCAACTGACTCCAATTGGTGGTGGAGCCGTCCAATATCTCGCTGATTTCCTTCATGCTGAGCTGGTCAACAGGATTGGACGGATTGACAATAAGTGCCACCGCATCCACGGCAATCTTCATGCTTCGTAGATTGGGATATTTGTCTTTAAGCGCACTGCGTTCGGTCTTGGATAAGTCACGCCCGACAACGATGGTGCGTATACTGCCGGCAAACAAAGAGTCTAAAGCGTCTTTCTGTGTTACGTAGCGTGTAAGTACATGGTATTGCTGCTTGAGGTAGGCGTATTCAAAGACACTTATTTCCTCTTCCATGACGTTTTCAAACGAGTCATCGCAGAGCATTGTCATGATCTTGGACGGTTGTTTTTGGTTGCACGAACCAAACGTCAAAGCCATGCATAATGATACGGCTGCTATAGATAATATTTTTGTGTGCATATGGTTTGTTGTTATGTTTTGTTTTTATAAGCGGCTTCCTATGCCTGCATAGTGACGGTAGGCTCGCCAAATACCATAGATAATTAATACGATTCCTACAATATTCCGCGGCCAGGTGTATTCCGGCGCCCATTCAAAGAAGTTGAGCAACAGCAGTATGCCCATACCAATATAGAGGACTACCATAAAAATGGTGTAGACCCATCGCACGATACGGCCGGAGCCTTGCCTACGGTTGTTATCATCATCATTACCATGCATTTGTCTGCGATAACGTTCAAATTCTTCGTTGTTTTCTTGCTGCATATTACTTTATTATTTGTTTTTGTTCGTGGATATCTGTTTTGTCGATGTTCGGTGATGGTCAAGTCAATCGAGAAAGCGTTGAACAATCCCCGTATAAGCATCGATGCGCCTGTCGCGCAGAAACGGCCACCATCGGCGGACGTTTTCGCTGCGCTGTATGTCAATATCGATGACCGCTTCGGCTTCGGCATTGTCCGGCGCACGAAAGAGAAATTCGCCCTGAGGTCCGCACACAAAACTGCTGCCCCAAAAGGTGATGCCATTGGTCGCGTGCGAAGGATCCGGCTCGTGGCCAACGCGATTGACTGTCACAATCGGAAGGCCGTTGGCAATGGCGTGTCCGCGTTGCACTGTCATCCAGGCATCGCGTTGACGGGCTTTTTCGTCCACTGTATCGCTGCTTTCCCAGCCTATGGCAGTGGGATATATGAGAATTTCGGCACCGCGTAGAGACATCATGCGAGCTGCTTCCGGATACCATTGATCCCAGCAGACAAGCACGCCCAGTTTCCCGACAGATGTGTCTATGGGCTCGAATCCGAGGTCTCCGGGCGTGAAATAGAATTTTTCGTAGTACGCAGGGTCGTCCGGGATGTGCATCTTGCGGTATCGTCCGGCAATGCGGCCATCAGTATCAAAGACTACGGCGGTGTTATGATATAACCCGGGGGCACGGCGCTCGAATATAGATGTGACAATAACCGTCTGTGTCTCTATTGCAAGTGCAGCGTAGGCATCAGTGACAGTCGATGGAACGGGGATAGCCAAATCAAAGGCATTGACATCCTCGGTTTGACAAAAATATAGGCTGTCATGTAGTTCCTGATTGACTATAAGGCGTGCGCCTGAGGCGGCGGCCAGGCGTATCTTAGCAAAAAGTCTGGCGCGGTTGTCAGCGATGTCGGCAGTATTGTGCTGTTGTATGATAGCTGTGGGTATGATGCGTGTCATTAATTTATGCGTGTGTGGTCATTATTCGGCAAAAGAGTGAGTGCATTATGCGGCAATTGCATAGTGGCGCAATGTATGCTTCCGTGCTGTTGTATCAGTGCGGTAGCATTCACGCCGACGATTTCGTGCCCGGGAAATTCTCTCCCAATCAATTTTAGCGCTTCGGCATCCTTATCCGGTTGTCCGTAAGTAGGCACGATGACGGCACGGTCTCCAATGATGAGAAAATTTGCATAGGTCGCCGGTAATCTGTCATCCGTATCCGGATCGTATATCGGGTAGGGCATTGGCAGACCTACGAGATTGTACGGCTTTCCATCAGCCCGGCACATTTGACGCAATTCTTCTTCCATGGCAGACAATTCATTGTAATGTAAGTCGTCTTGGTCATCGCACTTTACATATAATATTGTTTCGGGTGATGCAAAGCGTGCCAAAGTGTCCACATGGCTGTCAGTGTCGTCCCCGCAGAGAAATCCGTGTTCTAACCAAAGGACACGTTTTGCTCCGAGAAACTCTCGCAGCATAAATTCGGCCGTTTCGCAGTCTTTATAGCCGTTGCGATTGGGCGAATACAGGCATTTGGATGTGGTCAATATTGTTCCGGCACCATCGGAGTCGATGCTGCCACCTTCAAGCACAAACCTCTGCCGCGAATAGTATGGGCCTGAGTTTAGCATTGCGGCATTAAATAGTGCGCTGTTGACCAAATTATCCTTGTCGGCTGCGAATTTAAGGCCCCAGCCGTTGAAACAGAAGTCGTTATATACCGGCGTGCCATCTTCGTCAAACGTTGTAATTATGCCGTAGTCACGAATCCATGTATCGTTGGTTAGTACTTGAAATAGAACAATTGGATTGCTCGTTTGTTTAATTTGAGCCTTTCGGAGACTTGTTTTAATGCCCTCGACGTTCGGCCCGATGATTAATATTGGTGCATACGGCAATATTGCTCGTACCAAGTCGATATAGCATTGCTCGATTTGGTCTAACATATATGCCCAGTCCGTATTTTCGTGCGGCCATGAAAGCATAATGCCGTCTGTAGGATACCATTCAGCCGGTAGTGTATAGTTATTCGTCATAATCGTTGAGGGAGTTCCAAACCTCTTCTCGGTTTTCCATATACTCGGTAGCAAAGTCGGAGAAGCCATGCCGCTCGCTGGTGCCCGTATCGGCACACCATTGACGGTAGAGTTCGCGCAAATCATTGTCGTCAGCAACTATGCGCTTGAATTCGGCTTCGGCTACGTCAATGGCACCGCTCGATTCGATTAAGGAAACGAAGTATTCAGTTATATCTTTGTCCATAATCAGTGTATAGGTCTGTTTAGACTTCAAAAATAGTCATTTCTACGCTGATTAAAGGGGTAGGCGTTGTTAAAATTGCTTAATGTCGCGATTATGCATAGCCCTAAAGGAATTAAGCACAGCCAGCAGCGTTACTCCGACGTCAGCGAAAACGGCTGCCCACATGTTGGCAAATCCGATAGCGCTTACGACAAGCAATCCCATTTTTATAGTGAGTGCAAAGATTATGTTTTGGCGGACTATGCGCATGGTCTTGCGAGCAATGAATATTCCCGTAACCACTTGTGATGGGTCATCATTCATCAGCACAATGTCTGCTGCGGCTATAGCTGCATCACTTCCGGCAGCGCCCATGGCTATGCCTGCATCCGCGATTTTCAATACCGGTGCATCGTTGATTCCATCGCCGACAAATACCACCGGTGACGAGTCTCTAACCTTGGTGAGCAATTGGACGCGGAGTACTTTGTCATCAGGCATCATTTCGCAGGCATATTCGTGTATGCCAAGTTCTTGTGCGACCTCTTCGGCCACAGGTCGCTTGTCTCCGGTAAGCATAATGGTTTTTATGCCAAGCCTCCCCAGGGTCTCTATGGTGAAATGTGATTGATGTTTAACCGTATCCGAAACCACAATATGCCCCACGTAGTCTCCGTCTACAGCAAGATGCACAATGGTGCCTACGCAGCGACATTTGCGCGGTGTGACTCCGGCACGAGCCATGAGACGTTCGTTGCCGACGTATACGTGGCGTGAGTCGAGTGTGGCCGATATGCCTTCACCCGGGTAGTCGTGCAATGCTGTCACAAGACTTTGATCAAGGCTTCCTTTGTATGCTGCGCGTAGCGATATAGCCACGGGGTGTGAGGAAAAACTCTCGGCAAGTGCGGCAAGTTCGAGCAGCTGCGTTTCGGACACAATCTCCGGGTGTATTGCTGTGACGGTAAAGCGTCCGCAAGTGAGTGTTCCCGTTTTGTCAAAAACGACACTGCGTGCATGCGCTAATGCCTCCATGTAATTTGAGCCTTTGAACAATATGCCGCGACGGGATGCACCGCCTATACCGGCAAAAAATGTCAGCGGAACAGATACGACCAATGCGCATGGACACGATATTACCAAAAAAATTAGAGCTCGTTCAAGCCAAAGATTCCATGCTCCTATACCGGTCAATGGCGGTATTACAGCCACCAACGCGGCACCTCCGACAACTATCGGTGTGTAGTACCGAGCGAAGCGAGTGATAAATTTCTCGGTACGAGCCTTGCCGGTCTCGGCATTTTCGACCATATAGAGTATTTTTGCCACTGTGGTGTCGGCATATGCTGCTGTTGTCCTAATCTTCAATGCTCCCGAAATATTGAGGCATCCGCCGAGGACTTTATCGCCGGGAGCTGCTGATTGTGGCTGGCTTTCGCCTGTCAGTGCGGAGGTGTCTATGTCCGATGCTCCTGACAATACAATGCCGTCTATGGGTATTTTTTCGCCGGGGTTTACAATGACAATGCTGTCTACGGCAACATCTGTTGGCAATGTTTTGTGCACGGTGCCATCGGTTTGTTCGACATTGGCAAATTCGGGCCGAATGTCCATAAGGGCTGTAATGGAGGAGCGACTTCGCTCAACGGCCATGTCAGACAGTAGTTCGCCCAGCTGATATAGCGCCATTACGGCTACCGCTTCGGGATACTCGCCTATGGCAAAAGCCCCTATGGTGGCGACTGTCATCAGAAAGTTCTCATCAAACACTTTGCCGTGCGCAATATTGTGCAAGGCCTTAAAAACAATGTCTGCTCCGATGACGATGTATGCCGCCACATATAACAATATGCTTATTCGTTCTGGCAATCCTATGGCTAAGTCCGAGACTATGAAGGCAATCGATATGGCCAGCCTGATTATTATCATCCTTTGTGTCTTGTCCATTTTTGTGTCTTGTGTTGCGCGTACAAAGGTCTGAAAAAGGCGCTGCAACCGGGTTGCAAAAGGTGGACATAGTGCAATATTATTTGCGGTAAAAGTAGCCCACGTGCGAATGTTAGTTCTTCGAATAGTGAAGGTGCTCTATGACGGGTACAAGAGCAGCATTGCCCATTGTGCTGTCATCAAGCCTCACGTTTGTGTCGGCATGAGGGGCAAAGGCCTTTCATCATATAATTAATTTGATGCAACTCAAAGCCATCGGGATAATGCACTATCGGGATATGCGTGTGGTCAAGGCAAAAAGTCTTATGGCATGACTCGCAATAGAAATGACAGTGCATTTCTTCGGCTCCGCAGACGTGGTCGTTGCGGCATAGGCAATATTTGGCCGATCCGCTACCATCCTCGATTTCGTGCACAAGGTGTTGTCCGGCAAATAGAGCAAGAGTACGAAATATCGAGGACTTATCCACCGTTTCCAATGCATCTTCAACATCGTTCATACTGAAAGTGTCTTGGAAAGACTTTATGGCATTGTATACAAGAACCCGCACCGCAGTGGGACGGATATTGTGCCGGCGAAAGACTTCATCACTGTCGGCTTCACAGTCGGCCTTTGCGCCTTCATGTCGAATGTCTTTGGTGTTCATAATCGGGTGGTGTACATACGATTGTTAAGCAAACAACATCAGCAATTGGTAGATGATAAAAGCAATAAACCATGCTATGGCAGTGTTGTAGACCATGGAAAACGCCGAATACTTCCAGTTTCCTGTTTCGCGACCTATGGCTACGACAGTCGCCATGCATGGGCAGTACAGCAGAATGAAGATTAAGAATGATAATGCTGATTGCCAGGTAAATCCGGGTTGGCCTGTGTGTGGGTCTATCGCTTGAAGACGCTCGCCAAGTGTCGTATCATCCACCGCATCGTTATTGGTGTAAAGGACGCCGAGCGTTGAGACTACAATTTCTTTAGCCGGGATACCGGCTATGGCAGCGACAGTGGCCGGCCAAGTAAAGCCCAGTGGTTCCATAATCGGATTGACCGCCTTACCGGCCATCTGAAGGAATGAGTCGTGTTTCGTGTCTATGGAAGATGTCTCTACTGATGCTTGGGCCATAGTGACATTGTCGGCATTATCGTGGTGCGGGTAGTAGTTGAGAGCCCATACGATAATGCTGGCGAACAGAATTATACCGCCCATCTTGCGAAGATATTGCTGACCTTTTTCCCACGTATGGCGTAAGGCATTTTGCCAAGACGGCATACGATACGGCGGTAGTTCCATAACAAAAGGTGTCTCGTCTTTCTTGAACATAAAGCGTCGTAAAAGGCGTGCAGTGGTTACAGCCACGGCTATACCCAAAACATATAGACCGAAGAACACCAGGGCTCCATGGCGTGGAAAGAATGTCCCAATAATCAGTATGTAAATCGGCAAACGAGCCGAACAGGACATAAACGGATTTATGAGTATTGTAATAATACGACTTGAACGACTTTCGATAGCACGAGAAGAAAGGATTGCCGGAACATTGCAACCAAAGCCCATTATCAAAGGTATGAACGATTTGCCATGCAGGCCTATGCGATGCATTACCTTGTCCATAATAAATGCTGCACGAGCCATATACCCTGTGTCTTCAAGGAATGAAATGCATAGATACAATATCAATATATTTGGTAAGAATACTATGACGCCGCCTACACCACCAATGATTCCATTGGCCACAAGGTCTTTAATGGGCCCATCGGGCATGGTGTTGTGGACAAAACTGGAAAGAGCATCTACGCCTGCGCTAATCCAATCCATCGGAAACTGTCCGAGCGAAAATGTGAGCCAGAAGATGAAAAACATTATGAGCAAAAACAGCGGATATCCGAATATTTTGCTCGTAAACAGGGTGTCCAATCGGCGCGTTGTATCATCCTCACTCTCGTCTTCGCGTGTGCGAGTCTCGGCAAGTGCACCGGCTATATATCCGTATTTTTCGGCTGCAATCTCGGCCGGGACATCATCGCTGAACTTGTCCTTGAGGCCGACCACCAATTGGTTGCGTAGCTCGATAAGTCGGTCGCCGTGTATGGATTTGCGCACAATATCTTCAGTGTCACTATCGCCTTCAAGCAATTTTATGGCAATATATCGAGGAGAGAATTTATGGCCTATCTCGCCGTCAGCTTTGATGCGGTCTTTGAGCACGGTGACTGCGCGTTCAATCTCGCTGCCAAGGTTGACATGTACGTGCCGCACTTCGATATTATTCCCTTCGTAAACCGAAATGACCGTATCCAATAGCGTACTGATGCCTTCACCACTCTTTGATATTGTCGGAATAATGGGTACGCCTATCATTGCGCCAAGTGTCTTGTAGTCGAGATGTATATGTCGGCGGTTTAGTTCGTCAAACATATTGAGTGCGATGACCATCGAACGACCCATGTCTATCAGTTCGGTAGTCAAATAGAGGTTGCGCTCGAGGTTCGATGCATCTACGACATTTATGATGACGTCCGGAGTTTGCTCGCGAAGATATTGTCGTACGTAGCGTTCTTCCGGCGAATAAGTGGTCAGCGAGTATGTGCCGGGCAGGTCGACCATATTAAAAGTATAACCGCCATAACGCATTTTTTTTGATTTGGCATCAACTGTCACGCCACTGTAATTGCCCACGTGCTCATTGGCGCCTGCAGCCTCATTGAATAGCGATGTTTTTCCGCAATTGGGATTACCTACGAGAGCCACGTTGATGACCTTGAACCGTTGGTCTGCGGTACGCATGGCCTGTTCGATGTCGTCTACGCTGTCATCTATGCTGTCGCTATCAGCTTCTATATCAGCACTCTTATTGGAATTGAGTAGTTTGGGGGCATCACCGGATGTGCTTTCGGCATTGTCGCGCAGGCGTACAACTTCGATGAGGGAGGCTTCGGATGCACGCAGCGACACTTCATAATCCATAATTGAATACTTAATGGGATCTTTAAGCGGCGCATGTAGCAACACCTTGACTTCGCGGCCACGTACAAAGCCCATATCCATGACGCGCTTACGGAAAGCGCCATGTCCCAATATCTTGACAATTACAGCCTTATCGCCTGTTCTCAGTTCGGATAATCGCATAGTATCACTATCGCGTTGTGTGTTATCTGTTCATAGTCGAATTATTACGAGTGCAAAAATACTAATTTTTGGCGGAACAGTCGCACTTGCTTATATTATTTATCGGGCAGAAAAATCGAAGTTCGGACTTGTTGCGCTTTGATACAAGATTATAATAATCAATGGCGGGTGGTTTGAGAATCTTTCCTGCAAACAAATACAGACTAATGGATGATGTTAATAAAAAGGTTAAGTGTCGTTTTGATACATATTTTCCAATAGTTTTAAGTACGAAGTGACGTTGTGGCCGGCGAGGTATATACAGGTACGCAAATACTATGACGAAAAGTAAGAGTGTGGGCTAAATAGACGCGACATTCTTGGATGTAAATGCCGCGGAGTCAAATAAACATCAGCGAGATGTTTATACAATTTCGCGCTTACTCTTTTTAACTTAGGGGTGTATCATGGTCTCGAATAAAATTCGTATCTTTGGCATCCAATTTGCAGTATGAGGCTGCATATAACATACGACGAATGAAAAAAGATTCCAACGAACCCAAGCACCAAATAGTGTCCTTCGGACAAATCGAAATAGACAGCAAACGCGCTGAAGGCAAAATCGATATGGCTGATTTGCCCATATTGGCGACCCGCAATTTGGTACTATTCCCGGCTGTGACAATGCCATTGTCGCTGATGCGTGAAAGTGCCGTCAAATTGGCACAATACTCCTATGCACACAATGTGCCCATAGGTGTTGTGTGCCAAAAGAACCCCGATGTAGAGACACCGGGGCTTGATGACCTATATAAATACGGTGTTATAGCTGACGTGCTCAAAGTCATAGAGTTGCCGGATGGTAGCAAGACTGCGATCATCAGTGCTCGGCGTAAATTCCGCATTCTCGGGCCCGGTGCAGGCCAATGTATCCCCGGCGAATTGTGCGCCAAAGGTCGGTTGACGCGAGACACCAAACCGCGTGCGGACGATGATGAATATGCCAACCTGACGCAATGTGTCATCAACGCAATGAAGGAACTTGTCCAAACGGCCGGAAATGAGTCGTCAGATATGGCACTTAAATTTGATAGCGAGAATAATCCTGAAACGGCAATAAATGTTATCTGTTCGCTTGCGCCCATAGACGTGGCCCAAAAAGAAGAACTGTTGGAGTGTTCGCGAGCTATGGACAGAGCTTTTCGTCTACTCACGTTGTTGACGCATGCTCAAGAGACCTTTGAGATACAAAAATCTATCATGGATCGCGCCCGTCAGCAGATGGAAGATAACCAGAAGAATGCCTTCCTACAAAATCAGATGGATGTAATCCGGCAGGAACTTTACGGCAACGACAGCGATGAAATCGATGATCTTGAGAAGCGTGCGAAGAAAATCAAGATGCCTGAAGCCGTAGCCAAGACATTTCGCAAGGAAATAGACAAGTTACGTCGCTACAATCCACAGTCGCCGGACTACTCGGTACAATACACCTACCTTGAGCAGCTGCTGGCACTGCCATGGAATGTCTTTTCGAAGCTTAATACGGACTTTGACAAGGCTCGCGAGATACTTGAGAGTGACCATTACGGGCTACAGAAAGTCAAAGAACGTATACTCGAACAGTTGGCCGTACTCATAGACAACCCCAAAGGTAAAGCCTCGATAATATGCCTTGTAGGACCTCCCGGAGTGGGCAAGACCTCGTTAGGACAGTCCATAGCTCGAGCCCTGGGACGCAAGTATGAACGCGTCTCCTTCGGCGGTTTGCACGACGAAGCCGAAATCCGCGGCCACCGCCGCACCTACATAGGCGCTATGCCCGGACGTATCATTGATGCCGTCAAGCGCGCCGGCACGTCCAACCCGGTATTATTGCTTGACGAAATTGACAAAATCGGTGCAGACTACAAAGGCGACCCTGCGGCAGCCCTGCTCGAGGTGCTTGATCCGGAACAGAACCACAAATTTCACGATAACTATATAGACGTGGATTTTGACTTGTCGCATGTGCTGTTCATAGCCACGGCCAACACACTATCGTCCATATCGCGGCCGCTGCTGGACCGTATCGAAGTTATCGAAATCAGCGGGTATCTCGAAGAAGAAAAGATTGAGATAGCCAAGCGGCATATCCTGCCAAGATTGCTCGAACAATACGGAAAGACTGCCGAAGACCTCAAGATTACAGACGAAGCCCTTGCCGCTGTCATCGAGAACTATACCGGAGAAAGCGGCGTGCGCCAGCTCGAAAAACACCTTGCCGAGATTATCCGTAAGATGATACTCCGAGACAAACTAGGGCAAACCTTCCCGTGTCCTGTGCGTCCCGAAGACCTTCGGGACTTGCTTGGCGTCAAACCGTTCAATAAAGACCGCTACGAGGGCAACGACTTTGCCGGAGTTGTTACAGGCTTGGCCTGGACCGAGGTTGGGGGTGAAATTCTTCTTGTAGAGACATCGCTTGCAAGTGGGAAAGGAGACAAAATCACTCTGACCGGTAACCTTGGCAACGTGATGAAAGAATCGGCCGCCATAGCTCTTCAGTGGACCAAAGCACATGCCGCTGTTCTGGGTATCGATACAGAGCTTTTTGATAAATACAGCCTACACATACACTTCCCCGAAGGAGCCATACCCAAGGACGGCCCATCGGCCGGTATTACAATGACTACGGCTATTGTATCGCAATATACTCAACGCCAGCTGCGTCCTCGCATAGCTATGACGGGTGAAATGACCCTGAGGGGTAAGGTGCTGCCGGTGGGTGGCATCAAGGAAAAGATTCTTGCGGCCAAGCGTGCCGGCATCACTGACATTATTCTTTCCGGCGAAAATCGCAAGGACATCGAAGACATCGAGCCGCGGTACATTACAGGGCTTGTCTTCCATTACGTAGACACAATGATGCAAGTGCTTGACGAAGCCCTGCTCCCTAATAAAGTCCCGGGGGCTATCAACCTTTAAGAAATGGTCAACGACAAAACCGCGCAATGTACAGCCCGTGCCAATATAAGCATACGCGGTGCACGAGTCAATAACCTGCGTAATGTCAGCGTAGACGTCCCTCGTAACCGCCTTGTGGTTGTTACCGGCCTCAGTGGCTCGGGCAAGTCCTCACTGGCCTTCGACACATTATATGCCGAGGGCCAGCGGCGCTATGTCGAGAGCCTTAGCGCGTATGCACGTCAGTTCCTCGGACGAATGTCCAAGCCTGAATGCGATGGCATACGCGGCTTGCCACCTGCTATCGCCATCGAACAACGAGTAAATACGCGCAATCCGCGTAGTACCGTGGGCACTTCCACCGAAATATACGACTACATACGTTTGCTATATGCACGCATAGGTCGCACATATTCGCCGATAACCGGATTGGAGGTCCGCCATCATGACGTAGGTGATGTCATCGAGTGTGTCCGTTCTTATCCAAATGGAACACGTGTTGCTGTGACTGCACCCATCAGCATACCAGAAGGCCGAACATTGCTCACCCAACTTGATGTATACCTTAAAGGCGGATATACGCGTCTGCTGGCAAAAGACGGGTCTTTTGTTTCAATCGAACAGATGCTTGCTGACAAAAGCGATTGTCCTCCCAATACTGACGGTTACGACTTACTTATTGATAGACTGACAGCCGACACGGAAGACAAAGACAGCTTGTCGCGATTGACCGAGTCGATAGAGACTGCATTCTTTGAAGGACATGAAACGATGACTTTGGTCGTCTGGACGGATGGGATGGTGCGACGTCACGAATTTTCGAAACGTTTTGAGGCCGATGGCATCACATTTATAGAACCGTCCGAACAGATGTTCAACTTCAATAATCCCTATGGGGCATGTCCGCGCTGCGAAGGCTTCGGACGTACAATGGGTATCAGCGAAGACCTTGTTGTGCCCAATTCTTCCCTATCGGTGTATGACGATGCCGTTGTGTGCTGGCGTGGCGAAGTTATGAGCCAATGGAAGCGAGACTTCATACATATTGCAGCACACACTTCATTTCCGATACATCGTCCGTATCGCGAACTTACCGATGATCAAAAGAAGCTCTTATGGGAAGGAAATACGGCATGGCCCGGTATTAACGGCTTCTTTGAATGGATCGAAACTCAACAACACAAAATCCAATATAGGGTATTGTTGGCTCGCTTTCGAGGCAAAACCCTTTGTCCGATATGCCACGGTTCGCGATTGCGTCCCGAGGCGACATATGTGCGTGTAGGAGGCAAAGACATATCCTCGATAGTATCCATGACAGTATCCGACTTACGCCAATGGTTTAACGATCTTCGACTTGAAGGGCGCGACAGCGAAATAGCCGCTCGCCTACTCAGCGAAATCAACAACCGCCTTGCATTTTTGGATGACGTAGGCCTGGGCTATCTTACGCTTGACCGTCTTAGTAATAGCCTCAGCGGAGGAGAAAGCCAGCGCATAAATCTTGCGACTTCGCTCGGCAGCAGTCTTGTCGGTTCGTTATACATACTTGACGAACCGTCCATAGGTCTGCATTCGCGAGACACCCAACGCCTAATAGACGTTCTGCGCAGACTTCAACGCATAGGTAACACCGTGGTCGTCGTCGAACACGATGAAGAAATCATGCGTGCTGCCGATTACATCATTGATGTAGGACCGGATGCGGGACAGAATGGTGGAACCATCGTGTTCAGCGGGACGCCGTCTCAGCTGCCCGAAGTCGTAGGTAAATCTTACACGGCTGACTATCTGTGCGGAGCTCGTCATATATCGGTACCCAAACGTCGGCGCAAGAGCAATGCTTTTATCACGGTTATGGGCGCTCGCCAGCACAATCTAAAAGACATTGATGTGTCTTTCCCATTAGGAATAATCACTGTGGTTACTGGCGTCAGCGGTTCGGGCAAGTCCACGCTTGTGCGCGACATCTTGTATTGCGCACTCAAACGACGTTTTGACGAGGTAAGTGATGCGCCGGGCAAGTTTGACGGACTTACCGGTGACTTGGGACGCATACAGGCCGTTGAATTTGTCGACCAAAATCCCATAGGCAAATCCTCTCGCTCCAATCCGGCGACATACCTTAAGGCTTATGACGAAATACGTCGGTTGTATGCAGATCAGCAACTATCTCGACAGATGGGCTACACGCCTGCCCATTTCTCGTTTAACGCCGATGGCGGTCGTTGCGATGAATGCAAAGGCGAAGGAACAATTACCATTGAGATGCAATTCATGTCAGACATCACCATCGAGTGCGAAAGTTGTCACGGACGTCGTTTTAAGCCCGAGATACTCGAGGTGCAGTACCGTGGAAAAGCCATTGACGAGATACTCGCTATGACCGTGGACGAAGCCATAGAATTCTTCGGGCAGGACAGTGACTCAACGGCACGGCATATTTGCTCGCGCTTGCAACCGCTAAAGGATGTCGGCTTGGGCTACATCAAGCTTGGCCAGCCTTCTTCGCTACTCAGTGGCGGCGAGAACCAGCGAGTCAAACTTGCATATTTTCTTTCGCAAGAAAAACCTCGCCCGACTATGTTCATCTTTGATGAACCAACCACCGGGCTTCATTTCCACGACATACATACGCTGATGGACTCGTTTGAACGACTCATCGCACATGGACATACAGTAGTCATAATCGAGCACAATATGGACGTCATAAAGTGCGCAGACCACGTGATAGACATTGGCCCGGAGGGCGGCGATAAAGGCGGATATGTTGTAGCAGCCGGAACACCCGAAGATATTTGCAAATGTCAGCAAAGTCATACAGGTCAATACCTCCGATATAAATTAGACGCAGTCATCTCGGGGTATCAAGCAGACAAGACAAAATAACTTTGCCGGAATCCGAGAGAAAAGTGTAACTTTGTACTACTCAAAAACGAGATATACCAAGCCATGCGGCATTATCTGAAAAATATTCTGCAACTATTGCTCTCACCCGTGCACGGGTGGGAAGAAGTGTCACGTGACGGCCATGTGCCGGAATACATAGCCACCCACGGCCTATATTCACTCATCGGGCTTGCATCGGTGACATACTTTATACAGGGCATATATGCAGTACAATTCGAACTGGTGACGCTACTACAGCATGCTCTTGCAGTGTTTATGTCCCTGTTTTTGTCGTTTTTTATCGGTAAACTCGGGCTGGAGACATTCACCGCAAGATATGTAGATACCGGGAAGCTCAATGTTTTTAAGACCGACACTTTGGCAGCATATATCATAGGTATACTTAGCGTGCTGCAAATAGTGGGAAACGTTCTGCCGGTGCATACCGTGCTGGTGTATTTGCTATTAGTTTTCGCCGTAATAGTGTTATGGAAAAGTTGTCGTTATCTTGATATTGCAGTCGAAAAAGAAACATATTTCACAGCCATGGCAATAGGAGTGCTTATTGTGCCCAAGATATTGCTTGATATTCTATTCTCCCTCATCTTAGGATAAAGCGTATGAAAACCACACTTAAAGAAATCAACATAAAAAACCGTCGAGCGACCTTCGATTACTACATCGAAGAAACCATGACGGCCGGGATTGTGCTTACCGGTACCGAAATCAAATCTATACGTCTTGGCAAGGCCAGCCTTGTGGACACTTATTGCTATATCGTCAACGGTGAAGTGTGGGTCAAGGAAATGTATATTGCACCGTATTTTTACGGCACTTACAATAATCCCGGCGATCGTCGAGATCGTAAATTACTGCTTACGCACCGCGAGATACAACGGCTCGAAAAAGCCAACAAGGAGGCCGGTGTTACAATAGTTCCGCTTCGACTGTTTGTCGGGAGTCGCGGCTATGCCAAGTTGGTAATAGCCATTGCCCGTGGCAAGCATCAGTACGACAAGCGTCAATCCATACGCGAGCGCGAGGACAAACGTGCACTTGCACGCGTAATGCAGAAGCGCTAAGTGCTCTCGAACAAACGCATTACCATTTCCCATATTTTGCTTGTGCCAGAAATATGCATCCGTTGTTTTGGCTACCGTTCCAATATAAGCAAAACCTTTGACCCGTCTGCACCGGTTGCAGCCATTAATTTGAGACGACCATCGCCTTCTTTGACTCCCAACCGGGATTGTAATGCGGCGGCGGCAATATCGAAATTGCGTATTGCGACCGAAATCTTCGGATAACGGTTCTTGAAGCGTTTGAGCACTTTTGACTGCCATGGTAGAACTTCGAGGACCTTCCACGCTTGTCCCGGAAAGTTGGGAATAATATCCGTGTGCACGTATAAGTGGGTATCCGCTGCAATTTTGGACGTCTTATAGCGGTGTGCCAAAGTTCGATAGCCGCCGCTTTTCATCACCGAGGGGTAGGGCTCGTAAATAATTTCGCCGGCTTCAGGTGTGCGCAATGGCGGTTGCGGTCCGGACTCCTCCGATATTGTGAATGTAAAATCAGCTATTTCGCCATCAGCCAATAGTGTCAACGCGTGTATGCGTTGCGTACCGGCTGCTACTTTAGGCTTTGTCAAATCACAGACGGCCACCAATTCTTTGCACTGTGTAGTCGTGCCGATTGTGTAGATATCTGTCACACATTCCAGCGGCTCGACCATACCTCCACGTATGTCTATCATAGGCGATGCCTTGATGACGAGCATTTTGAAATGGCGACGGAAATCGCCGAGCATCGAGATGACGTCCGGGGCACAGTCCGCCAACCCAAAGAGTCGTCGGCCGCCATCGCCGCGTCGTGCCGGATCGATAAATGCCACTTCGCCGTGCAATATCCCGTCACGTAGCATCTCAACACTATCGCCATGCAGCACACGCAACATCTTCAAGTCGCGTCCGGCGGCATTGTCGCGTAAGGCATTGGCAAGAGCTTGATCACGTTCGCATGCCGTCACCGAGTGTCCGGCGGATGCTGCATGCATAGCGTCGATGCCCAACCCCGCAGTCAAGTCCGTAACCGGGCAGTCGCGAGGCAATAACGAGACGTGTATCCGGGCAAGTGCGTCCGAGGTGCTTTGCTCGCCACATAATGTGTTGCCGAAAACCAGATGCGGATACGCTTGAAGGGTATGCGAGAGTTTCTTGCCGAAGCGTTGGCGGCACTCTATCTGAGTAATTGCACACGACATCTCTGCATCGCCGTGATAGCGAAGCCGCAGTTTGGCCGGGTCATCGCCCATGTGCTCATTCACAAAATTCCAAAACTTGTCAGAATCGTATGTCATATAGTAATGCCGCATTGAAGGCGCAGCAAATGCAAAGTTACTCATAAATGCGAGAAAGTAACCATCCGAGCCTCTGATGTCAGGGCAACCGCATCAAAAAA
>DAAP01000019.1 GCA_001701165.1 Bacteroidales bacterium H4 | reverse complement strand
GGTCTATATGCTTAGTATCACCGGAGACGGCCGCAACGAATGAAGCGAGGCTACACGCCCGACTTGCCCGCCCTTGCCCGACTTATACCGCCTGAAATGCGGTAGTCTATAAAAAATTTGCAAAGAAGAATTTTTTATGTTAATTTTGGGGTCAAATGTTAAAACAGACGTCCGGCAGGGACAATAAAACAATTATCCATGCCGTTTGTTAAAAAAATATAGGTCATTGGGACTTGCGCACTATCGGCCACAGGCATTTGCCCGATTACGACCGGCCGCGCTGTCAAGGCATTGCAGCCGATTAAAACCGCGCCGCCCGACCTATGTCAGAGATTACGACGTACTGCTTTTTGGCACAGACACTGAAAGAGACTATGAAGAAGAAGACAATATGGCTTTTGACAATACTTATGGCACTGACATTCATGGGATTGTTGGTGATGCAGATAGTATATGTCCGCAACATGGCCCGCATGCGCTTCGACCAGTTCACCGAAGCGGCCAAGCAAAGTATGCACTCGGTATCGGTACGCCTGGCTCACGATGAGACGCGCTACTTCCTCGAAGAAGAAGTTGACTCGATAGAATCGACATCAATATATGCACAATACCTCGGCGACCCCACTCCACGGTTGGGCGGCATACGCTTCACCCTCTCGACCACTTCCGGCCTGCAGGCCGACTTGACCATCAAGGGTAATGCCAACGAGATTACTAACTTGCAGACCGACAACCGTCTTTTTGGCGGCAACCATTATCAGGGCTCGCGTGCCTCCTTCCACGACCAGTACCTGATGCAGAAGAACATGATAGACGATGTCATACTCGACATCATCTCCCAAGCCTCCAGTAAGCCCATAGTGCAACGCGCCGACTCGACACGCGTGCGCCGCTATCTGCGCGAAGAACTGGATACCATGGGATTGCACGACCTGCCATTCGCCTTTGCAGTGGTCAACAAGTCCGGTGTACCGGCATACGCGACCGAGGGCTTTGACAACTCGTGCGTCAACGACAACAATATGTTCACGCAAATCCTCTTTCCGCACGACCCGGCCGACAAGCACTACTTCCTGCGTGTCTACTTCCCCACAAAGAAGGATTATGTGTATTCGTCCATAGCCTTTATGGTACCGACATTTGCACTTACACTGATACTACTGCTGATATTTGTCTTCACCATCATCACCGCCTTCCGCCAAAAGAAGCTCTCGGAAATGAAGAACGACTTTATCAACAATATGACCCACGAGTTCAAGACGCCCGTATCATCCATATCTCTGGCGGCGCAAATGCTCAACGACCAAAGCGTGCGCAAGTCGCCGTCAATGCTCCAGCAGATTTCGTCAGTAATCTCGGACGAGACCAAACGCCTGCGCTTCCAGATCGAGAAGGTGCTGCAGATGTCTATGTTCGAAGGCACCAAGGCCACACTCAAGCTCAGCGAAGTAGATGTCAACCTGGTACTATATAACGTCATCAACACCTTCAAACTAAAGGCCGAACGCCTGGGCGGCAGCATCGAATCACACCTCGACGCCATGGACGCCCTTGTCGAGGTGGACGAAATGCATTTTACCAATGTCATCTTCAATCTGCTGGATAATGCCGTCAAATACTCGCGCGAGGACGCCCCGCTGCTGCTCAAGGTTGGAACTCGCGACCTCAGCGGCGAAAGACTCGAAATCACCATAGCCGATAACGGCATCGGAATATCCAAAGAACACCAGAAACGCATCTTCGAAAAATTCTACCGCGTACCCACAGGCAACCTACACGATGTCAAAGGCTTCGGCCTTGGCCTGGCTTACGTAAAAAAGATGATCTCGGAGCTCGGAGGCGAAATTACCCTCGAGAGCCAAGTCAACGTAGGAACAAAATTCATAATAATACTCCCATTAATAAAAAACTGATACAACTATGGACGAACGTACACGCATCCTTCTCTGCGAAGACGACGAAAGCCTCGGTATGCTTCTCAGAGAATACCTCCAACAAAAAGGTTTCAGTGCCGACCTCTTCGCCGACGGCGAGAGCGGATACAAAGCCTTTCTCAAAGGCAAATACGACATTTGCGTCCTTGACGTAATGATGCCAAAGAAAGACGGTTTCGCCCTCGCGCAAGAAATCCGCAGCGTCAACTCCGAAGTACCCATCATCTTCCTGACTGCCAAGTCGCTCAAAGAAGACATCCTTGAGGGTTTCAAAATAGGCGCCGACGACTATATCACCAAGCCTTTCTCGATGGAAGAACTCGTATTCCGCCTCGAAGCCATCCTGCGCCGCGTCAAGGGCAAAAAAGGCAAAGAAATCACCATGTACAAGATTGGAGACTTCACTTTTGACACCCAGAAACAGGTGCTGATGATACGCGATAAAGTCACCAAGCTCACCACCAAAGAAAGCGAGCTGCTGACACTGCTGTGCGCACACGTCAACGAGATTCTGGAACGCAATTATGCGCTCAAGACCATCTGGATAGACGACAACTACTTCAACGCACGCTCCATGGACGTCTATATCACCAAGCTGCGCAAGCACCTTAAAGACGACCCATCCATCGAAATCATCAACATCCACGGCAAAGGCTACAAGCTCATAGCCCCCGAATCGGGCGACGCCTCCAAGCAATAAAGCTGTGAGGCAAAGACTACGGCGCATGCTCTGTGGCATCGACGGCAGCATCAGCCGCCACGGTGTCATGGTGCTTGCTTGTAGTTGCATCCACATCCCTAACTCGTCAAAACCTGTCCACGACAATACGACACACAGGTACCACAAGCGCATACGACAATGAAAGGCATAGTTCTGGCCGGAGGTTCCGGCACACGGCTGCACCCTATGACACGCGGCACATCCAAGCAATTGCTGCCAATATACGACAAACCCATGGTGTATTACCCGGTGAGCGCACTCATGCTGGCCGGCATACGAGACATTCTCGTCATCTCCACTCCGGAAGACCTGGGCTCGTTTCGCCGCCTGCTCGGCACGGGCGAAGAGCTGGGCGTACGCTTCAGCTACGCCGAACAGCCCCGACCCGAAGGTCTGGCACAAGCCTTAGTAATCGGCAGTGAATTTTGCGCCGGTGACGATGTTTGCCTCGTCCTGGGAGACAATATATTCTATGGTCAGGGATTCAGTGGAATGATGCGCCGCGCCGTCGAAGACGCCGCACACGGATACGCCACGATATTCGGATATACCGTGCCCGATCCACGACGCTATGGCGTGGTCACCCTGGACGCAGATGGCATCCCGCTGCGCATTGTCGAAAAACCGACACAACCCGAAAGCGACAAAGCCGTTGTCGGCCTGTACTTCTATCCGGCAGACGCACCCGAAATTGCGGCACAAGTCAAACCATCGGCACGCGGCGAGCTCGAAATCACAGCAGTCAACGAGGCGTATCTCAATGCTCGACGCCTGCGCGTCCAGTGCTTCGGCCGCGGATTTGCATGGTTGGATACAGGTACCGTAGACTCGCTGTTGGACGCATCCAACTTCGTAGCTGCCATCGAGAAACGTACCGACCTAAAGATTGCCGCACTCGAGGAAGTTGCCTTCCGCCGAGGATTTATCGATGCCGAGCAACTGCGCAATCTGGCGCAAAAGATGTCAAACACCGACTATGGCCAATACCTGCGGCGAATAGCCGATAACAGCTGATACTCAATTCGGCCACTATAACCATTTGCCTCGGCATAACGACCTACCGTACCCATGACCATAGAAGACAGCGCTATGACGCCACACCTTATCGAGATTCCGCGCATACCGGATGCACGCGGCAACCTATCCTTTATCCAACGCGGCATCCCCGGAGTCCCCTTTGACATATCACGCACATACTGGATATACGATGTGCCGGCCGATGCCGACAGACACGGACGCGCATTGCGAAACACTGCCGAGATTATTGTACCTTTGGCAGGCGCCTTCGATGTGACCCTCGATGACGGACACGGCGGCACGCGGCGCTACCACCTCGACCGTCCGTATCGCGGCTTGTATGTACCCCCCATGCGATGGAGGGTCATCGACAATTTCACAACCAATTCGGTGGCTTTTGTCCTGGCATCCACGATATACGATGAGACGGATTACATCTCGGACTACAACAACTTTGTACATGAGGCCATATGCTGCCAAGAGGCAAAGAAGGTATCCACGCCAAGCATCGTCGAACAAGTGTACAATACCGAAGAATTTGCCCGAGAGACAGATATTCACCACACATCCTCGGTAGACAACTGCCGACTGATAGACCTGCCGCGAGATGCTCACGCTCATGGATCGCTCACAGTGGCGCAGAACGACAGCGACAGCCCCATGGAAATACGTCGCGCCTTCTTCATTTATGATGTGCCGGCAGACACTGCTCGCGGCGGCCACTCCCACCACCATTCACAGCAAATGATTATCGCAGTAGGCGGCAGCTTCGATGTCACATTAGACGATGGCGCACAACGGCGCACATATACGCTCAATCGTCCCTATCGAGCACTGTTTGTCACTCCCGGTATATGGCGCACCATGGACAACTTTTCCAGCGGCAGCGTATGTCTGGTTCTGACTGACACAGAGTACAACGAGAGCGACTACGTACGCGACTATAACGAATTTCAACGTCTTACACGGGGCCCGAAACAATCGTAAAATCCCGAAAAAGCATAGGCAACATCAAACTCGCATCCTATAACAATGGGAACAAAGCACCACATTCCATTCCTCGACCTCAAATCACTCGACACGCCCTATCGCGATGAGCTCAAGGCTGCCGTATGCGCCGTCATAGACAGCGGTCGATACATCGGAGGGCCCGAAGTGGAAAGCTTTGAGCACACCTTGGCCACAGCCACAGGCACACAATATGCCGTGGGCGTTTCCAACGGCTTGGATGCACTGCGCCTATCGCTTCGTGCAGCCATCGAGCTGGGATACATCCATCGAGGAGACGGCATCATAGTAGCGGCAAACACCTATATTGCATCCATACTGGCCATCACCGACAACGATTTACGACCGATATTGGTCGAACCGTCTCCCGACACCTACAACCTGGACACATCACTCATCAACGAAGCCATCGCACATGCCGCCGTACACGGCATCACCGTCTCGGCAATAATGCCAGTCCACCTATACGGCAGAACATGCTGGGACGCGGCACTCGCCAAGGCCGTTGAGCGCCACCGCTTGTTTGTCATTGAAGACAACGCCCAAGCCATAGGCGCACAGTCAGAGATTCCGGGAATATCCGGGACACATGTCACCGGAGGACTGGGGCATATCGGAGCCTTCAGCTTCTACCCGACCAAGAACATCGGTGCCATAGGAGATGCCGGAGCCATAGCCACCAACGATGAACGCCTTGCACAGACCGTAAGGGCATTGGCCAATTACGGCAGCGACCGCCGTTACCACAACATCATTTGCGGCTACAATTGCCGTTTAGATACTATACAGGCCGCCATATTGTCGGTACGACTGAAATACCTCGGCGAAATCACTGCACAACGCCAAGCCAATGCCCGGGCACTGGACCATGCGCTGCTTAGCTGCGATACAATTATACGTCCCGAAATGCCGTCATACGCACCCTCACACGTATGGCACCAGTACGTGGTACGCGTAAAACCTCGACCCGACGACAGCGATGCATCACTGGACAAACGGCGTACACAGATGCGACATGCACTCGAGACATTAGCCGGGATAACCACAGACATACATTACGAAACTCCGCCACACCTCCAGCCCTGCTACGTCTCGACTTTGGAGCACGCTCCACTCACGCAGACCATAAGGCTGGCTGCCAGCGTATTCTCACTACCCATAGCTGCCGCACTTCCGCTCGAGAGCCTCAAAGCACTTGCCAAAGTACTCTCGCAGTGTTGACAAAAGGAAAGCCTTAATGACAATATCACGAAGTGGGCACTATCCAACCATAAGCAACACTCCGTATCATACCAAGCAATAAAAGGCAGCCAAGACTGCATACTCTATTAACAGCCATACGCCTATGCTCGTGCATTATATAAAAATGTGCGTTTTGCCGTTAGAGGGAAAATGCTTAACTTTGCAGTCTTGAAAATAATGAACAAATCATTTAACGGACAAAGTAACATGAGCTTAAACATCATCGTGCTTGCCAAGCAGGTGCCTGACACCCGCAACGTAGGCAAAGATGCCATGAAGGCTGACGGCACTATCAATCGTGCCGCACTGCCGGCCATCTTCAATCCCGAAGACCTCAACGCCCTCGAGCAAGCATTGCGACTCAAAGAGACACACCCCGGGTCGACCATCACCGTCCTCACAATGGGACTGCCACGTGCAGCCGAAGTAGTTCGCGAAGCCATATATCGCGGCGCCGATGGCGGCATAGTGCTCACCGACCGTGCCCTCGGCGGTGCCGACACACTGGCAACATCATACTCGCTGGCCCAGGCCGTCAAGAAAACCGGCAAATATGACATCATCCTCGGCGGACGCCAAGCCATCGATGGCGATACGGCGCAAGTGGGCCCGCAGATTGCCGAAAAACTCGGACTGCCCCAAGTGACCTATGCTGAAGAAATCATCGAAATAGCCAACGGACACGCCGTAATCAAGCGTCGTCTCGAAAATGGTGTCGAAGCCGTCAAGACTCCCCTGCCCTGCGTTGTAACCGTCAACGGATCGGCTGCCGACTGCCGCCCGCGTAACGCACAACGCGTAATGCGCTACAAATATGCCGTATCGCCCAGCGAAAAGGCAACATTGTCCCCCGAACGTCAGGCCTTGGTAGATGCCCGTCCGCACCTCAACATCAAGGAATGGAGCGCAGCATACGTCGAAGCCGACCCCGAACAAATAGGCCTGCCCGGCTCACCCACAAAAGTGAAGAACGTAGAAAACGTGGTATTCACCGCCAAAGAAAGCCTCAGCATCAACGGCTCCGATGACACCGCCATCGAAAACCTCATCAAGGAACTCATTACTAACCACACCATCGGCTGACGCCCAACAATACACCTACGACTATGGCAGAAAAAGACCAAAACAACCTCATTGTCTACTGCGAATATGACGAAGGCCGCGTCGCCGACGTCTCTCTCGAACTGCTCACCAAAGGCCGCGTCCTTGCCGACCGACTTGGAGTGAAACTCGAAGCGCTCGTTTTGGGCGACAATCTCAACGGAATCGAAAACCAATTGTATCCCTACGGCGCCGACGTGGTATATAAAGTACAGGACAAACGCCTATACCCCTACACTTCAAACCCCCACGCCGCAGTGCTCATCAACCTCTTCCGCGAAATCACCCCGCAGATTTGCCTTATGGGAGCCACCTGCATAGGACGTGACCTCGGTCCTCGCGTTTCATCCTGCCTACACAGCGGACTTACTGCCGACTGCACGGCACTCGAAATCGGCGACCACCACGACCCCAAGACCAATAAGGATTACACCGACCTGCTGTACCAAATTCGTCCGGCCTTCGGCGGCAACATCGTGGCCACCATCGTCAACCCCGAACACCGTCCCCAAATGGCGACAGTGCGCGAAGGCGTGATGAAAAAAGAAGTACGCGACCCTAATTATAAAGGCGTGGTCATAGACCTTGACCCAAAGAAATACTTCAGCGACACCGATTGCGTAGTCGAAATTATCGACCGACACATCGAAAAATCCAAGATAAACATCAAGAACGCCCCCATCATTGTTGCCGGCGGATACGGCGTAGGCTCAAAGGAAAACTTTGACATGCTCTTCGAGCTGGCTCACGTCCTCGGCGCCGAAGTGGGTGCAAGCCGTGCCGCTGTGGATGCCGGTTTTACAGACCACGCACGCCAAATCGGCCAAACCGGTGTCACCGTTCGCCCAAAACTATACATCGCCGTGGGCATCTCCGGCCAAATCCAGCACATCGCCGGTATGCAAGAAAGCTCAATTATTATCTCCATCAACCCCGATGCAGACGCGCCTATCAATACCATAGCCGACTACGTCATCACAGGCGACATGGAGACCGTTGTGCCCAAGCTCATCAAATACTATAAAAAGAACTCCAAGTAACCGGTTACGCCCGGATACAAGGACAAAGAAACTCAACTATACAGCAAACAACTAAGCCCCATGGCAAACTTCTATACAGACAATCCCGACCTGCGCCACCACCTGACACATCCCATGATGCGCAAGATTGTCGCCCTCAAAGAGCGCGACTACTCGCAGGCACAGCAATATGATTACGCTCCCGTAGACTACGACGACGCCATCGACAACTACGACCGCGTACTACAAATCGTAGGCGACCTCTGCGGCAACATCATCGCCGACAACGCCGCCGATGTAGACCACGATGGTCCAAGCGTCAGCAACGGCCGCGTAACATACGCTCCCGGAACCATCCGCAACCTCGAGGCATGCCGACAAGCCGGACTTATGGGCATGGCCATGCCCCGACGTCTCGGCGGCCTCAACTTCCCCATTACCCCGTATATCATGGCAGCCGACATCGTCAGCCGTGCCGATACCGGGTTCGAAAACCTTTGGGGTCTGCAAGACTGCGCCGAGACCCTATATGAATTTGGCAGCGAAGACCAAAAACAGCGCTTCATCCCCCGCGTTTGCGCCGGCGAAACCATGTCTATGGACCTTACCGAACCAGATGCAGGCAGCGACCTTCAGGCAGTAATGCTCAAAGCTACCAAAAAAGAGGATGGCACCTGGGTCCTCAATGGCGTCAAGCGCTTTATCACCAACGGCGACAGCGACATACACTTGGTACTGGCACGAAGCGAAGAAGGCACAACCGATGGCCGCGGTCTATCAATGTTCATCTATGACAAGCGAAACGGCGGAGTCAATGTACGCCGCATCGAAAACAAGATGGGCATCAAAGGATCGCCCACATGCGAACTGACGTACAAGAATGCCCCCGCCGAACTCTGCGGTGACACCCGAATGGGTCTTATCAAATACGTGATGGCTCTAATGAACGGAGCACGCCTTGGCATCGCAGCCCAAAGCGTCGGTGTAAGCGAACTTGCATACCGCGAGGCTTACAAATACGCCAACGAGCGCCGACAGTTTGGACACGCCATCATCGAGTTCCCCGCCGTCAGCGAAATCCTCTCAACAATGAAAGCCAAATTGGACGCATCGCGCAGCCTTCTATACGAAACCGCCCGCTACGTCGACCTCTACAAGGCTCTCGAAGACATAGCAAAAGAACGCCAGCTCACGCCCGACGAACGCAAGGAGATGAAGCAATACAAGAAAATTGCCGATGCTCTCACTCCTATGGCCAAGGGTCTTTCAAGCGAATACTGCAACCAAAACGCTTACGACTGCATCCAAGTACACGGCGGGTCCGGCTTCATGAAAGACTATGCTTGCGAACGCCTCTACCGCGATGCACGCATTACCTCAATATATGAAGGCACCACACAACTACAAGTCGTTGCCGCCATCCGCCACGTGACCACCGGCACCTATCTCTCACTCATCCAAGGATATGATGCAGTGGAAGTAGACGCACGTCTGCAACCGCTCAAGGACTCCCTGCGCACCCTCACCGAGCAGTACACCAAGGCAGTGGAAGCAGTATTAGCCGTGGGTCAACAGCCATACACCGACTTCATGGCTCGTCGACTTGTCGAAATGGCCGGAAACATCGTCATGGGTTACCTGATGCTACTGGACGCTCAACGCAACGCCGACTTCGACCGTACCGCCACCATCTACAACAAGATGGCACAAGCCGAAGTGGCTCGCCACGCCCGGTTCATCGACAACTTCAACGTCGACCAACTTGAATTATACAAAGCCTGATATCCAATCCCTATCTAAGACGCTCAGACAGGGCTGAAGAGAAGACAAATAAGCCTGGAAGGACAGACCAAAAGTCCATCCAGGCTTATTTTTTCGCCCTTGTCCTAATATTTTTTCAAACTACGTTGACAAACAGACGAAAACCAATATTGTCCTAAATAAAATCGGAAAAAAGGAAAAGGAAGTAGTCACTAAGGCAGAAAATAACTACCTTAGTAGTGAGTGCTCAAACTCGACTACTTCCTATGGTAAAATTAACACTATTTGCGCAAATAATCTCGCTTCTGCCCAAAGAA
>DAAP01000018.1 GCA_001701165.1 Bacteroidales bacterium H4 | reverse complement strand
TCCCAATGATAAAGTCAGGAGTTAGCGAAAGAATTCGCGAAGTCCTCATTTCTTTAAGTAGCCAAGAGCTAAGGCGTTTGCTTTTAGAGGTTTGTTTATATAACCCCTCCATTGGGTCATTCAAATCCTCATAATATGCAGCATAAAGCCTGTTACACACAATGATATCAACGAAGCGCTTCCAATCCGACAAAGAGCGATATTTGTAATAAGACGCCATAATTCAACTATATACATGCATTTATATATCCTTCATATTCCTATTTAACGTCTTGAACAAAAGAAATGTCTTGACATTTGAAATCTGGGAATTCCTTACCATCAGACAGCACTAGTTTTATAGGTGAATCTTTCCGTTTCCGAATAATTTTTGCGCCTGTTTCGACATCAATTGCTTTGGTAAAATCATTTTTACCAATAAAATCAAAATTGTCGTATAATGAAAGGGCGCCATTAGAGTAAACATTATACCTTGCTATGCCATATTCTCTACCTCGATTGAATGGTAGCCAATTCTTTGTACTGCAAATACGCTCGCCACTCTTCTTGTTATAGACAACATAATATGTGTTGCCTTGGAAATTAGAGTCTTCCTTAAAAACGATCAAACTCCGCACTTCGTGATAATCCGATATAAGCGACCATACTGCGCCATATATTTTACCATTCTCGACATAAGCTTCTGAAGTCAGTATATTCCCATTATCAAACACATACAAAACCTGCTTATATGGCAAAATGGTCTCTCTACCACACTTGTCTATCTTAAGCCACCGGTTGAGACCTCTAGACTCCTTAACTATTGCGCAATCGTTACCCAAGAAACCATCTGAGAAACTCTTCATGCAAATACGATTTCCTCCAAGGTCAAAGAAAAAACATTGTCCATCATTCTTAGCCAGTATTGTTTCCTTGCCGACAAAAACAGTCTTATATCTATTCGGAACAATAACAGAGCCGTCATAAGCACATACGCCGACCGAATCAGATACATTTGAAACGATAAGTAAACCATACGAGTCCGTGAGCTTAACATCTCTAAACTTTATTTCTGACAGTCTTACGCCTTTCTCGTTTATCAAAAAAGACGTATTTCCCAACCGGGCAATAGCGAATCCGTTCTTATAGTCTGAAATATTGTCGTATTTGACCAATGGAATAGCCATTCCATCATACGTCATTAAGCCATATTCTTCCGTTATGGAGCCATTTATTGTTTTAGGTCTTGCTGTAGCATAGATCAAAACCTTATCAGTGCCATATTTCAGTTTAGCATACTTACATGGGACAACTTCCTTCCCCTTTGTATTTATTGCACCCCATACACCATTTCTTTTGACCAAGGCCAAACCATTTTTGAATGGCTTTGCTTCTTCATATACGGCGTTTGTTATCGGCTCGCCCAATATGTTAATGTAGAACCAGACAGGACGTACTCGCTCTGTGGGACGTTCTATCTCCGCAGAGACCGGGTTCTCTGCTTTTCGAGGCCGCACCTCATCATTAACAGGGGTAATCGTTTTTTTTAAATTTATCAATAAATTTCCGGCATTATTTGAAGAAACATCTGATTTTTTTCGTGGCTTATACGGCTTCCCCGTATATTTTGCCTCCCAAGCCTCATAATACTCACATTCTTCCTCTATAATCTTCGTTAAAGCCAATGTGTCCTTAAGAAATCTATTAACGGATGCCTCATTACTATAGCCGTCATTGTTTCGTTTTATTTCTGGGCTTGGGCTATTAGAAACAGCAGCAAAGCCCTCACTGAACTCACGCACATAGTTGTATGTGGGTGGAATAAACAGAATGCCGTTTACTCCGACCCAGCCCCATTTACCATTCCATTTGCATGCAAAGACGCCATCACTAAAATCACAAGCCTTTTCCTCTACAGAGTTGTATGTTTTCTTCTGAGGAATTGGATTGGATTCTCTCCAAAGTCTATCTTCTTCAGCCTTTTTCTTAGCCCTAATATCTTCTAATTCTCGATTTTTCTTTTCTATGAGAGACTCGACTTTATGCACATTATCACACTGGGAAATCAAAGGTTTGTCTGATAATATCTTTCGGATATAAGCCGTGACGGCCTCAATTTCGATGGACGAGAATGAAGACCCATAACCAGCCACAAACGATTCAAGCACACTACGAGGCACAGCCATCCCAAAAGAAACGGCTATCCTGATAGCCCTATTAAACATAATATCATTACCGGACAAACTCGACAAAAGAGACGAGTAGTCATCTGTCGGACGTGACCCGACAAGCCAAATAATGACTGGACATGGCTTATCACCACTCCACCGAATATTCATTTTACTCAATTCAAGAAGAGCTTGAGAAAATATAGATTCCCTTTTTAATTCTTTTGCATCAGCAAAAGAAAGGTAAGAAAAGTCGCCATCAATCGACCATACCCATTGAGCCGATGAGTCGTAACGCAAAAAATGATATATATATTCTTTACACAGCGATGTTTTCAAAGACTCAAAAAAGAACTTGATTGATGCTTGACACGCTTTTGACCTCTCGCAGCCATCCACAATGAAAATTATATCTGTCATAATTCTTATATTTTACGCTTCAAAGTTATGCATTTATTTTCAATTCACGTCTTCATCAGACTTCACAAAATCATTCACAAGACATTTTTCTTCTAAGATCTTCGTGTAACGCTAACAGCTCCTTTGCGAACTCTTTTTGATTTGAATAATAATCATAGTTCTCGCACATGCTTTCTTTTTCAAAATCTCTTGGCCAAACTCTATTTCTCACCGCCATTGATGTCAGCAACTTCCCGATATAGTCCAATTCATTTTTTGACAACAAATCTCCATATGTACCAATAATTGTTTCCGACATATTTTTTATCGTATCCAATTCTTGATTTATAAATTCGACCCTCGTGACATCAGAATAGGATGGATACTTCTCGTACAAATCACAATCCTTAAACCGTTCAACGAACTTCTCTAATGGACTACTATCAAGCCAAAATGGGCTAACGCACCGAAAGATGTTATAAAAACTATCTCTGATATCGCAGAAACAAATCTCGACAATTTTACGCCCATTGATTTTCCGTTTTAAATCAGGCAGATAATCATTGAAAAAGTAGAATATAGAGGCCGCTACAAGGCTAGTAATCATCGATACAACTATATTGCCACAAACTTCTCTTAGTCCCATTACGACCAAGGCAACAATAGCACCAAGGCTGATACAACATATATACCCATTTGACAGCAGTCTACCATTACGTATATACGCTCTTGTGCTGCATTTGCACAGACAACGTCTGAGCATACGGTTAACACTCGTTTTCATTCGATATTATTCTATGACAAAACAGAACATTACACACATTAGCTCAGTCCCTTTAGTTACAGCTTATCCCAAGTCGGAACGTTAAGATAGCACCTATAAAACACTTCGTCACATCCCTCAAATTCAACAAAAGCATTATAACGGTTATTATCCACACATTTGAAGACTGTCCAGCAATAAACATCAAAGCATAACCTAGACTCTTTTAAGCAATAAAACGGCCTACCTTCTACATGTTTCACATATAATTTGCTCCAAGATTCTAATCGCTTATTATTTTCAAAAAGATTGACCTTACCGATATATTCCCAGTTGTCATTTGATTCTGCCATGATTTTATTGTTTTTAGTTGTTAGTTGATTTGGTTGTTATTTGTTTTGGACGATGGCCTTTGGGGGCGGCGTCTGTGTGTATATACCGAAGGGAGGGGAAAGGTAAATGAAAAAAATGATTTTTTCGAGAAAAAAGTCAACTTTCTTTTTGGGGGGATGGGATGGCGGGCGTTTCGGTGGGAAAGTGGGCAAACTACGAGGGGGGGGCGAGTGGAGACGCCGTTGCACTTCTTAGTGGATTCTTTCGGGGGGGGGACGGCAAAGGAGGCATTTTCGGGCTGTTGCACAGGTGGGAAAAAGTGCGTAAATTTGCAGGTCATAGTGCCCGGAAGGTTCGGGAACACGCAAAATGACACAAGAGAACATATTAGGACATAATAAGGACACGACAGAACGCGCAATGACGGACAAGGCAGATAAGGCACGCAATGCCGACTCGACCTTTAAGGCTGACGGCAAGGGCAGCGCGAGGGCACGGCGCATTGATGACGGAGTGGTCGTCGGGGGGCTGATGTCGCTGACGGCACTGGCTATTGTCTGGACTACGCATTGCGTATGGGTCGGGGCTTTGGCGGCTGTGGCTGCTATCGGCGTACCGGTTGCAATGTACTACTGCACAAGTCGGTGGCTGACTTCGCTGTCTGAGCAACCACATCCGGCGGTGGCGCTGATGCAGGGATTCACTATGGTTTTCTGCGGCTGCATACTGCTGGGCTTGACGGTGTATCTGTATTTGGGATATGCCGAACCGCAATGGACCGACTTAACGATGCGACAACTGGCCGTAACTCAGGGCGATAACGGCCTGGGGCGTGCCATGGCTTCGTTGGTGGCGCACGGGCACATCCCGTCAGCCATACAGTCGTCCATGTTTGTAATGCTGCTGGCTATGTTCGGCGGATGCTCAGCCACGCTACTGCTGACGCCTTTGGCGCTGAGAAATAACGCCAAACGCCGAAGGCCGCACAAGCGGTAGCCCCCATTATTCTCATAGTTCCTATTATTCTCACAGTTTTTTTGAAATCAATAAAATACACATATATGGATATATCAGTGGTAGTGCCTCTGTACAACGAGGCCGAATCGCTCCCGGAGCTGGAAGGTTGGATACGCCGCGTCATGGACGAGCACGGCTTCAGCTACGAAATCATTTTTGTGAATGACGGGTCCACGGACGACTCATGGGAAGTCATCACGCATCTGCGCGAGACCAATCCCGAGCATGTGCGCGGCATCTCGTTCCGCCGCAATTACGGCAAGTCGCCGGCGCTGAATACGGGTTTTGCCGCCGCGCAGGGCGATGTGGTCATCACCATGGACGCCGACCTGCAAGACAGCCCGGACGAAATCCCCGAATTATACCGCATGATTACCGAAGAGGGTTATGACCTGGTGTCCGGCTACAAGAAAAAACGCTACGACCCGCTGTCCAAGACCATACCTACCAAGTTGTTTAACGCCACGGCGCGACGCGTGAGCGGCATCAAGAACCTGCACGACTTCAATTGCGGCCTCAAGGCCTACCGCGCCCCGGTGGTGAAACACATCGAAGTCTACGGCGATATGCACCGCTACATCCCCTATCTGGCCAAGAACGCAGGCTTCACCCGCATAGGCGAAAAGGTGGTGCAGCACCGCGCTCGTAAGTACGGCAAAACCAAATTCGGCCTCGATCGTTTTGTCAACGGCTACCTTGACCTGATGACGTTGTGGTTTACCGGCAAATTCGGCGCCAAGCCCATGCATTTCTTCGGCCTTATAGGCTCGCTGATGTTCTTTCTGGGCTTTGTGGCAGTGATATGCGTGGGCGCCATCAAGCTTTACAACCTCTACCACGGGCTACACTACATCCTGGTGACCGATTCGCCGTATTTCTATATCGCTCTGGTACTGATGATATTGGGCTGCCAGTTGTTCCTCGCCGGATTTGTAGGCGAACTGATAGTACGCAACTCGGCCGACCGCAACCATTACGAAATCAGCGAGACCCTGGGCGTGGACCGCGACGTCGTCCAAAAATGACGAATAATAATCCATAGCTACCATTATTCTCATTTCTCCCATAATTCCCATAAAAAGCAACCATGTCAATAAGCAAATACCCATACTTCTACGACCTTGTACGCGAGCGCTACTCGTGCCGTCTCTATGATGCCTCGGCGCCCGTGGATGATTCTATCGTCAAAGCCATCCTCGAAACAGCCCAACTGGCGCCCAGCGCCTGCAACCGCCAGCCCTGGACCTTCGTTGTAGTGCGCGATAAGGCCACACGCCAACGCCTGCTGCACGCCTCGCGCCCGTCCTTTGTCGATGCACCCGTCCTCATCGTTGCCTGCGGCCATCACGAACAGGCATGGCACCGCCCCTCGGATGACAAAGACCATACAGACATAGACTTAGCCATAGCCGTCGAGCACATCTGCCTGGCGGCGGCAGCGCTGGACCTTGGCACCTGCTGGGTGTGCAGCTTCGATGTCGAAGCCGCACGCGATGCCCTGGGCCTGCCCGCCGAAGTCGAGCCTGTAGCCTTGATTCCCCTTGGCTATGCCGCCGCCGAAGCCGATGGCAGTCCTGCTCCCGTACCGGCCAAGACACGCAAGGACCTCAACGACATCATCCGATGGGAAAAGTATTGACACTGAGCGCTTGTGCCGCCGCCATCGCCGCCGCTGCCATTGCCCCCGGATGCAACAGCGACGGATGCACCGAGATGCGCAGTGCCATGCCCATAGCCCAACTACGCAACAGCGCCACCGGCGAGGTTGCAACCCTCGACTCGCTCGACATTCATGGCATAGGCGTGGCCGGCGACAGCCTGCTGGTAAGTGCCGGGACGGCCGTATCCAAACAATACCTGCCACTACGATATTCCGCATCAAGTGTGCGCTGGTGCATTGCTTACCGCTATGCCGGACTGGACAATGACCGTCTCAACGACACCCTTACGCTGACATACACATCATCGCCATGGCTGGCCGATGACGACTGCGGCGCCATGTACCGCTACACCATCACCGGGGCAACGTCCACCACACACCTCATCGACAGCGTCAGTGTGGCACAAGCCGAGGTCACCAATCTCGAAGACGTCAACCTCAACATCTACTTCCGCATATCCGAGCAATGACCACGCCACGACTCCAGACACTTGCCACAGCCGTCATAACCCTGCTGATGCTGCTGCCTTTATTTCCCGGCAACGCCGATGCCCAGCGCCGCATCACCCCCGTGACCCCGACATCGCCCATGCGCGCGCCCGTAGACTCGGCATTGATACGTCAGCGAGCACTGGAAGCACGTCGAGCTCGCTCCACGCAATACACCGATGATCAGGGCAAAACAGTTATGGTAGACACCGTCACCGGTACCGAATGGGTAGACTCGACTATGCTGCCAAAAAAGCCCAAAATGCTATACCCCAAGATTTACGAAGTTAGCATCGGGCTTAATATCTGGGATCCCGTGATGCGTGCATTTGGTCAGGACTATGGTATCGGAGGCGTTGACATTCGACTGAATATGCACAACCGCTACATTCCCGCTGTCGAAATCGGACTGGGACAGGCACGCCATAATGCCGACGAATACGGATACACCTACCGCTCACCTCTGGCACCTTACGCCAAATTGGGCATGGACTATAACTTCCTGTTCAATTCCAATCCCGCCTACCAACTTTACGGCGGACTGCGCTACGGCTTTGCTTCCTTCAAATACGAAGTTACAGGCGCCACCGACCCCGGTACATATTGGGGCGACAAGACTACCTTCGATATCCCATCACAAAGTGCCTCGGCCGGATGGCTGGAAATAGTGCTGGGCCTGCGCGTACGCCTATGGGGCAATATCAGCGCCGGCTGGGCATTACGCTATCACACCATACTGCACCAAAGCCACCCTGTCGGCGGCGACCCTTGGTATATCCCCGGTTACGGCACCGCATCCTCACCTCTAAGCGGCTCCATCACCATATCCTACACCATTCCATTGGGACATAAACGCCGAGCCAATACTGACCAAATTCCGGAGGACGAAATCCCTGCAATTTCCACCACTGACAGCGATGCACAGCCGGAAAAGTCAGCAGACCGAACACAGCCTGCACCCGACACCAAAGAACCGCAACAATAAACACCATACGCTAAGCCATGCAAACCAAAATGGCATAACCTTATGGTTAATTTAATTAAAAAGAAGCAAACATACTTTAATTAGCCTTGGCTTGCAGCCAATAAATGCATAACTTTGCAAGTGCAAAGCAAAGCTATCCACGCGAGCCCATTCCGCCACATAAAAGGCAGAGCAAAGCACGCCACTGCGACGACCGCCATCGTGAGACGCCGCCACCGTCCGGCCGGACAGCCATCGCATTGCACACAAGTAAGTATGATATAATCTCAAATGGTTTATGTAGCCCTACCTACATGTATGGTAGTGGCAATAAGAAACCGAACTTTAGAAGTCAACAATGCCTAATGGCTGGTCCGGAATCCGCTGTCGAAGCGTATTCGGACTTTTTTTTGCCCCTACCCCTCCGAAATATAGCGCCCACAGCAGGCTCAAAGTACCATCATATAGCCCCCGAATCGCAAGACATATATCAATAGCCACGACAGCCACATAAGACCATGCAAAAGCGGCAGAAACGGCTATTACACGTCCCGGGCAAAAGAGCACAACCGATTAATTTGCGGTATTTAGCCATTTCTCGCCGAAATATCGTAACTTTGCACTATATTTAGACTAACAAGACACTGAAAGTGATTACACAAGACCAAATAAAAGAACTGGGACAACGCCGCGATGCGTTGCGACACTACCTGGACATCGACGGCAAGAAAATCCAAGTCGAAGAAGAAGAACTGCACACACACGTTCCCGACTTCTGGGAACACCCCAAGGAAGCGCAGGTACAGATGAAGAAAATCAAGGACTTACAAGGCTGGATTGAACGCTACGATGAAGTTGACAAAGCCGTCAGCGAGGTCGAAACCGGGCTGGACTTCGCCAAAGAAGGCCTTGTCGACGAAGCCGAATTGGACGGGCTGTACGCCGATGCAGCCACCAAGATTGAAGACCTCGAACTACGCAACATGCTACGCCGCGAAGAAGACCGCCTCGGCGTGGTACTCAAAATCAACTCCGGAGCCGGAGGCACAGAGAGTCAAGACTGGGCACAGATGCTGATGCGTATGTACCTGCGCTGGTGCGAGAAGCACGGCTACAAGACCTCGATAGCCAACATCCTCGAAGGCGATGAAGCCGGCATCAAATCCTGCACCATCAACGTCGAAGGCGACTTTGCCTACGGATTTCTCAAGAGCGAAAACGGTGTCCACCGCCTGGTGCGCGTCTCACCATACAATGCCCAAGGCAAACGCATGACATCATTCGCCTCGGTCTTCGTTACCCCGCTGGTAGATGACACCATCGAAGTACGCGTCGACCCGGCCGCAGTGTCATGGGACACCTTCCGCAGCGGCGGCGCCGGCGGCCAGAACGTCAATAAAGTAGAATCGGGTGTACGACTGCGCTACCAATTCGTAGACCCCTACACAGGCGAGCACGAAGAAATCCTCATCGAAAACACAGAGACTCGCGACCAGCCTAAAAACAAGGAAAACGCCATGCGCCAACTGCGTTCCATCCTATACGACAAAGAGTTGCAACACCGTATGCAGGAGCAGGCCAAGATTGAAGCCGGCAAGATGAAAATCGAATGGGGCAGCCAGATACGCTCGTACGTATTCGATGACCGCCGCGTCAAGGACCACCGCACCGGACACCAAACATCCGATGTCAACGCCGTCATGGACGGCGACCTCGATGACTTTATCAAAGCCTATCTCATGCAATTTGCCGGCAATGAAGACTAAACATACACACGTTGGCTTCACCCTCGGCAACGCCGGCACCATCACTACTGCTGCCCCGGTCCATAGCCAACGACACACAAGGCACCACCATTACACAATTACCTCGCCATGACATACACCCGCACCATACTTACAGCCATCACACTGGCACTCGCCACGATACTCATCGCTGCCTACGCCGCTCGTCAACCACGGCTGCCAAAACGCTACGAAGACCAACAGTCGCTGACAATATACCAAGTTATGGTAGCATCCTTCAACCGCGATACCACCGCCACCACCCCGGGATACACCGCCATGTGGGGGCCCGACAACAACCGCAAAGACGGCAATATTGCCGGCGTCACCGCCGCCCTCGACCACATAGCCTCCATCGGCGCCAATGCCATTTGGCTCACCCCCATATTTGACAGCTCAAAAGCCAAAGGCGGCGAAAAACTCCGGTCCACCGGATACTTCGCCAACGACTACTTCGCCATAGATCCCCATTTCGGCACACCGGACGATCTGCGACACCTCATCGACGAAGCCCATGCACGCGGCCTCTACGTCATCCTTGACGGCGTCTTCGGGCACCACGGCGGAGTCACCACACCCTCACCCTCGGGATACACCATAGACAGCACACCCAGCGCCAACGTGCGCGACACCATACCCTCGGGCAATGTCGCCTACCCCGCCTCCCTGCCTTACTTTCGCGAAGTGGCCACCTGGTGGATAGACAACTACGACATCGACGGATGGCGCCTCGACCAGGCATACCAAGTCGTACAAAACGGACACAACTACTGGCGCGAAATACGCCAAGCCGTACAAGACCTTGCCGACCATCGCGCTGCACAAGGCAAGCGCTGGGGCACACTCGCATACATGGTAGGCGAAGACTGGGGTGACGCAAACGCCATCAACGCCGGCGTATACAGTGACCACGGACTCATCAGCGCCTTCGACTTCGACGGAAAAGAACGTATTTCCGGCCCCATGCAAGACATCGAAAGCGAAGGACTTGACAACTGGGACGATATAATATACGTGCTCAGCACCCCACGCCAACGCGGATACAAGGACGACACCATGCTGCCCAACCTGTTTGTCACCAACCACGACGGATACCGCCTGGCCGACCACCTCAACCCCGCCGAGCCACTATACATCGAAAAACAAATGACACGCATGGCGATACTCGCCGCATATAACGGACCCATAACACTATACTACGGCGACGAATTCGGCGACCGCGCAGTCGACAACCACGGATGGCAAAAAGACAACGTCTCGCGCACATCCGGACACATCGTCCCCCTCGACGACCAACAGCGCCAACTTATGCAATACACCTTCAACGTCATGAACCTGCGACGCCAAAATCCCGCCATGTGGCGCGGAATCCCCACATTTCACCACCACAACATTGATGGAGCCGATGTACTCATCGTTGACAAAACAGACATCAAGACAGGCAACCGCGTAGCCATAGTCTTCAGCGACAAAAACGCCTCAGTTCCCATAGAAGGCACATACATCGACGTAGACGCCTGGCGCCCCGAAATCAAGGTATTGACACCTTCACACGTCAAGCACCACAAGAAATAAGCAAACATACACAAAAGCACTACAACAAATACACATCACCATGAACGTAGTAGACAGATTCCTGCGGTACGTCAAATACGACACCCAGAGCGATGAACTCACCAACATGACGCCCTCCACACCCGGGCAAATGACCTTCGCCAAATATCTCGCCGACGAACTCCGCCAAATGGGACTCGACGACATCACCCTCGATGACAACGGGTACCTCATGGCGACACTGCCGGCAAACACCGATGCCGAAGGCATTCCCACCATCGGATTTATCGCACACCTCGACACATCACCCGACATGAGCGGACACAATGTTACCCCACGCATCGTCGAAAACTATGACGGCGGCGACATACTGCTCAACAAGCATACAGGCATTACACTGTCGCCCAACGACTTTCCCGAACTGCTCAACTACAAAGGACAGGCACTCATCGTCACCGATGGCAATACCCTGCTCGGCGCAGACGACAAAGCAGGTATAGCCGAAATCATCTCCGCCGTAGACCACCTCCAACAACACCCCGAAATCAAACACGGCAAAATACGCATAGCCTTCAACCCCGACGAAGAAATCGGCCAAGGCGCACACAAATTCGATGTCCAACTCTTCGGTGCCGACTGGGCATACACCATGGACGGAGGCGAAATAGGCGAACTCGAATACGAAAACTTCAACGCCGCAGTCGCACGCGTCACCTTCACCGGACGCAACGTACACCCGGGATACGCCAAACACAAAATGATAAACTCGATGCGCATAGCCAACCAGTTTGTCATCATGCTTCCACGATGGGAAACCCCCGAACACACCGAAGGATACGAAGGATTCTACCACCTCATAGGCATGGAAGGAACCGTCGAAAAAACAGTGCTCACATACATCATACGAGACCACGACCGCGACCGCTTCGAACGCCGCAAAAAAGAGATGGAACACCTCGCACGCAAAATCAACCACGAATTTCCCGACTGCTGCGCCATCGAAATCAAAGACCAGTACTACAACATGCGCGAAAAAATCGAACCGCTGATGCACATCATCGACACAGCCGAACAAGCCATGCGAGACAGCGGCGTCACGCCCAAAGTAGTACCCATACGCGGCGGCACAGACGGAGCACAACTCTCATTCAAAGGCCTGCCATGCCCCAACATATTTGCCGGCGGCCTCAACTTCCACGGACGCTACGAATACATACCTATCCCCTCCATGGAAAAAGCCACAGAAGTCATCGTCCAAATAGCCCGTATCGTTGCACAAAACCATCGCTGATACATACGCCCGTCCCGGTGGCACCGCCATCATTATCACCGGTGCCACCGGAAGCGGCAAAACATCACTCGCTATAGAACTGGCGCGACACCTGCACTGCCATATCATCAGCGCAGACTCGCGCCAGATTTATCGCGACATTCCCATTACCACAGCCGCACCAACCCCGGACCAACTCGCCGCAATACCACACCACCTCGTAGGCACACTACCCATAGACGCCACATACAGCGCCGCCCAATTCGTTCAAGACGTACACACGCTGCTACCGCGACTATGGCAAAACAGCCCCTACGTCATCATCTGCGGAGGCAGCATGATGTACCTACACGCACTGCTGCACGGCATCGACGACATGCCCACCATCACCGAAGACACACGCACATACGTACTCGACCTATACCACCGACACGGACTGCAACACCTGCTCGAACTCCTCGCCACTCTCGACCCGCAATACCGAGCCACCGTAGACCCGGCCAATACACGCCGCATAATACACGCCATCGAAGTCAGCCTCCAAGCCGGACGCCCTTACAGCAGCCACCTCACCGGACGCCCCACCGCCCCGGAGCTGCACGCCGTTACATTCGCCCTCACCATGCCACGACCTCAACTCTTCGATCGCATCAACGCACGTGTCCTCCAAATGGTAGCCGACGGCATGGAACAAGAAGCACAACGCATGTACCCCTTGCGACACCTCAATGCCCTCAACACCGTCGGCTTCAAAGAATGGTTCAATCACTTCGACGGAACGCTCGACCGCACCACCGCCATAGCTCGCATCGCCAAAAACACCCGCGTATACGCAAAAAAACAACTCACCTGGCTGGCCCGTGCCGCCTTCGACGTCACCCCACTCGATGCCCAATCCCCCATCTCCCCCCTCACCCAAATCCTCCATCACCTCCCCGACACCACAATTCCCACCGCCACCTGACACCGGCAATCATAGCCGCACAACCACCCATTCCCTTTCACTATCCCCACGACCAACGCCATCCGACAAAATAACCGAAAACGCCTCCGGTGTTCTCGGCATTCCCGGTGCTCCTATCATTCTCGTTGCTTTCTCTCCTATCAGGATAAAGCTCATCCAGATACCGCTCAACTACCGCTTTCTCAGCCTCTGTCCGCTTATCAGGCGACTTCCCCAATATAGCATCTATCTAACATTCATTCTCATCCTCCTTCCCGAAGCCGTCCGAATTTCGGCTTGACCCCGAATTACCCCGGCTTTCCGCTCCACAAGCACAAAAAGAAGGAATTACATCCAACGTCTAAAACGCTGTACTGTAATCCCTTTCAATCTATGTGGTCCTTGTAGGGCTTGAACCTACGACTCCCTGATTATGAGTCAGGTGCTCTAACCAACTGAGCTAAAGGACCTTCGGTATGTAATTACCGCTCCATACAAGCGATATACCCGTTTTGTGAATGCAAAGTTAGCTATTTTTATTGAAACCGCAAGCGTAAAAGCATATTTGTTTTGAAAAAAAATAAGAAAATTTCAGATAAGAAGCGCAACGGCATAATTTTCCACTCTTCCTCAGTAGGGGGGGAGGCCGTACAAATTCAGGCATGAACGAATAAGCGATGAGGACATGAAGAAAACCTCGCACACATGTATCCGGCATGGTTCCCAAGTATTAATCGCCTGTTATCTTGGCAAACATTTAGCCGAGTAGATGTCGACCTGCGCGAATATTTTTGAAGTCCTGGCTGCTTTGTTTCCTATTTGCAAATTTTAGCACATCATAAAGCCGTATTAAGGAATATTTCGGACATTGCGCGACGCAAAAGACCTAAAATCACATGTCTAAACCAGACAAAACGTATCCGATTTAAACAATTAAATTAGCCATATACATGATATCGCATTACCATTATACATTCTGCAGCCCCAAAAACATTCGATTGATTTGCTAACCTTTCTAAAAATTTGTAAATTTGTACGTCCAAAAAAGGTGGCAGGCCCACCTCGCAATCATCGATTGTGCACATTCAACCGCATATTGCAACCAACGACTTACCGACGACACAGACATGATCCTATATACATTTTTTAAGAGTTCCACGACACTTGCCACCCTTGCCTTGGCGATAGTTTTCGGTCCTTTAACCGCTTGTTCGGGAAGCGGGAGTGACGAGACAGAGGCCAAGGCGCTGCGCGATACCATCGTGTCCTTGCGCCAACGCGGAAAGAACATGCGCAACCAAAGCCGCTTTGGCGAGGCTTTGCGCCTGCATAGCGAAGGCCTCAAACTGGCAAAAGCCATAGGCGACACAGCCGAATGGATACAAGCACTTAACAATATAGGCACCGACTACCGCCGCATGGGTATATACGATGTGGCTCAAGAATACCACTACAACGCATACCGCCTGTGCGAAGAGTCTTCGGATACAGCTTATGCAATGCGCAAGAATCGCGTGGTATCACTCAACGGACTCGGCAACATATACCTCAGCATCCGTAATTACGAACGTGCGGATAGCGCCTTCCGCCTTGCTTTGGCCGGCGAACACGCCCTCGGTAGCAATACCGGACAGGCCATAAATTACGCAAATCTGGGTGCAATATACAACGCCCGAGGAGATGACGATAAGGCTATGCAGTACTACCGCAAGTCGATGGATTTGAACCGCGCCGACAACAACGACCTCGGTATCGCATTGTGTCACACATACTTCGGCAACATATACGAGAAACGCCACCAATACGATAATGCTCTACGCGAATACTCGGAGGCATACCGTATTATGGAGGCATCGGAAGACAAATGGCATTCGCTGGAACCGCTACTGGCTTTGGCTTCCATATATATAGACAGAGACAACGACTCGCAAGCTGCGACATTACTGGCCAGAGCCATGGCCACAGCAGACAGCATCAAGTCCATAGAGCATCTTGCGTCCATACACAATTTATATTATAGGATGTATAGCCGCGAAGGACAATATCGCGAAGCTCTGAAACATCACGTCTTGTCCACAACGCTACAAGACAGCGTTGTAGACATGGAAAAGAGCAACCGCATACACAACATCGGTATCACCATCGAACGAGGACGCCAACAGCAACGCGTAGATCTTGCCCAAAAAGAGTTGCGAGACGAACGCTCGGCCAAATATATCGGTTACGGAATACTGATAGTCATCGTAATACTGCTGATGCTGGCCGTAGGTCTTATGTATTATAGTGCACGAGTACGCGCACACAGCCACAGAGTACTCCGCGAGGCAAGTCGAATGCGCGAAAGTTTCTTTACAAACATCACCCATGAGTTTAGAACGCCTCTCACCGTTATTCTCGGTCTAAGCAAGGGAATAGCAGATGACTCCGAATGCAATCCGGAGATACGGCACAAGGCCCAAACAATACAGCGCAACGGCGACCGACTACTGACGCTTATCACGCAATTGCTTGACATCTCACGCATAAAGTCCGAGATTGGCGATCCCGACTGGCGCCATGGAAACATCGTCGCTCAAGTATCAATGCTCGTCGAATGCAGCCGCGAGTACGCAGCCGGTCGAAACATTGCCATTAAGATGGACACCCCGGCTCAAGGCATCGAAATGGACTTTGTGCCGGACTATGTGAATAAATTATTCTCCAACCTGATGTCCAACGCGCTGAAATTCACCCCCAATGGTGGTACTATAACAATCCGCATGAAGAAAGCTGACACAATGCTTGACATAACTTTCGCCGACACCGGAAGCGGAATACCCGAAGACAAACTTCCACACATTTTCAAACCTTTCTACAGCGACGACAGCACATCCGGCACAGGCATCGGCCTGGCTTTGGTACGCCAGATTATCGATGCCGTAGACGGCACCATAGAAGTGTCCAGCAGACATGGGCACGGAACTACATTCCATATTACCGTTCCCATCCACAACACCGCCAAACCGTTCTCCGAAGATGATGCATCAGTACCATCATCGATACCGACAGCCATACCGGACATTCCAAGTTCTATTGAAGATGAGCCGGCAGACGACAAACGCAAGCACGTACTGGTCATCGAAGACAATAACGACGTAGCCGAATATATATGCTCGCAACTCACCGACACCTACACGATACATCGCGCCGAAAATGGACAACAAGGATTGACATTGGCTCGCGAAATAATACCCGACATTATCATCACGGACGTTATGATGCCCGGCATCGATGGTCTCGAAGTGTGCCGACAAATACGCAAAGACAGTCTGGTCAACCATATACCTATTATCATGGTGACTGCGCGTATAACCGAGGCTGACAAAATACGCGGACTGGAAGCCGGAGCGGACGCATACCTCGCCAAGCCTTTCAATGCCAACGAATTATGCACTCGCGTGGATAAACTGCTCGAGCAGCGTGCCATGCTCCGAGACAAGTTTGCTACCCAAGTTTTACGTATAACGACACCAGGACACAGTAAAACCGTGACCGAGAACACCACTTCCGACCAATTTCTCAAACAAGCCACCGAATCCATCCGAAACATGCTTACCAAAGGCAATGACGTCTCCGTTACTTCTTTGGCCTCTCATATGGGTATCAATACACGCCAAATGCACCGTAAAATCACTTCCATACTCGGCCAAACACCGGTATCATTCATACGCTACGCCAAAATCCAATATGCGTGTGAGTTGCTCGACAAATCCCCGGGAACACCACTGAAAAATGTGGCCATTGATTGCGGTTTTGCCGACTATTCGCACTTTGCTCGTGTCTTCAAAGAAATTACAGAAACTACTCCTACGGACTATGTCGGGAAAAAGGCCTGACATACAGACTCAATAACAAGCACAGTATGGATGCGTCCACGGCCATTTGCCATGGGCGCATCCGTTTTTTTGTAGACTATACAAATCGAACAAATATTGGCCTATATGAGAACTGATTTCGACCTTTAGACCAGCAAAATTGGTCAAAAGGTCGAATAATTTGTATATTTAGTCTAAGATACATACCTTTGCAGCCTTTTTGAGAATGAAAACAAAAAATTTGACAAGTATGAAAAAGCTACTATTGGCCGTGACGGCTATTGCAGTAACGGCCGGCACAGCCGTGGCCGAAGGCTACCAAGTCAACACTTTCAGCGCACGTCAAGAAGGCATGGGACATGTCGGCGTTGCTCTTAAACTTGGGGCCGAGAGCAACATCTTTAACCCCGGAGCGCTGGCATTCAGCGACAAGACTGTCGATGTTACCGCCGGGATGAGTGCAATCAAATCATCGGTTACAGCCAATCATAATGGCACCGAATACAAAACAAGCAACAAGGTAAGCACTCCGTTCAACATATCAGCCGCCTTCCGCATCTACAACAACCTGTATGCCGGCGTATCCATGTACACACCCTACGGCAGCAGCATCAACTGGGGTGACAACTGGGCCGGCGCAGTGCTCAACCAAAGTGTCGACCTTAAGATATTCACCATACAGCCCACCGTGTCGTGGCGTCTTCTTCCTAAACTGAGTATCGGTGCCGGACTTATGGTCTCCTGGGGTAGCGTAGACCTGCACAAGGCACTTGTCAGCCCCTCATCGCTTGATCGCCTGCTCGGTGCCTTGGGCAGTGATGTGCGCTTCGGCAGCATCTCCCCGGCATCTGTCGAACTCACCGGGTCATCAGACCTCTCGGTGGGCTATAACATCGGAGCCATGTACGAAGTCACCCCGCGCATCACCATCGGTGCATCCTTCCGTTCAAAGATGCAGATGAAGGTCAGCAAAGGCGATGCAGAAGTATTTTACGCCAACCAAGCAGCCCAAAAGATTTTGGGAAATACGCTTGACAACCTCAACCAAACCAATTTTTCAGCAGCCATGCCCTGCCCCTACGTGCTGACCTTCGGCGTAGCCTATCGCCCCATAGACCGTCTGACACTGGCTTTTGACGCCCAACTCACCGGATGGAAAACATACGATTACCTCGACTTCTCCTTTGATCACCTGCCCGACTTCGACCAGCATCTAAGCAAGAAATACCACAACTCATGGACTTATCACCTGGGTGCCGAATATGCTCTCACAGACCGACTGGATCTCCGTGCCGGACTCATGGTAGACCAAAGCCCGGTCAACAAGGACCACTACAACCCCGAAACTCCGGGCATGACCAAGATAGAGCCATCGTTAGGTCTGTCGTTCCGTCCGGTCAAGAGCTTCTCCATAGACGTGGCCTTCATGTACGTCAAGGGCTGCGGTGCTGACAACGCCACCGGCCAATACGATGACTTCATAGCCAAGAATTATCCACAGCTCGGTCTGCCCTCCACAGGTCAATTCACGGCCGACTACCATATACACGCCGTCATACCCGCCATAGGCGTGCGTTACGCATTCTAAAGGCGCAAGTACCGACCGCAATACAACGGCCTCGGCACTCCCTTAACTATTTATAGGGAGACCGGGGTCTGTTTTTTCCCACAAAAGTCGTAACTTAGCGGGTCAAAACGCCACTCCGGCACTATGGACGACAACCGCTGTTATATTGCCATAGACCTCAAGTCCTTCTACGCCTCCGTAGAGTGTGTCCTCCGCGGCCTCGACCCGCTGAAGACCCACCTCGTGGTGGCCGACGAAACACGCACAGACAAAACGATATGCCTGGCAGTGTCTCCATCGCTCAAGGCACTTGGCATCGGCGGAAGACCACGCCTTTTTGAGGCACGGCAAGCCGTACAGGCTGCCAATAGACGCCGCGGCACAGCCCTACCGGGACGCAGTTCCAGCTGCGATGCAGACGCTCTTGCAGCCAACCCGTCACTGGCCATAGACTTTATCATAGCCCCGCCCCGCATGGCTCTATATATCGAATACAGCACCCGAATATTCGAGATATACAGCCACTATGCCGCACCCGAAGACATGCACGTATACAGTGTCGACGAGGTGTTCATCGATGCCACGCCCTATCTGCACGCCTATGGCGGTGACCCGCACGCAATGGCAATGACCATGATTCGCCACGTGTTGCGCGAGACAGGAGTCACCGCCACAGCCGGTATAGGCACCAATATGTACCTATGCAAGATAGCCATGGACATCGTAGCCAAGCGCATGACACCGGACGCGGACGGCGTGCGTGTAGCCGCACTTGATGAGACCGCATACAGGCGACTGCTATGGGCGCACACACCCATCACCGACTTTTGGCGCATAGGTTCGGGCATTGCTCGGCGCTTGGCCGACCGCGGCATATACACCATGGGCGATGTCGCACGTATGTCCATAAACCACGAAGACACCCTGTACGCCATGTTCGGTGTCAATGCCGAGCTGCTTATTGACCACGCATGGGGACACGAGCCGGTGGGCATTGCAGACATCAAGGCATACACGCCCTCTTCACATTCATTTTCAGAAGGACAGGTACTCACCGAGCCTTACAAGAGCGCCAACGCCCTTACAGTTATACTCGAAATGTCGCAGTCTTTGGCCCTGAATCTTGTAGCCAAAGGGCTGGTCACAAAAGCCATAGCAATAGACATCGGCTACGATGTATCCAACATTTCCGATGACGGGTCATGCGAGGGCGTGCAGATTGTCATCGACCGATACGGACGTCGTGCTCCGGCGCCATCGCACGCATCAGGCACATTTGCGGCGCCCACAGCCTCGGCCAAATTAATCTGCAAGTCCGTCACCGGGCTGTGGCACAGTTGCGTACACAACACACTGACTATACGGCGGCTCAACATCACCGCCTGCGAGGTTCTACCGGTCGGCGAGGTCTTACCGGCCGAAGCGCCACAACCGGACCTCTTTGGCGAATACATCAAAACAATCGCTGCCGAAAAAAATCGACAAGCCGATGAAGACAAGGCACAGAGGATACAACGCGCCATGCTCGACATCAAGACCAACTACGGTAAGAACGCTATACTCACCGGGCTCAATTATCGTGAAGGAGCCACCGGACGCCAACGCAATAGGCAAATAGGAGGACACAAGGCATGAAACCGGAGGCAAATGCAGACATACTCTATGCAGACATCATCGACAGACAATATCAACCGTCTGTCGTACACCGGCACATGTCCATGAAAGGACGAGCAGCACAATTTGCACCTTTTGCGGCGCTGCACGGCCATTCCGAATCCATCGATGAAGCCGCACGGCACACCGATACGGACACAGAGCTTACCGACGAAAACCGCACCGACATCGCGCGACGCACAGCCGAGGCCTACGATGCCGCCATCGAAGTCGTCATCCGACATTTTTGTCCGGACACGCACAAAGCCGGTGGCATCATCGCCGAAAGCCGCGGCATTATAGCCAAAATCAACGATACGGAACAATGGTTGCGGCTACACGACGGCACAACCATTCCCTTTGGAGCGATACGCGACATCTTCTCCGAAAGCATCGACCTGTAACACAGGCATAAAACATAAAAAGCATTTTTTTTACATACGCATACATAAGCACAAATATGACGCTAAACACATACACTACAGCCTTATTAGCACTGACATCCATAGCATTGACCGGATGCGCCGACGATTACAAAGGGCAGCCGGACACCCCCGGCAGCGAATATACGCCACACAACGTAGCGGTGGAAGTACTTGACTACTCGCCTATGCCGGGCCAATTCGTCAACGAATTACCCGAGATAGCACCAAACGCAGATGCGGTCGCAGTACGCCGTGCAGTCCAGCAGAGCCTCGACCGAGGCAGCTTGATATGCCTCGGTGGATTTGGCGGTAGCGTAACCCTACGTCTCAAGACACCCATACTACACTCGCCACAAGCCCAAGGCGACTTCCGCGTCCTCGGCAATGCTTTTTATTGGGGAACAAGCACATATGATGGGATGCGCGTGGGGTCGTCCGAACCGGGCGTGGTGTGTGTCATGGAGGACGTAAATCGTAACGGCAAGGCCGATGACACCTGGTACTACCTGCGCGGCGCACGATGGGAGCAAGCCCGCGTGACCACCGTGACATACACAGACAACAGCGCTGCCGGCGACAACGATGCCTTTGTCCTATGGTCAGCCGATGACGGGACTTCTGGTGTACTGAGCCGCAATGCCGCATACCACAACCATGCCTTCTTTCCCTCTTGGGGCGAGAAGACATCAACAATGTCAGTGACAGCCATGCGCCTGCCGGACAACCATTTCCTTGTAGGCGGGACCTATGTAGGCTATTGCTACACCGGGTACGCCGACTCATGTCCCAATGACCAAGCCTCATCAGCCTTAAGCCTGGCCAACGCAGTTGATGCAGACGGCAATCCGGCAAATATACGCCGAATCGATTTTGTCAAGATTCACACCGGAGTGCTGCAATGCAACGGACCACTCGGCGAAGTCTCCACCGAAATATCGGGCATCCAAGCATTGCACAACTAAATACCGCCGAAACAGCCAACGCCCCATCCTGCCCTATACCGCACAAAAAACAGCGTCACAGATGGCAGCAGTCTCACAAAATAACCGTATATTTGCATCTGCTTAGGCCGTGGCATACACTGCGCCCACGGTTATGGGCACGCATAGGCAAGGCTCAAAAAATGCCCCATGCACCAACGAAAGCAACAGAATACAATAATAAACAACATAACAAACAATACACTCATACGATATGGCAACATGGTTTGAATGCAAAGTACGCTACGACAAAATGCAGCAAGACGGCTCGGTGAAACGCGTTACCGAACCATACATTGTGGACGCACTGACCTTTACAGAAGCCGAGGCTCGCATCATCAAAGAAGCCCAGCCCTACATTTCCGGCGAATTTTCGGTATCGGCAGTCAAACGCACCAAAATCAATGAAATATTCTATGACGGTACAGGAGACAAATACTACCTGGCCAAAGTAGCCTTTATACAAATAGACGAAAAAGGCAACGAGAAAAAGGCCGCAACGCAGTACCTCGTGCAAGCCGGCGATTTTGACAGAGCCCTCGCCAACATCCACGAAGGCATGAAAGGCATCCTCGGCGACTACGAAGTGCAGTCCATAGCCGAAACAATGATTATGGACGTATACAAAGCCGACCTGAGCGGCAATAAGTAATATCCTGTTTGACAATACAATGTCGCACGATATAGCATCCGAAGTACAGCGCCTGCACATCCTGCTTCCACAGGGCGTGACACTGGTGGCTGTCAGCAAATTTCATCCCATCGAGAAGCTCCGCCGAGCCTACGATGCAGGGCAGCGCGTATTCGGCGAAAGCCGCGTACAGGAAATGCTGACCAAAATTCCGGAGATGCCGGATGACGTGCGCTGGCACTTCATAGGCCACCTGCAAACCAACAAGGTCAAAAGCATCATCGGACACACCGCCTTGATTGAAAGCGTAGACAGCGTCAAACTGCTCAATCTCATCGACCGCCTCAGCGCCGAGGCCGGAGTGGTCACACGTGTACTGCTGCAAATACACGTCGCCGCCGAAGAAACCAAATTCGGATTCACGCCGGACGAGCTGCAGGAATATTTCCGCAACGGCGAATACCGCAGCCTGCGCGCCACCCATATCTGCGGTCTCATGGGCATGGCCACAAATACCAACGACACCGGACGCATCGACAGCGACTTCGCTGCTATCGCCTCACTGCACCGCCGCATCATCGACACCTGCCCCGATCTGTGCGGCTTCGACCAACTCTCCATGGGTATGAGTGACGACTATGAAATAGCGCTACGCCACGGCAGCACCATCGTACGCATAGGCACCGACATCTTCGGACCTCGCGAATACTGACCGGACACACCATAACCCAATCCTTCTCTCTTTTCCCACCATCCATAAAAGACTTTTTTATCCATCTAAAATATAATACCGAACACCATGGCACAGAACCAAGCCGGGCACAAGAACTACGTCCTGCCCATTACAATCATGTTTGCCCTGTTTTTTATGATAGCCTTCGTCACCGGGTATCAAAACCCCTTAGGCTCAGTTATCAAAAAAATGTCGGGCGACAACATTTTCCTGACCCAACTCGGCACATTCGCCAACTTCATAGCCTACGCCTTTATGGGCTACCCGGCCGGCAAGCTGCTCGAACGCCACGGATACCGCCGCACAGCCATGGCCGCTGTCACTGTAGGATTTGTCGGCGTCCTCATCACCTATCTCTCCGGATATATCCTCAACGACAACACCACCGCCGTATCAGTATATATTATCGGTGCTTTCGTGGCCGGATTCTCTATGTGTATGCTCAATACCGTAGTCAATCCCATGCTCAACTCATTGGGTAAGAACCAAAATCAAGGCAACCAATTCATACAATTCGGCGGTGCATGCAACAGCATCGGCGCCACACTTGCTCCGGTCATCGTAGGCAGCCTCCTGGGCGGCGCCGCCAGCACCATCTCGGCCGCCAACCCGGTATTCTACCTCGCCATGGGCATCTTTGCCGTTGCCTTCATAATTCTATACGTCAGCCGACTGCCCGAACCACACAAGGCCGGTGAAAAGCGTGAAGGCATCAGCATCGCCGGGGCATTCCGCCACCGCAACTTCACCTTCGGCGTCATAGCCATATTCTGCTACGTAGGCATAGAAGTCGGCATCGCCAACTGGACACTGCAATATGTCGAAAACAGCCCCGCAGTCAATTCCAGCGCCATGGCTCCCGCAACCATAGCCGGCAGCGTTGCCGGAGTTTACTGGCTTCTCATGCTCGTAGGCCGACTCATCGGCGGCGCAGTAGGCAACCGCATATCCTCTCGCGCCATGCTTACCGTGACATCGGCAGTCGCCATATGCCTGCTCGTCATCGGCATATATATGCCTGAGACATCCACCGACTTCTTCGGATTCAACGCCACAGAGCTATCCTTCTTCTCCGTGCAAATCCCGGCCAACGCCATATTCATGATACTCTGCGGCCTATGTACCTCCGTGATGTGGGGCGCAATATTCAACCTCTCCGTTGAAGGCCTCGGCAAATACACCGCCGTCGCCTCCGGATTATTTATGGCCATGGTTTGCGGCGGAGGCATTCTTCCTTTCATTCAGGGCCTTATCGCCAAAGACTGTGGCATCCTTGCCGGATTCTGGCTCACCGTGGCCGCTGCCGCATACATCCTTATGTACGCCCTCGTTCTCTCCCGGCCCAAGAAAGCCTGAACGGCTGTAGACACACGCCGCCTGCACTCACGCATAAGCCGCGCCACAAACTTCCTATAAAACACACCCGCCGCCGACAACAACGCCCCACAGGCACATTAGTCGGCGGCGCTTTGTTCCTAAAAATGTTCCAAAGCGAAAAGGAAGCAAAAAAACTTTGCCAAACATAGTTGGAGATTCAAAAAAAACGCTTAACTTTGCACTCGCAAAACAGCCACAGGCCACGGATGCCATCCAAGACAGACATCCGGGACACACCAAGGAGTGGTGCTCGAGTGGTTGAAGAGGCACGCCTGGAAAGCGTGTAAACGTCAAAAGCGTTTCGGGGGTTCGAATCCCCCCCACTCCGCAAAGCGCAATGACTTATCACAAGTCATTGCGTTTTCTTTTTGTAGGCATAGCACGTCCGACCGTCCGTTTCCGCTCTCGGCATACACGGCCGAGACCGGACAGCCACAGGCCGACAAATGGTTTTAACGCTGCGATACAGTCGATTACATCATTTTGAACTATGTGTATTTTGCCCATTGGATTTAAAGTTGTAAATTTGTACGCATTTTTAAGGCCTAGGAATATAATATCCCGAGGGGCTTTGCGTTATATATATAGCGCATTTTTTAACTAAAATAATGATAATTATCGTTAACTCATGAGATTAACCCATATTGTCGTCGCAGCCGTTGCTACTGCAGCCATGGCTTCATGCTCGACGCCTCGTACCCCCCTAACATATTTTACTGACATAGACTCGGTAGGGCTCAACGCCACCGTGGCACAAGGCGAATACCTGACACGCATCGTCCCGGATGACGAGCTTCTGATTACCGTCACCTCGCAAAATCCGGAAGCCACAGCGGTCTACAACCTCCCGTTAAGCAACCCCGCCGTCAATTCGCAAATCACCAAAGCCACGACACCGCAGCAGATGACCTACCTCGTAGACTCCAAGGGCGACATCACTATGCCGGTCCTCGGCACGCTACACGTAGGCGGACTGACGACCGAACAAATCCAACAATTAGTAACCGAAAAAGTTAGCATCGACGTTGACAATCCGACGGTCATAGTCAAGATGGTCAATTTCCATGTCAATGTAGCCGGCGAAGTACGCACTCCTGGCGTGGTCAATGTCACACGCGAACGTTTCTCGGTGCTTGACGCATTATCCTCGGCCGGAGATCTCACCGAGTATGGCGAACGCAGCAATGTGCTCCTTGTACGCGAAGAAAACGGCAAGCGCACCGCCCACCGCATCAACCTCAACAGCTCGGACATCCTAACCTCCCCTTATTTCTATGTCCAGCAAAACGACTACATATATGTCACGCCCAACAAGATACGCCAAGACAACAGCAAGTATAACCAAAACAATGCATTCAAACTCAGCGTCATCTCCACTATAGTCAGCGCATGTTCAGTGGTTGCCTCGCTGGTGATTGCACTCGCTATCAAGTAACGGCACACAGGCTTATTACGGGTAAGGCGCAGCCTTGCCCCCTTTCACTTTAAACATCTTAAGAAAAAACACCCTCACACTCTTCTCCTCACCGTTCGGTTATGGCAAAAAGCAACCAAAACTCGGAGTTTATAGACATCAAAGGACTGCTGTCAACTTACGCTAAAAAATGGCACTGGTTCCTGATTTCAGTAATAATATGCGGACTCGCAGCCGTCTTGTTTATCAAGATTTCCAAGCCTAAGTATGAAGTCCATGCCAATGTGCTCATATCGCAGGAAGAAGGTAAAGGCATGTCCAGTTTCGGCGGACTGGGTGACATCTTCGGATCAAGTGGTTACGTCGAAGACGAGATATTTGTAATCAACTCGCACTCGGTACTGCGCGATGTGGCTCGCGACTTGGGCACCTATCGCACACACATCGTCAAGACCGGTATAATCTCCAAGGTCTTCAAGTACAAGAAATTTCCCGTGGAGGTATATCCCGCACCCGGCATCGTGGACACGCTGCTGACCACCGTGTCCTTTGCCGCAGACGTACGTGCCGATGGTATAGCCGACATCACCGTCAAAGCTGCCGGCAAGAAAATCGCCGAATTCGAAGAGCAAAAACTACCGGCAACACTTAAGACCAAATACGGCTCCTTTGTGGTTGATCGCACCAAAGATTACCCCGCAGGCGAAGACGTCAATACGACAATATATGTCACCGGATATGATGTGGCTGCCGAAAACCTGGCCACCGAAGTCAAGTCCTCCATAGCCTCCAAAAAATCCAACGTCATCGCCCTCAGCATCATCTCCACAGACGAAAAATACGGACGCGACATCCTCAACGCCATCATCGCCCAGTATAACGACCGCGGTATCGCCGAGAAAAACCGTCAGAACGAAAAGACCGCAGCCTTCATCGATCAACGCTTGGCATTGATATCCGACTCGCTCAACGCCTCCGAAGCCGACATCCAAATCTACAAGCAGAGCCAAGGCATCGTCGATGTAAGTTCCGAGACCTCTTACAACATGGGGTTGAAAAGTTCAGCCGAACGAGCACTCATATCGGCCCAGACCGAAAACGAAATCATTCGCATAACTCGCGACTTTCTCCGCGACCCCGAAAAAGCATACGACCTCATACCCACCGGCAGCGAAATTTCGGGCGTAGGCAGCAGCATAGGCACCTACAACCAGTTGATAATGCGTCGCATAAGCCTGCTCACCAATGCCAAGGCCAACAACGTGGCCCTCAAGTCACTCACCGAGCAAATCGACGCTATGCGTGCCAGCATCAACACCAGCCTTGACCGAGCATACCAAAACTCACTAATAGGCGTCCGCGACCTCCAAATCCAGTACAACAAAGCCCAAGGGCACCTCGGCAATGTGCCTACGCAAGAACGCGCTTTCCTCAACCTCAAGCGCCAGCAGGAAGTCAAGCAACAGCTATACCTATTCCTGCTTCAACGCCGCGAAGAGACAGCTATGCTCCTTGCCAACTCCGTACCCAAGGGACAAATAATAGACAACGCCTACACACTCAGCGAACCTGTAGGCATGAGCAAGAAGATGATACTTGCCATAGCCATATTGTTGGGACTCTGCTTCCCGCCGGTAATACTGTATCTCAAGAAGCTGATGCGCAACAAGTTTGAGACACGAGCCGAAGTCGAAGCCCTCACCGAAATACCCGTATTGGGAGAGATGTGCACCGACCATGGCGGCACACAACTTGTGGTAAGCAGCCACGACACCTCGTCAACCAGCGAATTGTTCCGTCTGATACGATCCAACCTCCAATTCATGCTCTCCGCAGCCGATGATAAAGTTATCCTGATGACTTCCACCAGCGCCGGCGAAGGTAAGTCATTCATATCCATCAATCTGGCCGCATCATTAGCATTGCAAAACAAGCGCGTACTCCTCATCGGCATGGACATACGCAACCCACAACTGGCCAAGTACCTGACCCTGGCCCCACACACCGGCGTCACCCAGTATCTGGCCAATCCGTCCATAGCCATAGACGACCTAATCATGCGCGAACCGCTTATGCCTAACCTCGACATCATTACAGCCGGACCCATTCCGCCCAACCCGGGCGAATTGCTCACCGGCGATGCCGTCGACCGACTCTTTGTCGAACTGCGCAAACGCTACGACTACATCATCGTTGACACCGCCCCCGTAGGTATGGTCAGCGACACATTCAACCTTGCACGCATATCCGACGCAACCATATACGTATGCCGCGCCAACTACACCACCCTGCGCGACATCCAGTTCATCAACAGCATATACAACGAAAAACGCCTGCGCAAGATGTCGCTCGTAGTCAACGGCACCGCAGCACATAAGGGCTACGGATACGGATACGGTTCGGACAAGGAGCACAAGAAACACAACCTCTGGCAACGCATCACACGCCGATAAGACACGCTCCGCATACACCATACTGCCAATGTCCGCCAAAGGAGTATATAAATGGAGCGCCATCGACCGCGTATGCAATTCGGTGATAACATTCACCGGAAACATAGTCATGGCGCGACTGCTGACACCCGACGACTTCGGATTGCTGGCTATGGTCGCTATATTCACAGCCATAGCCTACAACCTTAGCGGTTGCGGAATGTCCGACGGACTAATACACAAAGCCAAACCCACCGAACGCGACTACTCCACCGTATTTGTATTCAACGGCGCCTTCGGACTATTCTTTGCCATAGTGTTCTCGGCGGCAGCCCACCCATTGTCGCTGTTCTTCGAACGACCGCAAATCGAAGGCATCATGTACGCCATCGCCGTATGCTTTTTCTTCCAGACGCTCAGCTTCACGCAAGAAACCCGTATGCGCAAGAACCTGGACATGAAGCGTATGTGCATCGTCCGCCTCAGCGCCACCATAACATCTCTTGTTGTAGGCATCGTCCTAATCCTGATGGGATATGGATACTGGGGACTGGTATCCACACACATATTCCTGAGTTTCTTCCTGTTTGTATACTACGTCACCATAAGCCGCTGGATGCCGCGCATAGCGTTCTACCGGGACTCGTTCAAGGAAATGTTCGGCTACGGAATACACTTGATGATAGCATTTGTCACAGTACAAATAGGCCGTAATATCAACACCATGGTCCTTGGCAAATTTATCTCGCCGGCATCTTCCGGCATCTACTCGCAAGGCCAAAAACTCGAAGAAGTACCATACGCCATCACCGAATCGGTATTCAACTGGCCGTTCTTTGCCGTACTGTCCAACGAACAAAACCATACAAAGCGCCAACAACTGTGCCGAGACATGCACGTACGTCTGTGGACACTCAATATTGCCGTCGGCGCCTTCCTCCTACTTGTGTCATGGCCGGCATTCAACGTCTTATACGGCAGTAAATGGGACGCCGCCGTACCGGTGTTCCGCATACTTATAGCATACGGCATAGCCTCCTCCATGAAGTTCTTCTACCAATCTGCGATGAAGGCATACAACCGCACAAAGTTGATGCGCAATCTCACGGTCATAGAAGTTGGACTACAGCTGGCCCTGCTTGCCATATTCTTCCGCCACGGCATAGAAATGGTAGCTCTGACACAGGTCATAGCCGCAATCATAATATGTATTGCACATGCATGGTACTACAAAAAGATTATGGGATTTACTGTCAGGCAAATGCTCGGCGAATTTGTACACTCTGCCTACATCCCCACAATAGCCTTTGCCGGCAGTGCCGCACTGGCAACTCTGTGGTACAACACCCTTCACCCGGTGGCAAACTGCGCGCTACTATGCATAGCATTTGCCGCTGCTTACATCGGCATCTGCGCCATCGTGCGCCCACCATATTACACCGCGGCATTTGACATGATCAAAGCCAAATTATATCGGCGTAATCGCACTAACAACAATATTCAAGCATGACCACAGCGGCAGCGATAGACATACAGGCGACTGCGAGCGACTCTCCGACAAAGAAACCATATCTCCATGTCGAGCGTCGCCATTGGCTCAACGCCCTGATATTTCTGCTGTGCATGTCGATGATGGGGCTACAATTCCCTCCGGCATATCTCTTTGTGCCCGTAATACTTATACGCTCCCTCATCAAAGACCGCTACGATGCAGCCATCCAGCTCACCATTTTCTTCGGCGGATACGCTCTAATCGGCGAAGGCACCCTACCTATCAAGACCGACGACATCATGCTTCTGGTCTCTGTCGTGGGGGTCTGCATATACCGCAAGCCGCCGTTGGTACGCAAGGTACTCTTCGGACTACTATTGTATGCCGCCGCCATAATCATATTGGCCTCCTACTCCGAGGAACGCATGAGCGTACAGATACGTCTGATACGCTACTACTTAGGCTTCATATACTTCATTGTGCCGCTGATGCTATTTGCCGGACGCGAATTCGACATGGAGGAATTCCTGCGACGACTCTTCCCATACATCATCATCGTCTGCGCTTTCTATGTCTTCGACGGCTTCATTATATGCGGACAGGTTCTAATACCGCGCTCGCCGTTGGGTTTTGAAGGAGCAGATACCTCCAAATACAATGACCTGATACTTTACGGAATAGGCAACTTTCCTCGCAAATACCCCTGGGGGCTTTTCCTTTTTGCTTTGGTCGTTTGGAGCATTGCACGCAAATATCGTTTGCAGTGGTATGTCTGGATTATAATCATTTTGGCATTCCTTTCATCAAAGACTTTTACAATGATTTTTGGCGTGTTGTTTTGCCTTATGGTATTCCAAGCCAAAAAGACTAAGATACTCGGATACGGCATCGCCGCAACCATCCTGCTGGCTGTCGGGTATATGGTAGACTCGACACTTCCGATAAACCCCGTCAACGAAAACTCCACCCTCCGCATCAAGTCCTCCCTGGACCAAATATTCGTCTTGGATGAGTCAGAGGACGACGAGGACATTTCCGAATTCGGGTCGGGTAGACTTGCACAGGCAATGCCCAAGTTTGAGCTAATGTACAAATACGACAAACAGTGGACCGGACTCGGATTTCTGCACCCCGAACTGACAAAAAACACCAAGTATATTATCGAAAACGAATACTATATCGATGTAGAAAAAAGTATTGAAGTCGCCACCGGCATCGAAATTTCGCCCCTGCAAGTATTTCTCACCATAGGCTACATCGGACTTATCATACACCTGTTGTTTTTCATTTGGCTGTACGTGGTGATACGCAAGCTGAAATACAGCCAATTCTATTTATCAGTGATGATATTTGTATTTATCGCAAGCCTCGGAGGTTTCATGGGTTGGAACATGACAACGGGACTGGCAATGATGGGACTGTCTTACGGCGCAGTGCTGCTCGCCAACCGGGAAGAAGTTTGGAAAAGTCAAAACAAAGAATACAGCCGACAAATAGCCCGTCAGAACGACTAACGGACATATACGATACTTCAACACCTTTGGACGGCATTATATCGTCCAATTCAAAACACGGCAAACTTCGGTTCGGACAATAGCAATACCGGACTTGATGCCTGACCGCGAATAGCGTCCACAAAAAAATACGGCACAATACTCATTACGGCATATTCACGACAGCTCAAGAACAATATTGTCCTAAATAAAA
>DAAP01000051.1 GCA_001701165.1 Bacteroidales bacterium H4 | reverse complement strand
CACTCACTACTAAGGTAGTTATTTTCTGCCTTAGTGACTACTTCCTTTTCCTTTTTTCCGATTTTATTTAGGACAATATTGACCTCGACCTGTTAGATGATAGCGTCCGGCCATACGCTGCATCAAGATGCGCCATGTCGATTCCAACCCGCCGGCCTTAACGCCTCGAGCCATCTGCAAAACAAGACAAACGCCAATATTAACATCCTCTAACACTTTCTCTCGTCTCAAATCTTCAATTGAGGTGTGAGATATATTATTGAATATAACCGTATTAGTATTATCTCTCTAATTTTTCTCTATCATTATTGTGTTTTGTGGGTAGAGATAAGATAATACGTTGTCCAACGATTTGAACCGCGTCTTCCTATTATTCCATCCTCTTCCAAACCTAAGATCTGAGCTTTAACACGTTTCTCACTGATCTCTGACCCAATGCGCTCTTGAATATCTCCAATCCGAGCTTCTTTATAGAGTTTAAGATCCTCTATAATTAATTCTTTGAGCCTATAGTCCTCAATTCTCTTTAGAGACGTTTTGCCTCTAAACTCTGATTTTTGAAGAAGGGTTGAGTTTACACGATACTCCAATCCTCGGCTTCTGACATTGCAGCTTATAACAAGGCCCTGCCTGATTAAATGCTGTAGCCAAGGGCGTAATTCATCGGAGTTATTCAATTCCAAGAGCTTCTCCAGTTCTCTTGCTGTAACAGATTCATGCATGGCAATCAATCCAAGACATATTTTCTGTTTTTGCCTGAGTTGATAATTCCTGTCTGCGAAATCCATCAGTTCAAGAACTTTGCTACTCTGTATGCGACGACACACCTTCACTGAGACAAAATCATTGCCCTCGTAAACAATGGGTACATTTTTGCCTTGTTGCAAAAGTATCTCATACATCTTATCGTAGCCCGAGCCCTCAATTTCTACATACTTGAGTGCCCGCATTAAGGCAGCAAAATTCGGATTTCTCTTTTTGGACTTATGGAGGATATTGTTAGGCGTCACTCCATAAGGAAGACGTCCGGGGTTGATAATCTCGAAATAGTCCGGATGGATATTGATAAATATATCGCCGGTTATGGCGTAGGAACGATGGATTTCGGCGTTACATATTAGCTCACGCACGACATCCTTATCATAAGCCATAACATTCTTACGGAATAATCCGTCACTAACTTCTTGGCTTTCATTCCAATCCGGTATGCTTTCCCAAACTTTTTCAATGATTTCATCCGGGCCATAGACAAAATCATCCCATGTCCATTTATTAATTTTCTCGCCGTATTCATCAAATTTAATACATTGGAGAGTAGGTGCATTGGAGATTCTTTGCCTTTGTAATTGCGAACCTAAAAAAGACACTCCAAGATATGTCATTAAGTCTTTATTCTCAGCCAATAAGCCAAAATACCTGAGCAATTCCGTATCTGTTTTTTCCTTGACAAAATCGGAAACACGATTAGACGTTCTGAGCGAGTGCAGGATATAAGTCAGTCTTTTTGTGTCGCAGTCTGAAAGTGCATAATTTGAGACACGCAATTCCCAGCTATAACATCCTTTTTCTTCTGAAAGCCTATGTAAGTCTTCTCCGGTTATAGGTTCAGAATTATCTCCATTTCTCATAAAAACTTTGCCGTCACTTGTAGTGGCCATGACGACCGAGCGACGAATAAAGAGAAGTATTGTTTCTCCTCCGTTATCATATTTCTTCTTTTCGGCGGATATTTGGACTCCGTTAGTTTTCCCGTTAATATTGTTTACTAACATTGTCATCAACGAATCCTGGATTCTTTGGAGACAATCAGGAGTCTCCATGCCATCCTCAATACCAAACTCTAAAATCCCCCCTTCGGCATTACTAAAGGCCACAACGTCTTTGACGATTTCCTTCCAGTCAATCTTCTTGGAAGCAATCGTCAGTAACGACTTTTTGTCATACAAAGAATTCTCCATCATTTCTCTAATAAATTTGTGTATATAGTCTTACGTCATAGACCTAAGCATCTTTTCGATAATTATAATATCGTTAATCAACAAGCCGCATCTCTCTTATTAGTCGCTTGTCAATATCAGCAACGCTCTGACTTCAATCGATGCCCAACGCGGCGCCTAAGTCCTTGATAAAAATGAGATATAAACTAGTGCAAATTTACGAAAAAGATTTAACCGGGACTATTTTTCAGTGTGTAGGTTAAACGAACCTGAGCGTAGAGTCCACGGGCAAATGCATTATTACGAAAAGTGTTTGAATAAATCCGTCTCGGAGATGAAAAGTTGGGCTTATACGCCAAACAGCCTCTTGTATCTGCTTACAAGGTGTTACTTTGTTAACTTTGGCATATTGTAGGGTGACAAAAAAGCAGGCTCGGAAATAAATCCAAGCCTGCTCGGGAGTGGAGTATAGCGGACTCGAACCGCTTACCTCAACACTGCCAGTGTTGCGCTCTACCAGATGAGCTAATACCCCTCGTGTTTTGCAGTGCAAAGTTAGCGCCTTTTGGCTAATTGTCCAATATGGCGGCGTAACAATTAACGTTTATTAATATCTCTGTCTTTGCTTATCCTTTGTCAGAAACGTTTTCTTCGCTTACCGACGCTCTAATACAGAGTGACTGCTCCGCTCTACTGTTGCCCGTTGAATGAAAGGTTTTCACGTGTTTGGCCGAAGGATTGCCCGGCATAGTCTCAGATGTTGCGCAGGATGGTCCATGCGACAAGTGCGACAAACACGACTATCGGAGTCCAGCGGCTGTCGGCAAAGCGCCGCAGCAGCGAGTGCGGACGCGTATGCGGCGCCACGGCAAGAGCCGCCATAGCCGGTATAGCAAAGAACAGTGCGGCATTGTAATTCCACGCTGCTTCAATATCGCCGTGCATAAGTGCATGCAGCGCCCTAAGAGTGCCGCAGCCGGGGCAGTCGTATCCGGTGAGCATGTGCGAAGGACAACGGGGCATCCAAGCGGTGTTCTCCGGGTTGAAAATGAAGATAATGATGAGGGCGGCCACGATGACCGCAGCGATCAATGCCACGACCAACCGCCGCATCCACGGAGAACGCGCCACAAGCAACCGCCGCCGATGCCGCAACCTCTGAGGGCGCGGTATCGGCGGCGGGGTGTGGTGCGTAAAAGTCATCCGTCGCTACATTGCCAAGCTCCAAAAAGCCGGCTGAACCAGCGTAATGACAACGCTGCCTATGATGCCGATTACAACGGCGGCTATGGTCCAAATTTGGGCGTTTTGTGAAGCGCGATATGCGCCGTCATAGTCGCCACGAATCCATTTGTCGTTGACCTGCGCAGCATACACTATGGCCACAATACCAAGAGGCAGGCAGCACAATATGCACGAGGCTATGGCCCATCCAAGGTACGTTGGCGGCTTGATGCCGTTGTTGCGTTGCGACATTCCGGGCGTAGGCATGTGCGGCACCGGGCCTGCCGCGTTGAAAAGCGGGGCCGTCAACGGTGCCTGCGAGGCCGGCATCCAGTCAGCCAACCCCTCATACCATACCGGGGTATCAGGCGTTAGCGTCATCATTGTCAGCTGCGGCAACGTGTACGGGCCTTGCTGCTGACCGTTGCGATGGATATATATGAGAGTTTCAGCCATAAGTCAATGCTGCTTTTTGAGTGATAACTTTACGTAGAGGCAAGGCGTATTTTAGAAGAACTTGGTGGGCGTGCCCAGAATGTCGGAGAGCAGATTGTTGGCCAAGCGCGATGCTCCGATACGGAAGTAGTGATTGTCCAGCCATTCTTCGCCGAGGACAGTCTTAATGACGGTATAGTATTGTACGGCTTCTTCGGTGGTAGCCACGCCGCCCGAAGCCTTGAAGCCCACGCGCTTGCCGGTCTTCTCGTAATACTCCTTGATACATTGTGCCATGACGTATGCGGCCTCAAGTGTGGCGCCGGGATATTCCTTGCCGGTGGAGGTCTTCAGGAAGTCGGCATCGCTGTACAGCGACAGTACCGAGGCGTCGCGTATTGCCTGAGCGGATTTAAGCGCTCCGGTTTCGAGGATAACCTTGAGTATTGAGTCGCCGGCGCTGTGCTTTTGTTCGATAATTTCGTCGCACACGCTCTCGTAATCACCGTCGAGGAAGGCGCCAACGTTGAGTACGATATCGATTTCGTCAGCCCCGTCTTTTACGGCGAGAGCCGTCTCGGCAATCTTAGTCTCGAGGAAGCCCTGTGAAGCGGGGAAATTGCCGCTGACGCACGCGATGTCAACCTCGCTGACATCGAGGACGGCGCGTACCACCTGCGCAAAATTGGGATATACACATATCGCTGCAACGTTTTTCAACTCGGGGTGTTCGGCCTCGAAGGCGTTGACGCGCTCGGTGAAGGCGGCTACGCTACGTTGCGAATCCGTGGCCTTGAGCGTGGTCAGGTCGATGGTATTGAACAGGAATCGGTAGACGTCCTGCGTCATGTTTTCCTTGAGGTGCTCATCGAGTATGCGTTTCACCTCGGCGGCCACAAAGGCATCGTCTGTCGTCACCTTGCTGGCGGCTATCGCCTGGTGGTACTTGTCAATTTGTTCGGTCATGATTTGTAGAGTGTTATGTGTTGTTATTGTTTCAGTTTGGGATTATCACGATGGCGGTTTGCATCACGGGCTGTTTTCTTGGCGATATTGCATCGCAGAGCCTCATCGAGGTCTACGCCCGTCTGGTTGGCAATGGCAGCCACCACCCATAGCACATCGGCCAGTTCGTCGCCAAGAGCCGAGGGGTCCTCGCCCTCTTTGAACGACTGGTCACCATATATCCGAGCCATCAGCCGCGCCACCTCGCCGGTTTCTTCGGCGAGGATGGCGGTATTGGTCAATGGCGAGAAATACCGCACACCAATGGATGCAATCCACCGATCCACCGTCTTTTGAAGGTCGGCTATGGTCATCTGTGCATTTGGTGTATCCATCTCGGTGCTTGGTTTAATGTCTGTGTCGAAATGTCTGTAATTGTCTCGGCAAAAAGTATCAGCGGATGACAATCTTGGAGACAGACCTGCCCTGACGGCGTACGTATATGCCATGGGTGAGGTTGTCGGCGCCGACTTTCACACCTTGGAGGTTGAAATACTCGACCGGGGCGTTGGCATCGTCCATAGAGACATCTTCCACTCCGTTTGAGAGAGTCAGCTCGATAGTGTTGGACATTGCCGAACGCGAAGTACCGACATAAGCACGTACGCTGTAACGGTACTTATTGACGCTCTTGACGGCAGCAACGCGCATCGAAGTGGCGCCCGCTGTGCTTACGGCGTCATACCCGTCAAGGATGTATGTCGAGGCTCCGTATGTAACGGCCACATCGTCTATGGCAACGTTGCCGCGCTGTCCTTTGTTGTAGTATATGCGCAGTGCAAAGGTGTTGGCGGGGATTTCGTCTATCGTAACCGCAGCGCCCTTATTGTTGTAGGTGTTGACGGCTATGGTCTTGAATGTTGACCATCCCTCTCCGTCTTGACTCTCGATGCTGAGTGTGCAATCGCTCGTGGCCGTCTGTCCCTTGATCCACAGCGATACGGACTTGATCGGGTTGGGGAAAGTGCGAGTAGCCAGATATGCGCCGTCTTGGTTGAGTTTGAGCGATGGGGCATCCTTACCGCAACTTGCTGCCGTAGTATACACACCATTGACATTTGAGCTCCAACCATCGGGGAAAGTGGCCGTCGTTGAAGATGTGCCGAAATCGGCGGTCTCAGTCTTCGGCGCGCCTTCGCCCACAGCCCATACCGTCAGGCGATAGTCGGTTGCACCTTCGACAGGCTGCCAATTGGCAACGAAAGAATCGGATGTCTCTTCCGTGGGGGCGAGAGCCACAGGTGCCGGCACGGGAGTGCCGCCGCCGCAGACGTCAAAGGAGATGATGCTGCCGTCCTCCTCGATATTGGTAATAGGCACATCGACACCCACGCCGGCCCAGGTTTTCAGCGCCGGAGTTGTCTCAGATGTGAAAGATGTATTCTTTGACGTGCCAGGAAAGGTATATCCGGCCAAAACAGACTCGTTTCGGCTGTTGGCAGTGCCACATGCTTCCTCGATGTCCACATGTTGGTGCGTGGTATTGTTGACCGTATTATTATTGAACACCGAAGTTTTGTAGTCGATGTGCCATATCAACATTCCGTGTCCGGGAAGGTACTTGTCCCAACCTTTCTGCTGGCGATTTTCAAGCAGGAAGAATTCGTTGGGATTAACAGCGCCGGTTGTGCCGTAAGTGTGAATGATACATCCCTCATTGGAGTCTTCGATGTGATTGAGTGCCACCGTCTCGGCGTCTTTGAGCTCTTTGAGATCGATCCATCCCATGGCATTGCGCTCGTATACCGAATATGTCGGCGGAGTGCGACCGTCGTTATTGTAAGTACCGTAGTCAAGGACGCTCCAAGCGTTAGGGGTAATGTCGCCTGCGACAGAGTTATAGTTGGTGCAATACAAGTCAGGGAGACCGAGGACGTGGCTAAATTCGTGGATGAAAGTACCTACGCCGTCCGGGCGAGTCTGCTCCCATTCGTTGGAGGTGGCGTATCGGTTGACTTGTTTGCCGTTGGCACTGTATGTGACACCGAAGTCATTGATATGTGCCGAGTGAGGCCATACGGTTTCTTCCGAGCCGTACGAAGCCTCGCCCTGGCCGGCGTAGAACACGTATACATTGTCTACATATCCGTCGTTGTCGGCATCGTACTTGCTCAGGTCCACCTGATCTTTGAGGGCTGCGAGGGCATGTGTCACCATCAGATGCGGCTGCACATCATTGCCGTAATAATCGTTGCCGCCGTAATAGCTGCGGTTTTGACCGAGTGTCACCGGGCCGTACACATCGAAGATGGGACGGAATTGGCCGTTGGAGCTTTCGCGGAAGTATTCGGCTGCGCAGCCGGTACCGCCGTATTGGTTAAATCCGTCCTTATTAAGCATATCATCGAAGTATGTCTTGGGGTCGGAGAGGGTGAATTTGACGTCTTTGTACTGTACAAGCAGTACCAGCGCACGTACTTCGCCGTTGGCGGGGAAGTTTGTGAAGCGACCTATTCCGCTGCTGGGGTCGCCGTTTGAGCGAGCCGGAGCATTAAGCCGCTGCGGTTTGACAGCGACATTGCGTGCCTGAATGCGCTGTGCGCGCAGTTCCGAGGTATTGATGTCGCTGAGGTTGGTGACATCAAGGTCGGGAGCGTCTTTCTTGGTGACGGAAATGCCGGTGGAGATGATGCGGCCGTCGGTTGCGACCTTGGCATAGCAATAACGTCCATCGGTATCGCGGCTGACGATATTTCCGTCATTCGTAACCATGTAATGTAGATATTCGTCGCCGACGATGCGGACTTCGATAGTCGTTCCATCGGGCTGTGTCACTGTACGCACTTCGCGCTTAGCGGGCACGGCGGCGGCACTGAGGGCAAGACCCAAAGTCGCCAGGGTGACGATTTTACGTTGCAATTTCATAAGATGTGTGTTTATGGTTTTATGTGTGTATATGTGTCAATTACAATATCGGGGTGACCTCTTATCGGAAGGCCGACAACCGATGATTAACTTGCAAAGTTAATGATTATTTGTTATATATGACATCAAACGTTTGTTAAATAGGCGGAAAGGGCACAGAAACGGAAGGTCGGGCAAAGCCCGCATCCATCGTCAGGGCGATGCTGCGGAGCGCCCATGCAGGTATCTCGCCGTAGGATGTGGCGGGGTAACGGGAGTGGTCACCGGATGGCAATCTTGGCGGTACGGCCGTCTTCGGCGACCACGACATATATGCCCCGTGCAAGGCCGGAAACGTCGGTATTGCCGGCGACGGCACGGCGGCGAGTGATGCCGTCAAGCGAGTACACCGTAAAGCGCTCGGCGCCGATGACATATAGTACATCACCTTCTTGAACGACTTTCAGCGTCGGAACAGCCGTATCGACCGCGATGTCTTCAACGCCTTGGTTTTTATCATACAATCTGACGATGGCCAGCCCATTGGCCGGACAGTACTGGTAAATATTGACACAGTAGCCGTTGATGAAGCCTCCGATTTCCGGAATAATCCAGTTGGATACGGAGTAATTGCCGCCCTCTGTATAACCCTTGTTTCCGAGGGGGTCAAAGGAAGCTATGACCTTGTCTGTGGTGAGGTTGCGTATAGTGAGGCCGCCGAGATAGTTTTTGCCCGAGTTGTGCACGAGAAATTCATGGCCGCGATACACGAAGTATGCGAAACCGGTGGTGCTGTTGCGGGCCGGAGCGGTGGTGCCGGCACGCGTGGTGGACACGGCAATGTTGTCACCTCCGCAGTAGCGGTATATGCCGGTTCCACGCACTTGGTACAACCAATTTTCGGAGTCATCCTCGATGGGGTAGACATACCCGGCAGTAGTACCGGTCATGGCAAGGCCGTCTTTGGAAACGCATTTGACGACTTTGCCTCGAGACATGCAGATGATATTGACCGCCGAGGCCTTGTTGGGGTACAAGTATATATGCCCGTCGTCGCCGAAGACATCACCCGAAGCACTGATGAAGTTGGTCTGGCCGGCTATCGGCACTTCGCAAGTGACGGATACGGGCTCGGATTCTACCGTATAGTCGTTAACGCCGCTTTCCGTCAGCCTATATATCAGAAACTCGTGCGTCGTACCGGTGGAAAGGTCGTTACGCACAATCACATTGCCCCTGTCGTCACGGCAGCATCCGTAGCCGGCGCCACCGAGCAGTGTGGTCAGATTACCTTTAGTGTCGAAGATATTGAGTGTCTTTGTAGACTTATCGTTGATGTAGAATTTGCCATATACGGCTGTACCCTGCTGGGCGTTGGTGCCGTCTATAATCTCGGTGGGGGCGTTATTTGCAGCCACACTGCGTTCCCAGACACGTTCGGCGACAAAGTCCGCATTCTCGGCCGGTTCGTGTATTATTTCATCGTGCATCTGCACCGAGGCCAAACGGCCGTCGGCAGTGAGCACATGCACTCTGATGCCGTAAAGCCCCTCCTCGGCGCCTACGAAAGTCTCGACCTCGGGCGTGATTCCCGTGGCAATTGAGACAACTTCGTCCAAAGGCTCGGCCTTTGCGGCATAATATGCCGCAAAAGACATCTTGCCACTATCATCCAAGGACGCCATGTATGGTTTGGAGCCGCGGCGAAAAAAACAGCGACCCACGGCCGCTGTCGGGTCAAACTCGGTATAAGCCTTCATCTCGCCCGTTTCACGGTCAAAGGCGTATTCGCGACACAATCGCTCCTTATCGGATATCACCAGGAGATGGTCGCGCGATGTAGGTGTCACCACCACGCGGCAATCGGCAAGCGCTGCGGCGGCAATATCGGTGGCGGCGACAAACGATTTGGTCATCTTGCCGTCCTTGATGTACACGACACAGAAAGTCAATGTCGCGGCATCCCCGATTCGTGCCGGTAAATACATCCGGATATCGTCACGATTGCCCGAAACGGCAAAACGTTCGTTCAATTCTACATCTCCTGCTGCACCGGCCTGCCCGGGCGCAGTGATTTCGGCAAGCACACGCGGTTGGGCTTCGGCGTCATCCCAGGTATATACCGTGAGGGGGTTGACGCCTGTCGATGCGGCCTTTACCTCGGAGACCGCCAGCAAATAACCATCGGCGGTATAGGCGATAGACTTGACGGCGACGTCCACGGGCATTTTGCGTTCCTTGAGCTTGAGACCATAGTAATCAAAATCGTATATGGCTACGCCCCCGTCTTTCTCCACCAAGACGCTCCACATATATCCGTGCATAGCGGCCATGCGCATTGTCGTACCGTTAATGGCGTCCGGCATCGAATAAGGGCCTTCGGCACGAGGCTTGTAATTGCCGCGAGGTAGCAGCTTATTGACGGGGTAGTCCACCTTATTGGGGACTATGGATGCCAAAGGGTCAAGCTCGGACACCGTCTTGGGATCAAGATAGTCGGTGGTGACGAAATCACAGCCCCAATTGCCGTATTTCACGTAATCGGCATCGGAATTAAGCGTCCACATATTGACCTTGAGCCCCGCTTCATGGAATTTCTCGACGGTGGACTTATCGAAGTATCCGGCCTGAATGTCAACGTCTATACCTTGGGCCACGCACCAGTCAAAATGATTGGCCCAGTACTGCCCCGTCAGGAATTGCAAGGTGATGTCGGGATAGTTTTTTCGTATATACTCCAGACATGGCTTCATGGATGTCAGGATGATACACTTGTCGCGAAAGCCTTGCTCTTCGATGAATTTGATCAGCAACGGGATATTGGAACAATCGTTTGAATTGATGCCGGTGGCCCATTTGAGCTCGATGAGCGGCCGCACGTTGTACTGACGGCAGACATCCAAGTACTCCTTGGCCGAGCATAGACGCCCTGTATAGGCCACTCCGCCACGTGTCTGCGACAGCGGCTCGGCCTGCAACTGTTCGAGCGTCGATGAGGCGATGCTCAGGGTGCCGCCAAGGCGCGTGAGGTCATCATCGTGCGTACACACAAACTGCAAATCTTTGGTCACTTTGATGTCTGTTTCCAGGTACTGATAACCCATCTTGGCGCCGTTCGTAAACGACTCCACCGAGTTTTCAAGCCCATATAGACTGCCACGGTGTCCCACAAATATCGGTTTGGCCGAAACGGCCGACATCGAAACAACCATGGCAAGTGTCAACATTATTCTTTTGATCATAGTCGTGGTAAAGGTTATCGGTTATCGTAGATATAGTTTTATTGCCCAAAGATATACATTATTTCTGATATTACCATCATCCGCACCTCGCATTGTATATTTTGCCGACTCAGCCCCCAAGGCCGTTTTATCATATCCCTCACCCCACCAAAAAAAGACGGCCACCGAGACGGATATCCCGGTGGCCAATATTGTTTATGTCTGAATTGTCAGGAACGTCATCGCAACATTTTGGTGCAGCGGCGAGTGCCGTCGCTGTAGACGTCCGTGCGGATGGTGATGCCGCGCTCGGCCGGTGCTTCGAGGCATCGTCCGGCCAAATCGTGGTACTCGGTGGCGACGACTTGCGCATCGTCCGTAGTCACATCATTCACGCCGTCCTTGATGGGCAGAATCTTCTTGAACTCTTTCCATTCCGGGGCGGTCTTGTATGCCTCGATAGTCTCTTCGGGCACGTACAGCGTAGCACGCTCGTACATGTCGTAGCCGTGATAGAGGCCGAAGGCACCGCCGCTTGTCTCCGGCGGCACGGTGTACTCGCAAGTAATCTTTTTTATGGATGGAGAATTCGGGCAGAAAGCCGAGCCAAGATACGGTGAGGCACCGTTGATTTTGGACTTTGTAATTTTGAGGCTCTCCAACTCGCGTGCATCTATTGCAAGCGCACCGAGTTTTACCGAACCGGGGATTGTCAGCTCGGTGTTATGGCATGTTATCAGTGTTTTGCCGAGGATTTGAGTTCCGAGAACCTGTGCGCCGTCCTCTATAACAAGTTTTTCGGCTTCAATCCCGGCAGCGGCTGAAACGACCTTAATCGTTCCGGGAAGGGTCACAGTAGCGCCGGGGACAACGTATTTCATCGCGCCGATGTATTCCACGGTCTTGGGAATATTGATAGCCTTAATGGTGTTGTGCGAGCCGCCATAATTTCGGTTGAAACCTATCACTTTCAATCCTTCGGGCAGGGTTATCTCCAAGTCCGAGCTTTCGTTTTCGGAATACTCGGAAAGCCACATAAATCCGAATACGGGGTATTCGGTGCCGTTGATGGTAGCTTTTTCGGGCACGGTGATTTTGCCGGAATACTTCACTTCCTTATCGTCGTTCGGAATCACAATAGCCCCGGTGTACTTGTATATGGACGCGTTGTAGCTGTCTCGGACGGTCTCATTAACCGCATACCTGAGATTGCCCACCGTGTATGTCGGCAGTCCGAAGAAGGAGGTGTCCTGTATGCCGTCTTCAATAGCCCGTATCCGTACAAACTGTCCCCATACCGGGTCGGCCTTGTACGCCTCTATCGCCAACCTCGGCACATAGAGTGTTGCACGGTCGTATGTCGTAGGGTGGTAGTCGTAGCCGTGGGGGTCATCGGGATTGTCGTAGGGGTATAACGGGTCATCGTTAGCCCTTTCAATATCAAATGCACTTTT
>DAAP01000063.1 GCA_001701165.1 Bacteroidales bacterium H4 | reverse complement strand
CCCAATGATAAAGTCAGGAGGATATTTGACAATAATGTACAAGTGGGGTGGGCCGAGACCTTACCCCGCTTTTGTGCTGTTTTGTCTAAATAAAAAGGCTCGCTTTGCCGTTGTTGCCGGAGTGGCACCTCATTTGGGGAGCGCCGTGCTAAGTTCGGCGTGGATGAAGAAGCGCACGCAGACGACGCCACAATGGAGAGGGGGCAGTGGTGATGTCGCTGGCCATGGGATCGACGAATGTTGTAGACGGAACGGCCGTCCCGAATTGTTCGGGGTAGATTACCGCGATGTTTGTTGTGGCAAAACTGCGTTGCAGGAATGTCGGCATCCCGGCAATGTCCTGGTTGTAGGACACCGAGTTGACTCGAGCCCCGATTACTATCAGCAGGTCGTCATCCAGGATTTTGCCTGAAATCAGGATGAAATCATCCCAGTCCTCGGCTTGGCGGAACTCGCAGCGTATACCATAGTTCTCTTGATAAATCACGCCACGTATATGTGGCTGTATCTCGTCCGGGCAGCAGAATATGGCGCGGCATCCTATCTGGCGTGTCAAACGAGCCACGGCACGCACCCAGCGACTGAATCCGGTTTCGTACTGCGCGCGTGGTGGCGCGTACACGATTATGCGCGTGACGGTGTATACCGGGATATACATGCGGGTGATGATGACCATGCGGTTGGTCGATCGTAGCAGGGTATCCACCTTATTCCCGTATATGCTATCCAGTACGGCGCTGCGGCGGTGCAAGCCAAGTATAATCTCGGTAATGTCTCTTTCCTCGATGGTGTTGAGTACGCCTGTGACGGTGTTTAGATCGTAGCGGTCGATAGCCTCGAGCGTTACTGAAGCTGCTGCGGCCGTATGTCGTGCCACCTTAAGTGTTTTTTGCGACAGGACGCGTGCGGCCGGATTGTTGTCGTTGCGCACGTGCAGGGCGTAGAAATTGTGCTTGCCGCGATCGTTGCGCATCAGCATAGCCATGTCTACCAGAGCTGTGGCCAATTGTGGGTTTGGTACTGCTATGAGCGTGTTGTTGAGCCGCATACGGCGGCCTGTGGATGTACTCTCGACTCCGGTTTCTTCTTCTTTTTTGAGCATTGATATTCGCAGTCGCGGTGCAGAGAAGGCTGTGACTATGGGCGCCACGGCGCAGGTGACGAGGATGACAAGTACCGTGCTGTTGAGTATGCGTACGTCCAGCATCCCCAGGGTGTTGCCCAGCGCAACCACGGCCAATGCCACAGCGGTGTGCGCCGATGTGAGGCCGTATATGACGCCGAGGCTATGCTTGTCAAGGCTCGAGAGCTTTTGGCACAGGTATGCCGGAAGCCATTTGGACACCAGAGCAACGGCTATCATCAGCGAGGCTATGATGAGCGTGTTTTGCTCGAACACAACGTTGAGATTGATCATCATGCCAACGCTTATCAGAAAATAGGGGATGAATAGCGCGTTGCCCACAAATTCGATACTGCCCATCAGCGGCGATGCTGCCGGAATGTAGCGGTTGAGCACCAACCCGGCAAAGAATGCGCCGAGGATGGCCTCAAGACCTATAAGCTGTGCCAGCCATGCCGACAGGAATACCATGGCCATTACAAAAACGTATTGTAAGACCTTGTCGGCGTGGCGTTTGAAAAAGTATCGGGTGATGCGCGGATAGGCGTATAGAACGCACAGGCAGTATAGGGCTATGCGTCCGAGCAGGGCAAGCATTTCCGCCCAGCTGAATTCGCCGCTGCGTGCCACGCTGACGGTGCCTGCAATAACGAGCAACGCGCCTACGACGGCTATGATTGTGCCTACGACGGCAATGATTACTGCCGGAGCCTTGGTGATGCCCAGACGTGCCGCTACAGGGTAGGAGATAAGCGTGTGCGATGCGTACATGGCGCCCAAGAGCATGCTCGTGAGCAAGTCGAGGCCGAGTATGTAGTAGCTGGTGACTACGCCCAGACCTAACGGTATCAGCAGTGTCATTATGCCGAAAAACAGGCCTCGCCGCAGGTTGAGCCGCAGATGGAACATGTCGATTTCGAGGCCGGCCAGGAACATGAGGTATAGGAGTCCGACCTGTCCGAAGATGGAGAAGGATTCGTCTGCGGCAAGCACGTTGAGACCGTGCGGACCGATAACGACACCGGCGACAATCATGCCTATGATGTGCGGAATCTTGAGCTTGTTGAGCAAAAGCGGCGCTGTCAATATTATCACCAGAACGATGAAGAATATCGGCACGGGCTGTGTCACCATGGGGGACACGTCAAGCAGCGCAAGGTGGGGAGGCATATTTGTCGGTCAGATAGTGATGCTGTTTTTTTATGAAAGTTTGTTGTCGGTGCGATGTGCCGACGCTGTATTTTGCGTTAGGGCTGTGTCCGGTGTGCTGTTTGCCTTAGCGTGGCAAACGGTTGTGTACCATAAGGTACTGCGCAATCTGGATGGCGTTGAGCGCCGCTCCTTTCTTGATTTGGTCGGCTACGCACCAGAAGGACAGCCCGCGTTTGTTGGCGAGGTCTTGGCGTATGCGGCCTACGTATACGTCATCGGTGCCGGCCAAATGCAACGGCATTGGGTATTCGAGAGCTGCCGGATTGTCCATCAAAGAGACTCCCGGAGCGTTGGCAAAGGCCGTGCGTGCCTCTTCGACCGAGATGGCGCGCTGTGTCTGCACCCATATTGCTTCGGAGTGAGCACGCATCACCGGAACGCGCACGCAGGTAGCGCTGACTTGCAGGTCGGGGGCGTGCATTATTTTCTTGGTCTCAAGGTGCATTTTCATTTCCTCGCGTGTGTATCCGTTGTCGGTGAATACGTCGATGTGGGGGATGACGTTGTCGGCCAATTGATAGGCAAATTTTTCGACGGTGGGTTCTTCGCCATCGGCTATCTGGCGGTGTTGGCGCTCGAGCTCGGCCATGGCCGAGGCTCCGGCACCGCTGGCTGCTTGATAGGTGGAGACGTGTACCGACTCGATGGGTGATAGTGCATTGATGGGGTTGAGGGCCACCACCATTTGTATGGTTGTGCAATTAGGGTTGGCGATGATATTGCGCGGTGTGTCTAAGGCATCGGCGCCGTTGACTTCGGGAACGACTAAGGGGACATCAGCGTCCATACGGAAGGCGCTCGAATTGTCAATCATCAGCGCGCCGCGTGCGGTGATGGTCTCGGCATACTGACGAGAGACTCCGGCTCCGGCACTGACAAAAGCTACGTCTATGCCGGCAAAATCTTCAGGTTCGTCCCTGAGTAACTGTATGGTGTGGCTTTTGCCGCGGAAAACAATAGAACTGCCGGCGCTACGCGTCGAGCCAAAAAGCTTCAATTCCTCTATGGGAAATTTCTGCTGGTCGAGAACACGCAGGAACTCCTGCCCTACAGCGCCGCTGGCGCCGACAATAGCTACTTTCATTGATGTCTTTGTCTGTATAAAATGGGTGTGCAACGATATTCTACCGCCTTGCGGCGTAAATATAGTACAAAGTTACAATTTTTAGAGCAATTTCATGGGAATTTGCTTTTCGAATGAGCCGTGTAATCTTGTGCATCGCCCTCCGGATAAGGCGGTAGCTCGTGCGTGTTGACTTCGGGTTGTCGCTCCGGGTGGCTGACGCGGCTGTGTATAGCTCTATTTTTCGCGCATGAATATGGCTATGGGCGTACCGTGAAATTCCCAGCGTTCGCGGATTTTGTTTTCCAAGTATCGGCGGTATGGTTCTTTAACCCATTGTGGCAGGTTGCAGAAGAATATGAATGTCGGGATGATGGCTTCGCGCAACTGGGTGATGTATTTGATTTTAACAAATTTGCCCTTGTTGGAGGGTGGCGGATATGCGGCGATGGCTTCGAGCATGTAGGTGTTGAGCTGCGAGGTGGGCACGGTGCGTTTGCGGTTTTTGTAGACGTCCACGGCAGTCTCGATGACTTTGAAAATGCGTTGCTTGGTCAGTGCCGAGCCAAAGATGATGGGAAAGTCGGTGAACGGTGCGAAGCGGTCGCGGATGGCTGCTTCGAAGTGCGCGATGGCCGCTTGACTTTTGTCTTGCACCAAATCCCATTTATTGACTACGACTACAAGCCCTTTGCGGTTGCGCTGTATCAGTGAGAAGATGTTTGCGTCCTGAGCCTCGATACCGCGTGTGGCGTCAATCATGAGGATGCAGACGTCCGAGGCTTCGATGGCGCGTATGCTTCGGATGACCGAGTAGTATTCGATGTCTTCGTTGACTTTGTTTTTCTTGCGTATACCGGCTGTGTCTACAAGGTAGAAGTCAAATCCGAATTTGTCATAGCGCGTATATATGGAGTCGCGTGTCGTCCCGGCTATATCGGTGACGATATGTCGGTCTTCGCCGATAAAGGCATTGATGAGCGAGGATTTGCCGGCGTTAGGACGCCCAACGATGGCAAATTTGGGGATGTCGGCCAGGGCTTCGGTGTCTTCGTCATTTTGCTCGGGAAGTTTGGCCACCACTTGGTCAAGCAGGTCGCCCGTGCCGTAGCCGTTGACGGCGCTGATGCCGTAGGGGTCGCCAAGTCCGAGGGAATAGAATTCGGGTACGTTGTACTGCCATTCGTTGGAATCCACCTTGTTGGCTACCAGAATCACCGGTTTGCGGCTGCGACGAAGGATGGCTGCGACGTGGTCGTCGAGGTCGGTGACGCCGTTCATCGAGTCAACCACGAAGAGAATGACATCGGCCTGTTCGATGGCCAATTCGACTTGTTTGTTGATTTCGCTCTCGAATATGTCTTCGCTATTGACTACCCATCCTCCGGTGTCTACTATGGAGAATTCAATGCCGTTCCAGTCGACTTTGCCGTATTGTCGGTCGCGCGTGGTCCCGGCTGTGGGGTCGGTGATGGCCGTGCGTGTTTGGGTAAGGCGGTTGAAGAGCGTCGACTTGCCTACATTAGGACGTCCGACGATGGCTACGAGTTTTCCCATAATGGTGTATTGGTTTGGTCGTGGGTGATGTTAGATTATCTCGGTGCGGTCATTCGATATATCCGAATTGGCGCAGCTTGTTTTCGCGGTTGCGCCAATTGGGTTCTACTTTGACAAATATCTCGAGGAACACGCGTTTGCCGAAGAATGCTTCGATGTCTTTGCGTGCTTGTGTGCCGACTTTTTTGAGCATTGCTCCGCCGCGGCCTATGATGATACCTTTTTGGCTGTCGCGTTCGACATATACCACGGCCATGATGTGTATCGATGTGCCTTTCTCGTCAAATTTTTCGACGATGACTTCGGCGCTGTAGGGTATTTCTTTGTCGTAGTCCAGCAGGATTTTTTCGCGAATGATTTCGGTGACGAAGAAGCGTGCCGGCTTGTCCGTAAGGGCGTCTTTGCCGAAATATGGCTCGCCTTCGGGCAGCAGTTCGACTATGCGCTTCATCAGGTTGGTGACGTTGAAGTGCTCTTTAGCGGATGTGGGAAATATCTCGGCCTTGGGCAGTGTCCGGTGCCAACGGTCGTATATCTCGTTGAGGCGGTCTTGGCTTTGCAGAAGGTCTATCTTGTTGATGACCAGCAGTACGGGAATGTCTTCAGCGGCTACACGTGCCACGAAGTCGGCGTTTTTTGTCGGGTCTTCGATTACATCGGTGACGTAGAGCAGTATGTCTGCATCGGTGAGTGCGCCTTCGCTGAACTCAAGCATGGACTCCTGTAGCTTGTACTTGGGTTTGAGCACGCCGGGGGTGTCCGAGAATACAATTTGGTACTCGGGGGCATTGACGATGCCCATGATACGATGACGCGTGGTCTGAGCCTTGGAGGTGATGATGGATATTCGTTCGCCTACAAGGTCGTTCATGAGTGTCGATTTGCCGACGTTGGGGTTGCCGACAATGTTTACAAACCCGGATTTGTGCTTATGTTCCATAACTTTTGGCTTTGACGGTATGGCGTATGTGTCAGGGCGCGAGTCCCGTGATTGTATATATAACATTGATAGCACCGCGAAGGTGCTATCAATGCTTTGGCTGCGTGGCGTAAATCGCTCCGCGTGCCGTGCGTGGGCGTGCGGAACGGAGTGCCGCGCTGCCGAGTGTTACATGTCCCAAACGATATACATCGCACCCCAGGTGAACCCGGCGCCGAAGGCTGTCAGGATGATTTTGTCTCCTTTCTTGAGAGTGTGCTTGTATTCGTCCAAACAGATGGGTATGGAAGCGGCGGAGGTGTTACCGCGGTATTGGATGTTGACCAACACCTTGTCCATGGGTATGCCGGCACGTTGGGCTACGGCTTCGATGATGCGAAGATTGGCCTGGTGCGGTACGATGTAGTCGATGTCGTTCACGCCGAGTTTGTTGCGCTTCATAATGTCCTGGGTGGAGGTAAGCATGTCGGTTACGGCGTTTTTGTATACATGGCGTCCGTCTTGAAGCAGGAAGTGCCATTTCTTATCCAGTGTCTCCTGGGTGGTGGGGTGCGCCGAGCCGCCGCCAAGCATCACGAGGTGCTCGAGGCCGCTGCCGTCCACGTGGAATAGACCGTCAATGACGCCTGTATCGGGTTGGTCGGTGGGCTGTACAAGTGCGGCTGCTGCGCCATCGCCGAAGAGCGCGCAGGTCGAGCGGTCGGTGTAGTCTATCATTGAGGACATTTTTTCGGTGCAGACTACCAGTACGTTCTTGTATATGCCGGAGCGTATATATGCTGTGGCGTCTTGCAATGCCACGATAAATCCGGCGCATGCGGCTTGGATGTCGTAGGCGTATGCGCCTGTAAGCCCGGTGTGGTATGCAATGATGGACGCTGTCGACGGAAAGCGGTAGTCGGGGTTGGAGGTGGCGCAGATGAGCAGGTCGATATCTTCGGCCTTGGCTGAGGGGTTCTCGGCCAGGAGCTTATTGACGGCCTTGATGCCCATATACGATGATCCTGCACCGTCTTTGTGGAGTATGCGGCGCTCTTTGATGCCTACACGTGTGGTAATCCATTCGTCGTTTGTGTCGACCATCTTGGACAGCATGTCGTTGTCGAGGATGTCGTCAGGGACGTATGATGCCAGGGCTGAAATGCGTGCGTTGAACATAGGTGTGTTGTAATAGAATGTGTGGCTTGTGTTTAGTCTATAGACTACGCTTCCACGGCATCGGCGCGTCGTGTGTCTTGCCGATGCTGTGGCAGTGTGATTGCCCTTACCATGACATATTGCTTGCCGATGTATAGGGCGTCGTGCGTAGCCATTGCCGTGGCTGGAGGTTGTGTCGTCAGGCTGTGTCGGACGGCTTGAAATTCTTGTCCGCCGTTAGCTGATTGCCTCTTTCTTGGCGATGGCCTGCTGTCCGCGGTAGTAGCCGCATTCGCATACGGTATGGTATACGTGCCATGCGCCGCAGTTGGGGCAGAGTGCCAATGTGGGTTCGATAGCCTTGTCGTGTGTACGGCGTTTGGCTGTGCGAGTTTTGGATTGTTTGCGTTTAGGATGTGCCATTTTATTTTATGTGCTTTGATTGTTTTTGTGTTGAATGTGTATTTTTGTATTCGGTCCCGTGGGCTTGCGCCCGTCGGGGGTCAGTCTTGCTTTTTGAGGCTTTTGAGCGCGTCCCACCGAGGATCGTTAGGCGTATCGGCTTCGATGTGCTCTTGGTCTTGCTCCGGGCTGTCTTGCGTGTCAATGACTCGATGTCGGCTGAGGATGTCACTCATGGCGCTGTTGCATTGCCCTTCTTCATGCATATGCTGTATGGGGATGTCAAGCATCACCGTGTCATAGAGCATGTGCGCGATATCCAGGCTGCTGTCGCTGCGCGGCACCTCAATCATGGTTTCATCTTCGTCGTTGTAGCAGTCGCCGTACTTGGCTGCGGTATGGTAGACGGCGTCTATGCTCTCTTGCATGTCGTCCAGGCATCGGTCGCAGGCTATGGTGACCGCTCCGGTGCAGTGCATGTCTATTTCGTAGACATCGCCGGTGTATTCCACGGTGACTTCGGCAAGGATGTCGCCGTCACGCACATCCGTGCTTTCCATCTGTTCAAAGAAGTCCTTTGTCAGACGGAAGCTGAATTTGTGTGTGCCTGCCACTAAGGACCTTAGCGGTAGTTTGTATTCGGCGAGAGTACCCATTGTCTTTTAAGTCGGGTGGGAAAAACTGTGCAAAGTTAGACAAAAACTTCCAAACCGCCAACTTTTTACGCATACTAAAACGGTATTGCTTGCGTTTTAAGCTTTTATCGGGCTTTACAGGACGTTTCAAGTAGGTTTTGTACTGTCGGTGAGCGAGGTGTGCGGTCGAGGTCGTTTGTCGTTTAGGATTTAGCGCCGGTTTTGTCTCCCTTGGCGCGGTCTTTTTTGTTGTCGCGTCTGAAGGGCTTTTTGTGGCGTTTTTTTTCGGTATTGTCGGTTGGCTTGTCGCGGCGTTCCGATGGCTTGGCGTTGCGCGGTTTGCCTTTGCCGGGGCCTGCGCCTTTGCCGCGCCTGTTTGTACTGTGGCCGTGGTGCGAGTCCATGTGTCGGTCCGGGTGGTACTCGGGTGCTTCGCCATACAATGGGTCGATGGATTCTTTGCGCACGGGCTTTCCGAGGAATTTTTCTATTTGGCCGAATCGTGTTTGGTCCATGGTGCTGACCATGGTGATAGCGCGGCCTTGGCTGCCGGCGCGTGCGGTGCGGCCGATGCGGTGGACATAGTCTTCGGCTTCGTAGGGCACGTCATAGTTTATGACCATAGTGATGTCGTCGATGTCGATGCCGCGGGCTACGATGTCTGTGGCTACAAGAATGTCTATGCGTCCGGCACGAAATCCGAGCATGACCTCATCGCGTTCTTTTTGGTCGAGGTCGCTATGTATTTGTGCTACATTGAGATGTGCCTGGCGTAGCTGGCGCGTGAGATCTTTGACTTTGAGCTTGGAGGATGCGAAGATGATTACGCGTTTGGCACCTCCGTCCTTGTGCAATAGGTCCAGCAATATGGGCGTCTTCTGGCGCTCATGGCAGATGTATGCGCTTTGGTCGATACCGTCGGCGGGACGTGATACGGCAATTCTGACTTCGGCGGGATCGTTGAGTATTTCTTCGGCAAGTTTCTTGATTTTGGGCGGCATTGTCGCGCTGAACATCAGTGTCTGCCGCTCCTTGGGCAGGCATCGGACTATTTGCATAATGTCATCGTAAAATCCCATATCGAGCATTCGGTCGGCTTCATCGAGTACGAAGAAGGATACGCGGCTGAGGTCTATGGAACCCATTTGCATGTGCGCAAGCAGACGCCCGGGTGTGGCTATGACAACATCGGCTCCTGCACGCATACTGTTTTGCTGACGAGCAAAAGTCGGGCCATCGGTGCCGCCGTAAACGGCTATGGAGCTGACGGGCAGGTAATAAGCCATGCCTTCCATCTGTCGGTCGATTTGCTGGGCCAGCTCGCGCGTGGGTGCCATGACAATGCAGTTGATGGCATCGGTGGGTGCCCCGTCCGTGTATAGCCTACTGATGATGGGCAGCAGGTATGCCGCAGTTTTGCCGGTGCCGGTTTGTGCAACGGCAATGAGGTCGCGCCCTTGCAGGATGTATGGTATGGACTGCTCTTGTATGGGTGTGCATTCCTCGAAGTTCATGTCGTATAGCGCATCAAGGACTTCGTCGCTGAGGTCTAATTGCTCAAAGGTCATATCGTGTTGTATTGTTCTTTTTGTCGTTATATGTGGCGCAGCCGTCAAGACATGGCCCTACCGGGAATCATTTTGCCTAATCTCCTGAATTCCATAATTATTAGGATGACGGTGACGGCGGTGGCGAAGAGGTCGGCAATGGGGAAGGAAAGCCATACGCCGTTCAGCCCCCACATCCCGGGCATAATGAGTAGCAGCGGGATGAGGAAGAGGACCTGGCGAGACAGTCCCAGAAATATGGACTTGCCAACGCGGCCGATGCTTTGGAAAAAGTTGGTGGACACTATCTGAAATCCTACGAAGACAAAGGCCGGCAGGGCGAGGCTGAGTCCGTGTGCGGTGGCGTTGACCAAGTCTGCGTCTGTGGTGAATATAGAGGCGATGGCTTCGGGGATAAAGATGGCGCCGCACCAGCCGAGGATGCTGAGTATGGTGGCGGCTGCCAGTGTCAATATATAGGCGCGACGCAGACGGTGGAGTTTGCCGGCGCCGTAATTGTAGCCCACCACGGGTTGCATGCCTTGACAGATACCAATGATAATCATCGTAATCAAAGATGCGTAGGTGGAGAATATGCCGGCGGCGCCGACAGCGTTGTCGCCGCCATAGGCATACATGGTGTTGTTTATAAGAAAGTTGATGAGCGAGGAGGCAGCGTTTACCAGCGAGGGCGCGGCGCCGATGCCTATGATGCTGATGACGACTGTGCGGCGCAAACGGTAGGTCCCGCTGGTGAAGTGCATATTGCTGCGTCGGTCAAAGAAGTGCCACAGCACAAATACCAGTGTGCCGGCCATGGCCAGATCTGTCGCCAAGGCGGCGCCGCGTATGCCCATGTCAAGTCCGAAAATGAATATAGGCGCGAGTATGGCATTGGCTACTGCGCTGAGTATCATTGTCATCATTGCGCGGCGCGGGTATCCGGAGGCGCGTTGGATGTTGTTGAGCGAGAAACTGAGGTTCATCAACAGCATGCCCGGAAGTAAAACCGACATGAAGTCGTGTGCGTAGGGGAGTGTGCGGTCGCTGGCTCCGAATGCACGCAGCAGCGGGTCCAAGAACACTGCAAAGGTGGTGATGTATATCGTGGCAAATATGAGTAGCATTACCAGGGAATTGCCAAGTATGGTTTGTGCTTCGCGCAAACGCTTGGCTCCGAGCATTATGGATACGCGTGCGGAGGCGCCTGCGCCCACAAGCACGCCGAGTGCCGTGGATAGGTTCATCAGCGGGAAGGTGATGGCCAGTCCGGAGATGGCGTCAGGGCCTACGCCTCGACCTATGAATATGCGGTCGATGACGTTGTATAGGGATACAACCACCATTCCGGCCACGGCCGGCACGCTGTATTGCCATAATAGTGCGCCTACAGGGCGTGTAGCAAGGCTGTTAAGGGCGGCGGCGGCGTCTGCTTCCGCTGCTTTCCCGGCTGTGCTCGCGTTGGCTTGGTAGGCGTCATTTGCCTTGCCGATGTTGCCTGTCTCTGTATCGTCTTGGCAGCTATCGGCATTGGCGTTATGGCTGTCGGTGGCGTGGAGAGGGGGGGTGTCGGTGGAGTGTTCTGTCTCTTGTGCTGCGGACATGGTGTTGGCGCTTCTTGAAACCTGTGTATTATGCGACGGACAGCGTTCCCGCGATAGGGAGCACTGTCCGCGATTGGTTATGAATATAGAGCGTTTGCGTCAGGAGACTTGGCGCTGTCTTATTTCCCGGCACGTATGCGTGCGCGCTCAACGTATTTGTCGATGTTGATGCCTGCTTGCTGTACGTATGCCTGATAGTCGGTGCGGATGGTGCTGTAGCACTCGTATTCCTTCGCGTAGTTCTGCTGCTGGGCGTATATGTTGGCCATTTTAATGAGTAGGAAAGGTGTAATCGTGGGGTTGCCGTCGGCCTTGCTTACGGCGTTTTCGTATTCGCTTATGGCTTCGTCAAGCTTATTGAGGTTGGCGTAGCAGTCACCTTTGAGGCTGTAAACGCCGGCGCCAATGATTTCGCTGCTTACCGAGGTCTTGTCGAGGTATTCTATGGCTTTGGTGTAGTTGGAGTCGTTGTATGCGCGGATAGCAACCATGAGTTGCGCGCGTTCGTTGGCGGCTGTGCTGCCATCATCGGCAATTTTCTGATACATTGCGGCGCGGATGCTGTCATTGGTCTCGATGTCGGCCAGGCCGATGGCATCGTTGGCTTTGTTTACGGCGTTGGCGTGCAAAAAGTATACTGCTCCGGCAACCACGAGAATTACTAAGATGGCGATAGACGAGAAAATGAAGATTTTCTTGTTACGTTGCGCACGAGCCTGTTCGCGGGCTTCCTGTTGCGCTTCGGGGGTGGTAAATGTTTTGTTTTCCATTATTTAGTGTATCTTTTTTGCTTTGTTTGATGCAGTGTTCAGGCTTCAGGGCTGTGTGCCGGTGCCGTTGCTGCCGGAGGCTGTTGCGCTTCCGAAGTGCAAAGTTACTGTTTTTTCGCCGAATACGCCAACTTTTTACGCATGTATTTTTGCTCCGACGTTTTGCTTGGCATTGACCGGGAAGTCGGGCCGCTTATATGCCGTAAAGCTAAACAATGCTTTAGTTGTATAGAAACTGGGATTTCTTCTTTTTGAAGCAATCCCAGTTCCTATGTTAGTATAGAGAGGTAGACTTTGATGGAGTTTATCCTTCCCCATCCGTTACATATGGGAATAGAATATCCACATGTGTTACGTAGTCTTAATCATTAATGGGTACACGATATGGATTTTTTTAGGTCGTACCTATTGTGATAGCTTGTAATGGCTTTATCTCAATTGAGAATGCTTTCAAGCGTTTTAAGCGCCTTGTCGAAATCGATAGAGTTTGCGTGCCTTGATTCAGCGCTATTGACTTTCGTATATGCGACAAGAATTCCTCCTATCGAATAGCTATATTGCATTGCAATGCCATAGTCGGCCTGAGGGTCGCTGATTTTTCCATAGCAGTGTAAAAGCGTAGCGGTGTATTTGTCTGTGTCCACGTTGATTGGAACGTATCTTTCGGTGAGAAAACCTCCAAGTTCATCAGCTATTGATGTCTTGCATACTACGCCGCACGATGACATCTTGTCATCTTCAAATGCAAAAATCATTATTGGTGCATTGGTGTTAGACGTCGTATATGCAAGACTATTTTCGTTCTCTGATTCTGGAGTCCCGTATCTTGCTTTAATCATAGCTTTTGAAGCGCCCCATCCTATATATGGTTCTTCATAGGTGTTGTACTTCGACTTCACCTCAACTGAAAGGGAGTAATACATGTTTGATTTCACGATGGCCTTACCAACATAATGCCCGATAACAGTGTTGTCTTTGACTGTTGCAACAAATTCATTGTCGGATTCCCATGCCAGTTGATTTAGATTGGTCCCTTCAAGCGCTTGCGTGTCATTGTGATACAGCGCGTAGTCTGTTTTTTTTAGATTGGGGTTGTCGGGTACATCTTCATCACCGCTGCAAGCAGTGATTGTGTGCATTGTTGCGAGTAGCAACATGATTGAAAATACTTTTTTCATTTCTTTTGATATTTGATTATGGTGCATTATTGTCATTTGCGTCTGTTGTCTTAGTTGGCGCACTTGTCAATAAAACAAAAGCGCAGACTCTCGTCATACGCTATCTTGGCTCACCACAAGCCATAATCAAATATGAGAAAGCCTGCGCCGTATGGCACAACTCTCAATTTGATTACTATATAGCTCGTTCTATTTTCCGAGGTGGTGATTCAGATAGCGATTGAGCTTACATATAAATGTGTAATATCCCGTTGGAATATTACATTACAAAATTATACATATTCTAGCAATTGACAAAGGCTTTTGGAAAAATTTGTTGAATATATACAGAGGCACCGTGCCTTTATGATAAACGAGATTACCCCTGCCGCAGGTAGAGGGGCAGGGGTAATTCATTGAGATGTGTTTTGTTATAGCCGTTTTATAGGTGGCTGTGTCTATCTTTTTTAGAAGCGATAGGTGAGACCTACGGAGATAACGCCTTGGTCGAAATCATCGACCAGTTGGTATTTGCCTTCAAAGCCTATGGTGAGCTTGGAGTCGATGTCGTATTCGAGGCCGCCGCCGAAGTTGCCGCCTATGCGTGTCTTGCTGTCAACTCCGTCAAAGTCAAACATATAGTGACCTATGGTAAGACCTACCAAGGGGTAGATATGGAAGTCGTTGGAGAGGTTTACTCGGTAATGGACGTTGGCGTTGAAGTCAAACATCGACACTCTGTCGTTCTGGAAAAAGTAGTTGAAGGAGGCTTCGCCGCGGAAGTTGTTGGTGAAGAAGTGCTGGGCCTTGATGCCGAGGCCTGCAGACTCGGTCACTTGTGTGTTGTAAAGGATGTTTACGCCGATAGTGTTAGATCCTTTTTGCGCATATGCGCATACGCCGAGGATGGCGCAGAGGGCTGTCAGTAATATTTTTTTCATAAGTGATTAAGTGTGAGATTTGTAGGATAATATTATATGTAATGTCGCTTGATACGACGATACAAAGGTATATTTTTTTGTGGATTGTCGGGCTATCGATGAGATTTTTTTATTGTCAGATGCGTGCGATGCGGTTGCGCAGCAGTGCGCCGAATACCATGATGGCGGCCATAGCTTCGACAACGGGCACGGCGCGAGGCACTACGCAAGGGTCGTGACGCCCATGTACTTCGAGTGTGACGGCGCGATGCTCGCTGTCTACGGTCTGCACCGGACGCAGCAATGTGGCTACGGGTTTGAAGGCCACGCGCATTACGATTGGTTCGCCGTTTGAGATTCCGCCTTGTATGCCTCCCGAATTATTGGTCGCGGTGGTTATGCCGCGCAGGTCGTCCGGTGCGGGCATCCAGGAGTCTATGACTTGAGACCCTTGGCGTGTGGCGCCGTCAAATCCCATTCCGTATTCGAAGCCTTTGGCTGCGGGTATACTCATCATTGCTTCGGCAAGTAATGCTTGCAGCTTTCCGGCCACGGGGTTGCCTATGCCTGCCGGCATTCCGGTGATGACGCATTCGATAATTCCGCCGAGTGTGTCGCCACGATCCTTGGCTTCGAGTATGGCTGTTTCCATAGCGGCTGCCGCTGCTGTGTCGGGGCATCGTACGGCGTTGGCATCTATCAATGAAGGCGTTGTTGCCATCGGGTTGATGTCTGCGCTTATGCCGCCTATGGCGCGAGTGTATGCACGCACTTCGATGCCGTAGGATGTCATGGCTTGCATAGCCAAGGCTCCGGCAACGATACGTGTGGCTGTCTCACGGGCACTGGCACGGCCGCCGCCGCGATGGTCTCGAATGCCGTATTTGGCTTGGTAGGTATAGTCGGCATGTCCGGGACGGTAGGTGTTGCGCAGCGTATCGTAGTCATTAGAGTGATGTGAAGTGTTGGGTATCACAAATCCTATGGGGGTGCCCAATGTGACGTAGTCCGGAGTGCCCGAAGTGCCGGCACATACGTTTGCATCGATGATGCCCGAGAGTATTTGTACCTTGTCGGGCTCGTTGCGAGCCGTGGTCAGTGCCGATTGTCCGGGACGGCGCCTGTCCAGCGCTGCCTGTAGTTGGTCGAGGTCTATGTGTACACCGGCGGGCATGCCGTCGATGACTCCGCCTATGGCCGGGCCATGGCTTTCGCCGAAGGATGTTAGGGTGTATGTCGTGCCAAAGGTGTTCATGTCATTCTTTGATAAGGTCGGTGATAGTGGCTGCCGAAGCGGACACGAGGGCTGCCGGGGCGAGGCATAGTTGGAGGCCGCGGATGCCGGCGCTTACGTATACGGTGTCAAAATCGGTTACAGTACTGTGTATCAGCGTGGGTAGTGCTTTTTTCATTCCTATGGGCGAGCATCCGCCGCGTATGTATCCCGTAAGGGGCAGTAACTCGCGCACGGCTATAAGGTCGGCCTTTTTGTCGCCTATGGCGCGAGCAGCTTTCTTGAGGTCGACTTCGGCATCACCGGGGACGACGCATACAAACAGTCCGCAGCGTTCGCCTCGCAGTACAAGGGTCTTGAATACCCGGCGGATGTCTTCGCCCAGGCACTCGGCAACGTGTGTGGCTTCGAGATGTTCTTCGTCTACGGGGTAGGGTACGAGTGTATAAGCTATGCCGGCGGCATCGAGCAACCTTGCGGCATTGGTCTTGTTGGATGCAGCGTGTTTCTTGGCCATAGCTCAATCTTGTTCGGGCGTTTCGCGGATGTCGTCCAATATGGTGTCCAACTCTTGGCTGACGGTGGTCAGGCGACTGCGGCAGAACTTGAGCAGGAAGGCTCCGCGACGGGTCTTGGCGACCATGGTGTCGATGTCGCAGTCCGGGTCTTGCAGCGAGGTGATGATGCCCTCGAGTTCGGCGATTGCTTCGACGTATGTCTTGGGTGCGTTGTTGTTATCCATTGGGGTTGTCTTTAGATGTTACCTGTGATTGTATTATTGAGCCGCCGGCAAGCCGAGTTGTGATGATGTCGCCGACGGCTACGGCGTCTGCTTCGGTGAGGATGTGTCCGTCCGCTCCGTATGTCAGGGAGTATCCGCGAGCCAGAACTTTTTCGGGCGACAGGGCGTCAAGTAGTGTCGCCTTGGATTTTAAGAGGCTGTCGGCTATGTGCAATCGTGCGTTTATCGCCGGCGGTATTGTTGCTGCGGCAGCGTCGAGGGCATTGCGCCGTGTCGTGATGGCGGATGTGGCGGCATGCCCTATGGCTGAGGCTGACTGTAAAAGTGTGCGTGCCGCATCCGAGATGGTGTCGGCGACGTCGCGATATAGTGAGGTGGCGTAGCTTCGTAGGGCGTGTTGTGCAGCGGCTATCGCACGTTGGGCCGTGGAGGGCAGTGCGTATGCCGCTTCGGTGTAGCGTGTGCGATTGTCTGCGAGGATTTTTTGAACCAGTAGGGCCATGGTGTTGCCCAGGTCGGCGAATCGCCGCAGGGCACTCTTGCCCTTTGCTATGAGCCACTCGGCGGCAGCCGTTGGCGTTTTTGTGCTCACCTTGGCCACTTCGTCGAGTATAGTGTGGTCGCGTTCGTGCCCTATGCCGACAATCACCGGCAGCGGACAGCGGGCCACTGCGGCGGCGAGGGCGTAGTCGTTGAAGGCGTCGAGATCGCTGGTGCTTCCTCCGCCGCGGATGATGACCACGCAGTCCCAGCGTATGCGTTCGGCGATGACGTCCTTGAGCGCAGAGATGACGGTCGTAGACGTGTTTTGGCCCTGCATGACGGCGGGGAACAACCCGGTGGTGAAGCGCAGATGCGCCTCGTTGTGCGACAATTGGTGGCTGAAGTCGCCATATCCGGCGGCGCCGGGGGCGCTGATGACGGCAATGCGTTGTGGCATGTCGCCCCAAGGTACGCTTCGGTTGAGTCCTATGAGTCCTTCTTGTGTAAGCTTTTGTCGCAGCTCGCGTAGCCGCCGCTCGGCATCACCTATGGTATATGATGGATCTATATCGGTGATGGTCAGTGCAATGCCGTGATACGGGTGGAACGACACCGAGCCGCGTAGCATGATGCGTATACCCGAGCCGAGTGCGGACCCGGTGGCCACGGCAAATTTGCGCGATACTGAGGTCCATACATTGCCCCATATATTTGCCGAAATGCGTGCTACTGTCGCACCTTGCTCGTCTTTCTGGATTAATTGCAGGTAGCAATGGGGACCGGATTGGCGCACGTCCGAGGTCTCGGCTGTAATCCAGACATCGTGGATGCCGGCGGCGGCGCTGATGGCATCGCGCACCAGGGCGTTGAGCTGAAGCAGGGACAGCGCGTCACGGCTGTCGGCACTGTCTTGTGCGCAGGCGTTCATGGTCGTGGCGTTATGCGTGTGAAGTGCATTTTGTCATCGAGCCTGAAGTCGAGACGCTTGTGCATTTGTGCCAATGCCGCCGGGGTGTCTTCGGATACATAGTACCGATCCATGGAGCTTGTAAGCGTAAGAGTGCGTGTCTCGTGGTCGTACTCGGCAGTGGAGAGAATGAAGGGCAGCTGTTGCCGTGCCTGCTCGAGTGTGGCCTTGTCTTTTGTCGCAATCCAGTCGGAGATCTTGGGCGTGTCCAACGGGATCTTCTTTAGCGGACGCCATTGCGTGTCGTAGAATGATATGCGACTGTCCTTTTGGGGCAGCGGAAGGGTCTCGATGACCATTAGTACCGTGTCTTTGCCTGCCGTGAGTATGTCGAGCGAAGCTTCGACTGAGGTTGCCGGTGTCAGTTTTATTGACTTGTCGGAGACCGAAATGATGCGTGCCACTCCACCTTGACGGTTGTTGGAGGGCGTTGTAAGTCCCGAGTGTGCGTAGTCGAGCATGTCCAGGCGTGTGGTGGCGCTGATGGCATCGAATGCTGTATCAGCCTCGGCCATACCGAAGAAATCGGCGGCGGTGCGTGCCTGTACGGTCAAAGCCGCTATGGCAACGATGAGTGCTATGGTGTATCTCAGCATATTGTTACGAGGATGGATGTATGAGGATAGATGTATGAGGAGGGATAGGCTATGAGTTGTTTCGGATCATGTATGAGGATGTATGACCGTCACTTACGCTTGTGCTTCTTCTTGAAACTGCCTTCGCTGTCTTTTTTGTCTTTGCGACCTTTGGCCTTGAAGCCGTTGTCTTTGGTATGTCTGTCCTTTGGCTTGAATTCGCGTCCTTTGGAACCGGAGACGTGGTCGCGCGTGGCGCGGTCGTCGCGTTTTTTGCGTGCGGTTTTGCGCTTGGAGGCATCTGCGTAATCTTTGTCCGCCTCAGCCACCTCGCTGTACAGCACTTGTCCGAAGAAGTCGGCACCACGCAGCGCCTTGACCACGATGGCGGCATCTTTGTCTGCCACGTCGAAAAGGGTGTAGTCGGCAAGCAGGTCGATACGACCCACATCGATGCGCTTGTCGCGCGTGCCGCGGTTGATCATCGTGATGAGGTTGCCGGCGTAGAAGCCCTGAGCTTTTCCGGCGTTGACATATATTCGAGCCATGCCTGCATCGGCGGTGCGTCGGTCTTTGTCGGCATCGGAGACGGGGCGGTCGCCGTTGTCGGCAAATGCGCGGTCGCGGTGTGGTCGCTCTTTATCTTTCTTGCCCCGTCTGCCTTCCTTGGTGTCCGGCACATCTATGTCGCGAGCGTCTTTGTAATAATCGAGCAAGCGATTGAATTCGAGCGATAATACACGTTTCAGCAAGTCTTCGCCGGACAGCCATGACAGTTTTTTTGATATGCCGGGGAGATACTTTTCGATTTCATTGTCATCTACCTTGACCTTTTCGAGGCGGTCGGCGAGGTTGTAAAGCTGTTTCTCGATGATGTGCTGTGGCGTAGGTACGTTGCAGCGTTCGAATTTCTTGCCTATCGATCGTTCGATTTGGCGCAGACGTCCCTGTTCGCGGGTGTGTATTATTGCTACTGATATGCCTGTTTTGCCGGCGCGTCCGGTGCGTCCCGAGCGATGGGTGTATACGGCGGTATCGTCCGGCAGGCCGAAATTGATGACGTGCGTCAGGTCGTCTACATCGAGGCCGCGTGCGGCGACATCTGTAGCCACGAGGATGGAGATGTGGCCCTCGCGGAATTTCTTCATGACGATGTCGCGCTGCTGCTGCGAGAGGTCGCCGTGCAACGAGTCGGCGTTGTATCCGTCCGAAATAAGGCGGTCGGCAATATCCTGTGTTTCAGAACGCGTACGGCAGAATACTATAGCGTAAATGTTCGGACAGTCGTCGGCGATGCGTTTTAACGCCAGATATTTGTCTCTGGCTGCGACCATATAGTAGATGTGACGGACGTTTTCGGCACCTTGGTTGCGGTGTCCGATGACGATTTCGACCGGGTCGTGCATGAAGCGTCGTGCAATCTTGGCTACCTCGTTGGGCATAGTGGCCGAGAATAGTAGCATTTTGCGATTGTCGGGCACGTGGTCGAGGATGTCGTTGATGCTGTCGATAAATCCCATATTGAGCATTTCGTCAGCCTCATCGAGTACCACGGTATGTACATCGTCCAGGTGTACCACGCCGCGGTCTATCAGATCAAGCAGTCGTCCCGGTGTGGCTACAATGATTTGGATGCCTCCGGCACGCAGGGCCTTGATTTGACTCAGAATGCTGCTGCCGCCGTACACCGGTAATATCTCGATGGAGGGGATATATTTGGCGTAGTCGGCCAGGTCGGAGGCTATCTGGAGGCATAATTCGCGTGTGGGCGCCAGGATAAGTGCTTGTGGACGGCGCTTGGTGGTGTCCACGCGTTGTATCAGCGGCAGGCCGAAGGCGGCGGTCTTGCCCGTACCGGTTTGCGCCAGTCCCACGACATCGCGGTCGCTGTCCAGCAGGTAGGGTATCACTTGCTCCTGAATGGGCATGGGGCGTTCGAATCCCAAATCGCTGATGCCTTGCAGCAGATCATTGCGTATGCCCAAATCCGCAAAGGTGGCAATCGAGGTCTCGGATACGGTCTTTTCGGTGATGTCGTCGGCGTTTTGTTGTTCTGTCATTATCTCGTATATATGGCTCTGTGCGTATGTATGTTTGGAGGACGAAAGGTTGTCGGCGTTGTGCCGTCGGGACGGGGGCGGGTGGTAGCCTTTACGGCAAGCGGCCGATGTCTTGTGGCATCGGCCGCTTGTTATGTCGGAATGGATGGGATACTGTCCGGGCGTGGCCGCGACCAATACTGCCCGGCGAGTTGTGCCGGATTATTTGTCTTCGGCGGTGAACTCGAGTATGTTGTTCTTAATCTTGTTGTTGCCTACGAGGGTGAGCAGTGACAGGCCTGCGGGACGTCCCTGGCGGTCAATCAGGTATATGGGTGCTGCAACGGAACCCATGAAGGTGTTGGCCGACTCAAGGAAGTTGTAGGGGCGGCCGGCGTTCTTGTTGGAAGACACTACAAAGTAGTAGATGCCGGTGTTGCCTTGTACGGGGCCTACAAGTGTGCCGGGCTTGGCGGCAGCGATTGCGCCTTGAATGGTGCCTTCGCCAAAGCCGATGCCGGTGACGAAGTCATCACCGAAGGTGCTTGTGCCGGGTTGGTCTGCCACTTTGACGCCGAGGTTGGTGGCGGCAGCATTGAGTGTCTTGGCATTCTTGGCTTGGGCTGCAAGGATGGATGCTTTCTTGTCGCGGATTACAAGCGGCTTGAGAGTGTCCTTGACGTACTGCGAGGTGACGGGCATGTAGTTATTGTCAAAGACTTCGTTGATGGCTACGGCAAGCATGTACTCGTTGGAGCCGTTCTGGCGGGCAACTTTGGTGCAGTTGTAAACCTTGGAAACATCGCCCTTGTCGGCATCCATCGCCCACTTGACGGTGGACATCGAGCCGGGAGCGAGGTCGCCTATGGGGCTGCTGGCACCGATGATGGCCTTGTATACGGTATATCCGGCTTTTTCGGCGTTCTTGCCGAAGGATTCGGCTGTGCCGTTGGTAGCTATGAAGTTGTGGAAGTTCTGCGTGAGCTCGGTTATAGTGGCTTGCGAGGGCACAATTTCGTAGTTGATTGTGGCGATGTCATATACGGTGACGGGTTCGGAACGCTTGGTGATAAGCATTGCGTAGCTTATGGCTTTGGAAGTCTCCTGGCCTTTTTCGTTTGCGCCCTTGATTGTGTCGGTGAACACAAATACGTTGTTTACAGCCTGCTGTTCAAGAGCCTTGTACATCTTTTCGGGCAGGGGCATCTGCGGGTTGGGCGTAACCAGCGAGGTTTGGAGGCCGACGTTGCCCTGATTGAGACGCGTGATCGAGTCAAAGGTTGCGGTGTTGAGCAGGCTCAACAGCGAGTCTGCTTGTTCTTTCTTCTCGGGCAAGGGCATGACGCTGAATGTTACATCGTCCACGCCGGTGGTCTTGTCAAGAACCTTGGCCAGATAGAGTTTGCCGTTCTGGTTGCCGAGGTTGCGCACTGTTCCGGCGGCCATAGGCACACTGTCGGTGGTGAGCATTCGCAGGATGGGGTCCTGACCGAGCTTGTCAGCTGTATATTTGGCTGTTGTTTTCTCGAAATTGCTGTGCTTATTGATGGCATCAATGCCTTCGGAAGTCAAGAGCTCGTTGTAGAGCGCGTTTACTTCGTTGATGGCGTCTGCCTGGTCCTTTGTAGAGGGAGCCAAATCTACGACGATATACGAAATCAGGCGTTTCTCTTCATCAAGCTTGAAGGCGCTCTTGCGCTCGTTGTATACTTTTTCGTAGTCGGCATCGGTGATGGCCTTCTCGGCATCTGCATCGGATACGGCGGTGTATTGTTTTGTGACATAATTGAATGTCGATGTCACGGAGCGGTCGTTGTATACGGCGCGGGCGTCTACCTTATTGGCTGTGAACAGGCCGTAGGCGAGGGACATGTACGCGTTGGCCTTGAGACCTTCGGTGATGTCATTTTCGGTTTTTATCCAGGCGCTCTTGAATGCTGCGGACAGTTCGGCGTCAAGCTGATACTTGGCGGGGTTGTTCATTGCGTCATAGAATGTCTTGGCGTCGGTGATGCCGGCTTGCATGAGGCCTTGGGGATTGATGCCGGCGTTCTGTGCCAATTGGTACAGAACGTAGACGCTCTGCTGGCCATTACCCAGCATGACGGAGGATAATTCGTTGTCAGTTACGGTTATACCCATGCGGTCGTATTCTTCGTCCAAGAGGCCTTGCATAAGCAGAGTTTGGATGACTTGCTCGCTGCGGTCGTCAGGGTTGATGTTCGAGTTCTGCTCCTTGAGCATTTCGTCAAATTCCTGCTGCTTGGCTTGGTAGTCGTTGTACTTGACTGTAGCGCCGTTGGCTGTGGCCACTTTGTCGCCTACGCCGAAGAACGAGCGGCCGGAGGTGAAGAAGTCTCCGAGGATAAATGCTAAAAGCGCAACAATGATGATGGTGAATAGCATCACCGATTTGCTTCTGATTTTCTCTAATGTTGCCATTGATGTTGGTATAGTTAAGTTTTAATTTTCTGATTATTAAAGCGCTGACTTGATGTCGGCAAGTGCGCACCGACAGTGCCGGTGTGCAATAAACGCACAAAGTTAGTGTTTTTTCGCAAATCGGCAAAGCCCCGGACGCACAAAAACGTTGTTTCGATCAATATTGTCCTAAATAAAATCGAAAAAAAGAAAAAAGGAAGTAGTCACTAAGGCAGAAAATAACTACCTTAGTAGTGAGTGACCAAACTCGACTACTTCCTATGG
>DAAP01000009.1 GCA_001701165.1 Bacteroidales bacterium H4 | reverse complement strand
CCAATTACGACACACCCCCTTTTTTATTATAACCGGTTTTATCCTAAATGCAGATAATGAACTGCGCACCGCAAGTTATGCAAATAACTTGCGGTGCGTAGTGCGCATTTTTCAGAAGCGCTTTTATAAATGGTATTATGTCTTTCTGCGTTAGAGTGGCGTCTGATTTGCTTACTTTTGGAAATGGTTAAATGAAACGCGATATTTTTAGTTGTTCGGGGTTATCGGCGGAGGAGGGTGGTGCGGCGGGAGCCGTCGGGGTAGATGTCGGTGCGAATAATTAATGTGGAATGTGGAATGTGGAATGTGGAATTGGCGGATGCGGATTTCCTTGTGATATCGGCGGATGCGGGGGCCGGGAGGGGACGGCCGAGGAGGTCGTGATAGAGGGTGGCGATGGGGTGGATGTCGGGGGTGTCGATGCTGATGTCGGATATGCCTTGGTGGTCAAGGTGGTACTTGAGGCCGGCGGCGGCATCGATGGCTCCGAGACCCCAGCGGGGGTTGGTGGGGTCGGGGAGGTTGGTGCGTGCGCTATGGGCAACGATGTCGCGTATGTCTTGTGCCGAGAGCGTGCGGTCGGCTTGTAGCCAGAGTGCGACGATGCCGGCGACGGCGGGCGAGGCCATGGATGTGCCTCCTTCGTCGTACCATGCGTATCGGGTGCCGTCGGCTGCGGTGGTTTCGGTCAGGACTTTGTAACCTTCGGGATGGGCTTCGCGGTAGTAGCGGCTCATGGCCGAGATGACGGTGTTGGCGGGGGCGCAGAAGTCGGGGATGTGTCTGCCGTCGAAGGTGTTGCCGTAGCTGGTGTATGGCATGGGGTATCCGGGGTTGATGCCGCTGTATGTTGTTTCGCTGCCGTCGAGCATGGGGACGGTGGCGCGGTTGTCGTATCCGCCGATGGCGAGTACACCGGATGGTGAGGCGAGGTTGTTGAACGCTCCTCGGGCGGTGCCTTCGCTCATGCCCGGGATGCCGCAGGAGCGCAGAAATGTTTGTGTCCCGTCGGCGTATATGTCTACGGATGCGCCTTGTGTCCCTTGGATTTCGTAGCCGAAGTAGTATCGTGACCACGGGCCGGATTGGCGTAGGGATAGGGAGTGCATGTCCGAGAGTACGGCAAAGTGCGTGCGTCTGTTGTGCCTGTCGATGTCCCAGGATATTGTGATGGAGCTTTCGGAGCTGTATGTGCCTTCGTTCCAGGCTCCGGCTGTGCCTGCGGAGAGTGTGGCGGTGCCTCGGGGGTTGGTCGGGCCGCCGTGCCATGGTGAGCGGTATATTATGGCTTTGGTGTCGAAGTCGTAGATGATTACGCGCAATTGCAGCGGGGTGTCGTCATGTCCCCAGATGTCGGTGTATCCGTTGACGTCCATTCCACTCCAGGTGACGCGGTTGTCTATGATGGTGCCGACGGTGGGTGCTTGGGTGGTGAAGTCGTGGTGTATGGCGAATTTGGATTGTCCGTAATTGCCTGCGGCGAAGCATATCACGGCGTCTTGGGCGCATTTGTCGATGTATCGACATACGGCATCGGTGCCGTCGCGCGGACCTATGAGCGATGATATGGAGAGGTTGACGACGGCGGGTTGGCCGAGGCTTTGGGCGCGTTCGATGACGTCTTCGATGCCGCATAGTAGAGCGACGTCGTATAGTTGGCTGGTGGTGGCCACGATGTCGGCTCTGGGGGCGTATCCGTGGTAGGGGTTGCCTTTGTATCCGGAGGCCATGATTGCGCAGACGTGTGTGCCGTGTGTTTCGTCCGGGGTGTCAGTGGCCCATGCGGCCACTGCCTCGGGTGTGTCGGCGATGAGTCGCCGGGCGGTGCTGTCTACGTAATGGGTGACGACGCTGATGCGTGACGGTGCGGCTGCATCGCCGTCGTGTCTGAATGCAATGTGGTTTGGATCGATGCCGATGTCGCACAATCCTACGGTGACGCCGCTGCCGTCCAGCGTGCCGCATTTGTCGGAGGCTGTTCCGTCGTATACGGGCGCTACGTTTGACCATTGGCGCGAGCGGTCCGAGGCCAGCGAAAGGCGAGCGCCTATGGAGGCGGATGATACGTGCGCGATGTCTTGCAGCTGCGCGATATTTTGCCTGGGGACGCAGCCGAGCAGTATGTTGTCGCGGCGGCGCCATATTATGGTTCCGAGTGCGTCAATGTCGTCAAGTGCGCTGTCGTCGTCTATTTCGATGATAACCGGGTAGTAGAGCGTGGGTGTGACGGCTGTCGACCGGGCGTTTGCGCGCCGGGCTTTGGCGGCGTCGGCGGCCAATATGGCGGTGGTACGCGCATCGAACACCGATGCAAAGGATGTTGTCTCGGATGTAGCGCTTAGCAGTGCTATTGCGATGGCTGTCAAGATTTTACTTGATAGTGGTGTGTGGTTGCGCATAGTTGTTGTGGTATATCGGTGTTGTGGTAAACGCCAATCCCGCGACCGCAGATGAGATGTTCTGCAATCGCGGGATTGGTGCTAATGGTGTATCGGTCTGTATGTCAGCGTACGAGTATGCGTTCGGCATATGCGCCGTTGTTGATGCTGAGGATGTATACGCCTGCGGGTGTGTCTGTCAAATCGAGGGCGTATGTGTCGCCGGTGGCATTGATGTCGCGAATGATGGCGCCGGTCATGGACACGAGGCGGACATTGATGTTCTTGGCTCCGGGGACGCTGATTTCGTAGGCCTTGGCTCCGGCGGGAGTGACAAGTATGCCTTGTTCGTCGATGCGAATGTCATTGACTCCAACGCGTTTCATCACTTCCTTGAGGCCGGCCAGGGCGTTGAATTTGCCTGCGCCCCATTGTACGGCGTTGCCGGTTGTTGTGGTCTGCTCATCTTTGGTGGCTGTCATTGTGGCGATTTCGATGACTTCGTCAATGGTGAGCTTCGGGTTGACCTGAAGCCAAAGAGCGATACTTCCGGCGAATGCGGGCGAGGACATGGATGTGCCGGTGCTTTGGCACCAGTAGCTCTTGCGGTCGTGTTTGGTGTCGTTGTATTCGGCCGATAAGGTGCTGGTGTCTACATATCCTGCATCGGTGTAGTATTTAGAGTAGGAGGAAATTACGCAGGTGCCGGGGGCGCAGAGATGCGGAAGTTTGCGTCCGTCGTATAGTACACCGTAGGATGAGTAGGGTGCAATAGCGCCGGCGATGTTGAGAGCCGGATCGTTGTAGCCGTATAGGCTGCCGCTGAGTGTGGGGAAGCCACTGCGGTTGTTGTAAGCGCCTATAGCGATGACGTTTTTGCCGCAGGCAAGGTCGTTGATGGTGAAGTCGGCATTGCCGTCTGACCATCCTTTTTGGCCGAGCGACTGCATATAAAATCCGCCGGAGACGTTATTGAGCGAGCATTGTACCTTGGCGCCGTCTTTGCCTTCGATGATAAGTCCGGCTACGAGGTGCTTGTCGGCGTTGGCTGTGGTGTTGTATCCGAGAACCATATCGATGCTGGCCGAGTAGCGTTTATTGGTGGAGGCGTTGTCGCTATATGTGCAGTTGATATAGCTGTCAGTGTAAGCCTCATCGAATTCGTTGCTGTGGATGCATGACGGAACGGTGTAGTTGCTGGTGGCGAGTATACCTTGCGTGCTTGTGAGTGTAACTTGGTTGACAATCTTTTTGGTGACTTTATTGTATACTACGGCTTTGACGGTGAACTCGCGGTTGTCGTCAGCCCAGATGCTGAAGACTGCTGTTCCGCGTGTGTCGGGGTTTGCATTTACGAAGAAGGTTTTGAGCTCTTTGTCCGAGGCGCTGAACTGTTTGGATAATGATATGGGAGCATCGCCGTCGTTGCTTGCCGAGATGCAGATGATGGCTTTTTTGCCGAGGCGTTCCATATATTGTCCGAAGTTGCTTGTTCCGTCATGCGGGCCGTTTTTGCGTCCGATGCTGAGGTTGATGACAGCGGGCTGTCCGTTTTTGACGGCGTAGTCTACGATTTTGCTGACAGCGGAGCAGGTATTGGCGTCATAAAGTGCGCCGCAGGCTACTGCGAGGTCGGCTTCGGGAGCCATGCCATAGTATGGATTTTTGATGGTGCTGCGCACTTGCACGCTGCCGTTCGAGGTCAGGATGGCTGTGCGTCCTCCGCTACGGTTGAACGAGCCGGCCATGATGCCGAGCGTGTGCGTGCCGTGTGTGCTGGAGGTGACATCTGTGGAGAACCGGCTTATTGCGTCATAGTCGGTGTAGTTGTTGAACATACCGTTGGAGGAGTAGAAGTGGAACAGCGTCTTGATGCGTGTGTTCGAGAGGTCGGATGTGAGAAAGTTGACGTGGTTGGGGTCGATGCCTGTGTCGTATATGCCGCATATGACGCCTTTGCCCTTGTATGGCTGGTCCAGGTGGTCTTCTCCATTGTGTATTGTGGTGACGCCGTTGAGCTTGCGGGTTTCGTTGAGCATGGGCTTGGCCGGTGCTGACAGAGAGAAGCTTTGTACATCTGCATTATCGTTCATTGCGATGATGTCCTCGATGTCGCCTACCACTACGGCCATGTCGTCGCCGGCAGTGCTGATTACTTCGAGGCCTGCGGCACGTAGGTCGTCAAAGGTGGCTCCATCGCTCAGGCGCACTATGGCTGCCGTAGTAGGCGTGGCGCGCGAGATGCTTTCGAAGTCGAACGGAGCATTGACCGGTATAATCACTTTGGACGCGGGATTGAGCTGCTTATTTCGGTAAGCGTCAAGAATTTGTTGCGTGGCGGCGTCTGTCTTTGATTGGGCGAATGCCCCGAGGGTGGCGCACAGCACGCTTACGGCGATTGTAATGTAGCGTTTCATGTTGTAGTTCTATGTGCTATTGTTGTTTGTGCTTGTGTGGATGTTGTGGCGCAGGCGTGTTTTGCGGCGGATGCCGACATGCTTAGGCGCTAACGTTTTATGCGCAAATTTAGCGAATTATTTTTTAAGTGACAAGCACGGGAGATTTTTTTGATATCTGGATGATTGTGTTCGATGTGGACGAGCGATTGATGCGAGCTGCATTTTTATATTAAAATTTCTTAAATCTTGCTTTTGTGGTCTTGTGTGAATGAAAGTATTTGTACTTTTAAGGCCGAAAAACTATCTATTTAGACGCTGCGCGCGTCGCCAGACTAAGTCAACCCCATAAGAACCAAACACTACGAATATGGAAAAAAACATAGCCATGAGTAAGAACGCCCTTGTGCAGTCGCTGCACAAGGCTCAAGAGGACTTTACACTCGACGACATAATTACCTATATCAAGGTCAACGGCATAGAGATGGTCAATTTCATGTACCCGGCAGCCGACGGGCGCCTGAAGACGCTGAATTTTGTCATCAACGACTTGGCCTATCTCGAAACTATTCTGACCTTGGGCGAGAGAGTCGACGGTTCATCGCTGTTTCCCTTTATCTCGGCTGGTAGCAGCGACTTGTATGTGTTGCCGCGCTTTAGCACGGCTTTCCGCGACCCCTTTGCCGAAATCCCGACGGTGACGATGCTTTGCTCGTTCTTTGACAAGGACGGCAAGCCGCTGGAGAGTGCTCCGGAGTACATCTTGGACAAGGCTTGTCGCGAGTTCAACCGCGTGACCGGTATGGATTTCCAAGCCATGGGCGAGTTGGAGTATTACGTTGTCAAGGAAGATGACGGAACTTTTCCGGCCGGCGACCAGCGCGGTTATCACGAGTCGGCGCCTTTTGCCAAATTCGGCGATTTTCGCACGCTGTGTATGCAATACATAGCCCGTACCGGCGGAAGCATCAAGTACGGACACAGCGAGGTGGGCAACTTCACCCTGGACGGGAAAATCTACGAGCAGAACGAAATCGAGTTCTTGCCCGTGGACGCACGGCGGGCTGCCGACCAGCTTATGATTGCCAAATGGGTGATACGTAATCTCGGATATATCAAGGGTTACGACATCACCTTTGCGCCCAAAATCACCGTGGGCAAAGCCGGCTCAGGATTGCATATACATATGCGAATCATGCGCGACGGGCGCAATATGATGCTTGACAGCGACCGTCGTCTCAGCAGCGAGGCTCGCCGCGGTATCGCCGGAATTATGGATTTGGCACAGGCCATCACGGCCTTCGGCAATACGGTGCCCACGTCTTATTTCCGTCTGGTGCCCAAGCAGGAAGCACCTACCAATGTGTGCTGGGGCGACCGCAACCGCTCGGTGCTGGTGCGCGTACCCCTGGGTTGGACGGCGCAGAAAGATATGTGTGCCGAGCTCAATCCCGGCAGCCATGGGCTGGCCGACGTGGACACCACGCAAAAACAGACGGTCGAGATCCGTTCGGCCGATGGGTCGGCGGATATCTATCTGCTGATAGCGTCTTTGGCTGTGGCCATGCGTCACGGCTTCGAGATACCCGATGCCCTGAAGGTGGCCGAGGATACATACGTGGACGTAAATATACATCGCTCCGAAAATGCCTCCGTGCTTTCGCGCCTGAGCTCGCTTCCCGTCGACTGCTACGGGTCGGCGCAATGCCTTGAAGACCGCCGCAACGTATTCACGGCCGCCGGAGTCTTTGATGACGCCACTATCGATGGCATAATCAAGCGCCTACGCTCGTATGACCGCGACGAAATAGCGCTGGCCCACGAAGACACGGAGGCTATGCTGCGCATCGTCCGCCGCTACTTCCATTGCGGATAATCGCGCGTAACACTTTCGCTTAATATAATGAGGGGCTGTGCCGCAATTTTTGCGGCACAGCCCCTTACCACAAAAAATCCACTCCCGAGAAACTCTGTTCATCTTTGCATCGGGAATTTTATTCAACTTAATCTACTTTTCTACTATAAAAAGTCTGCACAATTTACATATATGTAAAATTTATTTCGTAACTTTACGCCGTAATAATAAAAATAGAGTATGAGCGAAGTAGAACTTCTTTTTGTGACAAGTGGCGAACGCTGCACAATCTACACCATTCAGTTCCTTTCGGACGAGCAGAACGAATTTGAAAAATTCATAGCTAAATTCCGAAACAATGCAGAACTGAATCCTGACTTTCAGGCGATAATGCGTTTTGTTGAGCAGATTATAGACAATGGTGCATTGGAACGCTATTTCCGTAGAGAGGGCAAGATGAATGATTCTGTTGTTGCTCTGCCGGTACTTAAATCCAAATTGCGACTGTATTGCCTGCGGCTGACCGATAAGATCCTTGTTATCGGCAATGGCGATGTGAAAAACCGCCGTACATATCAAGAGGACGATACTCTCCAAGGGTACGTGATGGATTTGCAGAAATTTGAACGTCTGCTGAAACAGGAAGAGAGTTTGGGCAATGTAACGATAACGGAGAGAGAAATTATAACAGATAAAACATTTGATATATGAAATCTGCAAACATTCCTTTAAAAGAAATCTTTAACGAGATTCCACAAGAAAAACGAGAAGAAACCCGGCTCTCTTTTGAAATCTCCAACAAACTTGAAGCTCTCATGAAAGAGAAAAGGCTGAACCGAAAGCAACTTGCAGAGGCTGTCGGCAAACGCCCTAATGAGGTAACACGATGGTTGAGCGGAGAACATAACTTTACCATCTCTACACTTGCCATGCTATCAAATTTCTTTGGCAAAGACATCATTTCTGTCTAAATACCACCTCTCCGATGAATAAATTGCGTTCATCGAATCTATGATTAAAGCGATGTAAGATGGATACTAAGACTCTTGAATTTGTAACATACTGCATAAGCAAGCTCGCGCAGGTACTTAAATTGAGTCAGCGCGAGGTTTACCGCCGGCTTAAACAGTCGGGGATTCTGTACGATTATATCGTGCCTTCGTATGACGTTCTGCACACTTTTAGTTCACGTTATCTCGTTGAAGATCTTACAGACTATATGAGAGAGAAAGGAGTGCTTGCATAATGAAACTTTACCATTCGTCGACCCAATCTGTGGTAGTGCCTGACACCGCACATTCTCGAGATTATCTTGATTTCGGCAAGGGATTCTACCTTACGCCCATTTATGAACAGGCAGTGCGCTATGCCCAGCGTTTTATTCGCCGTCAGCGGACGGCTTGGCTTAATTCATACGTGTTTGAGTTTGAGTCATCGCAATGGCGTGTTCTCCAATTTGACAGCTACGACAAGCGATGGCTTGACTTTGTCGCCAAATGTCGTGCCGGGAATGATGAAAGCGAATATGATATTGTGATTGGAGGTGTCGCCAACGATAGAGTTATTCAAACGCTCGACCGCTATTTTGAAGGCGAAATTTCCGAAGATGAAGCTCTCGGGCTGCTTGTATTTGAGAAACCAAACATTCAGTATTGCATTCGCAGTCAACGGATGCTTGATGAATGTCTAAAACACATCGAAAGCATACAGCTATGAGTGAAGACGGAAAAATGGCAATGCAAGCCAATAAAAGCGCAAACGTGATAAAAGCCATCTGCGAGCTTTACGGAGTCTCCTTGCAAGAGGCCGTCGATGCCTACTATCAATCCGACACATCGGAATTGATTGAAGATGGAGTTGCTGACCTTCAATGCCGAAGCGACAAATATCTCGCAACCATCATTTGGGAAGAACACAACGAGGGAAAGCGCATATATTGACTTAATCATATATCATTCTAATATATTGGGGTAATTCGACAATTCGCGTGATAACAGGTGGTGTTTCAGTCAGTGTGTCTGAGTCGAGTTTGCTCAAGCCGGTAGACTTTGGATGACGATGCAAATTTGGTCGTGTTGTATCGTTGTCTTATCTTCTGATGAGGAAATATTAGTTTTAGAATGCAAACGGCGGAGAAAACGGACCATGTCCGGGAGAACCGCCCTTAACAAGGCAATGCCGGTACTGAGAGGCTGTTGGTTACTGAAGCCGTTCCGTCATGGACGGCTTCAATGTTGGCAGGATTGCAATAGCTGAGCGGTTGCGGGACGGCGTTAAGTGTTAATTATTTATAACAGTGGTGGTATGCCGTTAAAATGTGCGTAAATTTGTAGTGACGAGGCGATTTGTGCCTTCGTTTAGTGCCATGTCCCATGGATGCTTTGTATATAAGCTTTGATTACAGTTGGATATACTACACGTTGATGACGATATATGCCATCACCGTGATAGTTATATTGTGCGTGATTGTCAGCGAAAACCGCAACCCGGTCAAGTCGTTGGCATGGGTAACCGTGCTTATCCTGCTTCCGCTCGTTGGGGTGGTGTTATACTTGTTTTTCGGGCGTAGCATTAAGAATACGCGAATGATTTCGCGGCGCAATCGTCGTCGTCTCAGACGAGCCGAGCGCACGGCCTTGTCCGAGGCTAACGAGCGCACGCTGTCACCGGAGGCCCGGCAGCAAATACGCTTGGCCAAGTCTTTGGAGTCAGCCGAATACTATCCCGGCAATGACATCAAGGTGTACACCGATGGGGCATCCAAGTTCGAAGCGCTTATTGACGACCTGAGCAAGGCTAAACGTTACATCAATCTTCAGTATTATATAATATTGGACGATGAGATAGGCACCCGTGTAGCGGATGTCCTCATAGAGCGTGCGCGTGCCGGTGTGGCCGTGCATGTCATATACGACAATGTGGGGTCGCTGAACACTCATCGCCGCTACTTCAAGCGTATGCGTGCTGCCGGGATAGAAGTGTACCCGTTTTTCAAGGTCTCGTTTCCACCCTTCGGTACGCGCATCAATTGGCGCAACCACCGCAAAATATGCGTTATTGACGGTGAAGTAGGGTACATAGGCGGGATGAACATCGCCGACCGCTATATTACCGGAGGCAAGAACTTTGACAGTTGGCGCGACACGCATTTGCGGCTTGTCGGTCCGGCCGTGGCCTCGTTGCAATATTCTTTTGCCGTGGACTGGAACTTTATGGGACAGCCGTTGCTGGACGACAGTGTGCAGCAAGACGACACGGCGCCCGGAGATATGGGTGTCCAGCTTATCACTTCCGGCCCTACGGCGCAATGGAGTAATATCGCAATGATGTTCCATAAATCCATAGCCAATGCGCGCCATCGCGTGTACATCCAGACACCATACTTTCTGCCTACCGAAGGTCTGCTCAAGGCTTTGCAGACGGCGGCTTTGGCGCGTGTGGATGTGCGTATAATGATGCCGCGGCGCACCGACTCGCGCCTGTTGCAATACGCATCGTTCTCCTATATTGCCGAGTGTCTGCGTGCGGGCATAAAGATATACCTTTATAACCCCGGGATGATGCACGCCAAGACGCTTATAGTCGATGACGAGATAGCCTCCGTGGGTTCCACCAATTTTGATTTTCGAAGCTTCGAGCATAATTTCGAGGCAAACCTCTTTGTGTACTCGCCGCGCTTCACTCAGGAAATGGCCGAGATATTCCATCGAGACATGCGCCAATGCACGCGTTTGTATCAGGCCACGTGGGCGCGCCGGCGTCGTTCGCTCAAGGTTGCCGAATCGGTGGTGCGCCTGCTTTCGCCTATACTATAATTTGAAAAAAATACAGAAACGCAATAATATAAAATGTCAACATTCAGCGAAGAAACATTAGAACAGAAGAAACAGCGATTTATAGATACCCTTGCGGCTACGGGCCGCGAAAATATGGACTTCGTAATCCAGGATCTGGAGAGTTGGGGTTTCTTTGAAGCTCCGGCGTCCGTGCGCAACCATTTCAACCATCCCGGCGGACTGCTGGAGCACTCCCTGTGCGTCTACGATGCAGCTATGGCTATGAGAGCATCGCTATTGACGCTACGTCCCGACCTTGAAGCGCGTATGCCTGTGGGTTCCATCGCTATTGCGGCATTGCTGCACGATGTGTGCAAAGCTGATATCTATCGCAAGGTGCAACGAGCGCGCCGTAACGAGGTGGGTCAATATGAGAAATATGATGAGTATCAGGTAGACTACTCAAATTTTCCCCTTGGCCATGGCGAAAAATCAGTGGTAATGCTTCTGCGCAGCGGCCTTGACCTCGAGGACGAGGAACTCATGGCCATACGCTGGCACATGGGCGCTTGGGATTTGGCTACGAATAGTTACGAACAAGAGCGTTCGTATCGTGCCGCGTGCTCCAAGACGCCACTGGTGGCATTGATACATACCGCTGACACCATAAGCGCTCAAATACTCGAAGCCCCGGTCGAGACGGTGCAACAGTAGAGTGACCTGCTGTCCCCAAAAAGGATTTAATTCAACTTTTTGGGGACAAATCAATCCACTGTTTTTACACAGCGCCCTATCGCGGCCCTATTTTGATATGTTCCATAGGCATCATACGCGCTGTGGGCTATATGCTTGTAAATGGTGTATATATGACCGTTGTTTAGGTGTGATGCGTTGGTGCGAAAATATCCGAATGTGTCTGCTGCGGAAAATCAAAAATATAAAAATCGAAAATTCGGCGAAAAAATTTGGTGGGATAAAAAAAAGTGGCTACCTTTGCAACGCAAAAGCGGAAACGCTCATTGAAATACTTGCGAAAATAGCTCAGTTGGTAGAGCACGACCTTGCCAAGGTCGGGGTCGCGGGTTCGAGTCCCGTTTTTCGCTCAGCGAGACTTCGCGCCTTAGGCGTCCTTGCAGCATTTGTCCGGATGGCGGAATTGGTAGACGCGCTACTTTGAGGGGGTAGTGATCATTGGATCGTGTGAGTTCGAGTCTCATTTCGGACACTTTCAAGAAAAATTCTTTAGGGCAGTCGATACTTTTAGTGTCGACTGTTTTTTTTGTGTGCGCATAAGCGTTTGATACAAGCCCCCAATGACAGAATAAGCGCCGACCATTGACACGTGTCTGCGCTTATTCTGTTGAATATGTATTGATTACTAAGATTAAACGGATTGTGCCTTATTCGACATAGTCGAGGTTGCGGATGCCGTGGCGGCAGGCTGTAACGGTGAGGTTGTCGCGGAAAATCTGTTTGTTGGCTTCGACAAATTCTTTCTGTCGGTGGTGCAGATGAAATTCTACGGCGCGGAATTTGGCAAATTTCTTCTTGAGACCGAGGTTGTTGAGGCGTGCGATGATGTCCGTGTCTTCGTATCCGTATCCTTGGATGTCGGCGTCGAATCCGTTGACTGCGTACAGGTCCGTAAGCCAGGCTGCCATATTGCAGCTGCGTCCGTAAAGGGGGTTGCTTTTGCGATATCCGACAGTGAGCGGCCCGAGCCAAGGCAGGTATAACGCATTCATTCGGCGACTGATGCCCGGCGAGTACCAATGCGCTTGTACCGCACCTCCGGCGAGCATCCGTGCCGTGGCTTTTTCGTTGAATTTGGCGCGGCTGCCGATGACGTAATATCCCGGCTGAGCCATCTTTGCATGGTCTTCCACGAAGTGTGGATGCATAATTATGTCGCCATCGATGAATACCACGTAATCGCCTTTGCACAGGCGTAGGGCGTTGTTGCGTACTTCGGCGGCACGGAAGCCGAGGTCTTCTTGCCACGCGTGGACGATAGGGCATGGAAAGTCCTTGCGCATTCGCTCGATGAGCGTTCGGGTGTCGTCCGTGGAGCCGTCGTCGGCAATGATTACCTCAAATGGCACAAGAGTCTGGCGACCGATGCTCTCAATACATAGGCGGAGAGCATCGGGCCGGTTGTAGGTGGTCGCTATCAGCGAAATCTTGGGCAGATGTTGCATCCGATTTTCGTTTGATTTTAGGCGAGATTTTGTGCGGCTGCGCGTGCGGCCTGTCCTAACAGTTCGGCCAGGGTGGGGTGGGCATGTATGACACGCAGGCCGAGTGTCTTGGCGTTCATCTTGGCACTGATGGCAACGGCGGCTGCGTCAATGATGTCCGAGGCGTGCGCTCCGATGATATGTACGCCGAGTATGCGTCCGTCTGTTGCATCGGCCACCACTTTGATAAATCCGTCGGTGGCACCCATGGCGCGAGCTTTGCCCGAGGATGCATACATCGCTTTGCCCGTGACGGTGGCTACTCCGGCGTTTTTGCACGCCTCTGTGGTCATACCCACCATGGCTACTTCGGGATGAGTGAATACAGCCGAAGGCATTACTGACAGATCCACGTCTGCGCCTAAGGCACGATGAGCCTGCGCGGTAGCTGCGTGCGCCAGCATACACTTGCCGTTGGCATCGCCTACGGCGTAAATTTCTTCGCGAGTGGTTTGGAAATTGTCATCAGTGACGATGCATCCTCGGCGGTCGGTGTCTATGCCTGCTTCGGCGCATCCGTCCGGAATGACAGCTCGGCGTCCCACAGCCATCAATACTGCCGGAGCGCTGACTTCGGCGTCACGGCCTTTTGCGTCAGTATATTGGACGTGGAGTATGCCTCCATCGGCATCGCGGCATATAGCCGAGACGCGAGCACCGACGACAAATTTGATGCCGCGTCGCGATAAGGTGCTGCGTAGTCGCTTGGCTACATCAGCCTCGAAGGCCGGCAAGATTTCCGGACAATACTCCAGTACGGTGACGGCCACGCCGAAGGCGCCGAGTATGTCCGCCAATTCGAGTGCTATTACGCCGCCGCCGATTACCGCTATGGCCGGAGGCAGTGTTGCGGCGCTGAGGATGTCATCGCTGGTTATGGCCAATGCCGCTCCGGGAATATCTAAGGTAGCCGGGGCGCTGCCGGTGGCGATGAGGATGCGGTCGGCCGAATATTCGGTGCCGTTCACCTCTACAGTTCCTTGCGGGGTGATTTTGGCCGAGCCGTGTACCACGCGGCATCCGCGCAGCAGTGCGTCCACGTCATCACGCAGTGCGTCTACTACTGCATCGGCTTTGGCGCGTGCCTTTTGCCATTGGTCATTGTAGGGGCGTGGCGTGTCCTCGGAGGGTGGCGCTGCCGGCAGTTGTCCGGCTGCATCGCTGAGGCATTTGGTGGGTATGCATCCGCGATTGAGGCATGTCCCGCCGTTTAGATCGCGTTCGATGATGGTGACGCTGTGGCCGTGTGCGGCCTGCTCGGCAGCTATTTCGTATCCGCCCGGTCCGGCTCCGATGACAAGCAATTGGCTGTGTATAGTGTCCATACTTATGTTTTTTTAGTGTGGGACATCAGGTCGCTCCAAGTCAGGATAGGCGTGAGTGCGGCCTCTGTGTCGTCCGGATGGCTCACGGGCGTGTCGTGCGGCGCGTTCTTCACTTTGTCCGGGTCGTTGGCTGCCTCGTGTGCAATTTGGCGCATGGCCTCGATGAAAGCGTCCAGCGTTTCGCGTGTCTCTGTTTCGGTGGGCTCGATCATGAGGCTCTCGTGGAATAGCAGCGGGAAGTATATCGTGGGCGCATGGAATCCGAAGTCCAGCAGCCTTTTTGCGATATTGAGGGTGGTGACTCCGGTGCTCTTGTCGCGCAGTCCGTCAAAGACAAACTCGTGCTTGCAGCGGCCTTCGATGGGCAGCAGGTACAGGTCTTTAAGGCTGTCTTTGACGTAGTTGGCGTTGAGCGTGGCCAGCGGTCCCACTTGGGCAAGGTACTCGGCGCCCATACACAGAATGTATGCCAGGGCTTTGAGTTGTACCGTATAGTTGCCCAGCCATCCGGAGATGCGTCCCATGGCGCGGCTGTCGTCGACGGTGATGCCGTATAGCCCGGTGGCATCGTCGAGATACACGTGCGGATTGGGCAGTAGGTGTTCCAGCCCGGCACGTACGCCCACGGGGCCGCTGCCGGGGCCGCCTCCGCCGTGAGGTGTGGCAAAGGTCTTGTGCAGGTTGATGTGCATCACGTCAAAACCCATGTCGCCGGGGCGCGCTATGCCCAGCATCGGGTTGAGGTTGGCTCCATCGTAGTACATCAAGGCTCCTGCGGCATGTGCCATACGTGCGATTTCGGGTATGTTTTTTTCGAACATTCCCGTGGTGTTCGGGTTGGTCATCATGATCGCCGCCACGGTGTTGTCCAGCTTGGTGGCCAGGTCGTCTACATCGATTGTCCCGTCATCAAGACTGCGTACCTCCGTGATGGTGTATCCGGCCACGGCTGCACTGGCAGGGTTGGTGCCGTGTGCGCTGTCCGGAACGATGACGCGGGTGCGTTGTGTGTCGCCGCGTTCGTCATGGTAGGCGTGTATCACCATCAGGCCCGTGAGTTCGCCATGTGCTCCCGCAAAGGGGTTGAGTGTGAACTCGGCCATGCCGCCGATGGCGCTCAGTGCGCGTTGCAGCTCGTAATAGGCACGCAACGCACCTTGGGCGTATCGTATCGGTGTGTATGGGTGCAGTGTGGCGATGCGGCGGTCGGCTGCTATTTCCTCGTTGATTTTGGGATTGTACTTCATGGTGCACGATCCCAAAGGGTAGAACCCGGTGTCGACGCCGAAGTTGTTGGTGCTCAGGTTTGTGTAGTGTCTTACTATTGTCGGCTCGTCAACCTCCGGCAGGTCGGCCGCCAGGTCGCGCAGCAGACTCGTCGGGATGTCGTCGACTTGGGCGAAAGGACAGCGCGGCAGCATATAGCCGCGGCGTCCCGTACGCGAGTACTCGAATATGAGTGGCGAATAAAGTTTGCTGTTCATGGCTCGTGTTTGAAAGAGGTTAAAAGGCGTATCAATGCATCGACGTCTTGTGCCGTGCGTTGCTCGGTGACGGCTATCATCAGCCGATCTTCGCCTACGGCTACGCCGGCAAGTAATCCTTGTTCGGCGCCGCGTTCAATGACATCTGCGGCTTTGATTCCGTGGGGAAGTCGCACGACAAATTCGTTGAGGAACGGTGTGCCGCGGTGTTCGTGTGTGCCCAGCCCGTTGTCTTCGATTAGACGCAGTAATGCCGTGGCTGCACTATGGCTGTCGCGACATACTTGAGCCAAGCCTTTGGCGCCCATAACGGACAGATATATGGCAGCATACAATGTCATCAGTCCCTGATTGGAGCAGATATTGGATGTGGCTTTTTCGCGTCGTATGTGCTGTTCGCGTGCTTGTAGCGTGAGTACGAATACGCGCTGTCCTTTGCCGTCGGTGGTGGCACCCACGATGCGTCCGGGCATCTTGCGCATCAGAGCTTTGCGTACGCACATATAACCCAGGCCCGGTCCGCCGTAATTCAGCGGCATTCCCAGTGATTGGGCGTCGCCTACGGCGATGTCGGCGCCCAGGTCGCCGGGGCTGCGAAGTATGCCCAGCGCCGAGGCATGCGTATTGATGACCATCAGCGCCTTGGCTGCGTGTATGGCATCGGACCATCCGTCGAAGTCTTCGAGACATCCGTATCGGTTGGGTGAAGCTGCGATGACTCCGGCGATGTCCTTGGCGTTATCGACCGTGAGCATGGCCGTCAGAGCAGCCTTGTCGGTGACGCCTTTGCCGGGTTCCTCGGGTATGGTGTCTATGGTAATGCCGTGATAGCGAGCATAGGTGTCCACTACGGCGCGTACTGACGGAGCCAGAGTGGCCGAGACGAGTACGCGGTTGCGGCGGCGAGCGGCGGCGACGCACATTATCATGGCCTCGGCAGTGGCCGTGGCGCCATCATATAGCGAGGCGTTGGAGACGTCCAGTCCGGTAAGCGAAGCCATCATCGACTGATATTCGAAGATATACTGCAACGTTCCTTGCGAAATCTCGGGCTGGTATGGGGTATATGCGGTCAGGAACTCGCTGCGGCGCACGATGTCAGCGCACACGGCGGGACAATAGTGGTCGTAGTAGCCGTTGCCGGCGAAGCAAGTCAGTGGCTTGATGTCCGCAAATATTGCGTCAAAATGGCGTCGTAATTCGTTTTCGCTCAGTGGTCCCCGGATGTCGTAAGGCGACCGCAGGCGCAATTCTCCGGGGATGTCACTGAAGAGGTTGTCCAAAGTGGCGGCGCAGCAGCGTTCCAGCATGGCCGAAATATCTTCCGGAGTGTGTGGCAGATATGGGTGGGTACTGCTCATTGTGCGTGGTGTTAGGTTAGGTGGGATCGCACGAAGAGCCCGAGCTTATACGGCTCGAGTGCCCGTGCGTATTTGCTGTATAGTCTCGATGCGTCAGTGCTTTTCGGCGGCGCATAATGCATCGTAGGCTGCTTGGTCAAGAAGGTCATCGAGTTCGGCGGGATCGCTGATGCTGACCTTAATAATCCAGTTGGCTATGGGGTCTTGGCCTACAAGTCGTGGATTGTCCTCGAGTGCATCGTTGGAGGCAAGGACTTCGCCGGAGACCGGCGAATAGAGGTCGGAGGCGGCTTTGACGCTTTCGATGGCGCCGAATTCTTCGCCTTTGATTACATCATCGCCTTCGAGTGGCATGTCTACATATACTATATTGCCCAGCTGTGCGGCGGCGTAGGCTGATATGCCGATGTATCCTATTTGGGGTTCGGCGTCTTCGATGCGGATGTACTCGTGTGACTTGAGATATTTAATCATGGCTGTATGTTTTGTGTATGTGTTGGGTGTTAGGATGATGTATATTTATAGAATGTCCGTGTCGTATCACCGTAATGCGTGACTACAGTGTGTCATTCCTTGTATGGCTACTGCACTATTTCTTGTAGTTGGGCGTATAGAAACGTTTTTTGACCACGGTGGCCGGAAATGTCTTGCGGCGTACGCGCACCAGTACGTGCGTGCCCAGTGCGGCGTGGTCGCGGTCTATGAAAGCCATGGCGAGGTTAGTGCCCAGGGTGATGCTGTGATAGCCGGTGGAAATTGTTCCAATGACTTTTTCGGGATCATCGGCATCGAGGACCTCGTAGCCGTGACGTGCTATGGCAGGGCCTTGTATTTCGAGCCCGACGAGACGGCGCTTGACGCCTTCGGCTTTTTGTCGGGCTACGGCGTCACGTCCCATAAATCCGCCGTCTTTGTCGATTTTGACAAACATGGACAGCCCGGCCATAATGGGCGAGATGTCGTCGCCGAGTTCATCGCCATATAGCGGTAGCCCGGCTTCGAAGCGTAGTGTGTCGCGACATCCAAGTCCGCATGGAGTTACACCGGCCGCGACAAGGCGATTCCACATTTCGATGATGGCGTCTTGCGGTCCGTATATTTCGAAGCCATCTTCTCCGGTGTATCCGGTGCGGCTTACCAGGATTTCGTGCCCGTTACGATGAAATTCGCGGCAGGTGTAGAAGCGCAGATCGTTAGCTTCGGCCAAGTCGAGTACTTGGGTCATTATGCGTGGACTATCAGGTCCTTGCACGGCCAGCTGCGCAGTGGTGGCGCTGATGTCCTCGATGCGTACGCCGGAGAATTCAGCGGCTTGGGCGCGTATGTGCGCCACGTCCTTGTCGATGTTGGAGGCGTTGATAACCAGCAGGTATGCTTCGGCTCCTATGCGGTATACCAGGAGGTCGTCCACTGTGCCGCCGTTGTCATGTAGCATCATGCCGTATACGACATCGCCCACGGCAAGAGTGCTGACATCACCGGTGAAGATGTGGTTGACAAATCGCATGGCATCTTCGCCCGAGACCATGACTTCGCCCATATGTGATACATCGAATACGCCACAGGCTGTGCGTACTGCACGGTGCTCGCTTTCGATATCGGTATAATATAATGGCATGTCAAATCCTCCGAAGGGTACCATTTCGGCGCCTAAGGCGCGGTGTGCCGCATTGAGGCAGGTGGTTTTGGTTTTTTCGCTTTCCATGGGGTTGCGGGTGTTATGTTGTTTTCGATTGTTTTTGTCGTCTGTTTTTGTCGCGGAGGTTTGTCTAATGCAAGTCCGAGTGCTCAGTGCGGTTTGCGAAATGTCCACTCGTCGGTGTACAGCCTTTGGCGGATTTGCTCGATTTGGTCGGCTTCGTCATCGGAGATTATTCGAACTTTGCCGCCGGGGCCGGGCGCATCCAGTGCGGCACGCAGGTGGTCAAAGGCTAAGTCCGGGTATAAAGTGCGTAGTCCGGCTACGCGCGATGCTACCGATGCTACGCCGTGGCGTTGCAATTTTTCGGCCGGTGGAGTCAGTACCCGACGCATGGTGTCTGTGTCCGTATCCCATAGCATTGTGCTGTGTGCCACGTATCTGTCACCCAGGTCGTAAAATGCGCCGCCGGATACTTTGCGAGAGTCGACGCACACATCGTTGCGCCCCGAGCCGACAGCATCTATGCCTAGCGAGTGCAGGCGTGCACAGATGTCATCGGTGTAGCGTGCAAAGGCCTCCGGCACGGAAGTGTTCCGTGCATCGGCGATGTAGCTGACCATGATGTTGTGGGTGTCCGCGTATATTGCTCCGCCACCGCTATGGCGGCGGCAGATGTCTATGCCGAGTCGCCGGCAACACTCAATATTTACTTCGCTGTCAAGGTCTTGGTTGCGCCCTACGACTACGGTAGGAGCGATGACCCATGTAAAGATGTAGTCCTCGCCTGCGGGGAGGTTGGCTGCTACCCATCTTTCCATTGCCAAATAGAAAGATGCGCGTCGCGGAGTGTCGTGTTCGAGCGTCAAGCGTATCATTGTGACGGCGTATGTCGTTGGTTCGGACCATGGCTTTAGCCGTTGATTTGCGATGGATGCTTGCATCTACGGGCGACATTTCGGCGCGGCCATATCCACAGCCCAAAAGTAAGCATTTTCCGCGATACGGCAAAACCGAAAGCCGTGTTTTTGCTTGTCCAAATCATCAAATAATAAGGAAGAGAATGGCTTTGGCTTATATATGGAGCGGTGATGTGTGCGCATAGTCGGCTGCAAAGGTGTCGGCCGGATGCAGTCGTTTCTTTTCAAAAATTAGAAAAGAGCTATCTCGCGACAACTCTTTTCCTTAAACCTTTATCTTAATCTAATACTATGAAAAACACACGTGCAAAAGTACGGCATTTTTCTATTTGATTAAAATTTGTAAAATGATATTATGAAATATTAACTATTATTATTGTTGAATTAACTAATGTTAGTTGTTGATTTCAATATTACTATTGTCGCTCAGGGTAGCTTCCGGCGTCAGTCGTTATGAGCTATGCGCGTGATGCGTCGCGGTTTATGGCTTGAAATAATTAGAGGGACTGTCTCCACTACCACCGATGATGTGTCCAAACCCATAGCGGTGCAGTCATCGACACCGAGGCGGCGTAGGCGTTCGTGCCATATCATAAGTCTTCGGTCTGAAGGCTTGCAGTCGGACGAAGTGGAGAATACGCGATGCAGTTCGACGAATATAAAATCGCCTGCGATGCCGTGTGCATTGAGCGACGGGTAAGATGAAGTGATGGAGATCTTGTTTTGAGCCACCATGTCTTCGATGATTTGGCGCAGGTAGACATTGATGCGTGCATCGGTATGAAATCCGAGGTACATTTTGACAAAAAACATTGTACCGGGTATGAGTTCGGTAATGTCATATTCCAGCCGATGGGGAGTGTCGCAACGCTCGATATGTATAAGCCAGTAATGGTCGGCTCGTTTAGGGTGTCGGTTGATGATGGAGTACAGCAATTTGTCTTCGAGTTGGCCGGGGTCGGAGCTGCGCGAAAAGTAGACAACATTAGATGCAAACATCGGGATTGCATTGTCTTGATGTATGTCGTTGATGATTGGCAACTTGTCGGCGGTGTTTATATACTCGATGTATCGTGAGCGCATACGCGTCGATGCGTGCCATACAGCCATAATCAAGGCAATGACGCAGGCGATGAGCATTGTATACCATCCTCCGTGCTCAAATTTAGAGAGGTTGCCTACGAGGAAAAGACATTCGATTGTCCCGAAGAATACAGCGAAAGAAATGCAGGCCCATGACGGCAAATGTCGGCGCAGGTATAACGTCATTAATGCAGTTGTCATCAGCATTGTAATGGTGATGGCGAGTCCGTAGGCGGCTTCCATGGCGGAAGAATTTCGGAACACGAGCAGTGTCATGATACAGCCTATAAATAAGGCCATATTTACCATAGGAATATATGGCTGTCCCTTTGCAGCGCCGGGATACTTAATGCGTAGCGATGGCCAAAAGTTGAGGTTGACGGCTTCGGAGAACATTGTAAAGGCGCCCGAGATGAGAGCTTGACTGGCAATGACGGCGGCACCTGTTGCCATGGCAATTCCAAGGGGAACCATCCAAGAGGGCATGATGCCGTAAAAAGGGTTGACGGAGACGCTTCCATTCTCGCTTTGGGCTATCAACCATGCTCCTTGGCCCATGTAGTTGAGTATAAGCGAGGCTTTGACAAAGCACCATGTTATGGTGATGTTGCGGCGGCCGCAGTGTCCCAGGTCGGAGTATAGAGCTTCGGCTCCGGTGGTACAAAGAAATATGGCGCCAACGATGACAAACCACTCCGGACTGGTCCATAGCAGGTGTATTGCATAATATGGGTTGAAAGCGCTAAGGATTTGCCAAGCCATGGGTAAGCGGCATATTCCCAATACGGCAAGCATAACGAACCAGGCCAGCATAAACGGACCGAAAAAACGTCCGATGCGACCTGTGCCGAGCTGTTGGGCTGCGAAGAGCAAAGCGATTATAACCAGTACAATCGGGAGCGTCGGGACGTTGTTGCCGAAGACGACGTTGAGTCCTTCGATGGCTGAGGTGACAGTGATGGCCGGAGTGATGACCCCGTCGGCGATAAGAGCGGCTGCGCCGGCGGCTGCAACGATATATAGCCATCGGCGCGGCATTTTGCGTAGTAGCGCAAACAGCGACAGAATGCCGCCCTCGCCGTTGTTGTCGGCACGTAAGGCAATAATGACGTATTTCAGTGTTGTTTGCAGCGTTAGCGTCCAAATGACGCACGATACCGCCCCGATGATATAGTCGGCGTCAAAGTTCGGGGTGGCGCCGATAACGGCTCTCATGACATATAGCGGAGATGTGCCGATGTCGCCGAAAACTATGCCTATGGTGACAAGTAATCCGAGAGCTGTAATGCGTTTGTGTGTGTCGGAATTCATACGATGAGTGAGGATAGATATGATATTGTATGACGATGCGTAGCCTCGCATCGTTATGCAGCCGCGAAGTTAGCGTTTTTTTTTGATATTGTATGTGGTTGTGTCTGTTTCGGTGTAGGTGGTCACTTGTGTGGTATCAGAATGGGTTGTGTCATAGATGTATACGCATACAAAAAACGCTTCGAAGCGGTATGCAGCGAAGCGTTTTTTTTGTGTGTGACGAAATGTAATGATTAGATTTCGTCTTCTACGATGTCTTGTGAAGGTGCTGTCTTAACGGCAGGTTTGTCTTGTGTGACGCGTTCAAGCCACTTGACCATAGCGAGCATTGTGCCCATAGAGATTAGGCATACAGCAAGGAACACGGTCCATGCCACCCAAATGGGAGCATTGTTGTAAATCAGCGGGCCTATCCACAATAGCAGGTTGCCAACGGCGGTGGCGCCGAGCCATAGACCTTGGCATAGACCTTGGAGGTTCTTGGGAGCGACTTTGGAGACAAAAGACAATCCCAGCGGCGAAATAAACAATTCGGCTACGGTCATGAAGAAGTAGTAGACTATCAGTACCCACCATCCGGCTTTGACTACGCCGGCGTTGGATGTGATCATATCGCGGAAGGCTGTTCCGGAGGGATAGTCCATTATCAGAGAGAATATGGTCAGGAACAGGTATGCGATGGCGGCGATTCCCATACCGTAAGCGATTTTGCGCGGTGTCGAAATCTGGCGTCCTTTGCGTGCGAGGGCTGAGAATATGACCATGATTATTGGTGTGAGCACGATTACGAAGAACGGGTTTACTGCTTGCCATATTTCGGGGGCTACTGCGGAGGAGTCGACGAAGTCGCGTGCGAAAAGTGACATTGAAGTTCCGTTTTGATGGAACGAGAACCAGAAGAATACGGCGATGCCGAGTACGGCGAAGAGGGCGTACATGCGTTGTTTCAATTCCTTGGCCATGGCAGCCTTTTCGGCTTGGGTATACTTGACTGCGGCGGCAGCTTCTTTCTTGGCGGGGTTGGGCAGGCCTTTCTTGGTGGTTAGGAATATGGTTAGGGAGATGAGCATTGCGGCCACGGAGGCTATGAATGAGAAGTGGATGCCCGAGTTGAAAACATCGAGGTATTGGCCGCAGAATTCCTTGAGTGATTCAACGCCGTTGTATCCTACTTTGGTGGCAAAGTCGGTGATTTCGGTGAGTTTGTCAGCGCTGCCGCCGAGCACTTGGTGGCACATTTCGGGGAAGCTGGCGTTGTATACCATGTCGTTGGCGCTAAGCCACCATTCGCGCAGGTAGGGCGCAACGAAGGGCGCTATGAGGCCGCCGATGTTGATGAATACGTAGAATATTTGGAAGCCTGAATCTCGCTTGTCTGCGTATTTCGGGTTGTCATATAGCTGGCCTACGATGGCTTGGAGGTTGCCTTTGAAGAGGCCGTTGCCAAATGCAATCAGGAATAGGGCCGCGCATGTCAGCGTCAGCAGCCAGGTGGTGTTTTCGGTCGTGGCCAGGATGGGGATAGCCAGCAGGGCATATCCGGCGGTCATGATGATAAGGCCCTTGATGATGGTGCCTTTGTAGTTCTGTGTCTTGTCAGCAATGATACCGCCGACCAGCGAGAGGATGTAGATGCCGGCATAGAAGCACGAGTAGATAAGGCCGGATGTTTCCTCGTTCAGTCCGAATTTGGAGCACAGGAACAGCACGAGTACGGCGTTCATGATGTAGTATCCGAAGCGCTCGCCCATGTTGGATAATGCGGCGGGAATCAGACCTTTGGGTTGGTTCTTAAACATTGTTTTCGTGGTTTATAGTTGGTGTTATAGTAAGTTGCGGTCTATAGCCGTCCCGAGGTGCCTTGTGTGGATGCGGAAAAACGGCGGATAAAGTTAGACATTTTTTTGCTAATATGCCAAATTGTGCCTGATATAATATTTCGAATATTTGGAATGGGTGCAGGGCAACCGCATCAAAAA
>DAAP01000050.1 GCA_001701165.1 Bacteroidales bacterium H4 | reverse complement strand
ATACAAGAACAACGATGTTTAAATATACACGTATGCCAAGACCCTGGTAATTCCAAGGTCGTTAATCTTCCTCGTTTTTTGATGCGGTTGCCCTGCGACATGCCCTGCCGCAAACCGACAATGATTACTTTGTTTTTTCCTGATTAAGGGAATCATCAATGAGGCAAATAGTTCCTTGATAATTCTGCTTGAAAGCCTATATATAGTTACGTGTTATACGGAATAAAACAGTGCTTTTTGTCTATTTAATGTGGTTATAATTCCACAAGGAATTCTCTTAAACAATATATAACTTTTGCGATTTAGCATTTAGAAATAGAGTACAAACAGAGAAGTGCATCGCTTTGGGAAAAGTTGACAATACTCCGCAAGATTATCTTCTGGAATTATAATTTGCTTGAGACAATCACATGTAGCGAGGCTGAGCGAATACATCCGTTTGATATTCGCTCCGAATAAAACAGAACTTAAAGTATGTGTGCAAACTCGAAAGGCATTATTTGCTATAATCACTGTCTCGCGTTCTACTTCGTAATTATGTACATTGATGGGTGCGAATAACAAACAGAGACCGTCCTCTGTAAATTTGTATACGCCTCCATAGTCGTCAACAATACAAGAGGAATCTAAACGAGCAATGTTATAAGCAGTTTCAAGGTCTTCATCTAACAGTAAGTTCGCGTTGGCAAGGTTTAAGGAAGTTAAACGGTCTAATTCAGACTGCTTTTTTAAACGTTTGAGAATTAGGTTGTTTTCGGCTAAAAATAATTTAAAATCCAAATATCGATAACCTGCATTGTAATATCTAAAATAGGGATGCCCATTCTCAATGCATTTTTTTGGAAACGATTTGTCGAAACTAGCGTAATCATCTTTATACCAATCGGAAGATTTTAACGGAATAAAGAAACGATATTCTCCATAAGCCTCCCAATCTTGAATTGTAATCGGCGGTTCTTCATCCCAATTGCGATTGAAATTTACAACTCGACTTCTAATTTTAGATTCATCACAACTATCAAGAAGCCTATAATGCGGATATATCACAGCAGAATAATCTGATGAATCGAACAATTCACCAAGAGGGTGGACTTCTCTATTATTTGGTGCGTCATTGAATAAGTTATAGAAGTAATAGAATACAAAGTCAAGCGATAAGGAACACCCAGGCATAGCCATTTTTGCCAAATAGTTTATCGCGCAAGCTCCATGCTCTAATAAAAGATGATTTATATGTTGCTTTACTTTTTCGTCTTGAAAATAAAAGCTGTTGTTTACTTCGACAATGAAATCTTCATTACATCCAAGAGAAAGAAGCTTGGAAATGAAAATCTTAAGTGAGTTATCCTTTTTATCTTGATATCGATACCATTTCTTTATAGAGTATTTCAAATCTTCCATTGGTTTGGTGTTTTTTGCTGGAAGTTTTGAAAATCGAGAAAACACATATAAAATATAATCAAATGCCGAATTGCGCTTCCAGTCTGAATATTCTAATGGGCATATATCATCGTAGGAAGTATATATGGGCCGCTTTAATCTCGATTGAGGCAGAGGATAGCAAGAATTGTGAGCATATAAAAACTTTAGTTCCTGTACTTCTTCTCGGTCGGAATACTTGTTAAAGAAGTACCGTACAGAGCAATAAAGAGATTGATTCACTTTGATAGGCGGAATTCTTCCCTCATTTTCTAACTTAGATTTAAGTTCAAAAAGAGTAGATTCAAAACTCAGCCTATGGCCTCGAAAGGAAATGTTAAATTTGTTAATTAGATCCTTTATTTGAGGGTTGTCTCCGTATCGTGTGCAATAGTATTTGATGTTGGCATATGCTTTTCTATCAGTTGTTTGTGTGGGTAAACCGCCGTATCGTTCAAGAATGTCATACAATTCCTTTATTTTGCTTTCATTTAATCGTGAAATCCTAGGCATAGTTTGTGATATTTATAGTTCAGAGTGATGCTTTGACTGATTTATTTGCTTTTTGGGAACGGCAAAGGCTATGTTAAGTATGTCTTTATGAGTAACAATCTTAGATGCTTTTGCCTATGTTCCGGTGTTGCATCATATTATTATATTATGAACGGATGTCGTATCCACGATGTTTAGATACTGCAAATTTACACTTTTTTCGCGTGCCACGCAATAGCCACATGACAGACTGAGCCGCAAAAAGGAATCCTCATGCGACACTAAATGTTACGTATAGAAACACAATGAACCGTTGAAAACCGGGTGTGTGTTAGGCGCGGTGGTTTAGGCGATGTTTTCGCGGACTTGGTCGAGGAAGTTGCGGAGGGCGATTGAGCCGATTGCTATTTGAGCAGATACGTCACTGATTATGTCCGGTACAAGTTTGTTGATAGTTAATGTGCGTACTATATATGAATTTTGTTTATGTATATGTGCGCACTATATATGTTTTTGATGATTCTATACTTGCGTATTATGAATAATTAGACTAATTTTGCCTTCATAATCATTAGTAATATAATAGTTATGGTCGTTTTTAAGCGTAAGATTTACAATAGGTTGTTGGACTGGAAGCAATCTGTATCCGGCAGCAAAGCCCTGCTGATTGAGGGGGCACGCCGTATTGGGAAATCAACTATCGTTGAAGAATTTGCTAAACTAGAGTATAAAAGCCATATTCTAATTGACTTTAATACAGCATCGGAGGTCGTAAAGTCGGCATTCAATAACTATTTGAGTGATTTGAATACCTTCTTTATGCTTTTATCGTCAGAATATGGTGTCAGACTTTATCAGCGCAATAGCCTGATTATTTTTGATGAAATACAGAAGTTCCCGAAAGCACGGGAAGCGGTGAAGTATCTTGTTGCAGACGGTCGTTATGACTACATTGAAACCGGATCGCTGATTTCCATCAAAGAAAGTGTTTCTAATATCACCATTCCGTCCGAAGAACGTGCCCTAAATATGTATCCGATGGATTTTGAGGAATTTATGTGGGCGATGGGTGAACGACCTTTGGCTGATTATATCCGAAGCTGCTACATTGAGAAAAAGCCATTGCAGCAAGAATTGCACGCAAAGGCAATGCTAATGTTCAGACAGTATATGATTGTAGGAGGTATGCCGCAAAGTATCTCGGCATATATCACAAGCGATCGGGATTTTTCGCGGGCTGACGAGGAAAAACGAGATATATTATCTCTTTATCGCAGTGACATTATGAAGATTTCAGCTCGTTACCGCACAAACGTTCTGGCTATTTATGACCAGATTCCGGCATTTCTCTCTAAGGCCGAGCGCAGAGTGATCTTCTCCAAAATAGAGAAGAATGCCACATTCCCAAAGTATCATGACACGTTCTTTTGGCTTGCGGATTCAAAAATAGCCAATCAGTGTTTTAACTGCACGGATCCGAACGTTGGCTTATCGCTAAATGAAGATCGCACTTATGTTAAATGCTATATGGGCGATACCGGCTTATTGATAAGTCATACGTTTGACGAAAATGAGATTTCGGACGGAGAATTATATAGTGAAATACTGCGAGGCAAATTGTCTATAAACGAAGGTATGTTTTATGAGAACGTAATAGCTCAAATGCTTGTTGCTGCTGGGCATAAACTGTATTTCTATACACGGTACAATGAGGAAAAACATCGAAACGACATCGAAATAGACTTCATATTGTCCAATAACAGCAAGTTAAATATAAAATCTTCCCGATAGAAGTCAGGTCTAAGAACCGCTATCGGACAACTTCTCTCACGCGATTTGCCGAGAAATACGGTCAACGCATCGGACAATCAATTGTAATACATCCTAAAAACCTGCATATTGAGGATGGCGTGATATACATCCCTGCATATATGGCTTTTTGCTTGTAGCCACATATAGAAGCGTATATAGACGAGGGTTATAGACTGCGCTTTAAGATATTGGCGCTGTAAAAGTGTGCAGGCATAAAAATGTGCAGAGTGCGCAGGTATGTGAGTATCGAAAATGTATATAGTGCGCAGATATACGTAGGCTGAAAATGGATATGGTGCGCAGGTATAAGGTCTTTTTGCACGGATTTATATGCGGAGAAAGGGAGCGGTTGGGCGAATGCAAGTGTTTGCATATCCTGATATTGTATCGGGATATATGCACTATAGGCGGCGGTTGCGTGGTGTCGTCAGTGTGGTCGGCGTGGGTGGGCTCAGGCGATGTTTTCGCGGACTTGGTCGAGGAAGTTGCGGAGGGCGGCGGCATCGCCGGACTCGACGATGGCGGAGAGTTCGGCGAGCTTGGCGCGGATGGCGCGTAACTGCTCGGGGGTGTGGGGGTTGAAGAGGATTTCGGTGAGTAGGTAGTCGTCTTCGCTCATCAGACCGCGAGCTATGGCCATGTGCCGCTTGAATGTGGTGCCAGGGGCGTCTTGGTGTTTCATGACGGCGCCGAAGACCAGGGTGGAGGCAAAGGGTATGGACAGCGAGTAGGCGATGGTGGTGTCGTGCTCGGCAAAGGTGTATTCTTCGATATGGAGGTGCAGGCGGCTGTAAATGTCGCGGAAGAAGACTTTGGCGAGGTGGTCGCTTTCGGCGATGATGATGGCGTTTTCATCGCCGAGGTTGTCCAGTCGTGCGAATGTGGGGCCGAACATGGGGTGGGTGGAGGCAAAGGGGTGTCCGCAAGTGGCATAAAATTCGGGCAGGCCGGTTTTGACAGATGCTATGTCGCTGAGTATGCACGCCGGCGGCAGCAGGGACATTACTTGACGGAAGGCGTCGATGGTGTATTTGACGGTAACGGCGTTGATGACGAGTTGCGGCTCGAAGTCGCGTATTTCTTCGAGGTCGCTGAAGCGTTGGCAGTTGAAGGTGAAGCGCAGGCGTTGCGGGTCGGTATCGTATACGGCGACTTCGTGCTCGAAGGACAGCAGGTCGCAGAAGAAGGAGCCCATCTTGCCTGCGCCGAGTATCAGTATTTTCATTGTTGTAGGTGTGTCGTTTTGTGGTGGGGTGTTTGTAATCCTTTGTAATCCGCTGTGAATTTTAGCGGCGATTGAGGATTTCGATTTGCTGTCGGACGGATTCTTCGTGTATTGCGGCGAGTACGGTGCGCATAAAGTCGGCGCTCATGCCCATTTCGACGGCTGTGGCCACGCGCGAGTGCATGATGTCGTCGAAGCGTCCGGTTTGCAGTACGGGCATACTGTGTTCCTTTTTGTACATGCCGATGTCGCGGCATACGCGCATGCGGCGGGCCAGGACTTCGAGTAGGTCGTTGTCCAAGCGGTCGATTTCGTGGCGCAGCAGGCGCAGGTTTTCGGTGGATTGTTTCTGCCGACGAATGGTGAGAGTGTCGAGGATGAAGCCGAGGACTTCCGGCTCGATTTGCTGGGCTTTGTCCGAGAGCGCGTCATCGGGGTTGCAGTGGCTTTCGATGATTACGCCGTCAAATCCCATATCGAGGGCTTCCTGTGACAGCGGTGCCACCAGTTCGCGTTTGCCTCCCATGTGGCTGGGGTCGCAGATGATTGGCAGTGCTGGGTAGCGGCGGCGCAGCTCGATGGGTATGTGCCACTGGGGAAGGTTGCGGTATAGGTGCGGGCCGTAGGCGCTGAATCCGCGGTGTATTGCACCCAGGCGGTGTATTCCGGCGTTGTATAGGCGTTGGAGAGCGCCTATCCACAGTTCCAGGTCGGGATTGACGGGGTTCTTGACCAGTACGGGAATGTCGGCGCCGGCTTCGGAGAGTGCGTCGGCGATTTCCTGCATTGCGAATGGGTTGGCTGTGGTGCGAGCGCCTATCCACAGCATATCAAGCCCGGCATCGAGGGCCTGGCGGACGTGTTCGCGATTGGCCACTTCGGTGGCTACGGCCATTCCGGTGGTTTGGCGTACTTCCTTGAGCCATTGGAGGCCGTCGGCGCCTATGCCTTCGAAGCCTCCGGGACGTGTGCGCGGCTTCCAAATGCCGGCGCGGAATATGCGCACGCCTTGTGCGGCAAGGCGGCGTGCCGTGTCCAGCACTTGCTGCCGTGTCTCGGCGCTGCACGGGCCGGCGATGATGACCGGGCCGGGTCCGGTGGTTCCTTCGATTCCTAAGGGTTGTATATCTTTCATATTGGCGGTTTTAGCTGTTGGATAATTGTTGGATACGGTCGAGGGCGCGTTGCAGGTTATGCGGCTTGGCGCACAGCGACAGGCGAATGTGTCGGTCGCCGTTGGAGCCGAAGATGCTGCCCGGGGTGATGAATACGCGTGCTTGGTCGAGTATGCGGTCGGCCATGGCTTCGGCCGAGGGCTCGGATTCGGGGATGCGCGCCCATACGAACATCCCGCGCTGTGCCGGGTCGAAGGTGCAGCCCAGTGCCGTGGCTATCCTATCGACGAGGGCACGGCGTTCGGCGTAGGTGGCGTTGAGTTGGGCGTACCATTCGTCGCCGACGGCGAGGGCGTCCACGACGGCCGACATCATCGGGGCGAATTGTCCGGAGTCGACGTTGCTCTTGACGCGGCGTATCCAGGAGACATATTCGGCTTTGGCGGCGAGCATTCCCATACGCCATCCGGCCATATTGTGGCTCTTGGACAGTGAGTTCATCTCGATGGCGATGTCCTTGGCCCCGGGTACGGAAAGTATGCTCAGCGGGTTGTCGTTGAGTATGAAACTGTAGGGGTTGTCGTTGATGATGAGGATGTTGTGTCGGCGTCCGAAGTCCACGAGGCGTTCGAGCAGTTCGCGTGACGCCGGGGCGCCGGTGGGCATATTCGGGTAGTTGGTCCACATGATTTTGACGCCGGACAGGTCGGCATGTTCCAGCGCATCGAAGTCCGGGGTCCATCCGCGGTCTTCGAGCAGGTCGTAGTAGCGGATGTCGGCGCCTACGAGGCGGCTGACGGACGTGTATGTCGGGTATCCGGGATTGGGCAGCAGTACGCCGTCACCGGGATTGAGGAATGTCAGCGAAACATGCATAATGCCCTCCTTGGAGCCTATCAGCGGCATGATTTCGCTGTCCGCATCGAGGATGACGCCGAAGCGCTCGCCGTACCAGCGGGCATAAGCGCGGCGCATCTCGGGCAAGCCCGAACTCAGTTGGTATCCGTGGGTATCCGGGCGCCGGGCTTGGGCGCACAGGGTGTCTATGGCCGCTTGTGGCGGCGGCATATCGGGGCCTCCGATGCCTAATGATATGATGTCGGCGCCGGCGGCGTTGAGTTGGGCCACTTCGCGCATCTTACGTTGCAGATAGTACTCGCGCACGGAGGCTACGCGGTCTGCCGGGTGTATGTCTATGTCGTTCATGATTTGTGTTGCGGTTTATATTTCGGGCGTCGGGGCGTCTTTGTATAAGCCCAAAACCTTGAGGTCGCTCATCAGCGGACGAGCGGCATCAAGTGCCTGTCGGCAACGCTGTATGTCTTTGAATGTCAAATCTATGTAGAAGCGGTACTCCCATTCGCGTCCGATGACTGGCATCGACTGGATACGGGTCATGTTCATATCGTATAGTGCCAGCACGGTCAGCACCTTGGACAATGACCCCTCGGTGTGCGGTAGCGAGAAGACTATTGACGCCTTGTCGGCATCGGCGGCAGCCTCGGCCTCGGCGCCGGGAGCTACAATCAAAAATCGTGTGTAGTTGTGCTTGTTTGTCTCGATGCCGTCGGCAAGCACCTTCAGACCGTAGTTCAATGCGGCGCTGACGGGGCTTATGGCGGCCAAGTGCCGGTCGTCTGAATAGTCTTCGAAGAGGTCGCGTGCCGCTCCGGCTGTGTCGAATACCTCGGTTACGCGCCATTGGGGGTGCGCCTTGAGAAAGCGGTCGCACTGCATGATGGCCATGGGGTGAGAGCGCACCTCGTTGATGTCCTCAAGTCGGTCGCCGGGCAGAGCCAGCAGCGCGTGGCTGATGCGCATTTTGTGTTCGCCCACGATGTGTACCGCGTTGGTGCGCAGCAACTCGTTGTTAGGCAGCAGCGGTCCGGCAATGGTGTTTTCTATGGCCATAGCGCCATATTCGGCTTGGCCCTCGGTGACGGCGTGCACCACCTGCTCGAAGCTCTCGTATTCGACGGGAACAACCGGCCGCTGTGAATTGATAAAATATCGGCGCATGGCCGCGTCATGGAAGCATCCGGCGATGCCCTGTATGGCTACGCGAAGCGGCATCGTGTCGCTGATGTTTGTCTCTATGCCAGAGTGTTGTGTCATTATTTACGTTGTGGGTCGGCCATGTGCCGAATCGTTTTGTCGGTTATGTATCTAAAAAATTGTTCTTGAAAAAAACATCCCGCATGCTTTGCGGCGTGCGGGATGTCGTGGTTGTCTTACCTCAAAAATGAGCCTTGGCCGGCTCGGCGAATAGTAAACGCTGTGATTGTTTACACACGATATCCCGCATCGTTGTGTCCGTAAAATCGGCCATAACGGCAATAATAGTAATATCGTATGTCAGTTACAATCATTTGTGTGCTATCTTTTCGCCCACAAAGGTAGCAAAAGTTTTTTTGTTCGCCAAAAAAATATCCACCCTCGATTGCCGAAATTCGGATTGGCAAATTCCTGAAAATATGAATGTGTAGAGCTCCGCGGTTTTTCAAAAAAACATGTAATTTTCGGAAAAAGCATTTTTGATTGAGGTGCGGCACTGAATCATGCGGAGTCTAACGGCTTCAAATTTGCGGAAATTGGATAATGCGGCGAGTGGCGACAAAAACTTGAAATTCAGTAAAATAAATACACGAATAATTCGTCAAGTGGCGGGTTGTTCTTGTCTTCAAAATCTGTAAAATTAGTCTGTAAATCAAATAGTTATGAATAAGGCCAAGCCGCTCGGTCGGGGAGATGGTGGTTTAGGGGACGATTTCGAGGGGGTTGCCGTCGGGATCGGCGATGGTGGCGAGGAGGGTGCCGGAGGAGGTGCGCTTCGGCTGACGGAGGATGGTCACGCCGGCGGCTGCAAGGCGTTGGATGAGGGCGCTGACGGCGTCTTCGCTGCCGACGGCAAATGCGAGGTGTGCGTATCCGCAGGGTGGGGTACCGGTTTGTCCGCAGGGCGGGGTGGCGGGTCGCTCGCCGGATTGGGCATCGGCTTGTCCGAGAGGTGGAACGACCGGCCGGTCGACGGTTTGGGGCTTTTGCATCAGTTCGATGCGTGCACCTCCGTCGGGCGAGTACATGAATGTGATGCGTGAGCCGGTCGAGCCGGTGATTTCGGCTTCGGCTTCCATGCCAAAGTATGTGCTGTAGAATCGTCTTAGGCGGTCGATGTCGGCGGTGGTTATTGCGATATGTTCGATGGTCATGGCTGTGTATATGGTGTGGCTGTGCCTAATGTCGAGTATGGTGTTGTCGTTGTGTGCAAAGGTACGTACATTGTTTGATTACTTTATTATGGCGAGGATGTCGTCGACTATTTGCTCGTCGAGCAGACGGTTGTCGGCGAGTAGTTGGCGCAGGTTATAGCGGTCGTACAGATCCTTTTTGACGCCGCTTACCAGGACTTTCATGTCCGAGGTGCCGTAGTACGATGCTATGCGTTCGCCGAATCCTCCGTCTTTGCAGCCGTCTTCGAGCGTGACTACGAGACGGTGTTCGGTCTTGAGCGAGTCGAGCGTCTCGGCATCGACGGCGTTGAGATAGCGGGGGTTGATGAGTGTGGCGTTGATGCCCTTGGATGCAAGGATATCGGCTACGTTTTCGCTTTTTTGGTAGAATGATCCGGCGGCAATGATGGCTACTTGGCTACCGCGGCGCGTGACTTTGTATTGCGGCGTATAGCTGTATTCGGTGTCTACGGGTTCGGAGGTGTGGTTTACGCCGTTGGAGGGGACGCGGATTGCTATGGGCTTGCGGTCCTGATCGATAGCCCAGCGGAGCATGGCAAAGTATTCTTCGCATGTCGTCGGGGCCAGGTAGGTGAGGTTGGGGATGCTGCACAGCATCGGGATGTCGAAGAGGCAGATGTGCGTGATGTCGTTCATCGAGGCTGTTCCGCCTCCGACCACGTTGATTACGGCGGGATTGGAGTTGATGCACAGGTCTTGGGCGATTTGGTCGTAGGTGCGCTGGATGAATGTGCTGTATACAGTCCATACGGGGTGCAGGCCGCCTTTTGCCATACCTGAAATCATGGCTGCGGCTTGTTCCTCGGCTATGCCCATATCGATATGCTGTGCTCCGGCTTCGCGGCGCTTGGCCGGGGTAAATCCGGCGGCAGTCGGTGTTCCGGCAGTTACGGCTATGAGTGTTTTGTCCCGTTTCATCTCGCGCAGCATCCAGTCGCTGAAAAGTCGGTCGTAGCTTTCGCCCGTGGGGGGATTGAGCAGGCTGCCATCGGTGATGTTGAAGGGCATAGACCAGTGCCAGGTTTCCTTATCCTCCACAGCGGGCGCAAATCCGTGACCTTTTTCGGTATGAATATGTACCACTGTGGGGCGCTGTGTGCCTTTGACTTTCTTGAAGACTTGGATGAGACGGGCGATGTCGTTGCCTTCTTCGAGGTAGTGATATTCGAAGCCCCAGGCCTTGAACCAGTTGTGCTCGCATTGTCCGTTGCTTTGGCGTAGAGCGCGGAGGTTCTTGTAGATGCCGCCGTGGTTTTCGGCTATGGACATTTCGTTGTCATTGACCACGATAATGATTCCGGTGCCCAGCTCGGAGGCTTCGTCGAGGCCTTCGAATGCTTCGCCGCCCGAGAGCGAGCCGTCGCCGATGACGGCGATGATGTTTTCGTCCGTGCCTTTGATGTCGCGGGCCTTCTGAAGGCCGGTGGCCAGGCTGATGGATGTCGAGGTGTGTCCCACTTCAAAGTTGTCGTATATCGGGCTTTCGGCCGGTGACGAGTAGCCGGAGATGGCGTTCATATCGTCTACGTCGCCTAAGAAGCCTGCTGCGCGGCCTGTCAGGATTTTGTGCGGATAGCTTTGGTGGCTGACGTCAAACACCAATTTGTCTTTGGGTGCGTCAAAGACGTAGTGGAGGGCCACGGTGGCTTCCACGAATCCGAGGTTCGGGCCTACGTGTCCGCCGTGCTTGCTTACACGGTTCAACACTGCCTGACGTGTCTCGTCGGCAACTATTTTGAGCGCTTCGATGTCCAGCTTTTTCAAGTCAGCCGGAGACTTTATTTTTTCGATATACATAGCGTCTGTTTTTTTCAGTTGGTCTTTTCTTGTTTTATGTCTGCGCAGTCTGCGCCTAATAATATGCTGCAAAGTTACGCCTATTCTCCAGCTATGGCCATACTTCAAAATGCGGTATTATTACCAATATTCAGCCTAGTTGGGTGGTGTGGAGGGCAGAATACACCGATGAGGCACATATATCAATTGAAATTACGTGTTGTAGCTTCTCCAGCAGAACTAACAATGCCTGTACTTTGGCTAAGATATAAAATCTATAATTCGGTTATTGGAGGACGGGCACTACTATGTAATTCTTTCAAGCACTCATCCATTTCTTGCTTATTAAGAATAAACGATGGACAAGTTTTTGCTCTTGCTGTATCGTGTTGTTCGTAACGATTGATGCTTAGATGCTTATATAAACGGCATAACTTTCCCAATCCATCATAGCTATCTACATAATTTTTGCATAGTAAGCAGTTCTTTAGACCATACCTTTGATAACCCATCCATTTCGCAAGCTCACGAACATTAAAAGAATTAATTGTATGGAAACATAATTCACATTGAGCTCTTGGTCGAGTTCTGCTTAGTTCTTTACATAGGCATGCATCCTGATAGCACTGAGACTTCCCGGATGGATATAGAATGTAGCGGGAAAATTCGATTTGTGAGCATATCTGATTATTGCAATAATCCGCTTTTTTGAAACCATAGAAAGCCGTTTCGGCAGCTACCAAATCTTCTCTATGGTATGTCGTTATACGCTGTAATTCTGTAAATCCATGTCGTACAATCTCGTCAATATCCTGTTCGTTTTCAATCTTTATCTCTATAATCTTATTGCCGCTATGTAATTTTGCGGATTCACTCTGGTGTGTGACGAATATTTCGATATAAATTGGTTCTCTTTCCGGATGAGACTTTGACCAAATTTTTAGGTCTGAACGTCGTTTGATGTTGTCGTATGGTATCTCCTGTTCGCAAGAATCGTAGTATTCTTTCAGATCGAATCTCTGACGTTCTGTTGTTTCACAATTATCATTTCTTACGTAATTGCAAGTCTTTTCTTTTTCGCAATGGGAATGATATTCAAATTCGATATTGAATGCCTTTTGGCTATAAAAAGCCTTCTGAATTAATTGTTTGGCCAATAGATGTAGAGCCGTTTCAAAAGCAGTTGGACAATCAACTCCCGGCTGATGCGCAAAATGATGCTCCCTTATTTGGCCGGCATTTCTTGCCTGCAATGGTTTTTTACATGCCGGGCAGAAGCAACCGCAGTTATTCCCCTTTGGCACACTGTCGATGTGTACTAATGCTCCTTCGTGGTTAAGCGCGTATGTGAGATATGCTTTCATTGGATCTATTCATGACAAAATTAGTAGATTCATATGAGACAGCAAAGCACTTATCCTCTTTTATCTGGCTGTTTCAGCTTATGGACTTGAAAAAGGCTAATATGCGCTCGCCTAAGTCTCGCGCTTTTGGGGCGAGAGGTTGTGCCGATTGTTAAGATAGTAAAACGAATAGTCTGTTTTTGGAACTATGGCTTTGCTCTTTACACAAAAAAACGGGGCGCACAACATTTCTGCTATGCGTCCCGTTTCTGTTATCATCTTATGCGGTTGATACTTGTGATGATATAGGGTGTGTTGCACTTAGCGCTTTTGACGCGCGGTGTACGGCAATTACTTCACTTCTTCGAAATCTACGTCGGAGACGTTGTGGTCGTCACCCGAGTTGTTGGCGGCGCCGGCATTAGCGCCTGCGTTTGCCTGAGCTTGCTGAGCCTGCTGGGCCTGAGCCTGAGCGTTGTAGATGTCCTGTTGTGCGGCTTGGAAAGCGTTTTCGACTTCCTTGATGGCAGCGTCACAGGCGGCTACGTCCTGGCTCTTGTGAGCGTCTTTCAGTTTGGTGAGGGCGCTTTCGATAGCAGCCTTCTTGTCGGCGGGAATCTTGTCACCGAGGTCGCTGAGGCTCTTCTCGGACTGGAAGATGATGGCATCGGCCTGATTGAGCTTGTCGATGCGTTCCTTCTCTTTGGCATCGGCATCGGCGTTTGCGGCAGCTTCGTCCTTCATACGCTGGATTTCGGCGTCTGTCAGGCCGCTGGAAGCTTCGATACGTATGCTCTGCTCTTTACCGGTGGCTTTGTCCTTGGCGGTAACGTTGAGTATACCGTTGGCATCGATTTCGAAAGTAACTTCGATTTGAGGTATGCCGCGAGGTGCCGGAGCGATGCCGTCGAGGTGGAATTTACCGATAAGTTTATCGTCTTTGGCCATGGGGCGTTCGCCCTGCAGGACGTTGATTTCGACGGAAGGCTGGTTGTCGGCAGCGGTGGAGAATACCTGGCTCTTGCGAGTAGGTATTGTGGTGTTGGCGTCGATGAGTTTGGTCATCACGCCGCCGAGGGTCTCAAGGCCTACGCTCAGAGGCACTACATCGAGCAGCAGTACGTCCTTGACATCGCCGCTGAGTACACCGCCTTGTATGGCAGCGCCTACGGCTACGACTTCATCGGGATTGACGCCCTTGTTGGGAGCCTTGCCGAAGAACTTTTCGACAATCTGCTGTACGGCAGGTATACGTGTCGAACCACCTACGAGAATAACTTCGTCGATGTCGTTGGCCGTCATTCCGGCGTCTTGGAGTGCTTGACGGCAGGGGCCGAGGGTGGCGTTGATGAGGCTGTCGGCCAGTTGCTCGAATTTGGCACGTGTCAGTGTTTTAACGAGGTGTTTGGGCACTCCGTTTACGGGCATGATGTACGGCAGATTGATTTCGGTGCTGGTGGTGCTGGACAACTCGATTTTGGCCTTTTCGGCGGCTTCTTTGAGGCGCTGCAGTGCCATAGGATCTTGACGAAGGTCTACGCCTTCGTCTTTCTGGAATTCGTCGGCCAACCAGTCGATGATTACGTGGTCAAAGTCATCGCCGCCCAGGTGGGTGTCGCCGTTGGTGGCTTTAACTTCGAATACGCCGTCACCCAGTTCGAGGATGGATATATCGAATGTGCCGCCGCCGAGGTCGAATACGGCAATTTTTTGATCTTTCTTGGCTTTGTCAAGACCATAGGCAAGTGCTGCGGCGGTAGGCTCGTTGACGATACGTTTTACGGTAAGGCCTGCGATTTCGCCGGCTTCCTTGGTGGCTTGACGTTGGCTGTCGTTGAAGTAGGCAGGTACGGTGATGACTGCTTCGGTGACGCTCTGTCCGAGATAATCTTCGGCGGTTTTCTTCATTTTCTGAAGAATCATTGCCGAGATTTCCTGAGGCGTATACTGGCGTCCGTCTATATCGATTCGAGGCGTGTTGTTGTCGCCGCGAACCACTTTGTAGGGCACGCGCTCAATCTCTTTCTGCACTTTATCATAGGTTTCACCCATGAAGCGTTTGATGGAGTAGATGGTGCGTTTGGGGTTGGTGATAGCTTGGCGCTTGGCGGGATCGCCCACTTTGCGCTCGCCGCCGTCGACGAATGCTACTACCGAAGGTGTTGTGTTGCGACCTTCGCTGTTAGGTATCACTACGGGGTCTTTGCCTTCGAGAACGGCTACACACGAATTAGTGGTGCCGAGGTCTATACCAATAATCTTTCCCATGATTGTTCTGTTTTAGCTGTTTGTATTTGTTTTTTATTTTTTTCGGTTGACTCTACCGGCGTGCCTTGTATGCCTTGCGGCGTTGGCGGCCGGTGTCTTGCGCCGTCAGCTATGCAGCTTCAAGCGCTTGACGCTTACTTTATAAACAAATGATGTGCCAAAACGTGGTATGTGTGCTATTTGATTGATAATCAATGCGTAATTGAGTGTTGCAATATCTGTGGCCTGCTGACATGCGTCTACTGACAGGCTGTCACTTGCCGCTGTCATGTACGGCCTGAGCCACGGCAGCAATATGTGCGGGGGTGGTGCCGCAACAGCCGCCGATAGCACTTGCCAGATCTTCGGCAATGATTGTGCGAGCCATTTGTCCGAAGTCTTGCGGGTTGACCGGATATCGGCCGGCACTGTCTGGCAGACCGGCGCCGGGATAGGCTATGGTCGGGTAGGGGGACAGCGTCTTAAGCTTTCGCAATAATCGGACAAATCCTTGCGGGCCGTTGCAGCAGTTGAGGCCGACTGCTGAAGGTGATGCTACGGCCACCGCGTCCAATAGTTCTTCGAGTTCGCCGCCCATAGGTAGGGTGCCGTTGTCGTTGATCGTTGCACTGAAGGCGGTACATATATTATAATGTGGTGCGATGCGTGCCGCTGCTTGCGCTACGATGCGCGTACCGGCGATGTTGTAGCAACTTTCGGCCAGTAGTAAATCGACTCCGCCCTCGGCCAAAGCAGCCATCTGTGCTTGGCAGGCATCCAGCCATTCTTCGACACTATCGCCCGGCTTGGGACATATCGGCGCCACTATTCCGGCGACGTACCGCCTGTGTCCATCATGTGCGGCGGCGTGTCGCGTGCATTGACACGCCATAGAGGCGGCGGCGCGGTTGATGTTTTCGACGACATGTTCGGATGTTTTAGCGTGATAAAACTTCTCGAGTATCAGCGCGTTGGCGTTGAATGTATTAGTGCTGATGATGTCGGCTCCGGCGTCAAGGTAGGCTTTGTGCAATGCTTCTACATTCTTTGGATGTTCAAGGCACAACAGGTCGGCCAATGGCAGGTGTGCCGCGGCAGTGGCTTCGGCAAGCATGGTGGCGGTGGCCCCGTCAAGCACCGATGTGCGTATACGCAAGGTCTCGGCAATGTTGTCGGGGTCGGGCGGTTTCATTTGAGCAGGTCGAAGCTGTCGACGTATATCTCGGTGATGGTGTGCTTGATGGTGTTGCGATCCTCCCAAAATCGGGTCCGTATCTTGCCTTCGATGAGCAGGCGCGATCCTTTGCGGATGTATTTCTCGGCAAATTCGGCATTGGCATCCCACATCACGATATTGTGCCACTCGGTACGGTCGGGTAGTTGCGAGCCGTCCGGCATACGGCGACCGTGTTCGGTGGTGGCCATGCTGAAGGATGCCACGGGGCGTGTTTCCACATAGCGTATTTTGGGGTCTGCGCCCACGTATCCCATAAGTATGGCTTTGTTCATATTCTCGGTCGTGTTTTTGGGGTGGTCGTGTATTTTCGGAGAGAGTAAAAGTGTGCGGATTATGCTTATTCTTCTGTCGAATGGTATTGTACCAGTCCGGGCATGGAATAGCGAGCGACCTTGTCTATGGTGGCGCCGAAATCGGCGGCCACCTTGCGCAGGATATCTTCGTAGAGCACGCATGTCGAGCCTACAAGACTCAGAGGATGATTGCGATAGTCGTACTGGGATATATTGCGCTCAAAGAATTTCATAAGCGAACGATATACGAGATCATATACGTACTTGTGGTCGAGGTGCTCGTGCAGGAAGAACGCATATTGAGCCAGTGTGCGGTTGGGCAGTGTATTGGTGTACACTTGGTCCAGCAGAACGTTGGCTGTGGTCTGGTATTTTTCGTAGAAAGCAGTGCATAATTCGGGTGGTGCCAATTCCTTGAGTAAGTCGGCAATGAATAGTTTGCCCATGTATGAATTGCTGCCCTCATCGCCAAGTATAAATCCCAGCGGGCGAACGTTCTTGATAATTTCGTGGCCGTCATACAAGCAGGTGTTTGAGCCTGTTCCGAGGATGCAGGCCAGGCCGGGCCGGCGCACCAGCAGTCCGCGAGCGGCACCCAACAGGTCGCTGTGTATCGTCACCGGTGTTTTGAATTGCGCTACCAAGGAAGATTCCATTACCTTGTTTTTCTCGTAATTGGCGCATCCTGCGCCGTAGAAATAGACGTGTTCCCAGCGGCGTCGGAAGAATGCATCGGGTAATTCGAGGCGTATGGAGTGCGAGATTTCGCGGCGTGTCTGAAAGTACGGATTGATGCCGGTAGTGAATGCGTGTTCCACCACCTTGTCTCCATCGACAAGTGCCCACTCGGTACGTGTACTGCTGCTTTCGGCTATAATTTTCACGATAAATCAGATTGTGTTTGCTCGATTTGGACACTCGGGTGTCCCTTAGGCTTTTTGCAAAGTTAAGCATTATCTGCCATACTTCCGCCTTCCGCAGCCGAAAATGTGCTTATTGCCGGTCAATAGAATACGCGGTGCTGTGCCAATCGGCACAGCACCGCGTAGGGTGTGTCCTGCTTTGCCGGCAGGGTGGGTGGCCTAAGTGTATGGCTTGGCCTCGAGGTTGTTAGCGGATGGAGACTTTGGTGGCGGTGGCAGCGACGCGGACGATGTAGATGCCGGCGGCAGGTACATCGATGGAGGCGACGCCGTAGGCATCGGTGGTTTTGGAGGCTACCAGTGTGCCATCTACTGCGTATACGTCCGCGGTGGTCGAGGCTTGCGCATCGGCGATTAGGATGCGGCGTCCGTCGATGCGCACGGCAAAGGATGCTTCGGCATCGGTAGTGATGTCATTCACGCTGCCGGAACCTTTACGGAATGAGATGTTGTCGAGGTTGAAGGCTCCGTTCTGTGTGATGGGGCTCTTTTGCTGTACGACTTTGATTTCGCTGAGCAGGAAGGGGCAGAAGTCTTTTTCGAGGTTGTCGAGGATGACTTCGCGGTATTGCCATCCGATGAAGTCGAGGTCGCAGACTTTTTTGTACTTGATGTTTGTACCGGAGGCAACGCCCACGTAAAGTTCGTGGTTGTTGAAGTCGCCGTTGATGTACATGCCCAGGATGTCGTTGGTGTTGTAGGGGTGTGGTTCGCCGGTGTATTTCCAGACAATGGATCCGCCGTGGCTGTCGGCAAATTTGTAGGTGAAGCGTCCCGATGCTTTGTCGAAGAGTTTGACTGCGGTGGAGCGTGTCGCCGTTGGATTAGCGGCTGTTCCGGATGTCTGTTCAGGGTCTACGATGAAGTTTGCGGCTGTTTCAAAGTCTTCGACGATAGTCTGTTCGGCTTCGGCAGTGGCATCTATGGCTGTGAAATCGTACTCAATGTCGGTGCCCAGAGGCAGTGCTTCGGTGTCTCGGAGTGTTCCGGAGAGTTTGACGTGGTATTTTTCGCCCGGGACGAGGTCGCCGGTGATGGCGAATATGGCGTTGCCGTATCCGTTGGTGAGTCGGTTGAATTTGGATGTGCGTTTGTTGACGGCCACTTCGTTGCCTTTGCTGTCGGTGATGGTTATTACATCATATACTCCGTTGGTGTTGATGGTGTTGTCAAAACGGAATTCGAGCGTCGGTGTTGCATAGTGTACCGTGCCGCCGTCAGCCGGGAATTGGTCGATGACTTCGAGGCGGTCTCGGTTTTTGGTAGTGAAAGTGAAAGTCAGGGGCTGTTCCATCTGCGGGTGGCTATATCGGCTGTCAGCGGTCTTGGCTGAGGCATCTACGTTGACCGTGTATGTGGTGTTGCGTTCGAGAGACAGTTCGGGGACGAAGGATGCTTTGTGGTAGCTTTCGCTGAAGACAAAGTATCCTTTGACTTCGGGGGTGATGCTGAAGGCTTTCTCGAAGGATTCTTGGTCTACATCGGTGTTGAATTCGAAGTCTATGGATGAAGAGCAGGAGATGAGTTCGCCATCTGCCGGAGCTGGTGCGTACTTGGTGACCGCGAGCGGATATTCGCGCTTGAGCACCATCGGGAAGTCTTGGTAGACGATGCCGTTGGCGACGACGGTGACTGTCTTGTCTTCGGTGTAGTAGTCGTCACGGCTGACGCGAACAGTGTATGTGCCCGGGGTGACGTTGCGGAATGCGTACACGCCGTTGTACATATTGTCGGTTGTGCGTGTTTGGATGGTTTTGCCTTGGGCGTCAATCAGTTGAACGTATGCACCGTTGACCGGAGCGTTTTTGTCGCGTCCGTACATGGTGAAGTTGGAGGGATAGAGTTTTTCGCGCAGGTTGTGGTCGTCGTAGATGATACCGGCGATGTTGCCTGTGACGAATTTGTCTTCTGTGTCATAGAACTCCATGATGGATTTGACGAAGAGCCATGCTTCAATCCAGTTGTAGTCATCGTTCATCAGTCGGTGTGCCTCGGGACGGTGTTCGTGCATCGAGCCTTCGGAGAGCAGTCCCACGGTGTAGAGAGTGCGTAGTACGCCCAAGCCGCCTTGCCACATGTTTTGGTAGAATGTGAGGTCGCCGGCCACGTATTCGGTGTCGCGTGTCCAGATGGCCAGTTTGCGGCTGTGGAGATTTTTCCACACGATTTTGCTTAGGGTTATATTTTCGGGGTATCGCGGTGTGCCTATGGTGCTTTCGCGATAGAGCATCAGCGGGTAGTTGACATTCTCGCCGGCGTTGGAGTGTATCGAGAAGAACAGGTCAACGCCCAGGGAGTTGGCTTCGGCGGCGATGCCGCTGAGGCTTCGGTCATCAGCTTGAGTGTTCTTGATGCGCGACAGGTATGGCGTTGCACCCAGGGAGTCCAGTATGTGATACATGTGCAGACCTTTGTATAGGTTTGACTTGGATTCCCAGTATCCGAGTGTGTCGTTTTGCTCAAAGGGATAAATTCTGATGGGGCGGTCGTCCGATGTGTAACCTCCGTGTCCGGGGTTGATGTAAATCTTGAGTTCGGACATACGTTTGGCGTATGCTCCGGAAGCGACAACGAGCGCTCCCAACAGCAATAATATTATGCGTTTCATTTGTATGGTCATAGTTCGTGGTGTGCGTATGGTTGTCATTCGCTTACGTGGATAAGGTACATGTTTCCTTGCAGGTCGGAGTATACGATTTTTCCGGCAGCGGCGGCGGCTTCGCCCACGAGGGTGTCGGCATTTGTGACATCGGTGGTTTGGTCGGAGACGATATTGACTACGCGTAATTTGCTGTCAAGTACCACGTATCCGTCATCATGGGTGACTACGTAAGCTACCATGTTGTTGGAGAGCCATGCGGGGAAATCGCCTTTTGATGCTATACGCTGCGGTTGTGTGCCATCGGCATTGGCTACGAATACGCCTTCGAAAGGTTCGCAAAACAGCAGATGTGTGCCGTCGGGCGATAGCGAAGCCCACAAGTAAGAGTGTGCATCGGACAAGGGCGTGATTTTGGTTGTGACGCCGTTATGGCAGACTAAGATGTCGCGGTAGTCTGCAAAGGCGTAGTTGTCATTTGCGCTGACGGTGTTAAGATTGGAGGGCGTTTTGCGGCTGTATGATTGCAGCTTGACGGGTTTGGCGTCTTTGGCTATGTCGTAGCTACGCACATCGTGGCATAGTAATCCATCGACGAGCATGGCGGTGCGATAGAATACTTTGGTGCCATCGGCGTTGAATATTGGGGCGAAACCGGCGGCGGCATCGGTGTCGATGGTGGCAATACCGCCTGTGGTCAGGTCCATTGCTTTCAGCCCGGTATGGTCTTGGGTGCTGAATAGCAAGGTCTTTCCGTCGGGGCTTAGGACGGGGTGGTGCGACCCTTCGGGGGCTTCGATTTTTTGAGGCGCCGAGATGGTGATGGCGGCAGCGGAGACGGCGACGCCAAGTATTGCTGCGGCTAGTAGGATGTGTCTCTTCATCAATGAAGTGTTTGGAAGTGTGTGTAAATGTGTGTTGTCGTGAGGATGTTTTCCCTTATATAGCTTCTAAGAACTTTAAGGGCATCAAAGCCCTTAAAGTTCTTAGATTTTACCTGTTGATGGAAATATGTATCAGTGCTTTATCAGAACTTTGCGTGTGTATTGGCCTGCGCCGTTGCTGATGATGGCGAAGTATGCTCCGTCTGCAATTTCGCTGACATTGAGCACATTTCCTTCCGTCTGTGCCACTGTGATGCCGGAGGCGGTGACCAGTCGTATTCCTGTGATGAGGAAGTCGGCATTGGCTACGAGGTATTCGCTTGCCGGATTGGGATGTACGATCAGCGAGGTGCATTCTATGTCTTCGACTGCGCCGCTGCCAATGTATTTGATGTCGTCTACGGCGAAGGTGCCTGCGGCGCTCATTTGTGAGGAATTTTGTACAAGCTTAATGCCGGTGAGCTGAGCGTCAGCTTCTACCGTTACCGGGATTTCGAAGTAACGCCAGCCCAGGAAGTCCATATCGCAGACATATGTGTAGGTGGTCGATACATCGGATGTCAACTCAAGGTAAACTTTGTTTGCGGTGAGGTCGCCACTGATATGTACGCCTACTTTTTCGCCGGCCTTGAGGACTTGGGGTGCGCTTTCGGCACGTTCCCACAGGATTTCGCCTCCTTCGGTATCTTTAAACTTGTAGGTGAAGTCTACGGCTTTGCCTACGAGCGGATGGGCGGCTGCGGTTACGCTTTGGCTCTCGACATTAAGGCTGCCCACTTCGGCCATGCTGTAATCGGCTGGTGTCTCCATGTTGTCTATAATGCCTTGTCCTGCAGTGCTTTCGGCGGCATCTACGGCTGTAAATGTTACATTGACCGGTTCTTGGAGGGTAATGCCGTTCTTGTCTGCAAATTCGCGTGCAAGTGTCAGGTTGTATGTTTCGCCAACGGTGAGGTCCTTGAGGAATGGTATTCGGAAGAATCCGTATGTGGCGCCGGCCTTCGAGTTTGTCATTTTGCGCTTGTTGAAGCTGACGTTGTTGCCCTTGCTGTCTGTGCATGTGATTTGCTTGAGGATGGGTGCTACATTGGGTATCAGGTCAAAGCGAAATTCGATGGCGGCATTTGAATAGTGTACCTTTTCGTCCTGTTTGGGGAACTGCCCGAGTATCTTCATATAATTGAAGTTGGTAGTCATAAACGAGAACGTGAAGGGATTTTCCATATTCATATTGTCCGGGTGCTTGGCTTCGGTTGATATGGTGACGGTGTATTTCGTATTGGTTTTGTAAGGTTCTGATGGGGTGAATACCAGACGGTGGTTGATGTCTTCCCAAGAGAATGTTCCGGCCGTGGCGGGCGAGATGCTGAAGGCTTTTTCGGCGCTCTCGGTGTCCATGTCCCAATTGAAATCGATAATGACGGGGCTGTTGCACAGCACCGGTTCGTCGCCGTCTTTCCACATGGGTGAATATGCCACTACTTCGGGCGGTGTATTGCGTATTTTGCCCATTTGCATGTTTGCGTAGGTGATTTCGTCAGCTACGACATCGATTTCGGTGCTTATGGGATAATGGGTGTCGCAGGAGGCCTTGACGGTGTAGTGTCCCGGGGTGACTTTGCGGAAAAGATAGAAGCCGTTGATGTGCTTTGTCTCGGTGGTGTATGTGTCCACGACTTTGCCCTCTGCGTCAATCAGTTCGACCTTTGCGCCCTGGATTGTGGCGTACCAGTCGTCGCCGAATTTCAGATAGCTGCCGTCGCGAGGTGTTCGGTTGTCGTTGAGTCGTCCGGCCACCACTCCGAAGTCTACACCCGGCTGGTTGAAGTACTCATCGATGGCTTTGCGGAAATGCCATGCTTCCATCCAGCAGAAGTCCTTGTTCATCAGACGGTAAGTCTCGGGGATATAATCATGGAATGATCCTTCGGAGAGCATACTCACGCGTGTATTTCCGCGCAATACGCCCAGCCCGGCGCCGTGCCATGTGGGATAGAAGCTGAAGTCGCCGCGACAGTTGATATTGGTGCTGGTCCAGTATGTAGCTTTGTTCTGTAGTAGATACTTGTTTAGAATCTTGGCAATGACGTCCGAGTTCGGGATTACCGGTTCGTTGTCGTATCCGCGGTACAGCATCAGCGGGAAGTTGCGGCGCGCTTCGGTGCCGGTGGCGTTGGAGTGTATCGAGAAGAAGATATCTGCGCCGCTGTTGTTACTCAGATTGACGATTGTGGACAGGCCCAGGTCGTCGGCCGAGGTGTTGGTGACGCGCGATATTTCCACGTCATAGCCTTTTTCGAGCAGCATGTCGCGCAGCGCAAGGCCTTTTTCGAGGTTAGAGTTTGATTCCCAGTATCCTTCCGGGTCGCCTTGTGTGTATGGAGCGATGACTACGTTTCGGTCATCGGGGTCGTGTCCGCCGTGTCCGGGATTGATATATACTTTTATTTTCTTGGTGTTTTGTGCCGAAGCCGGTGCGGCAAAGAGGGTGCCCATAGATACCATCGACACCAGAGCGGCAGCAAATATTTTGGAGTATTTCATAATACGCTAAAATTGTTTTGGAGTGTGTGTAATGGTATGTATCACTTGAGGGTCACAGTCATTTCGTAGAGGCGTCCGTCGATAGTGTTGTAGACCACGCGATTGGCGCTGATTGCTGCGGCCGGGTTCATGCTCATTGATTCGGGCTTGGTAAGGTCTTGCACCTGTTTTCCGTCGGCGCTGAGCAGTACAATCTGCGAGGACATGTATTGGTGTCCATCGTCTTTGGCGTTCATGGCCACGATGTGGTTGTTGCCGTACCATACCGGGGCTTCGTATTTACCCGGTTGGCTGAGAATGCAGCCTTTAAGGTCGGTGATATATATGCCTTTGCCGGCGGCGACAAACATTACTTTGGAGCCGTCGGGAGACAGCGAAGGCCAGCAGTATCCGGCGTAGCATTCTACGGGCGTGTATTCGTGTGTTGTGCCGTTGACCGTGATAATCAGCTTGGAGCCTTTGACGCTCACGGTGGTGCCTGTCGTTTGTCGGGTCGTGGAAACTTTGTCGCCTACGAAACGTGCACGGAAGGCTTCGGGCCGCGTAGCTTTCACTGCCTTAGTGGCTCCGGAGGCGTAGTCATAGACGCGCAGGTCCGAGTAATCGGCTTTGCTGAACATCAGCTGTGTGCCGTCGGCGCTGAGCACGGGGTAATACATTTCGCTTTGCGTGCCCTTAAGCAGTGGGCGCGGTGCGGACACTTCGGCTATCTGTGCTTGTGTCCATACGCAGGCTGTAAAAGCCAAGGCGCTTAGCAGGATTTTTTTTCTCATAAGGTTATAGGGTGTTATGGTTTTGTTTTTTGCTGTTGTGTTGTTGCGTTGTCTTGATGTGTAGTTTGTCTCGTCCTTGTCCGGTCTGTAGTCTTGGTTTAAGTCGATAGTGGGGGCGCATGGACAATTGCCCATGGTGTTACTTGGCCATGAGTTTGGTGCAGATCTTGGCTCCGTCTAAGCATTTGGCGGCTACGATATATACGCCGGCGGTAGCGGGTGTGGCAACTTGCATTACGCTTTCGCCGTTGGCCGGTGTTTTGCTGACAAGTGTCCCGCCGAGGCTGTATATGGATACGGATGCCATCGGGGCGTTGGCTCGTACTGTAAAGGTAGTGCCGCTTACCGGGTTGGGCCATACGGATAGAGTTGCGGCATTGGTAGTCGCGACATCGGCTATGCCGTCGTAGTATTTGTATGTTGCTTTGACGTCAGATACTTGTACTGTTTGGTCGCCTTTATTGGCTGCGTCCTTGACAAATACGAAGCGGATTTGGTGCATCGATACCGGGTAGGTAATTAGGTCGTCTTTGTCGCCTATGGCATCCCATGGCAATGTTACGTGGTGGGTTTTTTCGGCGGCGAAGGACTCGGAGTCTTTTGCCGTGATGCTGATGTTGTTTGTGCGCGAGTGAAGCCGTGTGCGTGCGTCTACGACAACCTTTGACACCGGTATAGAGGATGTGAAATCAAAGGATATTTCGTCCGGCAGGCTGTAAAAGGTGATATCGCGAGCGATGTACATGTATGGGTCGCGCGGGGTTTTGTAGGTGAAGTTTATTGTGCCATTGTCCGAAATGGTGAGTGCTGTCTTTCCGGCGGCGTTGACTATGCCGGCAGTGCCCATGGCTTTCCAGTCGGCCCAGGAGCAGAAGTCGTAGTAAGGTTTTTTGGCTATTTCGACTGTAACGGGGGTTGTGTCGCTGAAACGGCCTATGGTGGCGGTGATGTCTGTTGTGCCGTCTTTGAGTCCGTGGAGTACACCATTGGCATCGATAAATGCCACCGAGGGATCGGCCACTGTCCATATGATGCCGGCAGGGTTATAGGTGTAGGTATTGCCATCGATTTCGGCCGAAGCCTCAACGGGATATTCGCGGTGGCTGTCGATGAGTATGGGCTTGATACGCAGGGCCATCTGTGTGTCTACGATGGTGATGTCTTTGGAAACGGAAATGCTGCCGAGCGATGCGGTGAGCGGAGCCACCATGCCGATGCCACCGGCGGAGAAGACGTTGCCGTTGCAGGTGCCTACATTGGGGTCGCAGCTTAGTACAATGCCCTGTACGTCGTCGCTTACCACGGCATCGTATTTGTTGTAGCCGATGATGCGTGGGGTGTAGGTGCCATATACCGGAGCCTTGAGGTTATAGTCGGCAAATTCAAGGCGAGTAATTTCGTTGTCTTCGGGCGCGATGCTGTAGATTATCATACCGTTGGCTACGGCGCGGGGCGAAGCCTCAGTGGTTTTGTTGACTATGGCGTTGCCAACGAGCATTTCGGCGCTTCCGCCGGCATCGAAGTTGGTCATGTATGTGCATCCGTAGTGTTGTGCTATGGCGCACATCTCGGTGGTGGAGCATCCGGCCGAGGTGCCGTAGCGCGGGTCTGTGCTTTTGTCGATTACGATGATGTAGAGGTAACGGCCTTCGTCATCGGTGCCGTATCCGGTGCGAGAGTAAACTTGCGAGTTGTATGTCTCGGATGTGTTGTATTTGGTCAGTGTTCCGGCGTTCATCACCTGGGCGTTGCCGCCTACGAGGTTGTCAAATTCGATAAGTTTGCCGTTCTTGTCGGACCATCCGTATCGTAGGGTGACTTTGTCGCCTGGTTTGAGGCGGTTGAGAGCCTCGCGCTTGTCTCCACGCCCCACGATAGCAAGGTCGTAGTTGGCCAAAGTGCCTGCTCCGGCATCTTGCACCACCTTGACTACGGTGAAGGTTATGTCCTTGCCTCCGGCGTTCCATTTTTGTCCTTCTTCGATATTTAGGTAGACTTCGGTGGCGCATTTGGGCACAATCTTGAAATGCGTGGTGCCGTTGTCTGTATATGTGTCCACGCATTTGAAGGGGCGGTTGGTGGGGTAGTATGAGTTGTAGATGTTGACTTCGTTGTCGCGGACGGTCTTGTTGACGGTGTATATTTCCAATTCGCCGGTGGCTGTCGAGTTGATGTATCCGGCCCAAGAGAAATAGTTGCCGCTGTGCACGGAGCCTTCGGGAGTTATGCCCACGATACCGGTGTGTTTGTATCCACCGTTCCATTGGTCGGCGTGCATGTTTGTCTCGGAGATAATCTTGCCATTGCGGAGGTTGCCGTTATACGTCAACCCTACGAGTTCGTCGCTGAAAGGAGGCTGTCCGTTTACGCACCAAAAGTTGGCATTTGCGCCCGCCAGCGCAACATGTCCGGTTGAAGTTTGTCTCTTGGCGGCGTTTACCAGGGCCTCGGTACCATAGAGTTTGTCAGAGGCTTGAGTAGTCTCGATGCTGTTGTAGGGATTTGATGCATCTATGCGCAAGATGTTGACATTGAGAGGATATTCCGGTATGCGTATTCGTGTATAGCGTACGCCCGGACCCAGCTCGCGGTCTTGCAGAGTCGTGATTTGGTACTCGGCGCCTTTAAGTGTGACAGTCTCGGCGTAGCACGTCGTGGCTAAAGACGCGGCGGTCAATAGGGCAATGGTAAAATTTTTCATGTGCAAACGTTTGATGCGGTTATACGTCGAATATTGGCTATCTATTGGGTAATATTTTGAGCTGCAAGCTTTTGTGTGTTGCTAAAGTCGCAATAATACATTGGCATACATATATACGACAAAGATAAAGCTAAAAGTTGGTATAACACATATAAAATACGTTAAAATACAGAGACATAGCATTCAAAAAAAGTAAAAGTCCGGCAGCGTGGAACTGTCGGACTTTGCAAGGCTGAGCCTTTGTGTGTTGTCAATGTTCGTCAAAGGTGAGGTCTGAGAAACCTTCCGGGTCGAATTCGTCTTCGTTGTAGCCGTCTTCGTCGAAGTCCTCGCCGAAATCTTCGAGGGATGCCTGCTTTGCTGCTTTAGCATCGATTTCGGCTTCGAAGCGTTTCATGTCGATGTGCTGGTCCGGAGCTTTGCCCATAGACAGGGTGCATACCGGGTCTTTGAGTGATTTGCCGGTTATGATTTTTTTGAGCTGTAGGAAGAAGGCACGGTCGGTCATGTAGTCGAATACGAACATCAGTTTTTGGCCTTCGTCGTCCAGGTAGTCGCTGAGTATGCATTCGTCCATCAGGTAGGTGTCCTCGTCGCTGTCTGTACCCATGTCTTCCAAAGTGATTTCTTTTTCTTTTTCCCAGCTGTCATCGCACAGGAAGAATGAGCACATTTCCGAGCGGTCATATTGTACAGCATCGCAAATAGCGTTGCGGAGGTCGAGGAAGGTGTCGTCGGCGTCTATCTCGATTTCTCTCTTGAAGTTGTCTACTTCGTCCGAAACTAAGCGAAAGTTGAAAATCATATACTTAAGTCTATAGGTTACGAATTGTTAAGTCGTCGTGGCGCGACCATGGTCGCGTATGTCCATCAAATGACAATGCGAAATTAGTAAATCATTTTTGGTTTTGACGAACATTTTCGCTGAAATCTGATTTTTTTTCTCGTGAATGTCGTGTGATGGTGTTGGCATTCGTTGTCCGGTATGTCGTCTCTATCTCGGATTTTTAAGTTCTAACTGACACCGATGTCGCGTCGTAGATTAGGAACGGGAAGAGATAGTTGTTAAAATATGTTTATTTTGGCGTGTAAATGCAAAGAATTGCGCAAAATCTGCGAAGGGGTGTTTGTGGTTTGCGGATAAGTTTCGATATTTGCAATACAATTATCGACACATCAGTTACAGCTGCATTTTGCACAAACCTTTTACTACTTTCAGAATATTTTCTTTCATGGAAAGACAATTTGACAATTTGGATTTGAAGATTTTGGGACTTCTTGCAACCAATGCTCGTGAATCGTTTCAAGAAATAGCGCGCGTGTGCGATCTTTCGGGAGCTGCTATTCATCAACGTATTAAACGACTTGTGGCCAATGGTGTAATACGCCGCTGGGATTGTGTGGTCAATCCCGAGGCTTTGGGCTACAAGTTGTCGGCATTTGTGGGTATCCATCTCATGGAACCATCCAAGATTCGCGAGGCTATCGAGATACTGCGTGCCATTCCCGAGGTGGTGAGCTGCAATGTGACGTCCGGACGCTATGACTTGTTAATACGTATTATGGCTCGGGATAACGAACACTTGTACCAGCTTTTGCAGTCCAATGTGCACGCACAATTTGCCTCGCAGACCGAGACACTGATATGCTTTGACGAGGCTTTCACACGTCAGGTTGGCTTTGAGAAGTCGGCGCGATAGATTCGGCATTTTATGCCGGATAAGGCCATAACGGCATAAACAACGACATAAAGACGAGTAAATACGGCAGATGTCCGGGTATAGGGCTGTATGCCGTATGTGTTTTGTACTTTGATTGTCCGAAGTGAGCGGGTGGCTGGGGCTAATCATAAACCTCGCCGTAGTGGTCGAAGGATAGTTCCGTGCCATTGGATAAGATGATGTCATATCCGTATCCGGTGATGGTGATACTGACAATGGCTTCGTAAGGATAGTAGTATCCTACAAAATTGATTATGCGCGGCGGGATTATGCCTGCCGGGACGCTTGAGTCCCAAGGGGCGGATACGAAGTACCATTTGCCCCATGCATCGAAGCCGATGCCGGTACCGTCGGCGAGGTTGACGCGATAGTATCCGTCCGAACCGCTGCCGTAGTAGAATGCTTCGACTACCGGAATGTCATAATAATAGTAATCCAAAAAGTCCCAAGCCTGTGAGGGGAGGTCGCGTACGTCAATGGCATATCCTTCATCGTCATCGCAGGACGTGAAAGTCGCCATCGAGGCTAAGAGTACCAATAGGAGTGTCAGGTGTTTCTTGATGATTTGTTGCATAGTATGGCTTTTTTTTGATATGTTCGGCAACCGTATTATTTGCGGCGGCTGAAGGTAAACAGTCTGTTGAATATGAAGTTGCAGGCGGTGTATACCACGTTGCCTATGAGCGTTGCTATGCCGTAGCCCGAAAGGGTGAAGCTCGAGATTCGTATTTCGATTTCGCCGAATGGGGATTGGTTCAGGCTCCAAACGGTGAAGAATTGCAGTCCGTAGCATACGGCAAATCCGATGAGAAACAATATTGCTTGACGAGACAGCTTGCCATCGCGGCGGCGGAATACCCATGAGCGGTTCCAAAGGAAGGAGTTGATGAGTCCTACGATGTAGCCTAATGCATTGGATATGTATGGGTTGACCCCCAGTAGCGACTTGCATATAAATATAACGGCCAGAGTAAGAAGCGTATTCATAACGCCTACAATGGCGTATTTGGCCAGCTGTATCAGGGGTTTGTCGTGGTTAATTGTCATTGTTATCGGATTTTAGGGATGAGTCTCCGGTGCCGAGGTTGTCGTCCTTGGGCATGTTTTCGGGCTTGACCTTGAGCGCGGGCAGAGACCAATTGTATTTGAAGGCAAGTATGCGCAGGCCGATGACGGTGGCGGCGCAAAGCACCTGTGCAACTATGGAAGGCATTCCGATCAGCCATATCAGCCAATATACTATTCCACCGGCAAGACAGGCGGTAGCGTATATGTCCTTGCGGAAAAACAACGGAACCTCGTTGATGAGTATGTCGCGGCATACGCCGCCAAAAGACCCGGTGATTATGCCCATGGTGATGGCCACCCACATAGGATAGTTGTAAGTGAGTGATTTTTCGATTCCTATGACCACAAATAGGGCAAGACCTATGGCGTCAAATAGGAATAGTGTTCGGAATCCGCCGACAAGGGTCCTCTTGAATAATAGCACCGTAAGTAGTGACAACCCGGTGACGGCCAAGTAATGCCAGGACACCATCCAGAATACCGGCGCCTGGATTAAGACGTCGCGTAGTGTTCCGCCGCCTATGGCCGTGACCAAGCCTATGACGTATGCGCCGAACCAGTCGAAATTTTTGGCGGCTGCCAATCGGATGCCTGAGATCGCGAATGATATTGTTCCCAGGATTTCGATGATGACGATGAAGGTGGTTTCCTCTACGGGTTCCATGGTGTGCGGTTTAGCTGTTGTTTGTGCCTTGTATTCGGTGTGTGTGCGCGTAGCTTTTGCACAAATCGGTGAGGTAGCAATGCTCACAATCCGGGCGTCGAGCCTTGCATACGTATCGACCATGTAATATGAGCCAGTGGTGGGCTTTCGGCACAAGGTGTGCCGGGATATGCTGCATTAGTGTGCGCTCTGTTTCGATTGGGGTACGTGAGTTGTCGGTCAGCCCTATACGGTTGCTTACGCGGAATACATGGGTATCCACCGCCATGGCGGCCTGTCCGTAGAGGACGGCCAGGATGACGTTGGCTGTCTTGCGACCTACGCCCGGGATGTCGAGCAGGTCGTCCATATTGTCAGGGACGTTGCCTCCGAAGCGTTGGGTGAGCGCCTTGGCCATTCCGGATAATGCCTTGGCCTTGTTGTTGGGATAGGATACCGATTTGATGTATTCGTATATTTCGGCGGTGTCCGCCGCGGCCAAGTCTTTGGCCGTGGGGTAGGCGGCAAAGAGCGCCGGCGTAACCATATTTATGCGTTTGTCGGTGCATTGGGCCGACAATATTACGGCCGTAAGCAGCTGGTAGCCGTTGGTATAATGGAGCTCGGTTTCCGGCATCGGAATTTCGCGGCTTAGTCTTTCGAGTACTTGGTTGTATTTTTCGTCTATGGTCATGCGAAAATGCGTATTATGCGTTGGGTGGCATATAGCCCTATGCCGCATGCGGCCGGACCGCCGAGCACGCTTGCAGCTACATATGCGGCGGCAGTGAGTGCTTTGCCTGCTTGAATAAGCTGCACAACGTCTAAAGAAAAAGCCGAGAAAGTGGTATACCCGCCTAAAAGTCCGGTGATTAACAGTAAGTTCCAAGCTTTGTCCGCATGCCATGCATCCAGTAATGCCCATATTATTCCTATGGCGAGACAGCCCGAGATGTTGGCCGTCAGCGTATAGAGGAATGAGGCTCCACTGATGCCGATATGCTGTATTCCGTAGCGGCATAATGAGCCTATGCCACCTCCGAGAAAAACTAACAAGCAGTGTAACATGGTGTCAGATGCCGGAGAAAAATACGAGTGGAATTGGAAGGGTCATTGAATCGTCGACTCCGCAGAGCATCATACCGCAGGTTGTAGCAGGAGTTGCGCGGCAGTCGGCATGGACAGGACGGGCGTATCAGTGAGCGCCGGCAAATTCGTCCAGGAAACGCGTGTCATTTTCGGAGAACATGCGCAGATCCTTGACGCGGTATTTGAGGTTGGTGATGCGTTCTATGCCCATGCCCAAAGCGAAGCCGGTGTATTCCTTTGAGTCTATGCCGCAGGCTTCGAGGACGTTTGGATCCACCATACCGCAGCCGAGGATTTCGACCCATCCACTGCCTTTGCAGAAACCGCAGCCCTTGCCTCCGCACAGGTCACAGCTAATATCCATCTCGGCAGATGGCTCGGTGAAGGGGAAGTAGCTGGGACGCAAGCGTATCCTGGTGTCAGCGCCGAACATTTCGCGGGCGAAGTACAGCAGTGTCTGTCGCAAGTCTGCAAAGCTGACGCCTTTGTCCACATACAATGCCTCTACTTGGTGGAAGAAGCAGTGGGCGCGTGCCGAGATAGCCTCGTTGCGGTAGACGCGACCGGGGCAGATGATGCGAATAGGTGGCTGTGTATGCTCCATTACGCGAGTCTGCACCGATGATGTGTGCGTGCGAAGCAGCACATCGGGACTACGCTGTATGAAGAATGTGTCCTGCATGTCGCGAGCAGGGTGGTCGGGCGCAAAGTTCAGTGAAGAAAATACGTGCCAATCGTCTTCGATTTCCGGGCCTTCGGCTATGGTGAAGCCCAGTCGGCGGAAGATGTCAACGATTTCTTCGCAGACGAGGCTCAGCGGGTGGCGCGTGCCCATGGGGATGGGCGAAGATGTGCGCGTCAGGTCAAGGCCTGCCGGTAGTTCGTCTTTGGATGACAGCGCGTCGCGAAGGCCGTTGATGGTGTCTGTTGCGAGGTCTTTGAGCCGGTTGAGCAACTGTCCCATTTCCTTCTTCTGGTCGGCGGGGACGGTGCGGAAGTCGTTGAAAAGCGAGGCGATTAGGCCTTTTTTGCTGAGGTATTTGATGCGCAGTTCCTCTACCTCTGCCGGGGTGGAGGCTGTCAGTGCCTGTATTTCTTTGCTGAGGTTCTCTATGCGTTGCTTCATTGCTGAGAAATGTATTTAGACCGGGCGTGTCGTTCGACCCGGTGGTTTTTATCGTGCAAAGGTACTGAAATTTCCGCAAATAGTGATATTGTCTTGCCGCTTTTTCGCAGTATGTACTCGGAAGAATTGTGTGCGGGGGCACGAAAAGAATCGGTTGAGGGGAGCGTCGTCTTGTTGTCGTCTTTGCGATGTATGGCGTGCCTCGGTATTGAGGTGGTGGCTTAGTCCTTGGCTTCGGCCCGGCGCTGAGCCTCGCGGCGTAGGGTTACGGCCAGCGATCGCAACTCGAAGGCGAGCGACCACCGCATATACGGGATGCGCGATGATATGCCGGGTTTTTTCTGATACATGAAGGTGCCGTTGTTTTGGCGCATATTGTCCAGCGTCCAGCGAAGGACTTTCAATGCAAGCGGTCGATATCTGTCATAACTATTTGTTGTATCAAGCGTTACGGGGAGTTGTCCGGGGCAATGGATATCGATGGGATAGCGCTTGTCGTGATAGTACGAGGGAGTGCCATCCGAAGCATCGAAGAATGTGGTGGTGTAGTACTCGAGGCCGTGCCGCAGCACTTCATCGTAGGTATGGTCGTTGGTCAGTCGCGCGTAATCGGCGTATGCGTCAAGGTTGTAGCCCGTATGGAAAGAGTCTATCCATCCGGTGACGGGCTTCAGTCCGTAAGTCCACGAGCCGTCGGGGCGCTGCTCGGCGGCGCAGGCTTTCAGTGATTGTCGGGCCAGGTCGAGGAGGCTGTCGTCCTTGGTGTAGGTGTATATGCGCGTGAGCAGACGCGAACCCAGTAGCGAGGCATTGTATATGGTATCATTGCCCGGCATGGCCGAGTAGGACAAAATGACTCCGCCGGCGTGCGGCGTACGGCGTAAGTCTTCGGTAACGAAGCGTGCGGCGGCGCAGGCGGTGTCTTTCAGTGTCTCATCGCCGGTGATGTCGTAGGCATCGAGTAGCGCCCATACGGCAAAATTGGTGGCGACAACTGTGGGTTGTCCGGCCGGAAAGAGAAATTCACGGCGGCATTGCCATGGAAAATTGTAGCCCCATGCAGGACCGCTGAATCCGGGTGTCGCCAGCGAGACAAGCAGCTGAGACAAACGACTAATTTCAGCTTTGAGTGTATCCTGCGTGCCGAGAACTTCGGCCAATGGCGGGTCGGCCTCGACTGCATGGAACATCTCGCAATGCGCTTGTACGGCCAGAGCTACACCCTTGGCGTTGTGCTGTTTGGGGACAAGCAGAAGAGGACGCAGGTTCAGCGGCGAGCGCTTGAAAAGCTGTATCCAGCACAGGCGTATGATTGCGCTGCGACCTATCAGTGGGATGGCGCGGAATACGCGCGAGTTGAGGCCGTCGTAGGGGTCCCATCCTTTATAGTCGTTCCGGGCGCAGTAGTCGCGCAGTGTGGTCAGGGCTTCCACCAGCCCTTCGGGGTATTGCTTGTCCATGTGTTTTGTGCGATTTTGTGCCTGTATACAGTGAGTCTATCAGGCTTTGCAAAGGTACGTAGAAAGTGGCATACGGCCAAATATGTAGTGGCAATGAGCGGCAATGAAGTTGTACGAAGCCTGATGCAATATTTATATTGCCGTTATTGCCGATGGAAGTACACGGCTATTGGATCTTCGGTTTTTCAAAAAAAATCTTAAAACTGGGCGAAAAACGCATTTGTTTCTTGCTGTATCGCGAAAAAGCCGTACCTTTGCGTCATAAAACCACGGCGATTTAGTGTAGTGGCCTAGCACGCCACCCTCTCAAGGTGGAGACTCGGGTTCGATTCCCGAATTCGCTACTCGCCGAATACAGAGAGCTGTCACCATGCGATGACGGCTCTCTTTGTCTTTTGGTACTTAATTGTTTAGCAGCCAAAGTGCTGTATTACTCCAAGAAAAGTCCGCTATGGAACAGGACATGGTATATACAATAGTGTTGGGCATCACGCTTGTATGCCTTGCCATTGTTGTGATATGTCGTCGGTGGCATCGATGCCGCCATCGTTCCGCATCCGTGGGTTCGTACGAGACGTATGCCGCGCCCGGATTCGGAATGTTTGCTGCCGGGTCGGTACGACGTGTGCCGCAGTCGAGGGTGTATGACGACGCGGAGGAGGATACGGACGCCGTTGTCTGTGATGGCGAGACGACGTATGGTGCACCCAATCGCGATGGGACGGTACTGATGGTCGATGTCGAGACTACTGGACTGGCACTCAACAGCGAAGTGTCGTGTACCGAGTGTCCCGAGAATTGGCCGCGTATGGTGCGCCTCAGTTGGCTTGTAGTAGATGGGTCGGGCACGATAGTGCACGATGGCGATATGATAGTGTGTCCACGCGGTTTTATAATTCCTGAGGAAGTTGTCGATATTCACGGCATAGACACTGCAACGGCTTTGCGCGAAGGCGTTGAGTTGTCCGAGGCGCTTGAAGCTCTTGCCGCTGATGCTAAGGGGTGTGTCCGTTTGGTGGGACATAATATTTGGTTTGATCGCAATGTCATCGGCGCCGAGTGTCGTCGATTGGGACTGCCTGACATACTTGACGATATGCCTATGGTGTGCACGATGAAGATGTCTACGGCGTTTTGCGCTATACCGCATCCTGTGTATGTCTACAAGTGGCCGAGGTTGTCCGAATTGTATTACATTCTTTTCGGACACGAATTAGAGAACGCTCACAACGGGGCGGCCGATGTGCGTGCCGTGCACGATTGCTATGTACAACTGAAAAAACTTAAAGTGATATGAATTTACGATGCAAATATCCGGCAATCGCGTTTGTCGGAATCTTGTGGGCTGTAGCCGCGTGTACCACCAAAAGCAAAAGTGATGATCAAAAGGGTATTCAGTCCGACAGTACCGCTACGGATTCTGTCCCGACTTTGTGCGTGCCTGCATCGAGTTTTAACGATGATGAAGAGACGCTGCTCGGCGACTTTCGATGTGTTCGCTCGATAGATTCATCTATTAAGGCTGTGGTTATACCGCGCGGACTGATGGACACGGTGTCCGAACCGCAGATGAAGCGCATTTTCCGATACTATGTAGATGGCGGAACGCTGTTGTTCCTCAATCCGTTGTCTCGCGATTGGCTGTACTTTTGGCGTAAGATGGAACGTTGTCGTCAAGACAAATCTGTAAAGCTGAGAGCCAAGGCGGCCACCGATTTGGATAATTGGGCTTCCGAACTTACGGAGGTGGCATCGTACAGCGGTCGCGAAGCGATGTTTGACGCGCCCATAGCCTACGTCATAGGACTGCGTTTGGGCGATTATTATTCGCAAACGGACAGCTTGGATGTACCCACTTTGCGGCGTTGGATTGATGGTGTGCCGACAGCGACAATCGTAGACGAACAATACGAGCGAGGTCGGCAGAAGTAAGATTGTATAGCGGATGGTATGCTTGCTTTTCGTGCAGTGATTTTACTGTGTGCGTTGTATAACAGTTAGCACTTCTTCCGTCTCCAGTCCGGCGTGCAGGCATATCATCCCAATGATTTGCTCGGGCGTATTCTGCAGTCGCAGTTGATCCATAGCCATGGCTCCGTCGCGCTTGGACAGTCGTTGTCCTGCTTGGTTGCACAGCAGCGGCAGGTGTATGTATTCCGATGGCATAGGCAGACCCAATAAGCCTTGGATGTATCGTTGTACGGCGGTGGACAGCAGCAAATCTTCGCCACGCACTACTTGGGTTACGCCCATCAGCGCATCATCCACGGCTACGGCCAATTGGTAAGCCCATGCGCCATCGCGCCGCCGTAGCACAAAGTCGCCGCAGGTGTTGGCAAGATTTACGTTCAAATGGCCGTGTATCACATCATCGAAGGCGATGTTTGTGTCTCCGTTCTTGTGCAAAAAATTAGGGTAGGGCGGTACCATCATGCGCAGTGTCTCGGATATAGATGCAGCATCGTGTATCGGCGTGCTCGGCCGGCAAGTGCCGGTATAAACGATGTGGCCGTCGCTTTGGTGCGGCGCTTGGGTGGTCATAATGTCGGCGCGGGTGCATCGGCAGGGATAGACGAGACCGAGGGCGGACAGCCGGCTAAGTGCCTTGGCGTAGATGTCGTGCCTCCGGCTTTGGTATTGCGGTTCGCCGTCCCATTGTAAGCCCAGCCATTGCAGGTCGTCCATAAGGATGTCGGCGTATTCGGATCGCGACCGTTGCGGGTCCAAGTCCTCGATTCGCAGTATCCATCGACCGCCTTTGCGGCGAGCATAGTAGCAGGAGAGTACGGCTGTATAGATATTGCCTAAATGCATGCGCCCCGTAGGCGACGGGGCAAACCGTCCGCATACGGGGGCGTCATGCGAGCTGTATATGCTCATATTTATTTTATATAGTTCCAATGTGGAACTTAGTCTTCAAAGATGTGTTTGAATTTGGAGAACAATCGTTGCTTGTCTTCCTCGGAGGGCTTGAAGTTGGCCGAGCCTTGGAGCTTTTCGACGGCGGCTTTCTCGTCAGCCGTAAGTGTCTCGGGGATGTATACCATCACGTTGATAAGCTCATCGCCCACGTTGCGGCTGTCATATTCGGGAAGGCCTTTTCCGCGCATACGCAGGATTTTGCCGGGCTGGGTGCCGGGGGCGATTTTCAGGCGTGCGCGTCCGTTGATAGTGGGCACTTCGACGCTGCCGCCGAGTATGGCCGTGGGAAGATCAAGCATTAGGTTGTATATTACGTCGTTGCCATCGCGTATCAGCTCCGGGTGCTTCAGCTCCTCAATGACTACGAGCAGGTCGCCGTTGACACCGCCGTTCTGAGGGGCGTTGCCTTCGCCGCGCAGTGTCAGGACCATCTCGTCGGTGACGCCGGCGGGTATGGAGAATGTCACTTGGCGATCTTGGCGTTGTACGCCTGTGCCGTGGCAGTAAGGGCATTTTTCGGTGATGACCTTGCCCGAGCCGTGGCAGTTTGGACAAGTAGTCTGTGTCTGCATGGCTCCGAGTATGGTCTGCTGGACGCGAGTGACCACGCCTGTGCCGTGGCATGTCTGGCACCCGGCGGTGGCTGTGCCGTCCTTGGCTCCGGTTCCGTTGCAGTGGTCGCATTTGACGTCTGTAGGTATCTTCAGTGTCTTGGTAACGCCCTTGGCGATGTCCTCAAGTGTCAGTTTGACGCGTATGCGCAAATCCGAGCCGCGGTTGACGCTGCGGCGAGCACGTGTGCCGGCGTTGCCGCCGAAGTGCATACGTCCGCCGAATATGTCGCCGAATTGTGCGAATATGTCGTCCATAGACATACCGCCGGCGTGGTAGAATCCGCCTGCGCCACCGCCGAATCCTTGCGGGCCCATGCTGTGGCCGAATTGGTCGTACTTCTGGCGCTTGTCCGGGTCGCTGAGCACGTCGTAAGCCTCGGCTGCCTCCTTGAACTTCTCCTCGGCTTCCTTTTTCTTGTCTTCGGGGTCGCTTTGGTGGCGGTCGGGATGGTACTTGATGGCGAGTGTGCGGTATGCCTTTTTGATCTCGTCCGGTGTGGCAGTCTTGCTCACGCCAAGTACTTCGTAGTAGTCTCTTTTATCCATTGTTTTGTGTTGTGCAATTGGATGCTCGTGTGCGTCCGGAAAGTTATTGTGCTACGACGACTTTGGCGTGGCGTAGTACTTTGTCGTTGATTGTATAGCCTTTTTGTGTTGTATCGATGACTTTGCCTTTTTGAGATTCGTCCGTGGCGGGAATGGTGGCTATGGCCTCATGGATGTCGGCATTGAAATCGGCGCCGGTAGACTCCATAGCCTTGACTCCGTTGTCGCCGAGATGTTTTATCAGCTTGTTGTATATCAACTCCATGCCATCGTGTATGGCCTTTGCTGCGGCAGCGTCTTTGGATGCTTCGAGTCCGCGCTCAAAGTCATCGACTATGGGCAGCAGGTCTTTGAGGGTTTTTTCGGCGGCGTTTTTGATTAATTCGCTGCGTTCGCGTATGGTGCGTTTGCGGAAATTGTCAAAGTCTGCCATCAGGAACAGGTATTCTTTTTTCTCTTTTTCGAGTTGGTCACGAGTTTCTTCCAGTTCTTTCTTGAGCTTGTCTACTTCGCTCAATTCTTCTTCAGGCTCTGCATCTGCCTTGACGTCAGTGCTTTCGCCTTCGGTTGCAGCCTCGTCCTGCGTCTGCGAGGCTTCTTGTTCCACTGCTTCGTCGGCTGTGTTATGCTGCTGTTTGTTGTTGGTTTTTTCGCTTTTATTATATTTGTTCTTTTCCATATTCGTAGTTTTGTGTCACCACCATCTTATAGCAAAAACGTTGCCAAAAGCAGCCGTGATTGTATTCGTGCGTTTTTTGGCAACGTTTTATATGTGCGGATTTAGGTTAACCCATCCAGGAAGGTATGGTCTTGTACTTCTGTTTGGAGTGATAGATAAACATCGCCAGCAATAAAGATAGTATGCAGCATATAGGTGCGCCCCAGTCGCTAAAGAATGTTGGAGCCAATGGTTGTAGCAATGATTCCAGTATAATGTAGTTTACCAAAAGGTGCCAGTAGTATATGCTTGCCGAGTAGCGCTGACCATAGTTTGCGGCGGTCTGCCATCGGTTCGCTTTGAAGCGTGGAAGAGCGAACAGGAAGAGTGACATGGCTGCAAGCGGCGTGAATAAGTGTGTGCTGAATACTGCCGGATTTATGCTTTTCTGCCACATGTGCTCGGCTACTCCGGCAACTAACAACAGTACAACAGCGACGTACATATACTTGGACGCGGCCATGCGTGCAAGATGCTTTTGGTTCCGTCTTACGAAAAGCCCCATAGCGATGAAGGGTAGGGCTATTGTGTAGAAGTTGCGGTTGAGAATAAGAGATATTTTTGAATACTCGATGCCGAGGAATGTTGCATTAGCGTTGTCTAACCAAGTGAAGGCTAATGCCCCGAAGGCGAAGTTAATAAACAGCCCTATAAATATCCAAACATACAAAAGCTTGTCGCAGTGCAGCTTTACTAATAAGGCGATAACGCATAGCGCGATGATGTAGGCATTTAGATACCAGCCGGGGTGAAAGAATGATGAACCGGGGTATATCAGTAGCACCCATGTGTCCGGGCTTGACAACTGATCAAGTTTGCATAAGTGGCCGTAGGGTTCGGGAATGAGAGAATATAAAAAGTATATGAGGTTGACAAAGATGATGACGGGAATCATGTGCTTGATTATTTTTTTGATGTGCCCGGTTTGAATGACACCGGAGTCATCACACAAAAAATACCCGGAAATCATAAAAAAGATAGGGACTGCAATGCGGACTATGCAGTATACCCAATCGGTGTAGAGGCAGTCTACATGGGCATGAACAACAAAAAAAGCGCATAGCAATTTAAGAACGTTAAGTCCCGTGATTTTTGTTTTTTCGGCTTTGCGGTATGTGAGTGTTGCCGTTGGTTGAAGTTGTAGTTTCATTAGAGGATATCGTTGCGAATTTCGATAATTAGCGCCCGAACTTATGAATGTCTTTGTGTGAGAACCGGATTGAGAATGTAGTTCAATACGGGAAGGAATTTTCCGTTCGGCAACATTTGGATTTCGGTAACCTCTTTAATCTCCACAAATTGGGGCCCGCCCATAACATGTGCCGTTTGCTCAAATAAATATCGGGCATCGTCTTCTGTATAGCCCTTTCCGGGAATGACGCAAACTGTTACATATCCTGATTTTTTTTGGATGTACTGCAGGCCCTCAATATGAGTGTAAAAATCGTCAGAAAGAATTATCGCTGTTTCGGTTGTCGAAGTACCATCCGCTCGAAGTAGAGTGTTGAAAGCGTGACGTCCATCGATGCTTGACAAATACATTTCGTCGTACCCATAGGGGGATTTTTCGATGTGGTCAAGGGATGCGTAGTCGTCTGTACGATAGCGAAGCAAAGGGAAATAGAAATTATACAACGTAGAGCCCGTCAATTCGCCGTAACCGCCGGGGGTGCTTATGTCATTGCCATTTTCGTCTATAAGCTCGGCGTAGCCGTATGCTTGTTCGAGTTTTAATGTCGTGCCATTGATGTTACCGGCCAGCAATAGTTTCTCTGTATGTCCATATGTAAAGGAGATTGAGATGCCGTTGGTTTTGGTCAAAAATACGTATTGATCTTTTGTTACGGCTTCGGAAGACAACAATGCGTATTTGATGAATGAGGTGTCAATGCCTTGGTCTCGGCATAGTTTCAGAAAATTACATGCTACAGACGGGTATGAATATATTGTATGCACATTATGCCTTTGCATAATGTGTACTATATCTGCAGCATACTTCGGACAAAGCCGGTGAGAGTCAAATATGAATTCGCGCGTAACCGGATTAACGCAGTATATTTGATTGCCGTTCATTTCTGCTCCGCGAATAGTGGCTTTAATATCAAAGTTCCATCCGCATCTATGCCAAATATTATTGACAAAAGCCATTTCTTGGACGTATCGGTTGGCGGGAATAAGCATACGGAGTGGAACGCCGGAGGTCCCGCTTGTTGTCTTAAAAACTGTTTTTTTTAAGTCGCAACCATCGGCGACAAAATCATCCCAGTTTGCATCGATGTCTTTACGAGATATGAAACCTATTTCGCGTTTGAATTGATCAATACCGGAGATAACTAAACCCTTATAGCGTTTTCGGTAAAACGGAACGTTTTTAATGGCATAGTTTGTCATATCTATAAGCATCCTATCCGGGTCCAGATTGGGCATATTAGATTTGAATTTGCGGTAAGCCCGGCCGTATACGCCTTCCCTCAAAGGATTTAGATATAGTAATGGAATATTAACCCAATTTGGCAGGCCGGTAATACCGGTTTTTAGGATATCTGCTATATGTGTCTTGGACATTGTATGCGTATTTTGGCGTTATTCGAGAATCTGTGATAGCCGATTTACTATGTGTTCCGGCGAAAATAGTTTTGATTTTTCCCATCCGGCATTTCCCTGTTTGATAATCAGTCCGGGGCATTCTATGTATCTGTCTATGGCACGAGTCATCGCGGCTTTATCTCCCGGAGTGAATAGTGTTCCTTCGACGCCGTCTGTGACCACTTCGGGTATGCCGCCTACCGGAGTAGTTATGACCGGCATTGCGTAGGACATTGCTTCGAGAATGGAAATGGGAAGGCCCTCATAATAGGAAGGCAGTATAAGAATATCCGTCTTGGATAATATCGTTGCTTTGTCATCTCCGGATACCCAGCCTACAAACTTGACAATTCCGCCAAGGTCGTTGTCTTTGATAAAGTTTAGGACGCGATCTTCGTTCCATTGGCCGCCTATTGTCAAGGTCAGGTGTCCGAGCCATCTGTCACGATTGCTTGCAATGACATCCAGGAGGTCAAAAATACCTTTTTCTTTGTAGATATAGCCAAGATAAACCAAGGATATAGGCGCTCCTTCGGTGCGTGGCTGTTTGGCCATCGTCGGTGTCGGAACAATATTCATCAGCGTGACGGCATTGGTGCATCCTAACTCTTGTTGGGCATATTTGGTCCATGCATCGGTCAGAAAGACAACGTGGCGGCATTTCCTGAAGCATTTCATATAATATTCGGTGCCTTTGGCCGCTACGTATTTGCGTAATTCACCTCCATGCATGTGAAATACTATTTTGTAGCCGAGTATATGCCCGAGGTTTATAATTAGGCGTTTACGAGTCCATGATTTGCCATTGGCTCCATGTATGTCAAGTGTCGTGTATGGCCTGAAAAGTCTGATAAAAGGAAGCGCAACTAAAGTTCGAGCAAAATTAAACAATCCCGGAATCAGTCCACGTCGGCTGTTGGTGCTGATAAAGTGGAATGTCGGGAGTGCATCGCGGTAGGCCTGAAGTACGGACACGATACCTCCTCGTCCCTTTAAGTCCGGTCCGATGAACAATACTTTATCAAATATGGTGCCTGATTTCTTTTTAGCCATTTGGAAGTGGATTGGGCAAGTTTAATTGTACCGGCTTAATAGCCGCTGACGCTCTTTGTCATAGTTAGCAATGGTGGCAAGAATACCATATTAGTCCGTATATCTGACCGTTTGTATTCGGAGTGGATTTGGCATGATAGTTTGTGATGACTTCTGTGTGGTATTGCATCGCGTCATATTGTCAACGCTTACGACTTTTTTCAAAAGGGATTTGAAGCTTACTGAATTCTTTTTTGCGCCAAGTCCTCCAGCCTATGAAGTATATTGATTTTATAATCCATTTGGGTAGTATGCTTTTCAAAAAATTTTTTTCCTGTTTTTTCCAACTACCGGCGTAGTTGTGTGAGCAATATGTTTTCTTGGTAGGATGCACTTCCAAACTATTACGACCATTGAAATGCTTGCCGTCAAAAACGTACATTTGCTTTTGCGTAATATCGTATTGAGATGCATCGAGGTCCTCCAAATGCTTGATTTTGTAGAATTTGTAGCCTTTGCCAGACAGCACGAATCGGAAGCGGCATGGCATTGGCAGCATGTCGTATGTTCCGTCTTCGCGGATGAACGGCATGCCCTCGTATGAGTCCAAAATATCTTTAATCCATTGGCATCCGGGTTCGCAACCAATTACGGCAGCCTCGAAGCACCCTGCCTGGTCGTGTCCGACAAAGTACGGCAGAGACAGTAGAGGGTCAAAGCTTTTGTATACAAGGACGTCTGAATCGAGATATATTCCACCATAATTGTATAGTGCGTACAAGCGAATATAGTCCGCTGCAAAGGCGTATTTCTTAGCGTCGAACGCTTGGCGGGTCCATCGGGTTGAGTCAATGTCAAATCGTTTAGTATCCCAAAGCCAGATTTCATAGTCCGGAAGGTGCTTTTTCCAAGAGTCAAGGCATAGTTGTATGTCTGTAGGGTATGGGTCTCCCGACAGCCAGCAGAGATGTATTATCTTGGGAATCATCTTGTTTTAAGTGTCTTAATGTAACAGTTTCGGCTATATTTAACGATAATAAGTGTATAAAAACTGTTTCGCCGGCATCAAATTACGGCAAAAACAGGGCTTTGAGGGTAAAGCGTCCGCAAAGATACTCTTTTTTTTTGATTCAGCCTATTATTTTGCGCTTTGATATGTTCTTGAGCCAATATTGTCCTAAATAAA
>DAAP01000035.1 GCA_001701165.1 Bacteroidales bacterium H4 | reverse complement strand
GCGCCCATTTTGACACAGCCCCATCGCGTTTAGGTTATATCTTTGAATATAAACCTCAGAATTAGGTCATTTATTTCCAGCCGTCGTTCTGAGTAAGAGCTTCATTAAGCTGGAGCTGATTCTGCGGAATGGGATAGAAGTAGTACTTCTTGTCGAACTTACGAGTCTGACCCCAATCGCAGTTGTAATAGCCGTCAGCAGTCATCTTACCGGCTGTTATACCGGCAGGAGCGTCTGCAATGTAAGCGCCCTTAACGATGTCGGGATTAGTGGTGAAGTCGAGCTTGTCAAGCTGATGCCAGCGTACGAGATCCCAGTAGCGGATACCATCGTCAAGCATAAGCTCGCAACGACGGAGACGACGGATTTCGTAGATAAGGCTGGATACACCCATCTTGTTCTTCGGGTCATTGATACCGTTCAAGAAAGCAACCGTGAGCTTGGAAGTGTCGATGCCGGCACGATTCCACAGAGGTTTCATATACTTGGCGAGGTCTGCATCGGTGAGGGTGCCGAGTTCGGCCTTGGCCTCAAGAATGCCTACATACAGGCGGCCGCCCCAGAACAAGGGTGCGCAGAGGTAGTTCTTATTGATTTCGTTCACAACTGCCTGCGGAACAGTCAGGTTGTTGAACTTGGCAACGCCGTAACCGGTGCTGGACCATTGGCCTACCGTATTGGAAGCAGCCCAAGTCAGACCGGGGAAGAAGATATGGTCATAAGTAATGACCGATAGACGCTGGTCACGTACATCGAGCAGATTAGCGATGCTTATCGAAGTTTCACTTTCAACGGTACCGTGGTCGGTTTTGTTATACGAAGTCTTGCTTGCAGGCAGACCATCTTTGAATACGAATGCGTCGAATGCGTCTTTGGTGATACCGGCAACGCCGTCAGATGCGTTGGAGTAGTCAGAGATGGAGTTCATGAATACTCCTTCGGCATAAGTCTTGCAGAAGATGATTTCGCTGTTGTTAGTGATGCCATTGAAGCCACCACCTGCAGTGCGGAACGACTGGTACAAGCTTGCATAGCTGCTGTTGATAGGATAGCGAGTTGCGATAGCCTCACCGGCCTTAACGGCTTCGCCATAGAACTTGTCGGAACGAGCTTTGTCGTTCTGGTGGTACTTGGCGTATGCACCTTCGTAGAGGCATACTTCAAGTTTGAAGGCCTGAGCCATGTCTTTCGAGAACTGGGTCTTGTTGCTCTGCGTGCCGATATTGGCTACTGCATAGTCGAGGTCGGCCAGTACATAGTCCATCACCTGGTTACGCGGAGTGCGTGCGCCGAAGAGTTCTGCCTGATCTGTCGGGTCAAGAGCCTTGGTTACCAGAGGCACATCACCATAGCGGCGTACCAAGTCATAGAAACTGCGTGCGCGGTGCAGACGAGCCTGTGCAATAAAGTTAGCCTTAGTTACATCATTGAGGGTCGAACTTTCCACGCCCTCGATTACGAGGTTGGCACGACGAATCTCGGTATAGGGAGCAGTCCACGAGCCGGAGGTTGCGGGAATGCTGGTGAATGTCCAGTCGGCGAACTTGGTTCGGCCGGTCTGGTCATCGGAGAGCCAGCTCCAATAGAAGTCACCACCGCCGCTACCGTTTCCGTAGCCGCTGTAGTCTTCGTAGAAGTAGTTGATTTGGTTTTGGACGTTCACGTCGTTGCTCCAGAATTCCGGATTGACGGTCTGGCGATCCAGCGGGTAACGGTTGTCATCGATGAAGTCATCGCAACTTACCAGCGACATTGCAGTGCCGACAGCGAGAAGTCCAAATATATATTTAGATTTCATAGTCTGTAGAATTGGGGGGGGTTAGAATGTTACTTGGAGACCGAAGGAGAATACTCGCTGCTGAGGAGTCGTACGGCCATAGGTTGCAAGGCCATCATTGTAGCCTTGTACGGACGAGCCTGCGGAAGATGTCTGCTCGGGATCGAGCTGATATTTACCGGCACCGTTGTACAAGAAGAACAGGTTGTCAGCGGAGAAGTAAATGCGGGCACGCTGAATGAAGGCTTTTTGAGTCAAGGTCTTAGGAAGAGTATAACCGATAGTCATATTCTTCAGACGCAGATAAGCGAGGCTCATCAGATAACGGGTCTGGGGATAGAAGTTGTAGCAACCATTACCTACACCGGAAACCTTACCGCCGGCACCTGCGCCCGAATACATACGAGGATAGTCGTTGCCTTGGTCGATGGTCGAATTTGCGAAGTCAATCTGGCCATCTGCGAGGTATTTGATAACGTTGTAGTTACCCCATTGATTGGTGAATGTGCCGAGGCCGGACTGTGCCATAGGAACGATAGTCGAACCGGTTGTCCACATATCGCGTTTGCCTACGCCCTGGAAGAAGAGGTCGATATCGAAGCCCTTCCAAGCAGCGCCAAGACGGAACGAATACTCATAGCGAGGAAGTGCGTTGCCGATAACCTTGAGGTCACCATGGTTCTTTACAGAGCCAACGGATACGGTGGTGTGGTTCTTGTCTGCGAGGGCAGCTTCGTAACCGTCCTGACCGGGAACGTATGTCTTGCCGTTGAGTTCGATCATGTTGGGGTTGCCGTTGTTGATGACGCCGTCACCGTTGAGGTCTTTGAACTTAACGTCGCCGGGGCCGAATTTGAACGAACCGGTCTCGAGATCCTTCTGCGAAGGAACGCCTGCTGCGGGAACATATCTACCGGCTGCGGAATCCCAAGTGAAGTCATCTTTGGTGAAGTAGCGGTCTGTTTCGAAGCCCCAGATATCACCGAAGTAACAGCCTTCGGTGTACGATGAGCCTGCAGGCAGGTAGGAATAGAGGATGTCTTTGTTGCTCCAACCGGTGATCTTGGTACGTGCATCACCGATGTTGAACGTTGCATATACGGAAGCATCACCGAAGGAGTGGTTCCAGTTTATGGAAAGTTCCCAGCCGCGGGTGCGGAGCGAACCGTTGTTGCCGTAAGGAGCTTCTACGCCGAGAACACCGGGAAGTTCGGCTCCGGGTGTGAGCATGTCCTTGGTATCGCGGTTGAACCAGTCAAACGAAACATTGAGCGAGTTGTCAAAGAAGCCCAAATCAAGACCTACACCGGTGGTGATGATGCGTTCCCAAGACAGGGACGAAGATACGAGGGTAGGCATGCTGTATTGGGTGATTTTTTGGTCGCCGCTGAGCCAGTGTACATAACCTGCTCCTCTTTGGCTGGCAGTGGAAAGGAAGCGGTAGTTACCTACAGCTTCATTACCGATATGGCCGTAGCCTGCGCGGAGTTTACCGTTGCTCCACCACGATTTGAGAGGCTGGAAGTAAGCTTCTTCAGAGAAGCGGTAGCCTGCCGAGAACGAGGGGAAGAATGCCCATTGGTCATTTGCGGGGAACTTCGAAGAGCTGTCGTAGCGACCGTTGGCTTCAAACAGGTAGATACCCTTGTAGTCGTAGTTGATACGGCCGAAGAAGCCGGTGGTTGCACGCAGAGTGTTTCCTGCAGATGTGGTGTAGTTGGTGCCGTTGGTCAGGTTAAGGTTGGGGAGGTTGTAGTCAACAAGACCTGTACGTTTTGCGTAGAAAGACTTGTATTCTTCCTGTTCGGCTGTCCAACCGGCCATAACTTTCAGGTTGTGTGCATCAGCAAATGTGTGCGAATAAGTGGCAAAGATATTGGCTGTCCAAGTGTCGTCACGATAGCTGCTCTGTGCTGCATAAGTAGTGGCTTGGGTGTAGGGCGACCATGCGCCGAGGGTGTTGCTGCCGGGCGTCCAGTTGTTCCATGCTGTGTAAGGTGTAGCTGCGGAGTCGCTGTCCTGATTTATCACATTGTATGTGAAGTCGGCTTGCAGTTCCATGCCTTTGAAGAGCGTGGCCTTCATCCAACCCTGCATACGAGTCTGTGTGGTGACGGTCTTGTCAATGTGCGAGTTCTGACGAATGGTAATATCGTTGCGGAAGCTCTTTGCATTGCCTTCGTCGTCGTATACATAACCGAACATTTCGAAGAAAGTCGGGAAGCGCCACAGATACTGGTACGAGTTACGGTTGGAGTTGGGAGCTGTATACTCGCGATCGGAGAAGTTGAAGCGAGCACCGGCCTTCAACCACGAGAAGATCTCGGTGTCAACGTTTAGGTTGGCCATATAACGATGCAGCTTGTCGGGGTTGAAGCGGAAGAGACCTTCCTTGCTGTCGTAACCGAAAGATGCACGATAGTGAGTCTTGCCGGAAGTGCCTTCAAGACTTACATTGTGTTTGTTGCCAAACGCGGTATCAAAAATAGTGGAGGGAACATCCCAGTCAGCATAGCTGAGGAATCGTGCGGTCTCCAAGGGCAGTCCGGTCATGGGCGAGACGGTGTTGGCGGGGAATACATAGTAGTCACCGACATTATCTTTGCTTTGGAACGGCTTGAGCTCTACATACGATTTGTAGGGCTTGCCGCCGTGCTGTGCGGCCCATGCTTCTGCAAACGGGAGAAGTTCATCGTAGTACATACCGAAGATTTCGGTATCACCGCCGGGGTTGGTGTTGTCCATAGCAACCTTGAGGTTGTTCACTGTCGAGTTCCATTCAGGAAGAACAGTGGCGTTGCCCCAAGAGAAGTTGTTGGTGTATTGGACGCTCACGCGATCGGTGGAAGTGGAAGTCTTGGTGGTGATGAGGATTACACCGAAGGCAGCGCGTGTACCATAGATAGCGGAAGATGAAGCATCCTTAAGTACGGAGATTTCGGCGATGTCATCGGGGTTGAGGAAGCTCATGTCATCCACGGGAACACCATCGACAACAATCAGAGGCGACGAATCCAGTCCGTTGGACAGGGTACCGAGGCCGCGGATGTTAATCTTGGGTTGAGATTCAATGTCACCGTTGACTGTGGTGATGGTCAGACCGGGGACAGCACCCTGAAGTGTCTTAGCGACATCCGATGAGGGACGGCCGTCCATAACCTTTGCCACGTCTACTGTGGCAACAGAACCGGTAAGGTTGGCACGTTTCTGTGTGCCGTAACCTACGACAACGAGCTGGTCGAGAAGCTCGGTGGTGGGTTCGAGATAAACGCTCATGTCTTGCTTCGCTGCCATGGTCACGGTCTTGTAACCAACCGTGCTGATGGTCAGCGTTGTACCGGGTTTCACCTTGATAGTGAAGTGACCGAAGGCATCGGTGACAACGCCTTGCGTCTGACCCTTAGGCGTAACACTTGCACCAATGACCGGGTCATTGTTCTCATCGAGGACTGTACCAGTTATGGTGACAGCCGCCTGACTTTGTGATTGAGGCTCGGGATTTGCCAGCGCGAAAACTTGTCCGCTGAAAGGCAAGCCACAAGTCAACAACAGAGTCACAAAAAGATGTTTTCTCATAAGGTTGTAGTGTTGATTGTTACTTTGATGTCCGCCGCCAAGCCTTTTAAGAGGCCCGACAACTGACATCGGGGTTAGGGTAAATAGATTATTTTGGTGTTTGTTTTTTTTAGTGTAGGTAATTGTTTCGCTGTCTGTTTTTTGGGGCTAATCAATACTTTTTAGATGTTGGATTTACTATTTTAACGATTATTTCATCCGCTAAGTTAGTCAGTTTTTTTAGATTATCAGAAAATATTTACATAATTTAACACGAAAAAATTTTCCTTCGTCTTCATACGCTGACGCACTGACAAATTTAGTATATTTTAGCCATACGCGCAAAAAAATAATGATTACCTTTGTATGATATCTGTCGGCGGCTACGGCCTACGCCGGATACACATTATATAATATATATGGGCGCGACACGCCCCAAAGCACATAAGCAAAGGTATGAAACTGTTCATCAAATATTTGCGTCCGATATGCACGCTGTTTGCGATATTGCCGTTGCTGATGTCTTCGGCCCCGGCGGCCAAGGCTCAGTGCGTACGCGGGCAGAAGTCTTTCGGCGTAGACGCGGGTTATGTTTCGCGCAACAAGTCTGTAGTGGCGGGCATACAATTCCAATACGGGTTCAGCAGTCACTTCCGCGTGGCGCCGGGGGCACGCTGCATCTTCCGCAACAACGACCGCGATGCCATACAGCTGGATTTGGACACGCATTACCCGTTCAATTTCACGGGCAACCGTGCGGCATTGTACCCCATCATCGGCCTCAATTACTCGTGGTGGAACAGCCACAACCGGACGGAGGACGCTCCCGACGAGGACGTGTCCACACGCAAGCGCAATTTCGGGCTTAATGCCGGCGCCGGCTTCGAGTTCACGGCCTCACCGACACTGAAGATTCACATCGAGGCTCGCTACTCGATGGTCAAGAGCAATTCGTCGGCCCAACTGACCGCCGGCATTGCATACATATTTTAATATTTTAATACGGCTTCGCTTGGAGCATGAATAACATTGTTTTAGGAATCGAATCATCATGTGACGACACCAGTGCCGCCGTCATCGGCGATGGCCTGCTGCTGAGCAACGTCATCGCTTCGCAAAGCGTCCATGAAGAATATGGAGGTGTAGTGCCCGAACTGGCATCGCGTGCTCACCAGCAAAATATCGTCCCCGTAGTGGATACGGCCATCAAGCGTGCCGGCATTTCCAAGACAGACATCTCGGCCATAGCCTTCACTCGCGGGCCGGGATTGCTCGGGTCGCTGCTGGTAGGCACATCCTTTGCCAAGGGGCTGTCACTGGGTCTGAGGCGTCCGATAGTGGACGTCAACCACCTGCACGCACACGTACTATCTCACTTCATACGGCGCAAGCCCGAGGACCAAGTGCCCGAGTATCCGTTTCTGTGTCTGCTCATCTCGGGCGGCAACTCGCAGCTGATACTTGTCAAGAACTACAACGACATGGAAATCCTGGGCAAAACCATAGATGACGCCGCCGGCGAGGCCTTTGACAAATGCGCCAAAGTCATGGGGTTGCCCTACCCCGGCGGTCCGCACATAGACGCTCTGGCTGCGCAGGGCGATGCCGGGCATTTCCATTTTTCAAAGCCGCACATCGCCGGGCTCGATTACAGCTTCAGCGGCCTGAAAACCTCGTTCCTGTACACCCTGCGCGACGGCGTGCATGCCGACACGGATTTCATCGAGAAAAACCGCGCCGATCTGGCGGCATCGTTGCAGGCAACCATCATAGACATTCTTTTAGACAAACTGGACAAAGCCGTGCGCCAAACTCGTGTGCGCACCGTGGCCATAGGCGGAGGTGTATCGGCCAATTCGGGCGTACGCGCCGCCGTGGCCGAGTACTGCGCGCACCATGGCCTGAAGGCTTTCATTCCCGAACGCGCTTTCACCACCGACAACGCGGCCATGGTGGCCATAGCCGGATATTTCAAGTTCCTGGACCGGGAGTTCTGCGATTACGACAAGGTACCCTTTGCCCGTGTATCAGTCTGAAATAATGTGGAATATGGAGTAACGAATGTGGAATGTGGAAAGTCGAATAGCTTTTGCCCGAATTTCGGAGGTTTAGCGACCCTAAGGACTTTAAGGACCCTAAGGACCCTAAGGACTTTAAGGACCTTAGATTTATTTCAAAAGAATTTTCAATGAAAGCATACGTCATTGTCATAGGCGACGAGATCCTGCTGGGACGCGTCACCGATACCAATTCGGGCGACATCGCCCGCAGTCTCAACCCCCTTGGCATACCGGTCGTAGAGGTGGAGGTCGTAGGCGACGTCGCCGCAGACATCGCTGCGGCAGTACACCGCGCCATGGCTGCCGCTGACATCGTAATCACCACCGGAGGCCTCGGACCTACCAAGGACGATATCACCAAGGCCGCGCTGATGGAAATCTTTGGCGGAAGCCTGCGGCACGACCCGGAAGTCGCAGCAAACATTCATCGCATATTTGCCGCAAAGGGCCGTAAGCTCAATACTTTGACCGAAAATCAGGCCCTCGTACCCGACACTTGTACCGTCATACAGAACATCTACGGAACAGCGCCCATAATGATGTGGGAGCGAGACGGCCACGTCCTGGTGGCAATGCCGGGCGTACCCACCGAGACACGCGGGATGCTCAGACATGCGGTAGTACCCATGCTCAGCGAACGCTTCCACGGCGACAAAACGCTGACGCACAACACTCTCGTTGTCACCGGAATTACGGAGAGTGCCCTTGCCGAGCGGCTTGACACTTGGGAGAAGGCCCTTCCCTCGGGCTTCCATCTGGCCTACCTGCCCGATGTACCTGTAATACGCCTGCGCCTGGACGGCGTCGGCAGCGATGCCGAGGCTACACATGCGACAGCGGCGGCCCTCACCGCCAATCTGTGCGAACGTCTGGGCTCGCTCGTCGTCGGCGAGGGCGCCATGTCCACTGCCGAGATGCTCATCGACAAGGTGCGCAGCCGCGGATACACCCTCGGGACGGCCGAGAGCTGCACCGGAGGGCGCATAGCATCGGCCATAACCGCCGTGGCCGGATGTTCGGACATCTTCGCAGGCGGCATAGTCGCCTATTCCAATGAGGTAAAACACAACATCTTGGGCGTATCTCGTCCGGTACTCGACAGCGAAGGCGCCGTCAGCCGACCTGTGGTCGAAGCCATGGCCGAGGGCGCGGCGCGATGCCTCGAATGCGGATGCGCGGTAGCCACTTCGGGCATAGCCGGGCCGGGGGGCGCCACGCCCGACAAGCCCGTAGGTACCGTATGGATTGCGGCACGAACCCCGTCGGCACACGCCGCATCCCTATACCATTTCTCCGGCGACCGCGCCACCGTGGCCGCAAGTGCCGCCAATGCCGCGATGCTGATGCTGCTACAGCTGCTCAACGCCGAGAAGTAACAACACGTAATCCCAAACAATTCAAGTCTTTTGCCTCACGCCGGCATCATTTACCGCGCACGATATCGCTATACAGCGGCAAGTCGGCCAAAAACCGGTATGTCCCGCTGCTCGCATCGACACTTACGCAGTAATGCCGTAAACCGTTGGACACAAACAGATAAGGCGTCTTTAGCACCAGGTTGTACCGCACAATTTGGTCAAATACATGCTGATTGACAGTCACCGACGGCGACTTGTACTCCACGATGGCCACCGGCGTAAGACTTTCATCGTAAATCACAGTATCACAGCGCCGTTGCGTTCCGTTGAAGTGCAATCCCACCTCATTGGCCATGCGTAAAGCCGGGTAGCCGAGATGCGCGACAAGGTAATGTACAAAGTGCTGGCGCACCCATTCCTCAGGCGTCAGCATCACCCAGATGCGGCGAAGATCATCGTACACCTCGATGGCACCGTCCACTTTGCGGCGGCGCAAGGCTATGTCGTAAGTAGGCAGATTGAGCGGCACAAATTCGCGCAAATCAAATGTGGGGCGTGGCGACATCTCGAATGAAATATTTGTCCGAAAACGGAATAATGCGTAAATTTACAAAATAATTTCGAGACAGACATTATGGCTTCCGCATCTACAACTTTTGCCTCGCTGCGTGCCTCGCTCAAAAAAGGCGAGTATGCTCCCGTGTACCTGCTCCATGGCGAGGAAGGCTACTTTATAGACGTACTCACCAAAGACTTCGAGAATATACTCAGCGATGACCAAAAGGTGTTCAACCAGTACATTCTGTACGCGCCGCAGACCGACATGCCGGAAGTTGTAAATATATGCCGCCGCTACCCCATGATGTCCGACCGCCTGGTGGTGATACTCAAGGAGGCACAGAGCGTGCGTGCCGACGTGCTCGACAAATTGGCCCGATACGTGTCCGAGCCGTCACCGTCAACAATCCTGGTGATATGCTCGCGCGGCGCCACGGCCAAGGGCAAGCAACTGATGGCAGCCGTCAAGTCTTCAGGCGCCGTTGTCTTCGAATCCAAGAAAATCCCTGATTATCAGATAGGCACGCATATAGCCAATTTCATCAAGGAACAAGGACTGAACGTCGATCCGAAGGCACTGGAAATGCTCAAGGAATATGTCGGCAATGACCTCAGCCGCCTGTACAACGAGATTTCGAAACTGACCACTATCCTGGGGCCGGGCGCGACGGTGACACCGCAAGCCATAGAGCGAAACATCGGATACTCAAAAGAATACAATGCCTACGAATTGGTGGATGCTCTGGCGCAAAAGGACGCCCTGCGCGTATTCCGCATCGCCGACTATTTCCGCAGCAACCCCAAATCCACGCCGCTGGTATTGGCCTCGGCCACCATATTCGGGTTTTTCTCCGACCTGCTGGTATCGTGGTACACCCCGGACAAAGGCGACCGTGCACAAATGCAGGCTCTGGGACTGAAAAGCCCATATCCATTAAAGCGCTTTGCAGTAGGACGCCGCAATTACAATGCCTCGCAAGTCATCGAGGTGATACGCGCACTGCGACAGTTTGACGCTCAAAGCAAGGGCGCCGGGTCGCGCCAAAACGAACACGCCCTGTTCCACGACCTTATGTATCATATACTCAGCGCCAAGGGATACCTCGGCGTATAGCGTATAGCTCCTCGCATCAACAATGGCGACGAAAGAAAGCGCCGATCGTAAGCGGCCGCCGAATATTTCAATTTACGCAGCAATCAACGGAAGCGACGGAAGCGCACGGTCATAGGCTGTGAGCCGAGATTAAGAGTCAGTATCGAGCCGCCTTCATCGACATTCGCATGTATCTGTCCGACAAGTTCCACTCCGTCAACACAATACCATTGCAAGTCGTAATCGCGTATAAAGGGAGTGGGTGTCAGCCTGCCCTTGATGTCCATCGCATGCCATACGCCGGGAGTGTCGTATCCACCCAAATAAACTATGGCATAACCATCGCCGTCACGCAGTGTCGCAATACGCAGCGGAGCCAAAGACACCGTTCCCTCGACACCGATATCACTGTCCATAAATTCCCATAGGCCTTCGGTCATATCGGAACTTTCGGCCAAGTACGCATCCAATTGGTCGCGGCTCATCCGGTATTTGTGTGGCTCAAAGCGATATACAATCGGAGCGCGTGCCACCACGGGCCGTACCTGACTGTCGTATCGTGCAACGATTGCACTGCCCACCGCAAAATCGATGTCCGTATCACCGCCGTCAAGCGTTAGCTCCTCGCCATTCACGGCGTACAAATGTGTGCCGTACAGGTCCTTGGCTATGCGCAACGACACCGGGCCGGAAGCATCTTTGGCGTCTATATTCCAACGAGCCAGCACGCTGTCCGTTCCGGCGACATATTCGACCGAAGCCTTGTCGCCGTAGATATTGTCATGGCTGACATCTATGGCAAGACATCGCGCTTCGCCCGAAGCGGCATCGCGCCACTCAAGTCTCCACGGCACTCGACAGCGAACGTGCACATCCGCGGCCTCGACAGGCGCCATGACCTGCGGACACAATGTGTCTGTGACCACGGCAAGTACGGCAAACAGGGATATTGCAGACATTATTTACGACAGTTATAACACGTTGCAACAGTCAATAATCTCTTGCGACAACTAATAGTCTACAGCTACAGTCAATGACCGATTATCACTATTAACGATTTGATTGTGAAGGCAAAGGCTAACGTCCAAAGTCGTCAAAAAGCGTTGCTCTCGCCATGAACGGCATTAAGCACCGTGCGCGCTATAATCTTCATATCCAGGAAGAAATGCCAATGCTCGATATACCAAACATCATACTCGACGCGCTTCTCCATCTTCCAAACCTCGTCCGTGAGGCCGCGATAGCCGTTGACCTGCGCCCATCCGGTAATGCCGGGCTTGACCACGTGGCGCACCATGTATTTGTCTATCAATTGAGTATAACTCTCGGTCTGCTTGAGCATATGCGGACGCGGCCCTACAACGGACATGTCGCCGAGAAAGACATTAATAAACTGTGGCAACTCGTCCAGCGAAGTCTTGCGCAGAAAATCGCCTACTTTGGTTTTGCGCGGATCGTCCTTGGTGGCCTGCGCTGTATCCGCCGCCGCATTTACACGCATCGTACGGAATTTCAAGCAATTGAACGTGCGGCCCCGGTATCCTGTACGTTTCTGCTTAAAGAAAACCGGCCCGGGTGATGACAGCTTGATGGCTATGGCCACCGGAATCAATATGAGCGGGAAAAACACCAGGAATACGTATGAAAACACGATGTCAAACAGGCGTTTGATGCCTCGGTTAAGCGGATTGCTCAAAGGATTGCGCAGGAGGCTCAAAACATTCATGGCTCCGATGCTCCTGCTCTCGAAATGCCGGCGCACGTAGCGCGAAATCTGCGGCACATAGTAGAACGACACCACATTGTCGTCCGCAATTTTGAGTACACGCGACAGCGCCTGGGCTTTTTCGCCCGACCAAGCGAAGTATATCTCGTCGACACTACGCTCCTTGACATAAGCATCAAGCACGTCCAAAGAGCCGATGTACGGAGCCGGCAGCTCGCCTTCGGGCTTTTCGTCATCTATAAAGCCCATGATGCAAAAACCGTATCCGGCATCACTGTTCATTTCGTGGTACAGGCGGTGCGCCGTGGTATTGGTGCCGACTATGACCACTCGCACAAAATTACGTCCCTGGCTACGCATATGCTTGAGCATAAAGCGTGACAGTGTCCTTTCCGCCGGCCATGCCACAATCATGACACCGTAAAGAAGACCATACGAAGCGACACCGAGGTTGTGGCCGAAGATTTCCTGCAAGGACAAAAAAGCAAGGCAATGCAGCCCTACGGCACGGAAGGCGCGTACGACCGTGTGGTCCAACAGGATAGTGCGGTAATTGTCGTGTTTCACAAATTGCACCGCCAGCGGCAGCAGACATGCGACGTTGCACAATACCCATCCGCGACAGATATCTTCACCATATTGGCTACCCATTGCTATTGTCAGCCAATACAGCAGATTGACCATCAGGATATCCGCCATATTGAACAACGCCGGAATCCATGTGCCATATTTTCTGTATTTCCTTTTTTCAGTTCTTTCAATAAGTGATTTACTTGGCATACTCAATAGGTTTTGTCAATACAATATCTAATCCGTTGTCAAATTTGCTTAGCGTATTTGGTTTCGTACATTGATTGTCCATGGTCGATTGTTGACGGCAACGGATAAGTTACAGCTATTTAGAGTTATAATATATTTTTCCGGGCAGTACGGCAGGTGTACTGCCCGGAAGTTATGAGATCTGTTATGAAAGTTTTTCGTCTACCAAGCGCATGCGTTGTTCGATGTCGGCAATATCGGCCTCGAGGCGGCGCATCTTGGCCTCGATGTCGCGTACCAGCGAGTCGCCGCTCTTGCTCTTTGAGGACAGAAATCCAAGGTTATTGGCGTAGGTTCGCAATTCTTGGCGGCGTGCTTCCAAGGCACGAGCCATGCGCTCGCGTTCGCGCCCCAGACGGTCTTTATCGCCCGCAATCTCGGACAGGTTGCTGTTGAATCTCTCCATGCTTTCGGCGCTCCGACGCAGGTCGAATTGACGGCGCACCTCGTCGATACGCTTGCGGAAAGCGTCATATACCGCATCCTTCTCCTTGAAAGGCACGTGGCCTATGCTCTTCCATTGCTCTTGCAGGTCGAAAATCAGCTTGCGTGCTTCGTCTTTGGGCGTCTCGGCCGTGATTTCGTCAAGACGCTTGATGAGGTCTCGTTTGGCTTGCAGGTTAGCCAATTCGGTCTGGCGTGTGCCGCGAGTGCCGGCTTTTTTGTTTGCAAAGAATGCATCACATGCTTTTTGGAAACGCGTCCAGACGGTGTCGCTCTGTTTCTTGGGCACCGAGCCTATGGTCTTCCATTCTTTCTGCATCTCGACAAGTCTGTCGGTGGTCTTGCGCCAATCGGTGCTGGTACTCAGGGCCTCGGCCTCGTCAGCCAATGCCATCTTACGCGCCAGGTTGGCAGCCATTTCTTCTTTGACTTTACGGAAGAATGCGGCCTTGGCCTCGAAGAATTTGTCGCAAGTGGCGCGGAAGCGATTGAACAAGGCGTTGTTTGCCTTGCGTGAGGCATATCCCAGTTTCTTCCACTCTTCTTGTGCTGCAAGTATCTGCTTGGTCATATCTTCCCATGCCGGGAAGGTCTTCAAGGCCTCGAAATCGAGGGCTTCTATGCGTTCGCACAAGGCTGTCTTGCCGGCTTCGTTCTCGGCTTCGCGTGCCTTACGCTCTTCAAAAAATGCTTGGTAGCGTTTATTGACCACGGCACAGGCTTCCTTGAATTTGCCCCAAATTTCTTCGCGAAGATCCTTGGCCACGGGGCCGATTTCGCGCCATTTGCTATGGAGGCTCTGCACTCGCTTAAAGGCCACGATGATGTCCGGCTCGTCGGCGAGAGCCTCGGCTTCTTTTATCAGCAATTCCTTGGATTCAAGGTTTTTCTTGAAGTCGTAGTCGCGCAACTCCTTGTTGATTTTCAGGTTGTCGCTATATCTTTCGCGGGCTTCCTGGTAACGCTTCCATACGGCCGTCTCGTCTGTCGGCGGCACATCGCCTACGGCGTTAAAAGCGTCCTGCAACTCGCGGTATGCAGGGAAATTACGTCCGACATTGTCCGTGTCATCGGCCAGGGCATTGATTTTTTCTATAATATCGTTTTTGCGTTCAAGGTTGGCCAGTCGTATTGCCTCTTGTTGGGCCAAGTACTCGTTTTTCTTGACGCGTATGGCTTCTATAAGGGCCGTGATACGGCTTTCGGTATCATCTTCCGGAGCGATGAAGGACTCGGGGGCGTTGCCCTCGGCGACCCATGCAGCACGAAGTTCTTCCACGTGCCGACTGCGCAACGTGGAGGCATGAAGGCGCAAACGTGACACCACATCGCGCGAAATCTCGGCGGCGGCTCCGTCGGCAAGTGCTTGCAGGGCATCAATGACGCCCTCAATGGTATCCGGCAGGGTGTGACGAGGGTGTTCTGGCTCGGCAGGAGCCAAGTCTGCCGGCTGCGGCTCGGCAGTCTGAGTTTCGACAGTCTGAGTTTCGGTTGTCGTAGCTCCTTGTTCGGCATCGGCAGACGGCGCAGCTACGGTTGGCTCTTGGGCCTCGGGTGCTGTCGTTTCTTTAACGCCTTCGGAGGCTTGTAGGGGTTGGTCTTGGGCTTGAGGAGCCGCGCCAACAGGATCGTCACACTTTTCCATATATCACAGTTATAGGTTTTTGGGAAGCAGACTTGGCCTGCGTCCCGGATGATGTTGTGGTTAGTAAATCGTGTGTGCCGTGCTCGTGAGCATTGCACACCCCAAAATTAACTATTTTTTTTCTAATACAGACTATATTAAGAGAAAAAAAAGGCTTTTTGAATGTCGAATGGCACACAGCATACGCCAAACATCAAGGCGCGCCTTTTTTTTGAGAAGTTCTTTGTCCCTCGGGGACTTTCAGCGTTTTTTAGCGGCCTTGGAGGCTTTAAGGCCTTTAAGGACCTTCGGGCCTTTATGCCCCGGGAAAGCGGCCGGCACTGTTTCACGGTCGACCGAGGCTGTCATCGCGGCGACTGCCGCTTTTTTACAGCTTAGACTTACGCCTGTCGCGCGAGCGCGGCCGAGCTTCAGCGAGGCAAATAAAACTTCTCTCTATATTCTCTCTTGAATATATTTATTTATATTCTTTATTTCTTATGTTGTTGTTAGTCGCTTGTTGGACGTCTGTTGGACGTCTGTTGGATGTCTGTTGGATGTCTGTTGTTCGGAGTGTTGGACGGATGCTCCGGCGTATTGCTAACGTGCATTTTCATTGATACTTATGAGTGTTATTTTTGAGCGTTGGTTATTTGTCGATTTTTGCCGCGATTTTTACTCGCGATTTACCCTTTTCTTCGATTGTAAAGTTACGACAAAAACACTCGTTTCCGACACCCGAAAGGGACTATAAAACGCGGATGACACCATCCGAAGATGACGTCATCCGCTGTATATGACGTTTTGCTAATGGTCTAAAAGCCTGCACGCAAAAACATTGCGAGGCACTCTCCGGACCCGCGCAAACGTATTACTTAAGCGTACCGGCCTCGGCCTGCTGTATCATCTCCTGACCGGCAGTGATATAGATTTCGACACGGCGGTTCATGGCACGTCCCTCGGGAGTGTCATTGGATGCTATATAGTTCTGCATAGGAAGGCCTTGCGCCGTAAGACGTCCGGCATCTACACCGCTATTGATAAGGTAGTTGCGCACAGTATTGGCACGCTGGCCCGAGAGTTTCTGGTTTACCTCGAAGCTACCTGTATTGTCGGTAAATCCATAAATTTGAACATTGGTGCCGGGGTTGTTGTTGAGATTGGTGGCGAATCCCGTGAGGTCGCTCTTGGCTTGGGCGTTGAGCGTGTATTTGCCCGTGGGGAAGAGGATGCCGCCGTCGAAAGTAACCTTGATGGCTTGCAGTCCGTTTTGGTCGGTGGTCTGCTCTACCTTGGCCTGATTGGCCAATTGTTCCTCAAGCTGCTTCTGCTGCTTATCCATCTTGTTGCCGATGAGTGCGCCTGCACCTGCGCCGACAGCTGCACCTATGGCACTACCGATGCCGGCGCCCTTGCCGCCGCCGATGAGCGCGCCGATGCCGGCGCCTACGGCTGCACCGCCGCCACCGCCTATCAGTGCGCCTTTGCCTGTATTGGTCATAGAGTTACACGCTGTTTCACCTACGAGCAGTGCGCCTGCAACAGCCGCAATGCCTAAGTAACGTAATGCTTTCATAATTAATCTGTTCGTTATATTGATTAAACTTGTATATTCCGGATATAATCCCAAACGACGCAAAGCGCCGCAGCAATACCCAAATACAAAATTAGCGTTTTTTCTACAATACCCAACGCCTTTCTCAGGATTTATTGCTGAAATTATTATGCACCGGGCATAATAAACCGCTTTTTTTATGTAAATTTGCACAATTATAATTATAACAGTCGGCAGACGCCGGCAACCGAAAGGCCGCCGAAATCGGCCACCACCCTATGACAATAGAAACACCCCAAAAACATCTAAAACATGACACTGAAGACTGACAATGCGCCCTCCGGACGAGCCTCGCACAGCCCGGCCTTATGGCTGATACATATTGCCGCACTCATATTTGTTCTGATGTGGGGCGTGTCTTTCGTGTCCACCAGAGTTCTGATACTGCACCACATGGGCCCGGTAGAAATATACGTCTACCGCTTCGCCGTGGCCTACCTGATGATTCTGCTCATCAGCCACAAGCGCTTCCGCTCGTACTCGTGGCGCGACGAATGGCGCTTCATGCTATGCGGCCTCAGCGCCGGCTCGATATACTTCATCGCCGAGAACACAGCGCTGAAATACACCTTCACCACCAACGTCTCGCTGCTGACATCGCTGTCGCCGCTGATCACGATATTTCTACTGGCGTTCATCTACAAATCCGAGAAGCCCGGCCGGGGCATGGTATTGGGCAGTTTCGTGGCATTCATCGGCGCCGCCTGCGTCATATTCAATTCGTCATCCAACAACGAGGTCGGCTTCAATCCCCTGGGTGACTTACTCAGCATTGCCGCCGCATTCTCTTGGGCCGTATACAGCATCATCCTGCGAGGGCTCAGCGCCAATTACGATGTATGGTTCATCACGCGAAAGACCTTCTTCTACGGCGTAATCACCGCCCTGCCCTTCCTGGCCTTCGGACCGCAACTGAACAACCCTATAGAACTGCTGTCGGACACGATGGTGCTTACCAACCTGCTGTTCCTCAGCGTAGGATGCTCGGCCGTAGCCTACCTGCTATGGTCGCTGTGCGTACGACACCTCGGCGCTGTCACCGCCAACAATTACATGTACCTGCAAGCCGTGGTCACCATGATTGCGGCATATTTCATCGTCAACGAACCTATCACCGCCATCGGCATCATCGGATGCGCATTGGTCATCGGTGGCCTTTGGATAGGCGAAAAACTCAATCGCCGCCCCAACTGACCGCCACACTGCATACACTGCGGCGCCACGAGCAGACATTCCCAAGCCTGCACATGGCGCCGCAGCGTTTTGTACTCAATCACCGGGATTGAGCACAAAACGCGCTTCATCAGCCAGCATGGACGCCACATGTCGCGTGAGCGGACACTCGCGCCGCTCCTCGGCCAAAGCCACTCGCAGCCCCATGGCGGCATCCTTGTACACAAGGTTAAAAGCCAGACGTACCGCCGCATAGCGCATCAAATCGGCATCCTCGCGCCCGGACAGCTCGTCCACCAGCATCGAAGCCCACGGCAGATGTCGCAACAAGCGGTGGCACAAGATGTCCACATCCTCGGTGCTGCGACATTGGCCCAGCCACCGGCGCGCACGATCGACAGTCATGCCTTCACGAGGACATATCATAGGAGCCAAAAGACGGCTCTCGCGAGTGCTGTCATTGTCCCACAACATCTGCGCCAACGTCACCGTATGCGGCGTCACGGATGCCACCTCGTCCAACTGCGGCAGCGTCAGCCCAAACACTATACGGTACGGGCAACCGCCACGCCGCAGCGCCTCGGCCACTACACCGTTGCGCAACGCAAACATGCGCCGCTTTACATTCTGCATATCGCCAAAATCGGGGTCGTCCTTATCAAAAATCATAATTTATTGCATTGACAAATAAACGTAAATACTGCATTGACAAATAAGCGTAAATACAATGCGCAGTCGAATGTCGTGACACTACGACACACACATCGACGCCATGCAGACACCTGCGCCTGTCGCCCTGTATGGCCTGTTTATCCGCCCGCAAATTTACCACAAAAAAAATTTTCAGTGAAATTTGGCCGAAAATTTTGCTGTTCCAAAAAAACATCGTACCTTTGCAACGCTTTTGAGGAACAACATCGCTCACGGCGATGCCTCCATGGCAAGATTCGCTAGCTCAGTTGGAAGAGCACAACACTTTTAATGTTGGGGTCCTGGGTTCGAGCCCCAGGCGGATCACCCGAGAGCCAAGACCTCCCAAGGTTTTGGCTCTCACTTTTTTATCCCATACATTCACTTGTGGTGAAACATGCCTCTGTGGTGAAACGTGCCTCAAAAAAATACTATATCGTCTGCTATACCGGGCGGCCGCTATGATAGGCATTCCCAAAACGAACAGCCATCGTGACGGCGGCGTAACCCCGAGCATCAGGCGCCCTCGAAGCATCAGGCGCCTTCGAAGCATCAGGCGCCTTCGGTACCCCGGCGCCTTCGGTACCCCGGCGCCTTCGGTGACTACAAATTTAATCATTTTTCGGCCACAACACCATCCCCTGACGACAATTTTATGTAAATTTGTAAATTCAAACGAAATCAAGCGTCGCGCCACCCATCCCGGACGCTCGTCTCCCCCTAAAAGAAACTATAGACAACACCTAATCACATGGCTACAAGCATACAGCAAAAACAAGAGCTCTTCAAAGCCATCTGGGCTACAGCCGAAGACCTGCGCAATTCGGTCGACGGCTGGGACTTCAAGAGTTATGTCCTCGGCATCCTCTTTTATCGTTTTATATCGGAAAATATCACCAATTACGTCAACCGCTTGCAGGCCGATGCCGGGGTCACGGATGCAAAATAGAACGCCGGCGAGATGCGCGATAAGGGCTAATGATTAGAAAAAACGGATATTTTTTGGCTGAAAAGGAAAATTGTTAGTACTTTTGTGCAATAAAAGCTGCCGAGAACTCCGAAAACTCCGAAAGTTCCGGCTCCGAAAGCTCCGGCTCCGAAAGCTCCGAGGGCTGCCGAGGATTTCGAGGCAGATATAATTAGACGTTATGGACAATGTTTTGCTCTTTTCGACACGCGACGAGCTGACGCGCATACGACTGGAACGTGTGATGTATTTTGAGGCGGATGCCAATTACACGAAGGTCGTGTTTTCCAACGGGGTGACGGCCACGCTGCTGACCTCGCTGGTACATCTCGAGAAACTCATAGCCGGTGTACTTATCGAGAAAAACAGCATCTTTGTGCGCATTGGCAAGCGCTATATCATCAATAGCGCATACCTGTTCCAAATCAACGTCTTGCGTCAGCGTCTGGTGCTGAGCGACTTGGCGTCCCCGTATACGGCGACACTTTCGGTGAGCAAAGATGCCCTTCGTAAGCTCAAGGCTCTGTATACCACGCCGGTGCGCCGTAGTGCTGCGGATGTCGAGGGCGTGCAGCCTCGTCCGGACGGCGAAGCCGCATCACAATAGTGCGTCACTGTAAGGGCGCAATATATTGCGCCACGCCGGGCAAAGATGTATTAAAGCAAACATAATTTATAATAGATATATGCAATCTCAAAGCGTTATTATAGGCCGTCAGGGACAGCAATCCGTGTCCATCGACGATATGTCGGTGAGCAAGCGTCATCTCTCGGCCACACCCATGCCCGACGGGCGGTGGTCCATAGAAGACTTGGGCAGTACCAACGGCACGTATGTCAACGGGTTGCCGGTGGTGACGGCCATCGTCGATGCCGACACTCCGCTGATGCTTGGATCGTTGCAGACCACGCTCAGACAGCTGCTGAACCTCGCACCCGCATCCGCGGCAAAGCCTGCGGCTGAGCATAATCCCGAGCCTCCCGGCATCGCATCCGCCAAGCCGGCGCCTATGCCAGCATCCGATTCGACGCCCGCCCCGGATGTCGCCGCTGACGGCAGCGTGTCCATCAAACACCTCGAAGCCGTCTACGAAAAATATCGCCATGACACCCTGACGATAGCGCGCCGCCGCAACCATGCATCCGTATACCGCATATTGCCCATGGCCGTAGGTATGCCGCTGGTGATGGGACTGGTCGGAATGTTCACGACCGACATCGCCGTCAAGGGCGTATGCATGGGTGGACTGATGGCCGTGGGGTCGGCCCTGACATTGCGCATGATTCCTATGGGTGACCGTCTGGCCGAGGAGCAATTCGACCTCAACCGACGTTTTCAGGTTGATTACAGCTGCCCGTGCTGCCACAACTTTATGGGCGCTGCCAAGCCCTACGAAGTTCTTGTCAAACAAGGACAATGCCCGTTCTGCAAAGCCAAGTTCAGAGAGTAATCTCCGAACAACCACAGCAGCCCCAGAGCCCCCGGAGACTGCCGACCCTACATCACTCCCATTGTTCTCATAATTCCCATTATTCCCATACTTCTCACCCAAGATTATGAAAATCAATACTTCCGCTGTCCGCCGCTTGTGCCTGTTGACTTTGACGGTGTTGTGCGTGACGGTCTCACGTGCGTCCACGTACATTGTCGCCGTCGGTATCAATAACTATAAATATGTCACGTCGCTGACCGTATCGGAGGACGATGCCCGGGCATTTGCTCAAATGTGCAAGTCGTATCCCGACCTGCATGTCGCGCTGGTGACCGGTTCAAAAGCCACGCGGGCCAACCTCATCGATGTCATCGGAAGCCATTTTGCCAAGGCCAAGGCCGATGATTCGCTGATATTCTTCTTCTCCGGACACGGCGTGGGCGGTGGAGTGGTGGCTTACGACACCGAGGACGACAGCGAGAATTCCATACTATCCTACAAGGTCTTGGCACGACTGATGAAGCGCTCGCCGGCGACGCGCAAGGTCATCATCATCGACTCGTGCCACTCGGGGTCGTCGCGCAACACCACCTCCTCGTCGCGCAAGGTGCGCCACAATATCGGAGACCCCAATACCATACTCTTTATGTCATCGCGCACCAACGAGTACTCTCTGGAAGTGCAGGGCATGTCCCAATCGCTGTTCACCTATCACCTGCTGCGCGGAATGCGCGGCAATGCCGATGCCGACAGCGACCGGAATATCACAGCGCGCGAGCTCTTTCGATATGTCAGCGGAGCCGTGCGCCGCGATTCGCGGAACAAGCAACACCCTGTGATGTGGGGTAATTTTGACGCCGGATTTGTGATTATGAAATACTGAACACATGGAAACCGAACAGATACTACGCATCGAAGACATCGCGCGTGTGGAGGCATATACGCCGCACTTTTCGCGCATGACGGACAAATACTTGTGCTGGCGCCTCGAGCCGGGAATGAAGCCCATAGCCACTCTCGAGCATCCTTTACGTCTCGACGGCATGGTCTTTGTAATGTGTCACCACGGCAGCCTGCGCCTCGAAATCAATTTCCAGGAATATCACGCGCAGGACAACACCCTGGTAGTCATCAATCCGAAGATGCTCTTCCGGATTTTTGATCTTGACTACTCGTCCATAGATGCCTACGTGTTGTTTCTTTCTTCCGACTTCCTGTCCGATGTCAATATCGACCTCAATGCCATCAATATCCGATCACTGTTCCAGCGGCACACCCCGGTGACCACGCTGACACCGGACGAGACTACGCTGTTTACGCGCTTCCTCGAGTTGTTCGGGCTCATCGCTGCCTGCAACGCCGACAGTGTGTATTCGCGCAACACCGCTCGCTCGCTGGTGTCGTCGTGCGTCTACCAGCTACTCGAATTCAACTTCTCGCGCCTCAACCGCATAGAGATGCAAATCGAGCAGCCCGTCAACCGCCGCCTGGCATATGTGCGCGATTTTATGCATCTGGTACACAACGACTATATGCGCCATCGCGATGTATCTTATTACGCCAAGCAGCTGTACATATCACCCAAGTACCTCTCGATGATTATCAGGGACGCTACGGGCCGCTCGGCCGCCGATTGGATCAACGAATTTGTGGTGCTCGAAGCCAAGAACCTCATCAAGTTTTCCGGCAAGAACATCCAGCAGGTGGCTTATGCACTCAACTTCACTAACCAGTCCGCCTTCGGCAAATACTTCAAGCATCTCACCGGAATGTCTCCATCGGAGTATCAGAAATCCTAAAAAAACATAAAAAACGTGAATTTGACCATAGCGCCGTCACGTTACGATTCTTTTTGCGTCTTATAGGTAAAAGACTATAGGGCGTAAATAGAACAGCCCCCGAAAAAGAAAAGACACATGAACAATCGAACCATCAAACTGCTTGCCGTGGCACTATTTGTGCCTACCCTGGCGCAAGCGCGTCAAATCAGCGGCTTAGTATTGTCCGAGAACGATTCCACAGCCATCGTGGGCGCCGTTTGCGAGTTGAAATCCGATGCCGCGACGGCAATCAAAGCCGCCGGCGACGTCAACGGAGCCTTTACCATCAATACCTCGGACCGAAAAGCTGCGACACTCAGTGTCTCTGCTGTCGGATACGGGCAGGCCGAAATCGTGATACCCGATGGAGGCCACGACATCAAGGACTTGAAGATTTATCTGCCGGACATCAAGACCCTTGAGGCAGTAACCGTCACAGCCGCTGCCGCCACGATGCGCAACGGTCGCACCATAGTCTACCCGTCCGCGCAAGAAGCCTCGGCCTCCGCATCCTCCGTCGAGTTGTTCCAAAAACTTCCTCTGCCGGGCCTTACAGCCGACCCTATCAACCGCTTGCTGAGCGTCGACGGCGGATCGCCCATGATACTCATTGACGGCGTACCCTCGGCCATGAGCGACATCAATGCGCTTAAAGCCAAGGACATCGAACGTGTCGAGTACTCGCGTATCACCCCGGCACGTTATGCAGACAAGGGGTACAAAGGGCTGCTGCAGATTACGCTCAAACAACGCGACGACGGCGGAAGCATCGAGCTGTGGGCACGCACCGCCACCGCCACCGCCTTTGTAGACGATTATGTCAATGCCACGTATCACCAAGGACCATCGCAATTCAAGTTATACTTCTACAACTCGTGGCGCAACTACCAACGCGTCTATGACAATACGACCCAATCCTACGTGGGAGACGACTTCCGCGTAGACCTCGAGACGCACGACCGTAATCCGTTCAATTACGTAATCAACCAATTGCAATTAGGGTATACATACCGACCCGACAGCAAGACATTGTTTTCGGCCAAACTCTCCGGAGGCATCAATCCAAGCGGGCGTCGTTATATCGCTGACAACAAAGACTCGTATGCCGGTGATTACGAAAGCACAAGCAAGTCCGCAAGCAAATACACCACGCCGTCGCTTGACTTGTTCTTCAAGAAGGATTTTGACGATGCCAACAGCCTTGAAGTGCAGGCCGTGGGCACGCTCCGCTTCGAGGACTACAACCGAATGAATACATATTACATCGACCCGGCCAATCCACAGATGTACGAGGTCGAAATCGACAACACTCGCCGCTCGCTCATCACCGAAATTGCTTACCGGCACAAGTTCGGGAATGCTTCCGAGTTGGGCGCCGGATTTCAGAATACGCTGTCGCACAGCCGCAACAAGTACATCGGCACCGATTATCGCCCCATACTGACCGAGAACAACAACTACGGGTATGTCAATTATAGCTTTACCATCGATAAATTCAATTTTTGGCTGGCCTCCGGCGTCAAAATCTTCCGGATGGAAAACGGCGAGAACAAACGCGACTTTGTACGCAACCTCAGCAACGTCAATATCAACTGGGATATTAGCAACGAATGGAGTCTGCAGGCCAACTTCAATTATTCGCCGAGTATCCCCGGCCTGTCCGCACTCACCGACTACAAGCAGCAGACCACGCCCTATCTGATAGATAACGGCAACCCCAACCTCAAGGTGGCTGAGTACTTCAACTACCGACTGATGGCCTCATTCTCGCACAAGAAATTCTTTGCCTCGCTGACTGCGTATTACAGCAACGCCAATAATCCGCGTACCGACGAATACTTCTACCTCGGTGACAAAAAATTCCTGAGCCAAACAGTCAATTACACGACAAATGAAGGCGCGGGAGCTTCGCTGCAAATGAAACTCAGCGGCATAGCCGGATTCGGCGGCAACGTGCGCCTCGATGTCGATTGGACGCATACACAGGGCACGACGTGGAACGAGAATCTGACGACATTCTATGCCTACGGCAGCTTCTGGTGGAGTCGCGGTCCGTGGACTATCACCTATTGGCGCAAAATACCGTGCAAAAACCTCCACGGACCATATATAGGCAAGGAAGAAAACGGCGACGGCCTGTCCGTAACCTTCCGCCCCGACAAGCACTGGATGATACAAGCCGGATGGTGGTACATGTTTGCTCGCGGCACCGAGTATCCGCAATGGAATATCTCGACGACAGCGCCGTCTTATACCGACCGATATATCAAGGACAACGCCAATATGGTAGTGATTACGGCCAGCTATACCGCCGACTTCGGCAGCATCTTCCGCAGCGGCCGCCGAAGCCTCAACAACGCCGACAATTCATCGTCTATACTGCAACTATAGCGGCTGAAGCCGATTCAGCATAAGGCGCGCCCTGTCGTAAAAGCCGATAGAGCGCGCCTTTGCGTTATTTAACATTTTGTTAATGGCCAAAAAGTCCTACATGTCAAAAAAATATGCTAAATTGGCAAGTCAAACGAACCTTCCCACAGAAACACCGAAAACCTGTATGAAACGAATCTTTACACTGGCACTGGGTGCGACCTTTGCACTGGCCGCTTTTGCCGAGCAGGGTCATATAAGCCTGCTTGGCGTGGACTATACCGTGGATACGCTGTTCCACGCCAAAGTCGGCCCGGGCACCACTCAGACGCAGCTGCGGCTCGAAGGCCCCAGCCCTCTCAATGTGTTCTATCTTACGGTAGACCGCACTACGCCCAACGTCACCATACGCGCCGTGAGCGGCACCGACAAGGTGGCCGGGACATCCCGCACCTCCGTAATGGCCCAAACCAAATCGAAGGACGGATTGCTGTACTTTGCCGGCACCAACGGCGACTTCTATTGGACAGGCGGCACGGCCACCAACGGCACTTCCAAGGTGGGTACGCCCACGCATTCTTTTGTGGTCGAGAACGAGCCTTTCCTGACATTCAATGGCGGATGCCAATTTATATATGACAACGACGGGTTGCCACACGTGCAGTATGTCAATTACTACACAGGGACGGCCGAGTGTGGCGACAAGACCACGTCTTTTAAGGGCATCAATGACCCGGCCAGCGTCGCTGACGGCCTGACGCTGTACACCTCGCGCTTCTGGGGTAGCACCAACCAAAACGACCACGCCGGCAATTGCTACGAGGTCACAGCCAAACTTGCGGACGGCGAGACTTTCATTGCCGGTGGAAAATTCAGAATCGTTGTAACCTCCGAGGCAAACACCGATGGCGACACCCCTATTCCGGCTGACGGTTTCGTGCTCCACGGCCGTGGCGGTACATCGCAGGGCAATACCGGGGCTGCCGATTTTGTCAAAGGCCTCAAACCGGGCGACGTCATCACCCTCGACAACATCATCCTCGATGAGGGCGGTCAGCGCTTGTATCCACGCACCGTCATTTCCGGCAGCAGCAAGAATGTAGGCCTGGGTGAGACCATCACCATAGAAGATGCGGCACGCCATCCGCGCACATGTCTGGGCTACACCAAAGACCGCAAGCAGGTCATAATGATGGTGGTTGACGGCCGCACCAGCGCCAGTGCAGGCATATCTATCCCGGCACTCGGCGATGTGATGCGCTATGCCGGCGCTTATGAGGCTGTGAATATAGATGGTGGCGGCTCGTCAACGCTGTACACACAAGCATTGGGCATACGCAACCACTGCAGCGACGGCAGCGAAAGATCTGTCTCTAACGGCATTTTTGCCGTACTCGAAGCGCCCG
>DAAP01000062.1 GCA_001701165.1 Bacteroidales bacterium H4 | reverse complement strand
AAACGTTTAGGACAACATTGTTCTATACCACCAAATTGCGGATCAAACGTGTGTCTGCTGTAAAATAGTATATTCATTACGTCACTAATTTTACTATATTTGCGATTTATATGAAGTATGCAATTAATATCGTCATAGCAAGTGTGGCCGCCACCGCCATATTTTGGTTCGCGAAAAGCCGTGCACGGCACAGCGGCAGCATCAGAAGTATCGGGTTCAGACACCATGACAGATAAGCGAAGCGATCGGTGAAGAACGCTCCTATCACCAACAGCCAAACGGAGTTGGCGATAATGTACGTACAATACAGGTGCTTATACATTCCGTCCTCAAACTTCTTGACATATATATAATACCACCCAACTACGATGGGCAGCAGCGAGTACGCGACGAAATCCCAGCGGAAGCCTTTTTTGAGCAAGGCTACCGCCGCAGGATTGAACCCGGCTTGCTTCGAAATCTCCGTCTCGAGATACTTGGCTCGCTCATCGGTTACGAGGTCGGCAAGCATGTCTTGCACCGTATTACCCATGCCGAAAGACAGTAGCAGGCACAGACACCACAATGCCAAGCACCATTTTGGGTTTTTGAGGACAAAAGCCAATCCGAAGGCGCATACGGTCAATGCCACCGAGAAGTGGATATTGATGGCTATCAGCGCCAAGACGCCTGCCCAAATACGGCTGCGCGAATACATTGCTATCGCCAGTATGGCCGTTGAAACGGCCATGCCGGCACGAATGGTATTCACGCCATAAGCTATGAAGAACGAGCTGCACATTATCATTACAAGCAGCGTCGCCTGCGCCCGGCCGCGTGTCATGATGCGGCAGGCAAGCCAGTAAGCGCCTACGTACCACGCAGCTATCAGCCCGAAGTACCAGCTCAAAGGCAACCCGGTGGCACGCACCATATTGGTGAAGAATGTGAAGAACGGGTCATTGGCATATCGCTCTCCATGTCCCATATAGGTGTACGAATACACTACGTGGTCTTCCCACCACGCACTCATATCCAGAGGGATGGTTGCACATGCTATTGCAAAAGCCAAAGTCAGTACTCCGCACAATACCGGTGCATTAATATTATGCTTGCGCGAAATGGAGGTGACCACAAATATCCAGCCGATAATGCTGAGTACCAGCCTCATTATCGCTATATGGTCGTGATATGCAAACAACAGCGAATGGCCCATATCTCAGACTTCGAGGAGGTTGTAAATGCGTGAAAGGATGGTGCGGGGCGCGAATGTCGCCAGGGCGTAGCGGTGAGCCTCATCGGCACGGCGGCGTGCAAGGTCGTAATCGTCCATCACCGCAAGGACTCCGGTGAGGATGTCCTCGTCTGCATGTCCGCACAGCAAGCCCCTGGGACGTGTCCCTTCGCCTATAAGCTCGGAAGGCCCGGCCGTGCGCGTTGCCAGTACCGGCACTCCCAGCACCATGGCTTCGGCTACCACCAGAGAGAAACTCTCGCTATTGGAACACGATACCAGTAGGTCGGCGTCAGACATACGCCCGTAGGGATTGGCGGCATATCCGGCAAGGGTGACGCTGTCGCTCACACCGGCGGCGTCTATCTGCTGCTGCAGGTTGTCGCGCAATTCTCCGTCGCCGATTATAGTGATGTGAAAACGGCGCGAAGTATGCCCCGGCAAGGCTGTCGCAAGGCGCACAAGGCGGTCAAAGCGCTTTTGGTCGGTGAGACGTCCCACGGCCACGATGTCAAAGACCCCGTCGCGATGCCCGCCTTCAAAGTCCAAAGGGGCGACAGCCGCCTGCGTACATATCGCCTCGGCATCCACGGGATTGTATATAGTGCACAATTCGATCGTCTTAAGCGAGGGAAAACGACGGCGGAAGGCATTGACAACCCCATCGCTGACACCCACAACGGCATCCATGGCTGTATAAGCACGGCGTTCGCGCCGTTCGCAGCCGAACTGCGATAGCTCGTATGGCGCGGTGTAGATGTCCGAGTGTACCCACGAGACATTCACAGCCGAACGGGGCGCAATCAGAGCGTGGCACAACAGCGGCAGGCCTTCGAGAAAGCTGACCACGGCGTCATACCCGTCGAGGTTGCCGCCACAGGCTTGGCGAAGTCGGTGCCGCAGAGGTCCGTGCACATGCAGGCGCCGACTGAGATTGTACGCCACCGAAAAGTCGCGGCAGTATCCCGGCCAGGCACACAAGCGACCAACCCATTCCGGCACCTGTGCGTCGAGAATGCCGCCGCCCACGATCTGCAACAGGTCTACGTCGGCACGCCTGCGATTCCAATGGCGTAGTACGTCTACCAGGACGCGTTCGGCACCGCCGCCGTTCAGCGGCCCGGTGATAAACAGGACTCTTTTTCTCTTACGTGCCATAACGCGCAAAGGTACGAATTTTTGCACAATGTCGCAAGAATAAAAAAACCGACCACTTGACTCTACACCTAAGAAAAAATTAGGCTTTTCTACTCCAAAAATTGAGTTCTACAAAATGATTCATTAATTTTGCACTTGCCACTTGACTCTACAAAAACAAAAAAAGCTGCAAAATATTTGGCCGGGCCGAAAAAAGTGCTTAACTTTGCACTCGCAAAACGGCGGGATAGCTCAGCTGGTTAGAGCGTCGGATTCATAACCCGGAGGTCCCGAGTTCAATTCTCGGTCCCGCTACAGCACTTGACGGGGAAGTCATACGACTTCCCTGCTTTTTTTGTATATGCCGCCTAAAAGCGCTAACTTTGCATCGACAGCAGCGTCATAGGGAGCGTGTATCATAATAGTAATGCAATGTAGGGGCGCAATACATTACGCCCGCGCAGTATAATGATATTATACCGGATTGCAGGTAAATAATCCTTTGATGACATCTCGCGCCCTTGTCGTTAAGGTGCACGGACACCTATTTTGACACTCCTTCGGGTGTTCTCGGGGAAAGTGGCGCCGCAACATTCGACCAAAGAGCCCTGCTATTATGAAAAGATCCAAAGCCTCGGAAGGTTCAAAACCTAAAATTATACGTGCTACTACCATCGGCAGTTCGCTGGAATCTTTTTGTGCGCCAATGCTGCCGTATCTCGTTGATAAATACGATGTTGTGGCCGTGTCAAATCCTGACGAAGCGCTGGAGCGGATGTCGCACCTCCCCGGTGTGCGCACGATAGGCGTACCCATGCAGCGGCACATCGCGCCGCTGAGCGACTTACGCTCGCTGTGGCGTATGTATAGGCTTATGCGTCGCGAGAGGCCTTGGCTCGTACACTCGATGACGCCCAAGGCCGGCCTGATATGTATGCTCGCCGCGCGTTTGGCCGGCGTACCCAACCGCATGCATACTTTCACCGGGCTGATATGGCCGACTTCGCACGGACTTAAGCGCTCGATACTCAAGGCTATGGATCGTCTGCTGTGTAGTTGCGCCACTGTCATCAATCCCGAAGGGCGCGGTGTGCGCGATGATATGGTGCGCGGCGGCATCACTCGCCGGTCCATGGTCATATTGGGACACGGAAATGTGCGTGGCATCGACCCCGAATACTACAACCCGGAAGACCCCGGCGTGCAGCAGACTGCAAAGACCCTTCGCCGGGACGACCCGGAAGCTTCTATGGTGTACGTCTTTGTGGGACGGCTCGTGGCGGACAAGGGCATAGCCGAATTGGTACGGGCGTTCGCGGACGTCTACGACAAGGACCACGGCGCACGACTATGGCTGGTGGGACGCACCGAGGATGACCTCGACCCGTTGGACAAGGATACTCGCGACACCATAGCCTCGCACCCGGGCATACGCGCCTTTGGCGAGCAGGCCGATGTGCGGCCGTACCTCGTCGGGGCAGACGCCTTTGTGTTTCCTTCGCACCGCGAGGGGTTCCCTAATGTAGTCTTGGAAGCCGGAGCCATGGGATTGCCGTCAATAGTGACGGATATCAACGGCTCGCGCGAAATTATCGAGAATCATTACAATGGCGTCATTGTCGCTCCCGGCGATGCCAAGGCGCTGGAGGCAGCCATGGATACGCTGCGCGACAGCAGTGTGCGTGCACGCATGGCCGGACATTGTCGCGACCACGTGCTGCGTTATTGGTCGGCATCGCAGGTGCGACAGGCGTTGCTTAATTTTTACGCCGGAATTCTGCAAGGGAGCAAGACAACGACCCGGTAGGACGGCGTGTAAAAACCGTAAATCTCTGTAAGAACGCAATATATTGCGCCCGCAGCGACAGGGATTTGTTGCTTTGACATACTGCCGGTATCAGTTGTGGCCGTCGAAGGCTTCCATGGTCGCCGAGGTGGCCGATGATATGTCGGCTCGCCTAAGCACTTTCTTTGCCGTTGTCCATACAATCGACAAGTCGGTCTTCAGCGAAATATGGTCTACGTACCATACGTCAAGCTCGAATTTTTGCCCCCAGGATATGGCGTTGCGCCCGTGGCACTGTGCCCAGCCTGTGATGCCGGGACGCACCTCGTGGCGACGCGCCTGCCGCTGCGAATATAGCGGCAAATACTTGGGTAATAGCGGCCTCGGGCCTATAAGGCTCATATCCCCGACAAGAACGTTGACCAGCTGTGGCAGTTCGTCCAAGGATGTCGAGCGTACAAAACGCCCCAAACGTGTCAGACGTTGCTCGTCGGGCAGCAATTCGCCATCGGCATCCCGGCGGTCGGACATCGTCTTGAATTTCACTATCTTAAAAATCTTGGCGTGGCGTCCGGGACGCTGTTGCAGAAAGAAGGGATTGCGGCAGCCGTAGCTGAAAAACAGCATCGCCGCAACCAATATCAATATTGGGGATAATATTATGAGTGCCAACACCGAAAATATGGTGTCTATGGCACGTTTGCCATATCGTGCGTAAAAAGACATAAGTCGTGTAATGGGTTTATGCAAATTTACGCGTTTTTTCGCTAACGTGCAACTGTACATCTGCGCGCTCGCAAAGCGGCACGCAGATGCAAATGCGGAGTGTGGAATTATTCCAAGGAGGTTAGGGACTTTAGGAACCTTAGGGAGCTTAGGGAGCTTAGGGACCTTAGGGGCTTTAGGGACTTTAGGGGCTTACGCCGATGCACGCCGCAGCACTTGGCGGAGAGTTTATTTGTAATCGGAGAGTTGCTTCTGCAAACGCTTGCGTGTCGCGTATATGCGCGACTTGACTGTGCCTAAGGGCAAGCCTGTCTTCTCGGCTATCTCGGAGTACTTGTATCCGGCAATATGCATCGCAAAGGGGCGTCTTTATTCTTCGGGAAAGGTGTTGATGGCCTGCGTGATTTCTTTGGCGCCATAAACGTCTTCGGGGCTTTCGGCCGAGGTGTCTTGTGCCAAGTCTATGCGTGCCGGGGCGTCCGCAGTTTCCGATATCACGCCCGAACGTGCTTTGCGGCGGTATCCGTTAATGAATATATTGCGCATTATTGTGAATACCCAGCCCTTGAAGTTGATATTCGTCGCATACTTTTTTTCGTTGGTCAACGCCTTGAGTGTCGTGTCTTGCGTCAAGTCCTGCGCGTCGTCGCGGTTGGAGGTCAGTGTGTACGCAAAGTTGAGCATCTTGGATTGAAGTCCCGTCAGACTTTTTTGGAACCCCGTATTTATCATGTGTATTAAGGTTTTTTTTGTTGTTAATTTTTTTGGGAAGTTTCTGCTATGCGTACAAGTGTTTGGCTTGTACGGCATTCTTTCCGCGTCGGCGGAAAGGAGTGTGTGTTGCGAAGGACGCAATAGTATGTCAGAGTGGTGTTTACGGGAGGGGTATATGCCCGAGCCATAAGAGTATGCCCGCCGGGTGGGGTGGGGGAACAATTCGGGAAAAGCTTTCGCCGCAACTATGCGTCGTCAGCTCGAAAACACGACAGGCGGACACGATACTATGCTCTCTTGCCCGATCCTACAACCGGTCTTCGTGTACAAAGTTACGCCGTAAATCTCGTAAATGCAAAATATATTGCAATATTTAACAATGTTTAGTGTTAGCAGTTCGCCAATAATGCTGTTATCTTCCTATAAACAAGACGGTTGCTGTATTACATGTGTTTTACATATTGCTACGTGCAGCAATATCTCCGTATGGTATACGAAAGACGCGGGGTCTATACTTTACATCTATACTTTACAAAAGAACTTTACAAAAGACAGGGCGCCGCCGGAGAATATCCGGAGACGCCCTGTGTCGTTATATAGGGAATAGAATGTGTAGTCGGGATTTAGCGCACAAGCACGCGTGCGGCTGCACGTTGTCCATCGGCGCTGACGGCGGTTGCCACGTAGATGCCGGGTGCAAGGCTGCCTGCATCTACGGTGTCTGCATTGGCTGAGGCCACAAGTGCTCCGGTGGGGGTGTATACGGCGATATTGGCTTTTTCGACGCCGAGTACGCGGATGGTGCGGCCTTCGAGCGCTATGGTCATTCGGTCGGCGGCGTTTGCGAAGTCATTCACCGAGGTCGACCCGGAGGTGGCCGCAGCAGTGTACTTGGCTATGCCCTGCCCCGGCACGAGTACCCATAGGTTGATTTTAGCGCCATTGACACGTGCTATGGCCGTGCTTACGAAGGTGCTGTTCGATGCGCCCGTGGCGCTGCTCAGCGCCGGATATTCGTGTATCAGCGAGGCATTGGACAGGCCGTTGGTGGCGTCTATGAGGTTGAGACGTCCGCCCTTGACGCCGGTGGCGTAGGTCACGGAGGCGGCGAGGGTGTAGTCGCCGAACGCGAACATCTGGCAACTGCTGCCGTAGGTGTTGTCGCCGACTGCCGTATTTTTCATAGACTCGATAAGTGTGCCGTCGGCTCTGAATAGGGCTGTGGCGCCGCCTTTGCCGCTGGCCAGGATGCGGCCCTGTTCGTCTACGCGTATTTCGATGACTGCAAATCCGCCGCCCAGGTCAAAGTCTTTGCCGGAGGAGTCTTTGAGTGTAATCACCTGCGGAGTGGCGTTGGCCGTGCCGTTGGTGACGGTGTACACATACACTTTGCCGGCGTACCCGGTATTGGATGCGAAGTAGAGTTTGCCGTTGTTGATGGTGCCGGAGGCGCACATCAGGTCGCCTGCGCGGCCGCCGTGGTTGGTGGTGCTGAGGATTGTCGCGGGTGTGGCGTTATCGCCGTTCCATGCATAGACCTTGAGGGTAGAGGTGGCGCTCAGTGCTGCGTTGCAGGCCACTATGGTGCCCGAGAGATTGGCCACGGAGAAATAGCGATATGTTTCGGCGGCGATGCTGCCGTTGTCCAGTGTGCCTTTCTGTACACCGGTTTCGGCATTCACAATGTGGATATTGGCATCGTCGCTGCTGCGTTGCAGTACGTATAGGTTGTCGCCGTTGAGCACCATATTGCGCGTATTGACATTCGAGGGGTTCATATAGGATGTCGAGGTGCCTTGTGCGGAGCTGTACTCCCAGTCGGTGTTGAACATGGTGGGTAGTGACGTTGGCTTCTCGGGATTGGGTTCGGGATTGGGTCCGGGCTCGGGGTTTACCGGACCTGTGGTGCATGAGCTGTAGTATGCAAGGCCCTGACCGGTAATCATCACCCAGGCTTCGATGCCCTGGCATGAAGCGACATTGTATTCGATGCCTCCGGTGAATGAGATGTTGCGGGTGGCGCCGAGGCCGTTGGCGGGATAGTCGCCCATGGCTTTTGCTTTGTCGTAGCCGTCGGTGACGTCGTACAGGCGCATGGTGCCGTCGGCGATGGAAGCGGCGCTCTTGTTGAGATATGTGGTGACGAACATGTATTTACGGCCGCCGTAGACGAATTCCTTACAAGCGTTGCCTTGTAGTACGCTTTCGCCGGTGAGGGCGTATTGCTTGACGCCGCTGAGGTTGCAGAAGGTGGGCAGTATGCCCTGTCCGTCAATCCAGTATCCGTTGCCGGTGGGAAGTACGCGCGAGCTGATGCCGCTGGCCAGGCGTGCGCCGTTGGCGGTGGCGTTGGTGCATTTGGCTGTCCACGACCCGTTGGCGCGGTGGTACTCAACGATGCGTGTCGTTGTGCCGTCGTCGTTGCAGAATGCAAACCACATATCGTTTTCGTTGCCGACAATTTCCATGCAGTCGCCTAAGCGAGCCGCTCCTTGCAGGTCGGTGGTGCTGTAAAACAGTCTTGCCTGCGAGTCTTTATTGTCCCAGACGTATATGCGGAGTTCCTTGCCGGAGGCGGCAAGGTTGCAGGCGTAGATCTTGCCTTCGAAGCATCGTACATCGCATAGCGCGAGTGTTCCGCCGGTCACTACCGAGCCTTTGTCAAGAGTGCCGACCTTCATTGCCGTGCGTGCGTCCAGAACGATGACTTCGGAGTTGTTGTATATGGCGTAGAGGTATCCGTCGCAGTAGTCGAAGTTGCGCAATTTGTCGGACCAGTCCGTGGCGGTATTGGCTGTGGTGCTCAGGTTCCAGACCTCTTTGAGCTTTAGTTCGGTGGAGGGTGTCGGGTCGGGAGTTGTGCCTTTGTCCTTGATGGTGCCGGTGATGGTGACGTTGCGTGTGGTGACGCCGCCGCCTTTGACGGTCAGTGTGGCGTTGTAAGTTCCGGCGGCTTTGGAGGCGTCCAGAGCCACGGTGAGGCGTCCGCCGGTGCTTCCGTTCCATCCGCTTTGCGGAGTGACGGTAAATCCGTTGCCGTTGATGTCATATATCAGTCCGGAGGTGAGGTTGGAGGCGCTTACGGTGACAGTGGCCGTGGGGTTGGCGTCGCCCTGTGTGCAGGATAGCGTCAGTGTCGAGGGTGAGACGTTTAGCGTGGGATTGGCTGCGGGTTCGGTGATGGTGCCGGAGATGTTGACTTGTACTCGTGAGGCACCGCCGCCGGAGATGGCTACGTATCCGCTGTAGTTGCCGGCGCTCTTGGAGGCGTCCATGGTGACGATGAGGTTGCCGCCGGTGCGGGCATTCCATCCGGAGGCCGGTGCGACGGTGAATGTCGAGGTGCTGCTGTTGTAGCTGATATCGCTTGTCAGGCTTGCTGCCTTGACCGAAATGGTGGCTGTGGGGTTGGATTGTCCGCGAGTGGCGCTAAGTGTCAGCGAGCCGGGTGTGGCGCTCAGCGAGGGCGCTGCTGCGGGTTCGGTGACGGTGATGTATACCTTGATTTCGACGCGCTTGAGGTTGCTGCCCGAGCCGCTTTGTACGGCCACGTATGTCTCGTAAGAGCCTGCGGCCCGGCCTGATGCGTCAGCCTTGATGGACAACTTGCCGCCTGTGTAGTCGTCCCATCCGGAGGTGGTCACGGAGGCCATTTTGGATGCGGCGTTGTACACGATTTTGGACGAGAGGTTGGACCCGGTGATGGTGACGCTTTGTGCTGACGAGACTTTGCCTTTCTCGACGGTAAAGCTCAGCGAGGTTTTGGAGGCTTTCAGCGTGGGGTTGGCCACGTTGAAGGCCATCATTTGGTTGTATACCGCGAGGATTTGTGTGCCGTAGTTGGTTGCTGAGGCCCATTTGCCGCCGAGGGATTCCCAGGTGGGGGCGCAGCCGCGTCTCACGTAGTTGAATCGCGGATCTACCTTCGGGTATGGCAGTGCATCTGTACACGCGTATGCAAAGAGGTGCTGGATTTGGGCTTCGCAGCCCAGAGCTACGGTGGCGAATTGGCAGCCTTTTCTGCCTTTTTGGGTGACGCCGAGGCCGCAATAGTTGTGGTCGTCGGGGGTCACTGCAGTGCCGCCGGTATATTTGAACCATCCGGTCTCGATACAGGATTGGCACAGGGCAATGTCGCCGCGTATGCCGTATTTTTCGCCCATCTTGTGCATTTGGACGGCGATTTCGCGGTCGAAACCGGGGTTTTTGGACTTGACAAACTGGTACATTCGGTCGATGGTTGCCACCTGTTTGCCTTTGATGTATGTCGCGGCGTAGGTGCCTATCGGCAGAAGTAGCGCCATGGCTATTAACGTCAGGAGCTTTTTCATGTGGTAAGTTAAGTAAGTGGTAGGTTGTCTACCTTTTTATTTTTTAGGTGAATAATTATCAGGCAAGTGCTCATAGTTGTAGTGCCATGAAAATCGTATAAGCACTATTCGCGTGCAAAGTTACAAAAAAATGGTTGATGCACACGCATTTCGTTAGTGTTTTTTTGTTACGGCTTTCATTTATTTTTGTACGCTTCGAGAGTTTTTGGGGATAGGTGTATGCCACGACACGAGGGCCAAAATCACCGGCTTGAGCAAACTCGACTCAGATACACTGACTGAAACACTATTACTGAAACACTATTACTGAAACCCTATTACTGAAACACTATATACTGAAACCCTATTACTGAAACATATTGGCTGAAACCCTATCCCAAAACCGTTGACCTTGGGGGTAATTAGTCATTATGCCTTTCCTGTTGAGTCTGTTATTTTGAGGCAGTATCTTTCGGGTGTTCGGTGAAAAAAAGCGGAGGCGTCAGGCATTAGAGCCGGGCGCCTCCGTGTTGTGTATCGCAATTGGGGTTATGGTTGATGCTATTGTTGCGTCGGGTCGTCTGCGGACTTGGACGCGGTGGTTGAGGTCTGCTTGGCTTCTGACGCTGTCGGCTTGGCCTCTGATTTCTTGGATGTTTTGGATTTCTCCGAGTTCTCTGAATTTTCCGAGTTCTCTGAGCTTGTCGGGGCTGCGGCCTGCTTTCTTGCGCGCGAGCTGCGTCGGCGATGTTTGTTTCGTCCGGGCTTGTCCTTGGCTTCGATGTCGGAGCGTGCGGAGGATGCGTCGTCCTCGGCGGTGATTCGAGCTTCGGCGGGTGCGGACGCGGCGGACGCGGCGGGTGCGGACGCGGCGGGTGCGGCGGCAGACGCGGCGGATGTCTCGGCGGGTGCGGTTTTTACGTTGGGCGTGTCCGTGCCGCTTGTTTTCTCGGATTTTTTCTCTTTCTTGGGGGATTTCGGGGCCTCGGATGCCTTGGCTGTCTTGCCGGGCTTCTCGGCCTTGGGCTTCTCGGTTTTCTCAGTCTTTTCGGCCTTTGGTTTCTTGGCTTTTTCGGCTTTTTCGGGCGCGGCGTCTTCGGCTTCGGCGCGTGCGGCGTCTTGGCGTCGTCGTGTCTTGGCTACGCTGCTTTGCTGTGTGTCTTTTTCCTGCTTGAGGTCGATGGCGTTGCCTTCTTTGTCCACGACGCGGTATTGCAGGTAGGCCAGCGACTGGTCGGGGACGAGGCCGAAGCGGACGCCGAGGTTGCGGCGCCAGCGTCGGTAAAGGCTTGAGAGCCATCCTTTGCGCAGGTATGCTTCGACATAGGGGTGGACGTAGAGCGTGAAGTCTTTGATGCCGAGGTCGTCAATCATGTAATGGAGCTTCTCGTAGAGGGTGTCCGTGAACAGCAGCGAGGGTTGTATTTCGCCTTTTCCGAAGCATGAGGGGCAGGTCTCGGTGGTGGTGATGTCGAGCACGGGGCGCACGCGTTGGCGCGTGATTTGCATCAGGCCGAATTTGCTTAGCGGCAGGATGTTGTGTCGTGCGCGGTCGTTGGCCATGACTTCTTTCATGTGCTCGTAGAGCTGCTGGCGGTGTTCGCCTTTGGCCATGTCTATGAAGTCGACGACTATGATGCCGCCCATATCGCGCAGGCGCAGTTGTCGTGCAATTTCGTCGGCGGCACGCAGGTTGACGTCCAGGGCGTTTGTTTCCTGGTCTGTGTCTGCTTTGGTGCGGTTGCCGGAGTTGACGTCTATGGTGTGGAGTGCTTCGGTGTGCTCGATGATGATGTATGCTCCGGCCTTGAAGGATACGGTCTTGCCGAAGGAGGCCTTGACTTGGCGTGTAACGGCGTAGGTGTCGAAGATTGGCTCGGGTTTGTCGTAGAGCTTGACGATGTCTACGCGTTCGGGGGCGATGAGTGCCACGTAATTGCGTATCTGGTCGTATGTCTCGGCGTCGTTGACGTATATGGCTTCGAAGGAGGGTGAGAAGACGTCGCGGAGCATTCCGACGATACGGCTTTCTTCTTCGAAGACGAGTGCGGGCGCTTTGGCGCGTTGTGTCTTGGCCAGGGCGTCTTCCCAGCATTTGAGCAGGGTTTTGAGTTCGTTGTTGAGCTCGGCCACGCGCTTGCCTTCGGCGGAGGTTCGGATGATGACGCCGAAGTTCTTGGGCTTGATGCTTTCCAGGAGCTGGCGCAGGCGCATGCGCTCTTCGCCGGACTTAATCTTCTGTGATACGGAAATTTTGTCTTGGAAGGGTATCAGCACCATGTAGCGTCCGGTGAACGATAGCTCGGTGGTCAGTCGCGGGCCTTTGGTGGATATAGGCTCTTTGACTATCTGCACCATGATTTCGCGACCGGCTTCGAGTTGGTCGGCGATTTTGCCCTGTTTTTCTATGTCGGGCAGGATTTTTTGGAGTGAAAGCTGTGGAATGCGTTTTTTGTCATCCAGCAGCTTGGACATGAACTCGGAGTAGGACGCGAAGTGCGGCCCGAGGTCCAAGTAGTGTAAAAAAGCATCTTTTTCATAACCCACGTTGACGAAGGCGGCGTTGAGGCCGGGCAGCAGCTTGCGGACTTTGGCCTTGTAAATGTCGCCTACGGCGTAGGCGATATTGCGGGCCTCCTTTTGCAGCGATACCAGGCGCGAGTCTTCCAGCAGTGCTATGGACACTTCGGAGGGCTGTACATCTATGACGAGTTCGCTTTTCATCGTGTGTGGTTTATGGTTTGGTGTTACATTTGCCGGGGGCGCAGGGACGCTGTGGCGGCCGTATCGGCTATTTATGGCTGTTATAGCTATTTATAGCTGTTATGGCTATTTATGGCTGTTATGGCCATGATAGGCGGCGTGGTCTCCGGGTATTCCGGGCTCTTTGGGCTCTTTGGGCTTTGCCGACCCCGGCATAAGAAAATGAAAAAAAGGCAAGCCGTATGGCCGAGGTGTCCGGCCAACCGTCGGGGAGCGTTGTGTGTCGTCATCGACACCGCTCTACCCTGTGGTTTGCCGTGCTTTCCCCCGCGTTACGGCTTGTCCTTTTGTGACTACAGCGCGGCGCATGCGCCGCCTACTGTATCTTCCCCGGCGTATTATGCCGCCGGAGCCGTCTTATTTCTTCTTATGACGGTTTTTGCGCAGACGTTTCTTGCGTTTGTGCGTGGCCATCTTGTGGCCTTTTCTCTTTTTTCCGCTGGGCATTGTGTCTGTTTTTGGATTTTGGTTAGTGTATACGTTTTGGCGTGCTAAGGTGCATTGCGGGTTGTCCGCAGTGCTTTCGCACTCTCAGGCGTCTTATTTGTCCTTAACTTCCTGCATGAAGACCTTGGCGGGCTTGAATGCGGGGATCTTGTGCTCGGGAATGATGATGGTGGTGTTCTTGGAGATGTTGCGGGCTGTTTTCTCGGAGCGTACTTTGATGATGAAGCTACCGAAGCCGCGGAGGTACACGTTTTCGCCGTTGGCGAGTGAGTCCTTAACTACTTCCATGAATTTCTCTATTGTTTCGAGCACGTTGGCTTTTTCGATGCCTGTGGTTTTCGAAATTTCGTTAACGATGTCGGCTTTAGTCATTGTTACGTTGTTTTGTTTATGTTATTATATTCAGTTGATTAGCGCGTTAATGAACCGGGCGCGGCACTAAGTCTTGCGGGGATGTCGCGCTCGTCTCGTATTTTTCGACTGCAAATATCGTAATTTTTTTTGATTCGGCACGCATTTTTGGAGAAATTTCTTTGATTTTTTGGGTTTTATGGGTTTGGAGTGGTTTGGATTTTGCGGGAGTGGGGGGAATTATGGGAATTATGGGAGCTATGGGAATTATGGGAGTTGCGGGAGTAATGGGAATTATGGGAGTTATGGGGGGGCCGCCATTGCTCTTGTTGTTGTTATTTTTCGCGGCTTTTATGTTTTCGATGTTTTTGTGTCTCTATTGTAGGAGGAGTGCTTGGAGGCTTGGGATGTTGCGGGCGCGGTTGGCCGGGGCGTCGGGTCGTGGTGTGCCGTTGGGGTTGAGCCATATGGCGTCCCATCCGGCATCCAGTGCGCCGCGAATGTCTGTGTCGGCGTTGTCTCCTACCATAAGGCAGTCGCGGGGGGTGCATGGTATTTCGGGGTAGAGGGCGGCGGCGCGTTGTCGTGCGTAGTCGTATATTCGGCGGTCGGGTTTATTGACGTCGATGTCGTCGCTGAGTACTACCAGGTCTACCAGTGCATCGAGGCCCGAGGATTGCAGTTTTTGTTGCTGTGTGTCTTTGAAGCCGTTGGAGAGTATGCCTATGTGGCATCCGGCGGCGCGTAGTGCTTTGAGTGTGGCGTGTGCGCCTTCTATGACGTTGGGGAGCAGCGCCAGGCGTCGCAGGTATTCGCTGTCGAGGTGCTCGGCGATGGCGTCGGCAGTGGTTGCATCGACTCCGGCGTCCAGCAGTGGGCGGCGGAAGCGTTCGCGCCGCAGGGTGTCGCGGTCTATTTTCCCGGGGGTGTATAGTGCCCACAGCATCGTATTGTGGTGATGGTAGTTGTCACGCCAGCTGTCTACGTCTGCCCACCAGCGGTTTAGGTGCTCGGCCTCGTAGAGTTGGGCCAGCGCCTCTAAGGAGTTGTCGGTGAAATTCCAGATGGTGTCGTCGAGGTCGAACCACACCCAGGGATAGGATGCGGCGGCGCGTGGCTCAGCGCCTGTCATCGTGGGGTTGTATTTCGATGACATCACGTCGGGCTTGGTCGTGCATCATGCGGCGTCGCGCAAGCCCTAGGAGTGCGCTCTCGACAAAACCGCCGAGGCCGAATATGGTGAGTGCGCTGCCTGTCAGGATGTTGACTGTCGAATCGGTGTATCCGCCGACAAATATCAGGATGGCGCATATGGCCATAAGGCCGGGTATGGTGTATAGCCACAGCGGCATGCGCACGGGACGTGTGCCGTAGGTCAGTATCCATAGTTGCACCAGGGCGCCCAGCAGTACCAGGATGCCGAACATCGGGGCGATGAGTTGTGTGAAGGTGTCGTTGAACACGAACATGCTGATACCCAGCAGTAGTGCGGCCACGCTTACTATCCATCCGAAGACGAGGGCGGCGCCGCGCTTGCGTCGCTGTCCTTCGCGGTTGCGCCCGCCGATGTATAGTACTATGTCTACCAGGGCCGAAATCACGAATATGATGCCGCCTGCGGTGACTATGCCTGACCCGGTGATGGTGTTGTGGCATATTATCAGTATCAGTCCCATGGCGAGTATGATGACGCCTGCTAGTAGTGTCGATGTTGCTTTCATGTGTCTGAGTGTTTTTGGGCATATAAGCCGTTTTTTTGTGTCCGGTTGTGTTGTTGCCTTATACTAAGGTCTTATATAATATATGTATAGTGCAAATGTACGCATTATCCGGCAAACGGCCAATTCTTTTTTTTTCGGCGAAGGGTGTGGGTTAGGGTAGTGTGATGCGTAGGGTGTCTGTGGCGATGTTGACGTTTGGCGGCAGGGTGGCGGCGGTGGCGGCGTGGGTGCCCATGTCGTGGCTCAGGTGGGTGAGGTAGGCTCGGCGCGGGTTGATGTCTTGTATCAGGGCGAGGGCTTGGTCGAGGTTGATGTGGGATATGTGGGGTTTGTGTCGCAGGGCGTTGATGATGAGGGTGTCTACGCCGCGCATGGCGTCTATGGATTGTTGTGGCAGTGTCTTGCAGTCGGTGATGTATCCGAGGCTGTGGGCGTTGTCGGGTGTGTATATGCGGAATCCGAGTATGGGCAGTCGTGCGTGCATGACGGTGACGGGCAGTATGCGTATTCGGTTGATATGAAATTCTTTGTATGGTTCGATGATGTGTATGTCGTAGGTGGGTACGCCGGGGTATAGGTGTCTGGCGAAGCAGTATGGGACGCGTGTGCGCAGGTCGTGTGCGACGTCTTCGCTGCAGTATACGGGGAAGGGTCCGGTGGTGCCGTGTCGCAGTGCCGGGATGTTGCAGTATGGGCGCAGGTCGTCGATGCCGCCTACGTGGTCGTAGTGGCTATGGGTGACCAGGAGGGCGTCGAGTGCCGGGGAGCCGGCGCGTAGTATTTGTTGGCGGAAGTCGGGGCCGCAGTCTATGAGGATGCCGGTGTGTCTTGTTTGGACGAGTGCGCTGGCGCGTAGGCGTTTGTCGCGTGGGTCGTCGGAGGTGCAAGTGGGGCATTGGCAGCCTATCTGCGGGACGCCGGTGGATGTGCCTGTGCCCAGGAATGTTAATTGCGCCTTATGGTAGGCCTTTTGGGAATGTGGAATGTGGAATGAGGAATGTGGAACGGGCTGCGCCGGGCATGGGCTGTAGTGTTCGGAGTGTTCTGTTTTCTCTGAGTGTTCGGAGGGGTCTGTGTGTTCGCAGGACACGGATTTCTCTGTTTTCTCGGAGGGTTCGGATTCCAATTTTGTTGTGCGGGTTGTCATTGGTGTTGTGTGCGGCTGCGCGGGGCGAAGCGTATGGCGAAGTATGTCACTGTGAGCAGTGCGAATACTATGATGAAGTATGTCAGGTGTTGTTGTGGCGGGATGAGGAAGTATATGGCGTTGATGAGCAGTTGCAGCAGGGCGTAGCATATCGAGACGACGATGTGCGGCAGCTGCCATTGGCGTATAAGCAGGTGGAAGATGAATTTGTGGTGTGGGGTGAGGATGTTTTCGCCGGCGAAGAGGCGTTGGGTTGTTGTGAGTCCGGCGTCGAAGAGGCATACTATGAGGAATATCATCATGGTGGCGTCTCCTTCGGCGAGTATCATGGTGGTGAGGATGTAGACTATAAGGAATCCCAGGGTGATGGCTCCGACGTCTCCTGCGAAGATTTTGCGGCTGATGTTGAATATGCCGAATATGGTCATGGCGGCCATAAGGGTGATGCAGAAGTGGATGTACATCGGTGCTTCGGGCATGGATGTGGTGCCGTGCAGTACGTATAGCATTGAGCCGAGGACCACGAGGGTGTATAGTGCGAGCATTCCGGTGATGCCGTCTATGAAGTTGACGGCGTTGATGCATCCTACGCCGAAGATGATGATTAGCAGGTAGATGTCGAAGGCTCCGGGATAGCAGAGGCTTTTGAATGTGATGGCTACGGCGATGATTTGGAGCAGCAGTCGTGGCCAGGGGGGCAGTGGTCGGATGTCGTCGTACATGCTGACGGCGGCGAGTGTCAGTGCGCATATGCCCATGGTTATCCATTGGGTGTTTTGAGCCTGTGGGGTGACGGCGGTGAATATCACGGCGGCCAGTGGCACGATGATTCCGCCGCAGGTGAGCATCGGGCGGTTGTGGGACGAGCGGCTGTCGACGGGTGCTGTTATGTGCAGTCGTCGTGCTATCGGGATATAGGCTATCTCGATGGCCAGCAGTGATATGAGCATCCAGAGGGTGGGCAATGTGTCGAGCTTTTTTTGTGGTTTTCGTGGTTGTCGGGTTTTCAGCGGTTGGCCGGGTCGTTGGCGGGGTCGGTGTACCAGCGGTATAGGCGGTCGATGCCGTCGTCGAGTTCGACTGTATGACGCCATCCGAGGCGGTGCAGGCGGCTGACGTCGCAGAGTTTGCGCATGGTTCCGTCGGGGTGACGGTGGTCGAAGATTATGGCGCCTTCGAAGCCTACGCGTCGGCGTATTTTTTCGGCGAGTCGGGCTATGGATATTTCGATGCCTGTTCCGACGTTGATGTGCATGTTTCGCAGTGGTTTGTCTGCGGCGCGGCGTTCGGCGGCGAGGTCTTTGTATGATACGTGTAGCATGACGTATACGGTTGCGTCGGCCATGTCCCGGCTCCAGAGGAATTCGCGCAGTGGAGTGCCTGTGCCCCATAGTTCGAGGCGGTCGGCGTATATGCCGTATCGGTGTAGTATGGTGTCTATTTCGGCGTCTGAGAGTGCGGGGTCGAATTCTTTGACGGGCAGTCGTGTAAGGTCGTGTCGCAGTGCGGCGTAGTCGCCTTGTCGGAGCATCCGGGCCAGGTGCATTTTGCGCATCATCACGGGCAGGACGTGTCCGTTGTCGAGGTGGAAGTTGTCGCCGGGGCCGTAGAGGTTGGTGGGCATGACTGCGACGTAGTCTGTGCCGTATTGTCGGTTGAGGCTTTCGCAGAGTTTGAGTCCGGCTATTTTGGCTATGGCGTAAGGTTCGTTGGTGAATTCGAGTGGAGATGTGAGCAGTGCGTCTTCGTCCATGGGCTGGGGTGCTTCGCGCGGGTATATGCATGTCGAGCCGAGGAATACGAGGCGTCGGACGCCGTGGCGCCATGCTTCGCCGATGACGTTTTGTTGTATTTGGAGGTTTTGGTATATGAAGTCGGCGGGGTAGGTGCTGTTGGCGAGTATTCCGCCGACGTGTGCGGCGGCGAGGACTACGGCGTCGGGTTGTTCTTGGTCGAAGAATGTGCGTACTGCGATGGGATCGAGCAGGTCGAGTTGGCTGTGGGTACGGCCTACGAGGTTGGTGTATCCGCGCTGTATGAGGTTGTGCCATATTGCCGAGCCTACGAGGCCGCGGTGTCCGGCGACGTATATCTTGGCCGTTGGGTCGAGTAGTGGCTTGGCGGTGTTGTCGTTATCTTGCATTGTCTTGGTTTGGGGGTGGCCGGTATGGCTGTTATGGCTGTTATGGCTGTTGTGGGATTGTTTAGATTTTGCCTTCTCGGGCGAGTTGCATGTCGGCGTCTACCATCATGTCTACGAGGGCTTGAAAGGATGTTTTGCGTGGGTTCCAGCCGAGTGTTGTGCGTGCCTTGGAGGGGTCTCCGAGGAGTTGTTCGACTTCGGCGGGGCGGAAGAAGCGCGGGTCGACTTCGACGAGTGTGCGTCCGGTGTCGGTGTCTATGCCTTTTTCGTCGAGGCCGGAGCCTTCCCATCGCAGGTTGATGCCTGCGCGGGCGAAGGCGCGAGTGGTGAAGTCGCGCACGGTGTGGTATTCGCCGGTGGCGATGACGAAGTCGTCGGGTTGGGGCTGTTGTAGTATAAGCCACATACATTCGACGTAGTCGGCGGCGTAGCCCCAGTCGCGTAGTGCGTCGAGGTTGCCCAGGTAGAGTTTGTCTTGGCGTTTGTGTGCTATGCGTGCGGCGGCGAGGGTGATTTTGCGTGTGACGAAGTTTTCGCCTCGGCGTGGGCTTTCGTGGTTGAAGAGTATGCCGTTGGCGGTATACATTCCGTAGCTTTCGCGGTAGTTTTTCATGATCCAGAAGGAGTACATTTTGGCTACGGCGTAGGGTGAGCGCGGATAGAATGGTGTGTCTTCGTTTTGGGGTACTTGGCGTACTTTGCCGAAGAGTTCGCTGGTGGAGGCTTGGTATACGCGGCATTGTTTTTCGAGGCCGAGTATGCGTATTGCTTCGAGCAGTCTGAGTGTGCCTGTGGCGTCGACGTCGGCGGTGTATTCGGGTACGTCGAATGATACTTTGACGTGGCTTTGTGCGGCGAGGTTGTATATTTCGTCGGGTCGTACTTCGCCGATGATGCGTATGAGTGATGATGAGTCGGTCATGTCGCCGTAGTGGAGTGTGAGTAGTCGTCGGCGGTGCATGTCGCGTACCCATTCGTCGAGGTATAGGTGTTCGATGCGAGCGGTGTTGAAGGATGAGCTGCGGCGTATGATGCCGTGTACTTCGTATCCTTTGTCGAGGAGGAATTCGGCCAGGTACGAGCCGTCTTGTCCTGTGATGCCTGTGATGAGGGCTGTGGGCATGGTGTGTATATGCTTGGGTGTTAGTGTCTGTCGGTGTCTGTGACGGCGTGGTTTTTTACGGGGGGGGGGAGTGTTCAGTGCCGTATTGTTTGGCGTATTGTTTGGCATACGCGGTGGATGTCGTCATCGGTGAGGGATGAGCCGCTGGGGAGGCATAGTCCGCGATCGAAGGTGTCGGTGCATATTGTGCCGCCGTAGTATGGCGCGTCTTGGTATACGGGCTGGGTGTGCATGGGTCGCCATAGCAGTCGGCTTTCGATGTCGGCGGCGTCGAGTGCTTGACGGAGTTGGTCGGGGGTGACGGTGATGATGTCCGGGTCGAGCAGTATGGTGGTGAGCCAGTAGTTGCTGTTGAAGTCTTCGGAGGGGTTGGTGTGTACGGTGATGCCGTCGATGTCGGCGAGCAGTCGGACGTATAGGGCGTCGATGTCTCGGCGTCTTTGGAGGTGCTGAGGCAGGACTTCCATTTGTCCGCAGCCTATGCCGGCGCTGACGTTAGAGAGTCGGTAGTTGTATCCGATGACTTTGTGGTAGTAGTATGGGCGGTTTTCGCGTGCTTGGGTGGCGTAGAATTTGACGCGTTCGGCGGCTTGTTTGTCGGGGCATATGAGAGCTCCGCCGCCGCTGGTGGTGATGATTTTGTTGCCGTTGAATGATAGTGCGCCGTATGTTCCGAAGGTTCCGCATTTGCGGCCGCGGTATTCGCTGCCGAGGCCTTCGGCGGCGTCTTCCAGTACGGGGATGTTGTATTTTGCGGCTATGGCGAGTATTCGGTCGATGTGTGCGGGCATTCCGTATAGGTATACGGGGATGATGGCTTTGGGGTATTTGCCGGTGATTGCGTGGCGGTCGATGATGGCTTGCTCGAGGATTTCGGGGTCGAGGTCCCATGTTTCGGGGTCGCTGTCGATGAATACGGGGTTGGCACCGCAGTATCGCACGGGGTTGGCGCTGGCCGAGAATGTGAAGGATTGGCAGATGACTTCGTCGCCGGGGCTTACGCCGAGCATGACGAGTCCCAGGTGTATGGCTGCGGTGCCGGCGCTGAGGGCGACGACGCGTCCGCGCTCGATGCCGAGGAAGTCGGCGAGCATGTCTTCAAAGAGGTTGACGTTGGGGCCTAAGGAGACTATCCAGTTGGTCTCGAAGGCGTGATCTACGTATTTTTTTTCGCCGCCACCCATATGGGCGAGTGACAGGAGAATGCGGGACATAGTAATGTGGGGTGTTGAATGTTGAATGTGAAAATTTTTCTAATGATGGCGTGCGGCGGTGGGAGGTATTCCCAGGCCGTGGTATTCGAGGCCTTCTTCGGCGAGGTCGGTGCCTTGGTAGATGTTGCGTCCGTCGACTACGAGGTTGCCGCGCATTGCGCGTGCGACGACTTTCCATGATGGTAGTCTGAATTGTTTCCATTCGGTGAGCAGTACCAGTGCATCGGCATCGGCGCATGCGTCGTACATGTCGGAGGCGTATTCTACGGTGTCGCCCATGCGTCGTCGACATTCGCTCATGGCTACGGGGTCGTATACTCGTATGGTGGCGCCGTCTTGGCGCAGGGCGTCTATGGCGACGAGAGCGGGTGCGCATCGCATGTCGTCTGTTTCGGGTTTGAAGGCGAGGCCCCAGAGGGCTATGCGTCGTCCGGAGAGGCTGCCCAGGCGTCGGCGTAGTATTTCGATGGGGCGCAGTTTTTGTGCTTCGTTGACGGCGTCTACGGCTTCGATGACGCGCATGGTGTATCCGTGTTTGGCGCCTATGTGCATGAGTGCTTTGACGTCTTTGGGGAAGCATGATCCGCCGTATCCGCAGCCGGGGTATAGGAATTTGCTGCCTATGCGTGCGTCGCTGCCTATGCCTTTGCGTACCATATTGACGTCTGCGCCGGTGAGGTCGCAGAGGTTGGCGATGTCGTTGATGAATGATATACGGGTGGCGAGCATGGCGTTGGCGGCGTATTTGGTCATTTCGGCGGAGGCTATGTCCATGAATATGACGCGGAAGTTGTTGAGCAGGAACGGTCTGTATAGTCGTTCCATGACGCGCCTTGCGCGTTCGCTTTCGATGCCTATGACTACGCGGTCGGGTGACATGAAGTCTTTGATTGCGGCTCCTTCTTTGAGGAATTCGGGGTTGGATGCGACTTCGAAGGGGATGTCGCAGCCTCGAGCGTCTAATTCGGCTTGTATGGTTTGCTTGACCAGTTGTGATGTGCCTACGGGGACGGTGCTTTTGGTGACCAGGAGGGTGTAGTGTTTGATGTGTCGGCCGAAGGTGCGTGCTACTTCGAGGACGTAGCTTAGGTCGGCCGAGCCGTCTTCGTCCGGGGGCGTGCCTACGGCGCAGAATACTATGTCGCTGTCGTCGAGGACTTCGCACAGGTTTGTGCCGAAGTGCAGGCGTCCGCCGGCTACGTTGCGGCTTACCAGGTCGTCCAGCCCGGGTTCGTAGATGGGTATTTGGCCTTGTCTCAGTCTCTCGATTTTGGCGGCGTCGATGTCGATGCAGGTGACATTGACGCCTATTTCGGCGAAACATGCTCCGGATACAAGTCCTACGTATCCTGTGCCTACTATTGTGATGTTCATATCGGGTGTGTATACATCGGTGTGATGTCGCCTATGACGACGACCACAAATTTACGCTTTTTTCGCCTAACGGCCAAAACAAGAATAATGTGGAGTGTGTCTTCGGTAATAAGGAATGTGGGATAGGGCTGCGCAGTGGGTGATAAGGGTATTATGAGGGCGATGGGAATTATGGGAGTGATGCATTATTCTCATTACTTCCATTATTTCCACCAACCTTGCTCTTATTGTTTTTGCTGCTGCTGTTGTTGCTTTGGGCTGATGGTGTTGTAGTTGCCGCAGATGAGGCGGGCTGTCAGAGGGCTGCGGCTGAGCAGGTACTCGGCGGCGAGGGTGACGGCGATGATGCAGGCTGCGACGGCGCCGGCGATGACTGCCAGGGGCACTATGGAGAGGGCCATGTCGCGTGCCGGCTGTTGCAGGAAGGTCAGGGGGAATAGGAAGAAGTAGTGTAACAGGTATATGGCCAGTGATTTACGCCCGAGGTATTCCCATATTACGGCTAAGCGTCCGGGGCGTGTGCGTCCGGGGGCGTAGGCGGTTTCGGACCATGGTACGGCGATGTTCATGGCTACGATGGCGAGGGCCAATTGGAAGAGCATTTTGGCCGTAGGGACAATGAAGGGTATGTTTTCGAGGGCGGGGATGCGCCAGGGCCATACGGCGATGAAGAATAGGGGGATGCCGGCGAGTATGGCGAGGGTGACGGCTCGTGGGTTGGCTATCAGGCGCATGAAGTCGTCTTGGTGTTGTCGGGCGATGGCTCCGGCCATGAATATGGGGAGGAATTGGAGGATGAGCAGGGCGGAGGTGATGCCGATGTATCGGACGGGGACGAAGTTGTCGATGCAGGCGTATAGGGCGAGGCTGATGGCGATGGAGGCGGTGATGGCGAGTACGGGGCGTCTCCGCCGCAGTATCACGGGGGCGAGCAGGGCGTAGAGGGCCATGATGACGAAGAGTACGGGGGTGAACCAGTATCCGTTTTTGTATTCGCTTGTCCATAGTCCTTCAAAGCCGGGTGCCATGGGTGAGCGCAGTCCGCTGTAGGGGAATTGTAGTACCCAGAGCGTGGAGACTATGACCATGGGGACAATGAGTTGCATGGCGCGGCGGCGCAGGTCGGGACGACGTATGCGGCCGTCGGCTGTGGCTTTGTAGGTGAACCATCCGCTGATGAAGAAGAAGATGGGCATGTGTACTTCGCCGATGATTTTGAAGATGGTGGCGGCGTCGATGTTGCGTATGCAGATGGTCAGGACGTGTCCCATCACCACCATAAATATGGCGATGCCTTTGAGAAGGTCCATGTAATGCATCCGCGGCTTATTTTCTTTGGCCATAATGGTTATAGTGGGAATAGTGGGAGCGATGGCGGTGGGAATGCCGGGAGTGAATAGGAGTTATGGGTGCGATGGCGATGGAAATGCCGGGAGTGATGCATTGCTCTCATTTTTTCCCATAGTTCCCATAATTCTTATGAGGTTTGGTTTCAGAATGCGGAGGGCTTGAGGTTGAGGCCTACGCGTTCGTGGAGACCGAAGAGGAGGTTGAGGTTATGGACGGCTGTGCCGGAAGCTCCTTTGAGGAGGTTGTCTATGACGGAGGTTACGAGTAGTCGGTCGCCTATTCGGTCGAGGTGGAGTATGCACTTGTTGGTGTTGACGACGTCTTTGAGGTCGGGCGTTTTATCGGTGACGAAGGTGAAGTTGTGGTCGCTGTAGTAGTCTTCGTAAAGTTCGCGCAGGTGTTCGAGCGATATTTTGCAGTCCAGATATAGTGCGGCCAGTATTCCGCGCGAGAAGCATCCGCGCATGGGGATGAATTCTATGGGGGCATTGAAGCTGGATTGTAGTTGTGAGAGTGTCCGGCGTATTTCGGTCAGGTGGGGGTGCTGGAAGGGTTTGTATATGGATACATTGTCGTTGCGCCACGAGTAGTTGGCGGTGGGACCCGGTTTGATTTCGTCGGTGCTTCCGATGATGGCGGTAGCGTGTACTGTGCTGTTTATCAGCAGGTTCTTGGCCAGCGGCAGTAGTGCCGGCAGTATGGCTGAGGCGAAGCTCCCGGGGTTGGCGACGTGTCGTGCGCCGCGGACTATGCGTTTGCGGTTGAGCTCGGGCAGTCCGTATACGAAGTCGTGTGTTCCGTCTTCGATGCGGTGGTCGTCGCTGAGGTCGATGATGCGTGTGTCTTCGGGCACGGGGTGTTCGGCCAGAAAACGGCGTGTGGTTCCGTGCGGGGTACAGCAGAATATGCAGTCTATGTCCGTGTAGTCCACGGTGGATGTGAATCGCAGGTCTGTCTCGCCGATGAGTCCGTGGTGGATGTCGGTGACGGGGTGTCCGGCGTTGTCCGAGGAGTATATCCATTGGAGTTGGACGTCCGGATGGTTGAGCAGCAGTCGTATGAGTTCGCCGGTGGAGTATTCGGCGCTGCCTATGATTGCGGTGTTTATCATTTAGGGTAATGTGGAATGATGTGGAATTTGGAATGTGGAATAGGGCTGCGCAGTGGGAACTATGGGAATAGTGGGAGCGCTGAGAGAGATGGGAGCGATGGGGGCAGTGGGTGTCTCATCGGTGGAATGTGGCGATGTGACGGGCTTTCTTTTCTTCGAATATCTCGCTGATGGCGAAGAATATGCCTGATTCTTCGACATCGCCGAATTCGTCGTTGACGGCTGTGCCGAACATTCGCATTGTGGGCGAGAGCGACATGTAGGCGTTGACCAGGGGTGGGATGTTGTATCCCAGGCGTCGTATCTCGGTGTTGAGTATGCGGTAGTCGGCTTTGAAGTCGGCGCCGTTGAACAGCTGTTGCATGGCTTCGGTGTCGATGTGGAGGTCCAGTGGGTTGCGCGGTCGCACCAGTCGGTCGGGGTCGGGGAAGTGCTTGTTCATGAAGTATAGTATCATGTTGCGGCACTCGCAGGAGTAGTTGGGGTACATGGTGACTTTGCCGAAGAGGTATCGTATCTGCGGGTATACTACGGTGAGTGCACCCAGTCCGTCCCAGAGGTTGTCGAGGGCGTAGAGGGCCTTGGCTCCGGCGCGCGAGGATTGGTACTCGAGGCGTACAAACGAGCGTCCCAGTTCGATGGTTCGGGGCAGGTAGTCGCGTATGAATGTTTCGCTGAAGTCGAACATGTGGCTTGTGGCGATGCGCGGCCGTCCGTCGTCGGTCATGCGTATGTTCTCGCCGATGATAAAGCGGTATCCGCCGAGTATCAGTCGGCTTTCCGGCTCCCAGACTATGAGCTGTCGGCATGGCGGCTCCATGGTGTCGTATTGGTCGATGTCGCAGTCTTTTCCGGTGCCGCCGCCGGCGGTGCGGAAGGCGATTTCGCGCAGTCGTCCTATTTCGCGCATGGTGTTGGGGCAGGTGTGGGCGTCTATGACGTAGATGTCGTTGTCTGCCTTGTTTGTCTTGCGCAGGAAGCGTTGGGGTGTCAATTCGGCCTCTATCAGGGCGGTGTCCACAGGGTCTATGATTTTCTTGTTCATTGTCCGGGGAGTGATGTGCATTGTTGTGCCAAGCTGTATACGGTGTTTCGGATGTCGTCGGCTGCCTGTCGAGGTGTCTGTCCTTGCAGGCTTGTCCATGGTACGGCGGGAGCGCACGAGATCTCGAAGTGGTGTCCGCGGGCGCGGAAGACTTCGCGCGGCAGCAGTACCATCTCGAAATTGAAGCGTAGCCCCAGTCGTTGGCGTCGTCGTGCCGTGCGGTAGAATGAGGGCGCGTTTGCCCCCGAGAAGTACACCGGGACGATGTCGCGTCGGTGTTGTCGTGCCATGGTGACGAAGCTCTTGCGCCATGGCAGGTCGGTAATCGTTTTGCCGTCGGGGCTCAGTCGCGAGCACAGCCCGGCGGGGAATATGAGTACGGGGTCGTCGCCGGCCAGTACGTCCTCGATGGATATTATGGTGCTGCGGCTTTGGGCGGCGTGGGTGTTGACGGGTACAAATACGTCGGTGAGGGGTTCGATGGACATCAGCAGGTCGTTGACGATGAAGTGTACTTGTCCGCCGTAGTGTCGCGTGAAGATGTCTATGAGTGCCATTCCGTCGAGGCCGCCCAGGGGGTGGTTGGAGACGATGATGACGCGTCGTTGCGTGGGGTCGGGCATCTGCGAACCTTCGGCGATGTCCACGGTGACGTCCAAATCGGAGAGCACGCCGCGGCAGAAGTCTGCTCCGCGCCGCGGGTAGTTGTCGCGCAGCAGGGTATTGAGCTCGTCTTGGCGTATCAGACGAGCCAGTCGCGACACCAGACACCGCGGCACCCAGCGAGCTTTGCGTCCGAGGCGGGCACGCACTATGGCGTGCAGATCCAGTTGTATTGGCCCGTCTGTGGCGCTCTGCGCGGCGTCTGTCGCTGTTGTCTCTCTATCGGTCATGTCACTATCAAGTGTATTTGGGTGCAAAGATACAAAATAATGTGGAATGTCGAATGTGGAATGTCGAATCGGGTTGCGCATACATTCATCCGTGTCCTAAAACTCCGAGGTATACGAGAACTTAGCGCGCGATAGCCCAATTCGATATTATTATGGCATACATTTTGCTGCCTGAAAGACAGAATCCACAGAAGATTTGAGGATTTCTGAAAAAAGACGTAACTTTGCATCCCGGAAAGGGGCCTTTCGGCTGCCACGCCGCGCCCCGTAAGGTACAATAGGACAATACACATATAATATATATAATTTCCACAACAATGGTTAGCTACAAAGAACTCGGTTTGGTCAACACCCGTGAGATGTTTGCCAAAGCCATCAAAGGCGGTTACGCCATCCCCGCCTTTAACTTCAACAACATGGAACAGCTGCAGGCCATCATCAAGGCCGCTGCCGAAGAGAAGTCTCCGGTGATTCTGCAGGTGAGCAAGGGCGCTCGCGCTTACGCCAACGCCACCCTGCTGCGCTATATGGCACAGGGCGCTGTCGCTTACGCCAAGGAACTGGGCTGGGAGCATCCTCAGATTGTGCTCCATCTGGACCACGGAGACTCTTTTGAGCTTTGCAAGAGCTGTATCGAGAGCGGCTTCTCGTCCGTGATGATCGACGGCTCGCACCTGCCCTATGAGGAGAATGTCGCCCTCACCAAGAAAGTGGCCGACTACGCCCACCAATATGACGTTACTGTCGAAGGCGAACTCGGCGTGCTCGCCGGCGTCGAAGACGAGGTTTCGTCCGACCACCACACCTATACCGATCCCGCCGAAGTGGTAGACTTCGCCACACGCACCGGCTGCGATTCGCTGGCTATATCCATCGGCACAAGCCACGGCGCTTACAAATTTACGCCCGCACAGTGCACCCGTGACGCCAACGGTCGCCTCGTGCCCCCGCCATTGGCCTTCGACGTGCTCGATGCTGTCATGAAAGAGCTCCCCGGATTTCCCATCGTGCTGCACGGCTCGTCCTCAGTGCCCCAGGAATACGTGGACATCATCAATCAGTACGGCGGCAAGCTCCCCGATGCCATCGGTATCCCCGAAGAGCAGCTCCGCAAGGCCGCCAAGAGCGCCGTATGCAAGATTAATATCGACTCCGACAGCCGTCTGGCTATGACCGCCGCCGTGCGCAAGGTCTTCGTCGAAAAGCCCGCCGAATTCGACCCGCGTAAATACCTCGGCCCGGCTCGCGACGAAATGGAGCGCCTCTACAAGCACAAAATCGAGAATGTGCTCGGTAGCGCAGGCAAAGCCGAATAATAAGCAATGACACCACCGCTCGGCCGCCTCGTGTGATGAGCGTCATTAAGCGACCACGCATCCCGTTGAAGGGAAGTGTGGTCGCTTTGTTTTTTTTATAAAAATTGTGCGCGACAAATTTGGTGGTTTCAAAAATAGTTGCTATCTTTGCAGCAAACAAATATGCCGTTCGAATTTCAGGCATATAGATTTATCAATTACCAACTTTA
>DAAP01000049.1 GCA_001701165.1 Bacteroidales bacterium H4 | reverse complement strand
TGAGTGATAAAGTCAGGAAAATATTTCGGAAAATAATTGGTCAAAAACTTGCATTCGGAGGAATAAGTGGGTATATTTGCAACGAATATCTCTCCGTCCCGTTGCTGTTTAGCCCAAACATCTTAGATAGGAGAGATAAATAACCCTAATATCCAACGCAATATGAAAAGAACCTCCGACCGACTGAAAGCGCTGCTGACGGCAGTGGCTTTGGGCGTGTGCTGTGCATATGCACAGACGGCCACACCGGGAGGCTTTGTCCTACCGAACGCAGATCCGGATGCCGACCCTTATGACTTCCGGATGTCCAAGACGGATGACGGCATGTCCGTCTTGCTCATCCTCAACCGCATCGACCGCACTGTTACCGACTCTGTCGTCGGGACGTGCCGTGTGTCTGTACCCGGACTGTCCTCTACCACCTTTGCCGGGCTGCCGGCACTACCCTACAAGGCATTCCGCATTGCTCCCGAGGGCAGCGGAACGCCGCAAATCATCGTACGCGACAGTACTTACATCGATATCCCGGTCAATCTTGACCATAATCCGCGGATAGAGTATGATTCCATCGGTCAACCGCATCAAATAGCGGTGGCACGCGTGGATTACTCGGGTTTTATGCCATCGGACCTTGCACGCGTGACCGATACGCAGACCTACCGCGACCGTCCGATATACACCATCACGGTGATGCCTATGAAGTATGACCGTGCAACGGGCGTGCTGCGCGTCTTCACGTCCCTCGATATCGACATCGCCTATACCGTGCAGGCACAAACACAGTCTGCCGCCGGTGTTACACGCTCCGCCGCCTTCAATGCCTACACCGACCGAATGCTTACCGAGGCCCTCGGCGAGGAGGCCGTATCCTTTTCGACAGATAGGCAGGTGGCAACAATGGGCATCATCGGAGACATAATAGGCGATAAAGAACCGCCTACAGAAATAGATTTATATGACACAACAGAGGATATGCTGGTCATATCTTATAAAACCAAGGATACTAGTTTCACTGAAGCCACAGATAGTCTTAAAGAATGGAAGAAGAATCTCGGATACAGAGTTCATGTCGTCGAAAGAGGAGTCTGGACACCGGAGATAGTTGATAGCATAATTAAGTATCACTACAACCACGACCAAAATCTTACGACTGTTTTGATTATGGGAACACATGGAGTTACGCCCTTGAAATACAGACATCGTTGTCTTACAGATTTGTCGTATATGTGTATGGATGGGCCGAACGATTCAATTCCGGATGTAGCATATGGGCGAGTTTTAGCGAATTGTAAACAACATGTAGATGCATATGTTGCAAAGGTTATCAAATATGAAAAAGGCCTATATTCATCACCGGAAGTATACGATAGGGCTTTCTTGGCTACAAAATATTGGTCCGATGAACCAAATGGACGCTTTCTTCCAACCCTTGAGGATGTTCATTCTATTCTTAGCAGCTACGATATAGATGCACAAAGAATCTATACTGCCGACCCCGGTCATTACCCAACAGTTTGGTATCCACACTATCAAAATGGAGGTATACACTCTGTGGCCGAACCGATACCTGATTACTTGCGATATCCTCAGTTCGCTTGGGCTGGCACAAAATACGACATAATAAACGCATTTAATGGGGGGGTAAATCTTGGTATATATAATGGACATGGAGGAACAGACAGATGGAGTGGCTTTACTTTCCTTGATTCAGATTGTCGCAACTTTACATTCACCAACTCAGCTCCATTAGTTTTCAGTATTGCTTGTAGCACTGCAGACCATACACGTTATGCCAATTGTATCACAGCAGAGCTTTTTAGACAAAGATCAGGCGCAATTGCTGTCATTGCCTCAACATTCGAAACATATCTTGGATGGAGTGATGCTTTATTGTTGGGCATGATTGATGCAATATGGCCAAACGTTTACAGTTTCGATGGTTGGTCAGATAGCACGACAAGAACACCCGTATACAACCTATATGACATATTGAATAGTGGGCATTTACGCCTTGAATTAGAAAATGGCGGCGGTTACTGGGACTGTGGCAACATTGCTACTGATAAATCAGAAATAGATTATAACAGAGAAACATTCAGTGTTTTTGGTGATCCAACGATTAACTATACAACGAAAGCTCCCACGCCATTCAGTAGTGTTACTTGCCTCTCTACGGACAAATATTTGACAATCAATATAGGTACACAAGAACTTCCGGCTAAGGCTGTTATAAAAAACTTACGCACGGGCAAATTCATCACGCGATCCATAACATCTGGGTCGCTCGCTCCTGAAAACAAAATTTCAATAACCGGAGATACTTTGGAAATTGTAGTAACCGGACACAATAAAGTTCCTTACCGAGAAATATTCTGCGGTAGGACACCAATACAATTTTCCAAAGGGAAAATCAAAAGCGTTGTTTACGACCGGACAACACAGAAAGCCACTGTCACATATTCACTAAACACAAGTGGACATGTGTCTTTTGCTGTAACAGATCTCAACAACAACGCAATCCAGACCACGATTGAAATAACCGAGCAAGAGAATAAGCAAATAATCCACTTGGCTTCCGCGCCGATCGGCATCTGCGTTATTTCAATGATGGTGGATGGCGAAGTAGTGGATACATACAAATTACTAAAACAATAAGATATGAAACGAGCAATAATAGTTCTGTTGATTGTGCTTTTAGGCGTGGGGGTGCAAGCCTTTGCGTTTAAGACCGGCCGCACCTATAATGGCAAACCGACATACAATGTTGATGGTATAGAGTATATTGTAGTGACAGATGCTGATGCCGCAACAGGCAAGGTAGACCATACCGGAGCCTACGTGATACTCTCCGAAGACAAATCCCTGAAATTCTCGGGGAAAGTCAACATACCTTCTTCGGTCGTTATAGAAGGGGAAAAATATGATGTCGTAATCTTCCATGGACTGTCAAATTATGAAGAGAACGAAGATTCATCGTTAGAGATAACCTTGCCGGGAACCATAAAAAGAATTTGCGGCCTACTCGGCAGAAAGAGGAAAATCAAGAGCATAAATATTCCGACAAGCGTTACCGAGCTTTTCGGCTTGACATACAAGCCGGACACATTGGTCATACCCAAAACAGTGACGGATTTTGCGGAGCACATCTCGGTTTCAGCTTCTCACATCATCTTTGAAGATGGATTGACGCTATGCCCATGTCGCGGAGTGAACTGTGATAATGATAGCATAATAATTCCCGGTAGTATGAAGATGTGTAATAACGCCCTATCAGCATATAATCTTAAATATTTAAAGATATCTAAATCGGCAGACACCGCAAATGTGCCGATGTTTGATGAATGCTTTTGTCGTAACTCATATAGTATTGAAACAATCGTCTGCGAATATATGTCACCTCCTATAGCAAGCGTCCAGGCGTTTGACCTCGAAAAATCAGAGCAAGACCCGCAGTATCCGGAAGTCAACCCGGAAGATCCATATCCATACGGATACTATCCTACAATGTGTGACCGCGCTACGTTGTATGTGCCCGAAGAAGCTATCGAGGCATACAAGGCCGCTCCGGGATGGAAGAATTTCAAAACTATTCTGCCTATCAAGGACGGCGTAAATGACGTGACGGCGGACGATGCCGGCATCGTCGCCACCGAGTACCACGACCTGTACGGACGACGACTCGAAGCGCCCGCCGAGCGCGGTATCACCATCCGTACGGACGTCTACAGTGACGGCACACGCCGCTGTATCAAGATCCTACGCTGACATAGCCAAAGCCTGTTTTTTAGGCTTATAGACTCATAAGCAAGGCCGCCGGATTAAGCGTAGTTCCGGCGGCCTTGTGTTTATGATAAGAGCGTTTATTCGATTTCGGAAAGCTCGAGCCAGCGCATTTCTTTTTCGTCGAGGAGGTCTTTGACTTGGCTGTAACGGGCGCTCATGGCTGCAATGTCGGCATCCGGCGTGGAATTGCCTGCAAAGGCCGCTTCCAGCGAGGCTCGTTCGGCGGAGAGTGCGTCTATCTCGGCGGTCAGGGCTTCAAACTCGCGTTGCTCCTTGAAGCTGCGGCGCCGGCGTTGAGGGGTCTTGATTTTGACGTTCTGTGTCTTGACGCGTTGAGTAGGTGCTTGTGATGCTTGCTCGGCTTTCCATGTGCGGTAATCGCTGTAATTGCCGGGGAAGTCGCGGATGATGCCATCGCCTTCGAGTACAAATATGTGGTCTACGATGTTGTCCAGAAAGTATCGGTCGTGACTGATGATAATGGCGCAGCCGTTGAACTTGGTGAGGTATTCCTCGAGAATGCCCAGCGTGACAATATCCAAGTCGTTGGTCGGTTCGTCCAATATCAAGAAGTTAGGCTGACGCATGAGCACTGAGGCCAGATGTAGACGACACAATTCGCCGCCGCTGAGGGTTTCGACATATTTTTGTTGGGCCGGTACGTCGAAGAGAAAGCGCTTGAGCAGCTGCGAGGCGTTGAGCCGAGCGCCCTCGTATTCGATATCATCGGCGATGTCGGTGATGACGTCGATGACTCGCTTGCCCGGTGTCGGGACAAATCCATCCTGACTGTAGTAGCCGAAGCGTACCGTTTCGCCGATGTTCCATTCGCCGCTGTCTTGCGGTACCAATCCCAAAAGCATTTTTACAAAGGTAGATTTGCCGATGCCGTTGGCACCGATAATTCCGACTTTTTCGCCTCGAGCAAAGTCGTAGGAGAAGTCGCGGACGATGACGTGGTCGCCAAAGGCCTTGGAGATGTGTCGTGCCTCAAATATTTTGCTGCCGATATAGACCTTGGAGGCGTTTCCGAGGTCTACGTTGCGCTCTGTGATGTTGATACGGCTGCGTTCCTTGAGATCGTAAAACTGCTCTATGCGGTATCTGGCCTTGCCGGCGCGAGCTTGCGGTTGTCGTGACATCCAATCTTGTTCCTTGCGCAGCAGGTTGTTGACGCGGTCCAATTCGGCGGACATGGCGCTGATACGTTCGGCACGTCGGCGCAGGAAGTAGTCGTAATTGCCGTCGTAAGTGTATATATGTGTACGGTCTATCTCAATAATTTTGCTGCACACTCGGTCCAGGAAATAGCGGTCGTGAGTCACCATCAGCAGCGTCATACGAGCTTTGGCCAGATATGCTTCAAGCCATTCGATAGCAGTGATATCCAAGTGGTTGGTCGGTTCGTCCAATATCAGAAGCTGGGGCTCGGTGGCTATGGCTCGTGCCATGGCCACGCGTTTGCGTTGTCCGCCGGACATCTTGGCCAGAGGTACAGATGTGTCGTTGACGCCCAGTCCGGACAATAGGCGTATGTATCGGCTGTGCGTCTCCGAGGCATCGTTGCCTAATTCGGGGGCGGCATTGGCGGCGGTGACGCTGTCGTCTGCAAATACGGGATTCTGCTCGAGTATGGCTAAGCGTAGGTCGTTGCGGAAGACTATGGTGCCGCTATCGGCTTCCTCCTTTCCGGCGATGATGCGCAGCAATGTTGTCTTGCCTGTGCCGTTTTTGGCTATCAGGCCTATTTTGTCGCCTTCGTTGATGCCGAAGGATATGGAATCCAAGAGCATACGGTCGCCGTAGCTTTTGGTGATATTGTCTATTTGTGCGAGTATGGCCAATTTTGATTGAATTTGGAAGTTGTTATGCCATAATGTCCATAATGGCTATGGAAGTTGTGCTCGATATTATTTTAATGTCAGCTTAATTCGATGAATTCGTTTGTGTTGTAGTCGCGTGAAGCTTTGGATCCTATTACTTCGTCCCACAACATTGGCGACAATCCTGTACCGGGGCGTTTTGTGGTAATGTCCTCGACAGTAATGGTATGGCCTTTGACTATGTGTCGTGCGGCAACGATACTGCGGCGAGCTATGGCAATATTGGCTTTTTCGGCAGCCGTGACGGCTTTCTCCGGTGCGCCCAGGGCAGTCTCGACATTCCGTATAGCGCGAACCATATCGGTCAATTCGGACGGCTCAAGTGACGCCTTGTGGTCCGGGCCTTCCATTTGTCGGCTTAGGGTGAAGTGCTTTTCGATGACGTGTGCTCCGCGTGCGGCAGCGGCTATTGGTACGGTGATGCCGCGTGTGTGGTCGCTGTATCCTACGGCGGCGCATCCCAGAGTGGCCAGAGTGTCCATGGCACGCAGGTTGACGCTTTCTAATGGTGCCGGGTACTGGGTGGTGCAGTGCAGCAAGATGATGTCGCGGCGCGACTTCCCGGAGGCTTCGAGTACATTGAGGGCTGCTTCGACTTCGGCCATAGAAGACATGCCGGTAGACATTATCACTTTGCCATGCCGGGCGGCGATAGCCCGCAGGTAAGGCAGGTCAGTGATTTCGCCCGAAGGAATTTTCCAGTAGTCCATGCCCAGAGATGCAAGGAATTTGATGGAGGTCAAATCGAAAGGTGTGCTCATGAACCCGATATTGCGTTTGTTGCAGTACTCGGCAAGTTCAGCAAAGTTTTCGAACGTTAATTCGAGCTTTTTGAGCATAGAAAGCTGGCTATTGTCAATGGGTTCTGGGCACGCTTGGGCTTGATATTGAGCGCGTGGCGCTGATTCTATGACAAGTTCCTCGGCTTTGAATGTTTGGAACTTGACATAGTCTGCCCCGGCTTCAGCCGCTGCGTCTATCAGGCGTATGGCTGTTTGTATGTCGCCGTTATGGTTGACGCCGGCTTCTGCGATTATGATGGTGTGCATAGGCGTGATGGTGTTGTTAGGGTTTACTGCACCTTTTTGGCGGGACATCCGGTATAGGTGCCTTCGTGGCTGATGTCCTTTGTGACGACTGCGCCCATTCCGATAGTTGTCCCGGATGTGATGGAGGAATTGTTACGGATTTTTGCTCCGGCACCGATATAGCAGTCATCGCCGATTGTGACGCCGCCGCATATGATTGCTCCCGGACCTACAAAAGTATTTGTGCCGATGCGTACATCGTGTTCGATAATTGCTCCGGTGTTGATTACCGAGAAGTTGCCGATATTGGCTTCCGGCCCGATATAGGCGCGATGCATCACCGCGCATCCATCCGCGACATGTGCTGTGGATGATATGGTGGCATCTGCGGCTATTACTGCCGGGTGCCTAAATCCGGCGTAGCGTGATAGTAATGCGCGTCGGGGATACATGTTGCCACTGCGTCCGCTAATAAGTGTGATGTGTACCGATGGAATGGCGTTTGTGGCATGAGTTTCAGTGACGAATGTGTCGTCGTCACCCAGCCATGGTATGGTTTTCATGGCCTCGGCCGGCTGTGGTGAAACGTATCCGGCGATGTGTTCGATGCCGATTACGTCTGCGACTGAACGGGCATGGCCGCCGCCGCCGATAAGTATTATTTTGTCCGCCTTGAAATTGTTTTTTTTGCAGCTGTTATCGTTCATCGGTTATAGATGTCAGTCTTGTATTTGGCCAAGTTTTCCGGACGTACAAACCAGTCGATGGTTGCACGTAGTCCGTCTTCGAGCGACCAGCGTGGATGCCAATCGGTTAGCGTTGTTATAAGTGAGTTGTCGCCGCAAAGGCGGAACACCTCGCTGTTGGCCGGACGCAGGCGTGCCGGGTCGGTCACGAAAGTCACTTCGGCGTTCATGAGCGTGGCTATTGTGTCAAGCGTCTGACGCATGGATATTTCTGTGCCTGATGCGATGTTGATGTCTCGTCCTTCTATGCCTTCGGCCTGAGCCAAAGCGAGAAATCCGCGCACGGTATCGCCTACGAAATTGAAATCGCGAGTAGGGGACAGGTCTCCAACGATGATGTCGCGTTTGCCCGAGGCTATTTGTCCGATAATTGTCGGAATGATGGCGCGAGCGCTTTGGCGCGGCCCGTAGGTGTTGAAGGGTCGTGCAATGACCACCGGTAGTCCGAATGCATTGTAGAAACTTGTGGCGATGGCATCAGCGCCTATTTTTGTAGCAGAATATGGGGACTGGGGTTGCCGAGGGTGTTTTTCGTCTATTGGGACGTATTGTGCGGTACCGTAGACCTCGCTGGTGGAGGTGACGATGATGCGGTCGCACTGAGCATCGCGTGCCGCCTGACACATATTGAGAGTGCCGCGGATGTTGGTGTCGACGTAGCTGTCGGGTGCAACGTAGCTGTATGGAATGGCTATGAGCGCCGCAAGATGAAACACCGTGCCGCAGTCGCGTGCTATTTCGCGACAGTAGTTGGGGTCGCGCACATCGCCGCATACCACTTCGAGGCGGTCGTTTTGAGCGATGTCTTCAAGCCAGCCCCAGTAGTTGAAGCTGTTGTATTGCGATAGTGCGCGCACGCGATAGCCGTGTGCCAACAGTAGCTCGACCAGATGCGAGCCTATAAATCCGTCCGCTCCGGTGACCAGTACGGTCTTATCTTTATTTATCATGTTGTTGGATATATTTTTCTATGTGTATGATGTTCGGTTGAATGTGGCACTTTGTGTAGCGATGCTTATGCCATCTTTCGGGCTTTACCAATCTTTGACGAGGGTGTAGCGTACCGAATGGCCGGCTTCGGTATATTGCAGCACCAGCCGCTTGCCGTCATCGGTGATGACATCGAAAGTGCTCTTGCCTTCGGGAAACGAAATCCATTCGGGTGCTCGGTATAGGTCTGTACCCGGGGCGTAGGTGTTGTCTCCGTGCGTGAAGTCAAAGGATATAGTCTTGTCCGATGGGCGGGTCCATGTACCATTATGAGCAATTCTGTCGTGACGAGGTGTTGTACGCAGTATTTCAATGATGTTGTTTTGGAACTGCCATGATGTGTAGCTTCCGTCTGCTTCGGGTTGAGCTATATCCGTGCCGTCCACTACCAATTTGTCCAGTCGCCAAATGCCGTAGAGATTGCCGATGTCGCCGTTGTTGGTGACGCATCCGGATGTAATGGCGGCCAGAAGCAGCGCAATTGTACCGAGTATGGTGTTTAGGTGTTTATATGCCATGTTGTGTGAAGTGTACGTGTTATTTGAAGGAAAGGAGGCCGCGGTATGCGATAGTGACTAAAGCGCCGAAATTGTCGCCGCGCAGGTCTCCGGCATCGAAGGCTGCGGTGGCAGCGATGCTCAGTCCGGGACAAACCTTGGAGGCATCCCAATCAAGACGCACCATTGCCGAGGTGTCGTGCAGTTGCTTGGGCGTGTTCAGTCGTCCGTTGCCGCGAGCTTGAGCCCACGACAGTTTGATTGTCCAGTCCAGTGAGGTTGACGCGATGCTGCCGGTTGCGGCTGCATGGAATCCGCTGGTGCGTGTGTGCAGAAATTGAGGGTAGCCATCGCGATTGTATAGCGGAGCAACAGTGAAGGGCGAGCCTATGGCCATGCCGTAATTGTGATGGGCGTTAAAGGATGAATTGTTGTAATAGTCATCGGCGCCCGATGCTTCGGAAGTGATGGTAGTGCCGGGGCGGTCATTCGGAGCCCAGTGTATGGGGCCGCTTTGGTCACGCATATCTATGTACTCGACCACGGCGGTGTGTAGCCATTTGCCTTGCGGATTGTGCCAGCGGATGCCCCACAATCCGTCCCACTTGTTTCGCTTGGCCATAGACGAGCCGTCTTCCCATAACCACTGGAAATAGCCGGAAAGTTCCTGCCCGCCGGCAAAGCGGTATCGAGCGTTGAAATCCCAAGAGCCGAGGCTGCTGCCTTCGACCCATCCGTCGCCGTTGCCGCGTCCGGGGACAAGCATTTCCCAAAAAGCCTTGGCGTCTGAACGGTTTTTGACTTCCGAGACTATCTTACCTTCGCGGTAAAAGCGAGTGACGCCGCCGAAGTGTCCCGCACATTGGGCGCCTATGGTTACCGATAGCGGCATGGAGGGCTTGGTGCGGAAATATACACGCTTGTAGGTGTATAATTCGCCGGTAGTCAGGTGGCTGTTCCACATGTAGTATTGGGCGCGCAACCAGTCGTTATGGGCAAATTTTCCGTATGTAATTTGTCCTTCGATTTGCACCCATCCTTTTGTGAATGGGATGTTTTGGAAATCGACAAAACCGGTGCGTACTTGCGGTATGGGGCGCGCGTTGTTACTCTGCACCAGGTCGCCGGAGGACAAGTCGTTGTCCAACAATATGCCGGCCTGCTCCTGCATCCCGACAGCGAGAAATACGCCGCGGTATTTGACGGATGCGTACAACTGTTGAAGCCATATAGCGGCGGCGCCGTTGTGATGTGTGCCCCAGGTATTGGCGGCGGCATCGTAGCGGTCGTATGACTGCTTGTGCGAATAACCTGCCAGTACTTCCACTCCGGCGGCCCAGTCAAAGCGGCGCGAAAGGTCGAGGTTCTTATGTGCCCATACATCGGCTGTCGCTGCATTTTTGGCCGAGGTGCGACCGTAGTTCCAGGACGCTATCATGTAAGGTGCGAAGGCGCCCGAAGATGTCTGCATATTGGCGGCGGCGCCGTAGTGTATGTCTATGGGGGCAGCCCACGATGACAGTGCTGCTGCAAGTCCGCAGACTACAACAGCGCGTCTGAATATTGTAGTAGGTATCATAGCGCAAATATACAAAAAATTGGCTAAATGACGTGGCCTATACACGCTTGTTTGGCTTGTATACTATGTTTTTTGCTGCAAAGTGTCGTATGTGGCTGCTGTAAGGTTGCTTGTCGGTTTTTAATAACGACCGCTATAGACAATAAGTGCGACAGCGATAGGCCGGTATCAGTATGACAGGACTTCGCGACGGCTCGCATCGATGCGCAGCAGGATAAACAATAGTATAGTGAAGCCCCAGAGCGAAGACCCGCCGTAGCTGAAGAATGGTAAGGGAATGCCGATGACCGGGCATAGCCCGATAACCATTCCAATGTTGATGCAGAAATGGAATATGAGGTATGAAGCGACGCAATAGCCATAGACACGTCCAAATGTGGTGGGCTGACGCTCGGCAATAGCCAGTATACGCAGTATCAAAGCTACGAACAGTGCCATGACCAGCATGGTGCCCCAGAAGCCTTCTTCTTCGCCTATGGTGCAGAATATGAAGTCGGTATGCTGCTCGGGTACATATTTCAATTTGGTTTGTGTGCCTTCCAGAAAGCCTTTGCCTGCAAATCCACCGCTGCCGATGGCTATTTTTGACTGGTTGACGTTGTATCCGGCGCCGCGCAGGTCTTCCTCGATGCCGAGAACAACCTTGATGCGCAGCTGCTGGTGAGGCTGTAATTGATTGAAAGCGGCGTGTACGCTGAACATAAAGCATACCGAGGTGATGACGGCGGCCACAGGTATCAGCAGTTTGCGCGAGCGTACTCCTCCGCGTATAGACATAATTGTGAGGTAGATGCAGGGTACGGCCAGCATAATCAGCATCAGGGTCAATCCCGGCATCTGAATGTCGGTGAAAGAGGCTAAGAGCCACAATACAATACCGTAGCCGCTAAGCCATAGCAGCACGTTGCGTGCTACTTCCCAACGGCGACAGTATATAAACATCATTATCGCAAGGGCTATTGCTACCAGTACAAAAATCCAAAATTGTCCGGTAGTGATACCCAGTATTGTGTCTTCGGTGAATTTGACTGCCACTACAAAGATTATCACGGCCATAGCCGCTGCAAAGAGTATGATGCCGCTCATGCCCTCGCGATACAAGACAAAGAATAGTGCCATGAAAGTCAGCGCCGATCCTGTTTCCTTTTGAGCCAATATCAGTATCACCGGCAGTATGATAATGGTGATTGCACGCACATAGTTGCTCATTTTGGCGTTGAGTAGGAAATTATAGCCGCTGAAGAGCTTAGCCAAGGCCAAAGCTGTGGCAAATTTGGCAAATTCGGCAGGTTGCAGGCTCATGGGACCCAGCACAAGCCACGAGCGTGACCCTTTGATATCCGGCGCCAGAAATGGCGTGACCAGTAACAGCAATAATGTCAGTACATATATCGGGTAGGCATAGGTTTCGAACATTCGCACTTCGATGAGCATTATTACGCCGGCGATGCAAAGTCCAAGGCCTACCCATAGTGCCTGTTTACCCGAGAATTCATCAAAGGATAATATTGCCGCGTCATCGTAGTCGTAGCTGGCGGCATATATGCTTATGACGCCGGCGAGAACCATTATCAGATATATGATAACTGTTGACCAGTCAAGGGTGCGCAGCACCGTGTCCGATTCATTTCTTCTTGTCAACATAGTGCAGCGAGGTTGTTAGCATATTTGTTTCGATGTGCTTGCGTGTCGGCGATATGCATCCGGTGAGGTACTTCTCAATGACGAGACTGCCGATAGGGACGCCGAAAGTGGCTCCGAATCCGGCGTTTTCGACGTATACGCACACCGCAATCTTAGGATGGTCATAGGGCGCAAAGCCGATGAATGCGCTATGGTCTTTGCCATGCGGGTTTTGTGCCGTGCCGGTCTTTCCGGCCATCTCAATGCCCGGAATGGCTCCGCGACGGCAGGTTCCTCCGGTGACGGCCATACGCATGCCTTCGGCTACTTCGTTGTAATACCGTGGCTCGATGGTGGGACGGCGTACGCGTAGCAGTTCTTTGTCCATGACTGTATCGCTTACTGCTTTGACCACGTGAGGGGTTATGAACCATCCGCGGTTGGCGATAGTGGCGCATAGGTTGGCAATCTGTACTGGAGTGGCACCGATTTCGCCCTGACCAATGGATACCGAGATGATGGTGTTGGCACTCCAATGGCCTTTGCCGTATATCTTGTTATAGAAACGGTCGTTGGGGATAAATCCACGGCTTTCGCCGGGTAGGTCGATGCCGAGACGATATCCGTAGCCCATGCTTACGAGATGTTTTTTCCACACCTCAAAGGCATTTGCGGAATTGCCGTATTTGCTTCGGCGGTCAATCATGGCTTTAAAACCGTAACAGAAGAAGGCATTGCAAGAGGTCTGCAAAGCGGGCTTCAGTGCCAATGGGCTTGCATGACTATGGCATCCGACGCGAAGTCTTCCGCTGATATATCCGTGGTGGCATGGGTAGGCGGTGCCGGTGGTGATGATACCTTCTTGGAGTAAAATCAAGCCCTGGGTTGGCTTGAAAGTCGAGCCGGGAGGATAGGATGTCATCAGTGCACGATCGAACAACGGGTGTGCCGGGTCTCGCGTAAGGGCCTTGTAATTGGCGCCGCGGTTACGCCCCACCAATAGTGATGGGTCATAGGTTGGCGTGGATACCATGCATAGTATTTCGCCTGTCTCGGGTTCGATGGCAACGACTGCGCCGCGCTTGCCCACCATTAGCGATTCGGCATATTGTTGCAGTTGCATGTCGATGCTCAATGTCAGGTCGTGCCCCGAAATTGGCGCTACGTCATGTGCTCCTCCGTCATACTTGCCTTGTATACGTCCGTGTGCATCGCGTATTAGGATTTCCACGCCTTTGTTTCCGCGCAGGTATCGTTCGTAGCTGCGTTCAACGCCGAGGTCGCCGGTATAGTCGCCGGCGGCATAGTAGGGGTCGTCTGCAATGTCTTGTGCGTTGACTTCGCGGATGTTGCCCAAGATGTTTGCGGCACTTGCGGTGTTGTATTGACGCAGTATGCGTTTTTGGATGAATATGCCGGGGAATTTGTAGAGCTTTTCTTGCAGGCGTCCGTAGTCCTGAGCTGACAAGTGTGTCATCAGCACTTGTGGGGTGTAGGATGAGTATCCCGGATTGAGGTGGCGGTCGCGCATATCCTCGAAGCGTTGGCGTAGGGTCTCAACGGTGATGCCGAGGGTGTTGCAGAAGTCTATGGTGTCAAAGGTGGTGACATCGCGCGGTACCAGCATCACATCATAGGCCGGTTGGTTGAATACCACCAGTTGTCCGTTGCGGTCGTATATGAGGCCGCGTGAAGGGTATACGGTCTTGCGCAGAAAGGCGTTGGTATCGGCTGACTCTTTGTAACGGCTGTCATTGATTTGCAAGTCGAAGAGCCTGAAGGCGTAGATAATCGCTATCAGGACCACGAATCCTCCGATGATATAGCGGCGTTTGGCGTAATCGTAGTTTTTTCTCACGACAGCAAAGGTGTGGTGTTATGGTTTGCGTTATGATTTGGCTCCACGGCGGTGTGACAAGATGCTGTCTATGGCAAATACGATAACGAAAGTGTAGACAGTGCCCGTGGATATGCGCAGCATCAAGCGTCCGAAGTTGAAGAAACTGAAGGATTCGACCGTGTGCATCAACGCGCAGTATATCAGCGTCATGGTGACGGCGTATTTGAGAAATGCGGCATGCCCCATGCTTCGCGATGATGGTGTGGCTCCGGCGAGGTCTTCTTCGCGGTTGACGTACAGATGGAATACCGGTCGTTGGAGCGCAACGGCCATAGTGCAGCATAGTGCATTGAGACCCTGGGTGTTGGCAAAGATGTCTACCATCAGTCCCAGTAAGAAGCCTATGGTGAGTCGCAGATTGTCATTTAGTGTCACCGGCAGTGCGATGATGGAGTAGACGAATACGCAGGCCATGGCGTATCCGCCGATAATCAAATTGTTGAATATCAGCGATTGTATCAGTACCAGCAGTATGAATTGGATGGCTATGCGTATCATTGTTTCGTTGTCTGTTGTCTCGGAATGGTATGCTGTGTGCATTAAGTCTTGCTTCGCATGTCGTGTCAAGTCTGATTATGTCGAAAAACACTATGGCTTTTGGATTTATCGGGCAACTATTCTTCGGGTGTGTCGGCTTTCTCGAGCTGCTTGACCTCGGAGGAGTAGTTATTGAGCACGACTTGAACATTACCCAAACGGGCGAAGTCGCATAGCAGCCGTATACGTAGTGTGAAAAAGTTCTCGTTGTGCGGCACTTTGTCATCGGCCACTATGCCCACGGGGATACCGGGAGGGAATACTGCCGAGTATCCGCTTGTAACCACGGTGTCTCCGGCGTGGAACACTGTATGCCGTGGCAGTTCCTCGAGTAATGCGTATGCGGGATCGTTGCCGTCCCAAACCAGGGAGCCGAAGCTTTCGTTATGCTTTATTTTGCATGACAGGCGGAAGTTTGGGTTGAGTAGCGATATAATTCGTGCGCTGTGCGGTCCCACAACGTTGACCACCCCGACTACGCCGTTTTGGTCGATGACTCCCATTTCTTCGCGTATGCCATCATCGGCACCGCGATTGATGGTGATGTAGTTGTGCAGGTGGATGATGCTGTTGGATATTACGTGTGCCACCACAAAGTTGTATCCGGCCAGCGAGTCTGGGAGCTGTAGTGTGTCGGCCATGACCATTTCGGACAGCTTTTGATTGCGCTGTTGCAATGCCAGCAGCTCTTCTTGCAGGCGTGCATTGCGACGGTTGAGTTCTTCGTTGGCCTGACGTAGGTCAAAGTACGAGGAGATGCTGTTGCCGGCCTTGTAGACGGATGAGGATAACGCCCCGGCGGAAGTCAGCCATAGGCTGTGCTGATAGGGGTTTGTGTTGAATAATAGCAAGCAGCTCAACACCATATAGATGATGAAGAGCAGCCAGCAACTATTGCGTATGAGAAATGACAGTAATTGGCGCACTTGTATATGTGTGCCGCATGGCCCGGACGGACGTGTCGGGGTAGGGACGCGCCAAGGCGTGTACGCTCCCGGTCACGCCGCGCCCTTGTGGGCGTCAGCGGATTAGGAACGAGAATTTATCGTAGTTTTTGAGGGCTATGCCCGTGCCGCGGGCTACAGCCAACAGCGGGTCTTCGGCCACGTGGAATTGTATGCCGATTTTGTCGGATAGACGTTTGTCCAATCCGCGGAGCAGTGCGCCGCCGCCGGCCAAGTATATACCGTTGCGCACGATGTCGGCGTATAGTTCGGGCGGAGTGTTTTCCAGCGCCGCCAAGATGGCCGTCTCGATTTTGGAAATAGATTTCTCGATGCAGTGGCATATTTCTTGATAGGATACGGGCACTTCCATGGGCATGGATGTCATCCCGTGGGGTCCGTGGACTATGAAATCCTCAGGCGGATTGTCCAATTCAACGAGAGCCGAGCCAACGTTTTTCTTGATTTCTTCGGCTGTGCGCTCGCCCACTTTGACGTTGTGGGCACGTTTCATGTGGTTGACGATATCATCGGTGATGTCATCGCCTGCTACCTTGATAGACTTGTTGGATACAATGCCGCCTAGCGAGATTACCGCGATTTCTGTGGTGCCGCCGCCTATGTCTACAATCATATTGCCTTCGGGAGCTTCGACGTCCAGTCCTATGCCGAGGGCTGCAGCCATAGGTTCGTAAATCATGTATACATCGCGGCCGCCGGCGTGTTCGGACGAGTCGCGCACGGCGCGAATTTCGACTTCGGACGATCCGCTGGGAATGCCCACAACCATGCGCAGCGAGGGGCTGAACCAACTGCGTCTTGCACTGGCTTTCTTGATTAGGGCGCGCATCATAAGTTCGGCGGCATTGAAGTCTCCGATGACGCCTTGGCGCAGCGGGCGTACGGTGCGGATGTTTTCGTTTTCTTTGCCCAGCATCAGCTGTGCCATGTTGCCGACTGCCACCAGCTTGTCTGTGCGGCGGTCAAGAGCCACGATGGAGGGCTCATTGATGACTATCTTGTCATTTTGGATGATGACCGTATTGGCTGTGCCAAGGTCTATGGCTATTTCTTTGGTGAGAGAAAACAGGGACATTTTATATTGATTTGGAACTGTTATTACTGTGTAGTGCGTAACGGTTGTTGTTTTTGGAGAGCGTGGGTTGCGAATCCGATATCATGTCTGTGCTTGGTCGGATTGGACGGCGCTTATCCGTATTCCGTTTGCTCTTATGCGGTCTATTCTTAGTTTAATCGTTTTAGTGTTTTGTTTATAGCTGCTGTTTTTGTTTTTTTGTGTCTGCTTGGTAGCTGCATCTTCCTGTCAATGTCGGAAGTGTCGTATGCCGGTCATGGACATGGCCAGCCCATGGGCATCGCAGTACTCTACCGATTCGTGGTCGCGGATGCTTCCGCCCGGTTGTATGACGGCGGTTATGCCCGCTTCGTGTGCAATTTGTACGCAATCGCCAAAGGGGAAGAATGCGTCTGAGGCCATGACTGCGCCGTCAAGGGGCATTCCGAATGCTTTGGCCTTGGCTATAGCTTGGCGTAATGAGTCTACGCGAGATGTTTGGCCTACTCCTGCGGCGCAGAGTGTGCGTGCATGTGCCAGTACTATGGCGTTGCTGCGGCAGTGCTTGACTACCTTGGCGGCAAAGAGCATGTCGTCTGCTTGTGCCGGTGTAGGGATGGTAGCAGTAACTGTGTGCAGGTCTTCGGCGCTATCGGTGCGGTTGTCTCGGTCTTGCACCAGGACACCGCCCAAGGCGCTGCGCATTGTCGTGCGTGTGCTATTGTCTCGTTTCTGCACCAGGATGATGCGGTTCTTTTTCAGACGCAGTATGTCGAGGGCCTCGTCTGAGTATGTGGGGGCAATGATGACCTCGAAGAATATCTTGTTTATTTCGGCTGCCGTGTCGGCGTCTACGGTGCTATTGGTCACGATGACGCCGCCGAAAGCGCTGATTGGGTCGCCGGCGAGGGCGGCACGCCAAGCCTCGATGGCAGTGTCTCGACATGCCAGTCCGCAGGGGTTGTTATGCTTGATGACAGCGAAAGTTGCCGCAGTGTCATCAAATTCGGCCATAAGGGCTGTGGCTGCATCGATGTCCAGCAGGTTGTTGTACGATATTTCTTTGCCGTGCAACTGCTCGAACATTGATTCGAAGTTGCCGAAGAACCAACCTCGCTGGTGCGGGTTCTCGCCGTATCGCAGGGTGCGCACGCCGTCGATGGCTGTGCGCAATGCAGTGGGGGCATCGCCGCATGTCTCGTCAAAGTATCCGAAGATAAGGCTGTCGTAACGGCTGGTGACGGCAAAGGCCTCACGCGCCAGACGACGGCGTATGTCGGACGTGGTGGCGACACCGTGCTGTGCAAACACGTCCAGAATATATGCGTATTGGTCTCGCGATGAAACGATGGCCACGTCGTGGAAGTTTTTGGCGGCGGCGCGTATAAGCGAGATTCCGCCTATGTCGATTTTTTCGATAATGTCCGCTTCCGATGCGCCTTGCGCCACTGTCTCGGCAAAAGGGTAGAGGTCAACGATGACCATATCGATGGGTTCGATGCCGTAGCGAGCACATTCGTCACTGTCTTGCGTGTTGTTGCGCCGACTGAGTATTCCGCCGAAGATGCCGGGGTGAAGTGTCTTGACACGTCCGCCCAAAATCGATGGGTAACCGGTAACATCTTCTACAGCATCGCACTGATGGCCGCATTGCTGTATCCAAGCGCGGGTGCCGCCGGTGGAGAGGAGCCTCACGCCTTTGTCAGCGAGTATGGCAATAATGCGCTCCAAGGTTTCGTCCTTGTGATATACCGAGATGAGTGCTGTATGTATATGTATGTCGTCGCTGGGCATTGTGTGTAGTGGCGTAAATAAGTATTGGTGAGACGTATGGCGGCTTGGTGTCGCAGTGTCGACATCGAGCTTTTTACGCCCCTGATTTTTAGACTGCAAATTTAGCTATTTTTTTTCGATTGCCGAGGCTGTAAATGCTCCTTTTTTTGATTGGGCGTTATAATATTGGAAGGATGTGAGCGGTGTCAGGTTTTGACGCGTGCATGAGCCTTGCGGAGGAGTCCTTTTCGGCATATCTCGCTGCCGGGTTCCTGCAGATTAAGTCGGCGGACATTTCCGGCACGGGGTTTAGGACGTCAGCGGCTGAGGCGGTAGTGTTGCAGCAGATTGGCGTAGCGCGGCGAGGCTTTGTATGCGGTCAACCAATTGTTTAGTGTGTCGAGCAGTTTGTCCTCGCGATTCTTGGCTACAGCCCATACTTGGAACTGGTTGAAGGTGACCGGGGCGCAGATGTGTAATCGTGGGTCGGCCGAGGCAGCGATGCGGGCTTCGCCTTGAGCAACGATGGCGCGGCGTATGCGTCCGGCAGCCGTAAGCATTAATAGGTGTTCGGTGGTGAGCGCCTGACTGTCATCGATATATATGGTGTCTCCGAGTTCGCGGCCCAAGTTAATGAGGCTGGCTCGCACCGGCGATCCGCGCGGAATCCATACGGTGTCACCACCGAGAGTCGCCGCCGTGGCTGTGGTGTCTTTCGAGTTGGCGGAGACCATAACGTAGCGGTCGATATAAACAGCCTCGGTTACGTCCACAAGTCCTTTGAGTTGTGTAGTGGATTGTAGGGATGACACTACGATGTCAAAAGCTCCGATATTAAGGCCGCCGAGTGCGTATTCCAGTGGAGCAAAGGGATGGAGTTTAACGGGGCGATGGTGTAGGTGGCTGAGGTCGCGTATGATGTCGTAGTCTATGCCTGAGATAGTGTCTCCCGAGATGTTGTAGCCTAAGGGGGTGATTTCGATGGCTATGTCGAGTGTATCGCCGTCCGAGTGTGCCGGATATCCATCCGGACCGAAAAGCGGAGTATGGGCTTCGCGGCTGCATTTATAGAGGGCTGACATTAGCCCGATTACAAGCAGTAGCAGTGCGACGAGCATCCATATAGGCCTTTTTTTTCCCGATATTGGACGCCAAGAGCGAAGTTTATGGTTGTCGTTATTATCCATCTATTATTTGGGAAAAGCGGAAGGACTAATGTGGCATTAGCTATTGACTTTATAGATTGTAGGCTGACAGTGGCGTTTAGTTGGCAAAATCAACGGAGACGCCGATTTGGAAGCGGCGTGGATTGAGGGGGTAGTGCAGTGTCGAGAAGTATTTGTTGTCTCCGAACCATCCTTGGTTGATGTGCGACATCATTACGTAGAAGCGTGCCTTTGAGAGTTTCATATTGGCGTAGACGTTCATAAAGGGATAGTTGCCGAGCTTGAGGTCGCGTTGTTGGTGAAAAGTGGCGGTTGCCGGCTGGTATGCGGGGGCGTAATAGCTTGTGTAGTAGTTGCAATCGACGCCCAATTGGAGGCGCAGAGTGGCAATACGGACTGTGGCATAGAGGTTGGAGTATACTGCGAATTTGGGCAGAGTGATGACATTTTCATCGGTACTGGTTTGGTATGTCAAGCTATTGTCCCAATGCAATGCCCCTACGCGAAAATTTTGTTGCAAGCGGGCGCTGAATACTTGTACGCTGCTGCCGTGCTGCCGAGGCAGGCCTTTGGTGTCGAAGTATATGTGGTTTTGAATGTTTTCTACCCCGACATCCAGCGAGGTGCCGAAGCGGTTGAGCGTTATACGTCCGCCAATGCGTAAGGTTCGTGTCTTGCCAAAGTCGTTGTGCCATGCAAAGTGGTTGGATACATAGTTTTGCAGCAAGTATGGTGCATGGGCATTGTCGAAACGCCCGTATGCGCCCACGTTTATGCTGTCTCCCAGCAGGTGGAAGCGTGTGTCGACACGGCCATCGAGGTGCAGGTCGCCGGCGGCATCTCCTATTACGCCCACTTCGCCTGTGGCCTCGTAGGTTAGGATGCTGCCGCGCTGTTTTGTGAGTTGTCCGCCCACCCAGGCCAACGAGCGGCTGTGTTTGGTGGCTATGGCTGCGACACCTTCGGGCAGGGGGTCAAGTGTCGTTTCTTGGGCGATGCTGCCGTCCGGGGTGGTCACGGTTGTCTGGTAGTATTTTTCGAGACTATGTTTGAAGTACGCCGACAGACCGAATTTGGCAAGTCGATGGAAGCCTTCGAGTAGCGACACGCCTATGGTATTGGTCAATGCGTGCATACGTGTAACATCGCGTGTGCCATCAGCTTGGAGGTATATGTTTTCGAAAAACTTGGAGGCCTCGCCCGGAGCGGAATTCAGAAACAGGTGTTTGTCAAAATCGTATTGCAGTGTCCAAACAAACGAGGTCACCGGAATGTAAGTGCGATGGACTATCGTGTCGCCGTCTTCGCCCGAGGGCTGTTCCTCGTGCCAATACCCGACTTTATAGCGGTTGTTTAGGTATAATTGTCCGCCGACGGTACGTGTGTGCGCTGCCGTGAGGTTGGTAGGTATGCTCTTGGCGTTGATGCTGCTGACTCCTCCTTGCAGTTTCGCCGGGTCGGTGATGTACAGGTCATCTGTAATGCCTCCGGTTTCCTTGTTGAGCATATTCCAGTGGTTGTAAAAGCCTTGGAACTCGTATCTGTCGCCCATATATGATCCCGAGAAACCCCAAATTAGGTCTTTGAGGGCTTGGTTGGAGTACGAGCCTTTGGAGTAAATGTAATCGGCAAGTACGCCGACTTGTGCGCGACGGTTGATGTTGCCGGAGAAGTCGCATTTGAGACGTTCCTGAGCCGTTTCGCGGCCGCCGGAGGCGTTGTAAGATAGGAATGTGACCGGTATTCGGCTGTTGTACCACTTCATAGTGGATACATCGGGACGGTACGTGCGAGTACCTTGGCTTAAAAAAAATGCATCGGTATGCGGACGCTGCCACCATATCATATTGATGCCTTGAGCGGCGAAGTTGCCGGTGGTGGCCCAGGCGTCAGATACGGCGGATGGAATGGCGCGGCGGCTGTAATTGAGGTATGTTGTGTCAATGTCGGCGTCTTGGTGTATGCCCAGAGGTAATATGTCGGTCCATGCTGTGGGCGGTGGCACCACCGGATCTTTGTGCTTGTGTGTGTCTGTGCCGAGGTCTTGTGCATAGCCGCATATAGCCGATAGGGTAGCTATAATGCAGCAGGTAAGTGTCTTGGTCAGATGGTACATGTGTATTACGCGGGGATTATAGACGATAGCAGCGTGCGTGGTTGTATGTATTTTTTTTTGTGTATGGGTCATTGGGGAGCGTATGCCGTGGCATATTTTGTTATGCACTGCAAAGTTAGCGCTTTCTTGCGGATTATTCTTGCGAAATCCGGCAAAAAAGCGTGAGGGTATGGGTATGCGGACGACGTGCAGGCTTTTGGTGTGCGATGCGTACGACGTTTATTTGCGTGTCATGCGAAAGCCGATGTAGATGTTATCGTAGTTGTCAAGTATGGATGCTACGGTGCTAAATGAGGTGTTGGAGGCTACTTTGGGCAGCCTTTTCACGATATTTATAAGCCGTGATGCATCAAAAGTGATGTTGAGTTGATTGTCTGATTTGGTGGCCATGGCGTTGACGTGGCCTATGGGCACTGCGCCGAGAACGTTGAATTTGAAGACAAGCATGTCGTCTTGCGATGATTTTTCGATGGTGCCTTTGAAAGTGCCGTAGGTGGTCTTTATTGCAAAGTTGTGGGACTTGTCTACGGTGAGGGTGACCTTGGTCATGCGCGAACGCTTGTAGTATGGCGCGAGTTTTTCTTCGATGGCTGTGGCTGCGGCGGCCCCGCTGATATTGGCCAGTGTACTTTCGCTACGGAAGGATATGCCGGGCGACTTGTATTTCCAGGTGCCAACGAGGTCGTCTACCGTGAATTTGGTTGTGGCTGTGGCGTTGGCCACGGTTTGGCCTATATTGCTGATTATTTGTCCTAATTTTTCATTGTTGAAAAAGTCTTTGAAGTCAGTGGCGTGCGCGGACCGGGCGGCCGTCGCTATGATTGCACCTATGAGAATGGTGCACAGATGTTTGGTCATAGTTTTTAATCAGTGGATAATCTTTCTTTGAAAGTGGATACTGATGAATGGGCTGTTGTATGCCCGATGTGTGTTGTGAGTTGTGAGCCGTAAGCGCCGTGCATAGCGTGTATTGTGTGTGGCGTCTGCGCTGTCGGTAATATGCTTACCGGCTTATGGCTGCTCGTGGATGCTCTTGCTTTTGTCTATACGGGCATCGATAGCTTGCCATACCGAATTTTGTGATTTGTATTCGGGGACGAGGAGTTTCATCTGCATCACAACCTCGGCGGCATTTCCTTCTATGGTGAGTGTGCGCAGTTTCTCCAGACGAGAGCATACATCGGCGTAATCGTAGAGCCGTACTTTTGCTATCATGATTTTCTTGTGGTTGGTTGTGATTATCTGCTCGTGGTTGTTTAGCGGTTCCTCGTAGAGCTTTTCGCCGGGACGCAGTCCTGTTTCGATGATTTGGATGTCTTTGCCCGGTCGTAATCCGGCGAGAGAAATCATGCGTGAGGCCAGGTCATAAATCTTGACCGGTTTGCCCATGTCAAAGATGTATATTTCGTCGCCGGCACCCATACATCCGGCTTCGAGTACCAGAGAGCAGGCTTCCGGTATGGTCATAAAGTAGCGTATGATATCGCGATGTGTGACGGTGACGGGGCCACCTTCGGCTATCTGTTTGCGGAACAGGGGTATGACCGAGCCGTTAGAACCTAAGACATTGCCGAAACGCGTGGTTATGAAGCGCGTGTATGTGTCTGTGCTTTCGTGGCGCAATTTGTTGGCCAGTGATTGGGTGTATATCTCGGCTATACGTTTGGATGCGCCCATGATATTGGTTGGATTGACGGCCTTGTCTGTCGAAATCATTACAAAGCGGTCGACGCCGTATTTTACTGCCAGGTCTGCTAAATTTTTGGTGCCGAAGACGTTGGTGGTGATGGCTTCGGTGGGGTTGCATTCCATCATTGGAACATGCTTGTAGGCTGCGGCATGGTATACGTAACGTGGCCTGAGCGAGGCAAAAATTTGCTCCATGCGTGTACTATTGGCCACATCGGCGATACATAGTTCTATGTCTTGGTGCGGATAGTCATGTGTAATCTCCAGTTGCAAGTCGTGCATCGGGGTTTCGGCCTGGTCTACGAGTACAAGCTTGGATGCGCCGAAACGGCATAATTGTCGTACAATCTCGCTGCCTATCGAGCCGCCGGCGCCGGTAACCATGACTACTGCGCCGTGCATGTTTTGTTCTATCAGAGGATTGTTGTTGATGATAGGTTCACGTCCAAGCAGGTCTTCGATTTTAATATCTTGGATGTGATGTGATATGTCCGGCATTTGGTCGTCATTGACGTCGAATTCCTCGATTTGGTTGAGCATCAACAGTTTGATGTTGTTGTTGAGGAACACATCTGCGCCGCCGCTACGCATAAATTCGATTTGAGTGGCCAAAAACAGCAAGGTGTCGCATCCACATTCGTCAAAAACTTGAGCTACGGTGTCGGGGTTGTAGTCGCGTATTGGTATTCCGCTAATGGTGGTGTTGATGTTGCTGTGGTTAAGGCTCAGCATCATCACCGGACGGAATCGTCCTCCGGTTTCGGCTTGTAATGCTGCGGCTAATGCGAACGAATTAAGCGCCGAACCAAGGACTACAACGCGTTTGCGGTTGGCGTCCAGGGATGTCACGGCATCGTATACATATTTGACGAACAATCGCACCACAGTCATTAGTGCAAAAGTGATGACGCCGATGACAAATATGTTCCACATGCCCACGAGGCGTACTGATGCGGAGCACTGTGTAATTATATCGATAATAAACAGAACAGCACTTGATAATACCACTGACAACGCTATGTGGTATGTATCCTCGATGGCGGACAGTCGTATGATACTGCGGTACGGCTTTACTAAGCAGAATATAAAGGCATATACGGCTACCACAACACCTGCGCGAGTAGGCCAATCAAATATCCATCCGGGAAATCCCGCCGTAGGATCGCCGTGTCCAAGAAGTATGGTAATCAGAGCGCTGAAAAATACTATAAGTATGTCACCAACCAAAACGACCCATTGGGGTAGGGGCGTTTTGAGAAAGTGTCTGATGATACGCCAGTCGGCTATGTTGCTTATTATTCTTCTGCGCATTCGTGTATAGAATTCAGCACTTTGGGGTGAATAGATGGTCGCGATCGCAACCTATGACATAACAAACATTCCGGAAGTATGTGGCAAGAGGGCTTCGCGGACTTATAGATGCAAAAGTAATAATTCTATTTAAATCCACCAACTAAAAGAATGAAAATGTAGAGAAAACAAGTTAAAGTCTAAGCAAATGCAGTTAATAGAATAGTAATACAGCAATACGGGGCGTATACAGACCATGGGGGTGTATAGGGCAGAGCTTTACCCGGTGCATTACCCGGTGCATTAATCTCACGAATCGAATGTTTTTTCTGAAAATCATTGCCGTTAGAAAAAAAAGTCGTAACTTTGCACCGCTTGTTCGCTCGCGGACAAATTAAATAATTCAACATTAACGTATTAACACTTTCTAAGAATGCACTTAAGTTCTGACGAAAAAGTAGAGATCTTCGAGAAGTACGGTAAGGGTAAGACTGATACCGGGTCTCCTGAGGCCCAGATAGCATTATTCTCGGTCCGTATCGCTCATTTGACTAACCATTTGAAGTCAAATCACAAAGATCATACCACCGAACGCGCTCTTAAGATGCTGGTAGGTAAACGTCGTCGCCTGCTTGACTACCTCAAGCGCAAAGACATTACTCGCTACCGTGCCATCATCGCTCAGAAAGAGCTTGGTATCCGCAAGTAAGGCAGCTGCGGCAAGTGCAGCCGCCTTCCGAGCTTAAAGACTACAACATGGGGCTGCATCGCAATGCGATGCGGCCCTATTGCTTTTTTTAGGGCAAAAAGTATGCCTTTGAGTTAAGGTTTAGGGATTTAAGGTCTTGACCGGAATGTATTTGCTGTGGCCGTGTAGGACGGCGGACACATTATTATATTATAGAATTAGTCATCAGATATTGTTTTTATGATACTTATTGCACCGGACAAATTCAAGGGTACTATGAGCGCTGAGACAGCGGCGCATTGCATCGCCTCGACATTGTCGTTATATGGTTATGAATCCATAAAATTTCCCATGGCAGACGGGGGCGAGGGTACTGCGATGATACTTGCGCATATATATGGTCTACAGCCCGAATCGTGTGTCCCGAAATGTTATGTCAAGTCGGACGGCACAGTCGGCGTTATGGAGGCCGGCGTCCTTACTTATGGCAATACTAGGTCGCGCGATATTGTTATGGATAAGGATTCGGCGGAACTTGGCGAGGCATTGCGGCTAATTATGGGCAAGTACCCGCAGATGCATACACTATATCTCGGCATCGGGGGTACCGGAACGTGCGACGGTGGCGCTGGAATGTTGCGTGTGCTCAGCCAATACGGGCTGGAAACACGTGCAAGTCAGTGCCTTGTCGGACTATGTGATGTGCGGGTGCCTTTGGTTGCACCGATAGGCGAGCCTTCGGCGCTGATGTTTGCGTCGCAGAAGGGCGCTTTGCCGGAGGATTTGCCGCTGCTGGCCGCGCGATTGCGTAAATGGCAGGAACACCGGCCGGGGTGCAGCTCGGTATATGACGGCGCCGGCGGAGGTCTTGGCTTTGCTTTGGCTTCGGTGCTTGGCGCACGATGTGTCGATGGTGCCGCCTATCTTGCCAAGTCCATACGGTGGGAGGGTATAGACCTTGTGGTTTCCGGCGAGGGTTGCATAGACGAGCAGACAGGGCAGGGCAAGGTTGTGGATACGCTTCGCCGCCTTGCCGCCGCTCACGGCGTGCCCTTCCTCTCTTTTGGCGGATGCGTGGCCGTGGACGCGCCGTGGGCTGTGGATTGCAGCGGCTATCCCGGCGATGCACAAGGCCGGCTGCATGCCGCCGTGCAGGACAGCATAGGTCGCATTGCTCGCCTGGTCGGAGTGTAAGCCGATGACTATTTGCTTGTGAAGCTCTTATAAAAAATGTTAATCTCATCTTTCGCTGTGAGATTATACTGCATTATTCCAAAATAATAGTTAATTTTGCGGAGCACTCAGAGGAGTGTCTTGACATACTAACTTTCTAAGAAGCGTTTTGCTTATCTTGCTAAAGAAAACCTGAGAAATTTTCAACAAGTGCAATTGATAACAAGACGGTTCTCACGCTATAGCGTGGGCTGCTGTTTTCATATCTTGCACTTAAGGTTTTCTCAGGACCGTCTTTAGCGATATGACAAATCAGTCCACGTTTCTTTTTATCTATCCACCGGTCGATAGGACTGTAAGGCCATGAAATACGAAATGCGTATGAAAAAAATTATTAGTCTTTTGGGTGCTTGCTGCTTAGCCCTATGTGCAGTTGCATCGGAATCACCGGCTCCTTCCGCTTCTGAAACACAGTCCGTTTCTCAAGCAAGTGCCACAATCAACTATAGTGGGCCAGCCTATTCTTCTGCTGGAGACGACCTAATACCACATGCTGCATCCACCGTTAAAGTTATATGGACTACAGACGGGTGCTCTGTGAATGGTGAAGAAGGATACCGAGTGTGGAAGATTTCTGGCGGGACATTCAGTATGATGATCAATGGCAAACTCAAAGAAATGACCCACTATGTGAATTATGAAGGGGAACGATATTTCTTCCAGATGTAGTGATTAACGCAATGCATGGGATATAGACGGTGTTTCTATTCTGCATTAGATCGTCTATATCCTATGCTATAAATAGAAAGATATGAAAAAAAGACTTTTCTCTTTATTATTGTTATGTGCGATATCGTGCGTAACGGGGTTGGCAGCGCCTCAGCTAAATATAGTCGGCCCGACGTACTCGACGGTTGAGTCGATTTCCGGAATTGAGGTTTCCGCAGTCATTCCGCAAGCGGATGGCTCATATGAAGTTACACTTTATAACTCCAATAGGGATGGTTACTCATATTCTGAAATCATAACTTATTCCTTTGAGTGGTATCTATCATATAAAGGAAAACGTTGTAGCGATTATTACAAAAGCGCTATACGAGAGGGAAAGAAAGCATCAAAAAAAGTGTTCGTATGGCCCGGGGTGGTTCCGTCCGGGAACGAACGATATGTAACCGTTCAACTTGGCAGAGAACCCAAGGCGAGAGACTATAGAGATTGATATGTTGTTTAATATAAAGAAAGAGTTATGAAGAAAATAGCGTCAATACTTTTGCTTGTTTTGACTTTTGCGATAGACGTTCATGCTGAGCTCGAAGAAGTCCGTGGCATTCTTACAAAACAAGAAGTGAGTGAAGATGGATTATATTGTTTTATTTTCATTAATGAGAACGATTATCCCGTTTGGCTTGATATGGAGGTATACTGCGATGCAACTTATCACCATGAATCACAAAGGTATACTAAGTCTATCACGTTACAGGCAGGAGAGACTTATGAATGGTTCCCAAAAGTGCAAAGATACACTATTGGCGGTCCATATCTGAACGACTTTCATACGAAATATAAAGCGTATAAAAAGCAGTAAGAAATACATAGTAGGTTTGATCCTTTTCGGAGGTCTATCCGGATGTCGTATCAGTAGATATGATTACGAGTCTGGTTCAAATATAGTTCGCAGAAATAACTTGTGATTAAGCTAAGCGACTGAAGCGCGTAGTATAAATTCTTTACAATAACCAAAACAGAGCGAGCCGTGCCGGGGCTGACCCGGCACGG
>DAAP01000026.1 GCA_001701165.1 Bacteroidales bacterium H4 | reverse complement strand
TTATTTAGGACAATATTGGGTGACTATATACACTTTCGGCGGGAAAGGTGTTGTATTTCACCGAAAATGTGTACATTTGCAGAGAGATATAAAACATACTTACGCGTATGTCCGATACGTCCAAGACATACGAATACGAAGAGAAACAAACACATAACATTAATTAAAAACATAGACCAATAATATGATTAAACGACTGATCACATTTTGGGTGGCGGCATTTGTGCTGGGAATCTCCGGAGCTTTTGCACAGATAGTCACTACCTCTCCGGCCTTGCTGCAAGAGGCCAGTAAAGATGTCGTGCTGACTTACCATGCCGATTCGCCTTTGGGCAACGGCGGTCTCAAGGGACTGTCCGCGACTACTCCCGTGTACGCCCATATAGGCGTGATTACCAATAAGAGTGCTGACACATCCGATTGGAAGTATGCGCCCTCCGAATGGGGCGATAATGCAGCCAAGTACAAGCTGAAATACGTGTCGCCCAATACATATACCTTGTCTATTGGTGACATCCGCACCTATTTCGGTATTACCGATGCATCAGAGACCGTGCAAAAGATAGCCGTGGTATTCCGCACGGGCGATTGCAACAAGGAAGGCAAGACATCCTCCGGCGGCGATATTCTTGTGGATGTTCTCGAGCCCGGCTTCCAGATGTCTTTGACCGTGTCTACACCCAAGGTCATCACAGCCGAGGCAATGGCCACGCTTACGGTCAATACTACCGAGCCTTGCAAGATAGAACTCTACAACGGCACCTTCCGCTTTGGTCGCAAGTCCAACGCCACCACCTATTCCTCCGAGTATAATATGGCCGTCCCAGGCACTTACGACTTCAAGGCCGTGGCTACGACAACAGACGGCACCAAGACTATGACCAAGACCTACACCGTAAGCTATATCACCGACTCGCCCGCGGGTACATATCCCGGCGGTGTGCCCAAGATGGGCGCCGTGAAGAACGCCGATGGTACAGTGACCTTCTGCATCGCCGCTCCCGGCAAGAAAAACGTGATGCTTGTAGGCGCATGGAGCAACTACTCGACAATCGCCAATCAGTGCGAAATGAAATATCAGGACTATAACGGACAGCGCTACTTCTTCCGCACAGTCAGCGACCTTCAGGAAAACACGTGGTATCCGTACTACTATATTGTAGACGGCATCACCAAAGTGGGCGACCCTTATGCACACATGGTGCTCGATCCTTACAGCGACAAATGGCTCGACTCCTCCATATGGCCCGATATGCCCAAGTATCCGTACGAGAAATTTGACGACACGATGATGGCAGTATATCGCGGCGATCTTGATGGCAACTACAAATTCAGCGATTTTACCATTCCCGACCACCGCAATTTGGTAATATATGAGATGCTCGTCCGCGACTTTACCGGTACCGATCGCCAGGCCAATGGCGAGGGCACTCTGCGCAAGGCCATAGAAAAGATTCCTTATCTGCGCAGTCTCGGCATCAATGCCGTTGAGCTGATGCCGGTTATGGAATTTAACGGCAACAACTCGTGGGGCTACAATACCAACTTCTACATGGCACCGGACAAAGCATACGGATCGCCCAAAGACCTCAAGGACTTTGTGGAGTTATGCCACAGAAACGGTATAGCCGTCATCCTCGACATTGTATTCAACCAAAGCGACGGCCTGCACCCCTGGTATCAGATGTATCCCATAGCCTCCAACCCCTTCTACAACCAGACCGCCCCGCATGACTACAGCGTGCTCAACGACTGGAAGCAAGAAAACCCCTTAGTACGTCAGCAGTGGAAGGATGCCATAAAATACTGGATGACAGCCTACAATGTTGACGGCTTCCGCTTTGACCTCGTCAAAGGTCTCGGCACATCATATCCCTCCGGTACGGAAGCATATAACGCTTCGCGCGTGGCCGTAATGAAAGACCTCCATGCAGCCATCAAGGCCGTCAAGCCCAACGGAATACATATCAATGAGAATCTCGCCGGTGACAAGGAAGAAAATGAAATGGCCGCCGACGGTCAGCTCAACTGGGCCAACATTAATTACAATTCCTGTCAGTTCGGCATGGGTTATGCCTCCGGTTCAAACCTCGAGCGCTTCCTCTCCACCTCCGACAGCCGCACGGCATTCTCGACCGTGGCATACGCCGAAAGCCATGACGAAGAACGCGTAGGCTACAAGCAGAAAGCTTACGGATATGGTTCTGTCAAGGAAGACCAGTATAAGCGTTCGCGTCGCCTGGCGCAACTGGCAGTGCAGATGCTGCTTACTCCCGGACCGAGGATGATCTGGCAATTCGGCGAATTTGGTGCCGACCAGACCACCAAAAACTCTGACGATAGCAACAATACCGACCCCAAGACCGTGGTATGGTACTATAAAGACGCTACAGATCACGTAGGTATCTTTGAGGCTTATCAGGCCATGTGTAACCTCCGTCGCAATAATCCTGACCTCTTTATCAACGGAACTTTCACACAGGTGGGTATGAACACTCAGTCTTTCAGCACCAACCGCATTATTCGCATCAATAACGGCGACCGCGAAATTATTGCCCTCATCAATCCCAACGTGGACGGCGCAGCCAAGAACGTGGGTTACTCGGTGCAGAGGATTTCGGCCTCTAACCATCAGATACTCAGCTCCAGTCGCAACTTGACAGCTACTCCGACATTTAGCGGCACGACAGTCAAATGCTCTATCCCGGCCAACGGCTATATCGTCCTCGGTACGAAATCAGTACTTGGTGTGGACGATGTCACTGTGGATGCCGACCCGTCAACGGCAGTCAAGGTCTATGCAGACGGCCGTGAGATTGTAATCGCCGGTGAATACACCACCGCCACGGTATATAATGTCGCAGGTGCGCTCCAGCCTTCGCTGAGCGTTTCCGCCCCCGGCTTGTATATTGTCACTGTAGACGGCACTGCACACAAAGTGCTTGTACGCTAAGCATATAACGACTTCCACCTAAAATAGCGGCGGGCGTGTCTCTCAGATGATGACACGCCCGCCATTTTTTTGTGCTAAAATCGCTCGCCGGTGTGTGGAGAATGTGAATGAAAGTCGGTTTGTGCCGTTTCTTGCTTGTCACGTATATCTTATAATCTGCTGAAATACAAATTTTTAACCTATTGTATTGCGTCTTGCGTCTTGAAAAATATTTCGGAAAATAATTG